>CAWJAX010000005.1:0-597854 GCA_963841015.1 uncultured Methanoregulaceae archaeon | reverse complement strand
TTGAAACAGCAGCACTGGAGAAAAGTGCTGACATCTATGAAAAGCTTGCCGGAAACGGGGTTTCAGAGGTCCATTTGTGCGATCCGCTGGAAAATGGCCTGATCGAGCAAATTGAGCAGGCCTGTTCCGGCCACGGAATCCGGCTGGTCACCTACGAGAGTCCCCTCTTCCTGTGCACCCGGGAGTACCTCAAAGAGTTTTACAAGGAAGACAGGAGGTTCTACCTCACAGAATTCTATATCGAACAGCGAAAACGCCATAAGATCCTTTTGGAAGAGGATGGAAAACCGGTCGGCAAGCGCTGGACGTTTGATACCCTTAACCGGGAACCGCTCCCAAAGGATTTCCCCATACCTCCGGTCTGGCACCCCGTTCAGAACGAGTATGTAACCGAAGCGATCAGATACGTGCAGGAACATTTTCCAGGGGCTTATGGTGATGTCAACGCATTTTCCTGGCCGGTCACGTATGAGGATGCGAACCGCTGGTTTGACGATTTTCTCAGGAACCGGCTGGAACTGTTCGGGCGGTACGAAGACGCGATTCACCGTGATGAAACGGTTCTTTTCCATTCGGCGCTCAGTCCCCTGCTGAATATCGGGCTCCTGAACCCTCGGAATGTGGTGGATGCTGCACTGAGTCATGCACGGGAGCACGAGATCCCTATCACTTCCCTGGAGGGTTTTATCCGCCAGATGATCGGCTGGCGCGAGTTCATCAGGGCGGTTTATCTGATCGCCGGAAAAAAAGAACAGACCTCAAACGTACTGGGCCTGGTTCATCCGGTACCCCCCTGTTTCTGGACGGCTTCAACGGGTATTGAACCCGTTGATACATCGATACGCCGGGTTCTCAATAATGCCTACTGCCACCATATTGAGCGCCTCATGGTGCTGGGCAACATCATGCTCCTTGCCGAATTCCACCCGGACCGGGTCTATGACTGGTTCTCGGAACTCTTCATTGATGCATATGACTGGGTCATGGTCCCCAATGTCTACGGCATGAGCCAGTTTTCCGACGGAGGGCTGATGAGTTCCAAACCTTACATATCGGGTTCCCGGTACGTGCTGAAGATGAGCAATTTCAACGAAGGTCCGTGGTGCGATCTCTGGGATGCCCTCTACTGGCGTTTCCTGTATGTCCACCGGGACATATTCGAGCATAATGTGCGGATGGCGCCCTTCATCACCTATATTACCCGCATGCCGGAAGAGAAACGGGCCCCGCTCATTGCTAAAGCCGAACACTACCTCACCTCCATTGGGGCATGTTCAGGAGTACCAATGTCTTCATCGGGTGAAGGAAAACCAACGAAGCGCCGGAAGCCGCACGGGAGGAACTCAGGATAGTATAAAGACCCAAGATAAGAGCAACGCCAAATATCCGCAACGGTACTGTGCTCGTCATGACCGCTGTGATGGTAGCATAAAGGATTCTGCAGGGACCATGCAACCACCGGGTCTTTTCAGCGTACCTACCTGACCTTTTCGATATAACTGTCCATGGAAAACTTTCGCCTGAGTCCCTGCGCATTCATGTATCGTACCATGCCGAATACCTCACGCTCACCCCAGGGGCGATCGTGTTTACCAAAGCACCATGCAACTCCGGCGTACCCGTTGGGATCCCGTCCGTCAATCTCATATTTATTATTAAGATGCAGGGCGACTGAATAAGCGTCCTGCGGTGTTTTGCTCCATTCAAGTATCTTTTTGCCCC
Source organism: uncultured Methanoregulaceae archaeon (assembly GCA_963841015.1). Classification (GTDB taxonomy): domain Archaea; phylum Halobacteriota; class Methanomicrobia; order Methanomicrobiales; family Methanospirillaceae; genus Methanoregula. Next base: position 596,132 of record CAWJAX010000005.1, on the reverse strand, counting down.
AGTACATCCGCATATAGCCCTGCATCTTGCCGGTCTTCATCATTTCCTGCTGGGCAGCATTCCAGTACGGATCATGGGTTGCAGCCTGCTCGAGTTCATCAGGTGAATACTGATACTCCCGCAGATCAGCCTGATGCAGTGCCAGCGTTTTCTGTGCCCATGCAGGAAGTGATGCAAAGGTATCGTAGTGATCATTATACCGCACAAAATTCACGGCAAGTTCACGGCGCACAATCAATTCTTCAAGAAATGCCGGCGTTCCGCTTCCTCCCTGGTCATGAGCACGGAGCGCAAGCGTAACCGGCGATACCTGGCCAAAATGGAGGTAAGGGCTCATGTCGGAACCACCATCGCCACCGGGATCATTGCGGTTATCAGCAAACCCGTCAAGCCGGTTTTTCAGGAACTGCTCAAACCGCCGGTTCGCTTCTGCTGTGCCTCCGGTGAACAATCCCGATGCAGGAACCGTGCGGTCAATGTTGAGGGGTATAAGGAGGGCATCTGTTGATTCATCAGCAAGGGTGGGAAGGTCAAGGGAGAGGGAAGAACGCTGCGGACTGCCCGTTTCAGCCGGGTGCAGAAACCTGTCAAACAGGCGGGTAATTTTCGGGCGAAAGGTGGCTGCCGAATATTCCTCTTTCTGCGATGCCATTTCAACCGGCACAACCACATTCCCGTCAACCTGCACCAGCGGGCAGCGGCACTGTTCAGCAACGGTACGGTACCATGATTGCTGCTGCCGCAGGTAGCCCCGGTCGACAATTACGACTGCTGCGTCCTTCGCAAGGGCACAGACTCCTTTGTCCGGGGGCTCAGTCCTGAGCACAAACCGGATTCCCTTTACCTCAAGCGATCGGGCAACTACAGCAAGCCCTTCCAGCATGAACCGGAAGTGACGGAGATTGGCTTCCGGGTAGGACTGCCAGAGCCCGAAATAGACGATGAGCGGGAGATGTGCCTGATCCGCCCGTTCGATTGCATACTGTAGTGCCGGGTTCTCATCCGTGCGATGCGAGGACTGCATCCAGTAGAGGACATAATCGCCGGCCCGGACCGTGGCACCATTGAGGATCCGGACACGCTCCTCTGCAACCCGGGTGATCATACGTATCCTCTCATCCTGCAGGGTTTATGGCTCTTTCTGCCGGTTCCTGGAGTGACCGGACATTCCCTTGTTTTCCGAGAACCGAAATATGCTCCCAAAGGGCTCCCCTCCAGCCCGACCCTGTCATTCCAAGATACTCTCTGTGTGGACGGAGACGGCGGGCAACCAGCAGGAAGGCAGCACCCCCGGCAGCTACCGAAATACTTAACAAAGCCCCGGGTTAACCAACAACGTGAGCGATTCCCGTGAGATACCTGGCCATAATGAGTGTTTTGATCGCGCTGAGTATGATGACTGCCGGATGCAGTCAGGTGATTCCACCAGGTCCAAAAACCGTGGTGATTGGCGTGATGCCGTTCAATGAGCAGTACATACTCGGTGAGATGACAGCGCTCCTGCTCGAAAAAGGGGGTTATCCCACGGAGATCCGGTCCGGCATGAACAACGCTGCCCTCTATGAGGCGGTAAAATCCGGCCAGGTAGACATGTATATCGATTACACCAGTTCCGTCTACTACCAGCTTCCCGATCGTGCACCCGTTGACCGGTGGGCTCCCGACGAGGTGTATTCTATCGTGGAAAAAGGCCTGGCCAGAGATGGCATCCTGCTGGCTGGAAGGGCAGGCTTCCGGAATGATAATGTCATCGTAGTGCCCTCATCCTGGGCTGCCCAAAGAAACGTCAGTAAGATAAGCGATCTTGCCCCGTATGCCAAAGATATAGTGTTTGGCAGTGACCTGGTCTTCCATGCTGCAGAAGAAGACGGTCTTCCCCACGTGGAGAAGGTGTATAATTTCTCTTTTGGGGAGGTCAGGTCCATGGACCCGGCACTCACCTTTATAGCACTCGAGTCCGGCAAGGTTGATGCGATCGTAGCGTATTCGACCGATTCACGGATTAGCCTCTTCAACCTGACACCGCTGGATGATGACCTGTATGCCATGCCCCCGTATCATGCCATCCTGCTGGTGAACGGGGACCGGGCAAAGGATGGTAAGCTCTTAGCCGCCCTTTCGCCCCTTATCGATGGGATCGACGCAGCAACCATGCGTGAGCTCAACAGCCGGTTTGACGTGGACAAAGAGGACCCGAAACTCATTGCACGGGATTACCTGGTCTCCCGCGGACTGCTCACGAAGTAGGAGGGATATCGTTCCACCCCTATCCATAGACAACCAGGGGACTGCGAATATCAGGTTCGAGAGTGTTACCAAACGGTATGGTTCAATTACTGCAGTAGACCATCTCGATCTGGAAATCAATCGTGGTGAGCTTTTTGTTCTGATCGGCCCTTCCGGAAGCGGCAAGACAACCATGCTCAGGATGGTCAACCGTCTCGTGGAGCCCGATGAAGGAAGGATTCTTATCAATGATAACGATATCACCCTCCTTGACCCGGTAGATTTGCGGCGTAATATCGGGTATGTTATCCAGCATATCGGTCTTTTTCCCCACCTGACCGTTTCGGGCAACATTGGACTTGTACCGACACTGGCAGGAATGTCCGGAGGCCTTCTGCAGGAGAGGATCAGGCACCTTCTTTCCCTCGTCAAACTCTCTCCTGAACTTTTCATGGATCGCTATCCCCGGGAACTCTCCGGTGGCCAGCAGCAGCGGGTAGGCCTTGCCCGCTCCCTGGCCATGGATCCTCCACTGCTCCTTATGGATGAGCCCTTTGGTGCACTTGACCCGGTGCTTCGCCACCAGCTCCAGCAGGAGTTCCTGGGGATACGAAAACAGCTGAACAAGACCATCCTTTTTGTAACCCATGATGTTGAAGAAGCCTTCCGTCTGGGCGATCGGGTGGGTGTCGTTGCAGAAGGTAAACTGATCCGGGTCGGGACACCTGAAGATCTCATTATGAACCCGGGTTCTTCTGCCGTTGCATCCTTAACCGGCGCAGAGCAGAAGATGCGGTATCTGGACCACCTCTCGGTGAAGGCAATGATGATCCCGATCGATCCTTCCCACATCCTTGACGGGGATCTTTTCATCGATGATGCCCGTGACGTCATGATGGCATCACATGCGGATTATATCCTCGTGGGGCGTGAGGGAGTAGTGGAAGGGATTGCCTACCCGCATGACCTTCTCACTGCGGGGGGGAAGGATATACGGCTCGGGGAACAGGCACACAAGCTCCCGGTCTTTGATTCGTCCGCCATGGCTTATGAAGCGTTATCTGCCATGAAACGGCAGGGAGCATCTACCGCTCTTATCTCAGGACCTGAAGGAACCCGGGGTCTTTTGGTAATGGATGAAATTATGAAACGGCTGTTGTAACAGGACACACAGAATATGGATACACTGGCTTTGATTGCGGAAACATGGCAGACCTATGACCTGACACTCAGGACCGTGCAGCACCTGGAAATGTTTGCCCTGTCCTTCCTGATCACCGTTGTTGCGGGTATCGCCCTTGGGATCCTGTTCTTTTCTTCGATCCCTATCCGCGTGGTCGGTTTATCCACCCTTACGGTTATCGAGATGATTCCCGATATAGCCCTCCTCATTCTCCTCATTCCGTTCGTTGGCATCGGGTTCCCGCCAACCATTTGTGCTGCGGTTCTCTACTCGCTCCTCCCGGTTGCCCGGAATACCACTACAGGTTTACGGGGAGTAAATCCTGATCTTATTGAGACTGCCACCGCAGTCGGCCTGAACAAACAAGATACCCTGTATCATATACGGATTCCCCTTGCCCTGCCCCTGATCACTGCCGGTGTCCGGATTGCGGTAATTTTCTGCATGGGAATTGTGACACTCGGCGGTATTATCGGGGCCGGCGGGCTCGGAGCCCCCCTCCAGACCGGGATCACAACGGGAAACGATCTCCTGATCCTTGTAACCGGGTGCTGGGTGACCTTTCTTGCCGTGGGAATGGATGGGATTGCTGGGGGCTTTGGCCGGTTCGTCTCTGTGCGGTTCGGAGGGAGACCATGACCACACTCCTGGAAGCGACCGTCGTCCACATACTCCTCGCTTACAGCGGACTTGCCATTGCTGTAGCAATCGGCATCCCGCTCGCGGTGCTCTCGCTCCGTTCCCGGACAGCAGGCGCAATCATCTCTACCATCACGGGGATCGGGCAGGCAATTCCGATATTAGCCCTGGTAGCATTTATGGTGCCGCTGGCAGGAATCGGTTTTATGCCGTCGGTGCTGGTGATTGTTATCAGCACCCTGATGCCCATTGTCCGGAACACCTATGCCGGGATCTCATCGGTGGACCCTGAACTTGCTGATGCTGCAGCGGGCATCGGTCTTTCCTGGACCGAGACGGTGACAAAAGTAAGGGTTCCCCTTTCCCTGCATGCGATTTTTTCAGGAATTAAGTTCTCTTCCATCATCGCCAACGGGGTAGCCATTGTTACGGTATTAATCGGGAGCGGGGGTCTTGGAGTCATTGTTCTCAGAGGGCTGGCACGGTTCTATGTTCCCGAAATTCTTATTGGAATCCTCCCCGCCATAGCAATTACCCTTATTGCTGATTTCTGCCTTTCCCGTCTTGAAACCAGGCTCACCCCACCCCCGCTCCGCGAGAAAAACAGGTTCATTCCTCACCCGGCAGGGACAGGGACTCCAGTGAACAGGTGAAGACATTTCTCAGGGAGCCGTTGGCAGAAGATAAAAGCATAACAAAGTGGTTTAGGGCAAACCCGGTAATGCTCGAATCTATCATGATTAATTATTTATAATTGCGGGAAAAAATATCATTTAATGTACCATCTTTTACATCCGGGTACCATCAGACCAGGACGGGTACATACCGCACTGACTAAGCGGCAGCTTCTTTTCATTAGATAAAAATCTGGATATCTTCTGTCGGTAAACGACAGAACCGGCATTGAATTCTGATTAAAATTTCAGGTAAATTATGGGTATGATTGCGGATAGTATGGTCGATGAGCGGGTCAATTCCCTGCCAAAACCGGATGGGATCTCCCACATCATCGAAAAAAAATTGGATGACAGGGATCTACAAGCGCGGATATCAGCGGTGATAGTCCTCGGTAACAGCCAGGACCCTCGTGCGGTAAAGTCGCTGATTGACTGCTGCCGGGATCGGAATCCGGAGATCAGGCTCCATGCAATCGAAGGGTTGCAAAATCTGAGAAGCGGCAGGTCGGTTGAAGTTCTGATTGAACGCCTCATGGATAAGAGAGAATTGTATGAAATCCGGAAACGTTCTGTTGTAGCATTGGCGACCATCAGGAGTTATGGTGCGATTCAGGAGCTAAAGAACAGGGTCGTTGATCCAAATGAAGGTGGTGCCCTCCGATCCTTCATCGCCTCGGAACTGGACCGGGTGCAATTATGGTAAGCACCTTGTCTTTTGGCAAGATTCTCCGAGCAGACATACGCAGATTTTATTTCTCATCCGCCATTTTTTCCCCGGTCACAAAGAGGAGAGGAACCAGGTTCCTGAGTGCTTTTTTTGTCCTCAGACACCTGTCTGAATCACCGGCAGCGTTGCCAATCAGATCCTTACTCAGCCTCTCTGCATCTTTCCACGTATCAATATCATAACCTGGTGACAGCAGCTCCCAGGTCATTCCCGCTTCCTGAGCACGTTGTAATGTCCGGTCCAGTACCTGGGATGTGCTCCAGGGAATTCCCACAAACAGCGCCGGTGCACAGAAACGTAATCCTATCAGGTAATACCCCCCGTCATCGCATGGCCCGAGCACCACATCAATCTCATCCAGCCGTGCGATTGCACTCCTGATAACATCCCGCGGGAGATGGGGGGTATCGCTTGCAAGGATGATGAGTTTCCGGTATCCAAGGACAAACATTCTCCGGGATATCCTCAGGAGCCGGTCTCCGAGATCACCCGGACCCTGATGAATGCATTCCATGGAAGGAGAACATATCCGGGTGAAGAAGTCCAGGGCTGTGTCAGGATCATATGCAACGAATAAATCGGTGTGTTCAATTCCGGCAACCAGAGAAAGGGTGTCAGTAAAAAACGCTGTGTAGAGATCCGCGGCCTGTTTTGGGCTCAGTGGGGGACAGAGCCGGGTCTTGACCTTACCGGGCTCCGGCTGTTTTGCCATCACTACGATGGCGCATGGCGGCTGGTTCAGGTCCCGGTCCTGCGTGCAATCCATCGTCCGCGACCGACTATCCCCTCGTGGGCTGCATTCTCCCAGAGGACTATTCCCTCTTCAACCGCTGAAAAGAAACTGTTGCCGAATTGCCGGATGATCTCCGGCCGGAGTTCCCCAGGATTTTCGTACGGTACATCGTGAACTGTTCTGCAAAATCCCTGCTCAGATCATCAGCAGTGGTCACCTCCCAGCCGTTCTCTTCAAGTAACCGCGGGTAGCCTTCAGGTGTCTCCATGTAGGGGAAGAGCATGAAACTCAGGAGGGGATCGAGATTTTTGTCAGGAACATCCCGCAGCTGGATCCAGTCCGTGAATGCAATAGTGCCCCCGGGTCTAGTCACCCGGGCTGCTTCGCGAATCAGCCGTGCCTTATCGGTAACATAGCACCAGGCATCCTGGCCCCAGACCGTATCAAAGGAAGATCCCCTGAACGGCAGGTCAAGGGCGTTTCCGAGCCGGAACGTTACCCGGCCATCGAGACCGGCAGCAGCCGTCCTCCGGGTGGCTTCCTCCACCATTGCCGGTGTTGCATCGATTCCGGTAACCCGGCAACCGAACTCTTTAGCGAGATGGCGGGCCGGTCCCCCCAGGGCGCTGCAGATGTCCAGCACCCTTGAATCTTTTCGGATTCCTCCCATGACTGCCAGTTCCCGGGTAGCTATGGTACCGCCGATATGGATCTCTTCTCCCATCACCATTTCCCACAGGGTGCCGACAGCCCCCGCATAGGCTTCACTGACTTCTGCTATGCTGACGTCAATATGTTTTTTCATGATCGTATCTTTCCCTGACCCTGCAGTTGGGGTCATCTGCCATAAGGTCCCCTGTTGTATAGTGTGCTGTGGCCCGGCACCCCCAGCAGACCGGATGGTTTTTACAGCTGCTGCACCCGTCTCCGCTTCCCTCAGCCCGGAGCGGGAGAAAGAGCAACTCGCTCCGGTGCCTGCTGATAATCTCTGCAAAGGGCAGGTGGTGGATGTTCCCGAATCCCTGCCGGATGACAGAACACGGGGTTACATCCCCTTCAACCGTGATACAGACGGTCCCTCCACAGTAATACTTGTTCACGTCCATAGAGCTCATCGAGAGATCAGATCCAGGATAGTTGATCCGATCCCGAACCCCGATGGCATGCCGGATCTGGGGTCCTGACGGTACCCATTCAGGGTGCTCTTTGCCGAGACCAGCCATACAGATCTGGGTCAGGCAGGTCCTGATCCCTTTATCCGAGAAGGAGCGGATGGTGCATTCCACGTCTTTACCCGCAAGCGGGCGGGTGAACGTGATACAGTTGATGATCTCCCGGGGAGGTTTTCCGGCCCTGATAAGATTCTCAATGCCCGTCAGAATTGACCGGATTTTGGTGCCGGGGTCCCCGGTATGAAGTACCCGGTAGATCTCTTCATCCAGGCTGTCGAGGTGGACACTGACAAAACCCCCGGAAGTTACCTCGGCAACCTGCTGTGCAACCCGGGGATCAGCAAGCGGGATCCCGCTCGTCCAGATATTGTTGATAAGTCCGAGGTCCTGTGCAGCACGGGCGAGCTCGTACCAGTCCTTCCGCATGAGGGGATCTCCCCCGAGCCAGTCGATTGCCCGGACTCCCGCTTCCTTTACCTCGTGGAGGATGCGGTGTATACAGGCCGCCGGGAGTTCAGCAGTAAGGGGATTCTTTGCTGATGCGTAACAGTACCGGCAGCCTCCCTCACAGGAAAGGCAGGATTCGATCTGTACTGCATAGACCAGGTTTTTTTCAAAAAACCTGATGACTTCTGCATGGTCGGGATGAAAACACCCATTGGTGAAGACTGCACCGGGATCTCCCGGGATAGGCGTACCGCTCACGAATCCTGGTTCCGGTTGTTCTGTTGCAGGTGACGGGGACTGAACTTCCATCACCTCTCACTGCCCGAAGATGCCGATCGATGCCAGCGGGATGATCAGCATCAGGACGGCCCAGTAAAATCCTGCCCGTGTGACACTGAATCCCCGGATGTCTTTCACGTATCGCTCGGCTATGGCGATTACCATGAGGACAAGGATCATCGCATTGAAGATAGTAGTCGAGTATTCGTGCTCTACCGGGAGGTAGGTGAGGAATGGGGCGGAATGGGTCCACCGTATCATGAAAAAAATCAGGGGCATATGGACAATGCCGAGATACGTCAGGACCGGAAGATGGATCTTCAGCCAGAATGCCGATTTCGGATCCGGAGTGATAAGTGGCCGCTTCAACCGCCATTCCCCTGCCACCACAATAAGAAGGAGCCCCAGCAATGCAAGTTCGATGAACGTGGCGGTCATCCCTGACCAGTACGCAAGTTCTGTCGGAATGGTAATAAAGGAGGCGATCATTGAGATGATCCATGTGGATACCGATGGCCGGTAATACGCAATCCCGACCATGATAAGGATGAGCGCAAACGCAAAATTGTGGGCCCAGCGGGCATCTGCCTCGTACAGTCTGAAGGCAGGGCCGAGCCAGAACAAGAGCCACGCCACTCCCAGGAGGAAAATACCGGCCCCGGTTGTCAGCCACGGCCCGGGTTCGAATTTCATGGAAGGGAAGTCCTCATCATGACGGATAAATATTTGGATTTAGTCCTGTGACGGAACCGTGTATGCCACGTATCTCCATTATCACCCCGGTGCTGAACGAGGAGGACATGATCATTCCCTTCCTCGATCACCTTGTGCTGCTGCAGGGACCATTTGAACTTGTCATCGTAGACGGGGGCAGTTCTGATGCAACCTGTACCCGTATTCAGCAGTATGCCTCACCCTTCCCCGCACCGCTGCACCTTCTTTCTGCACCGGCAGGACGGAGTGGCCAGATGAATACCGGTGCAGCAGCGGCACAGGGAGAGATCCTGCTCTTTCTTCACGTTGATTGCAGGATCCCTGAAGATTCCCTGCAGGTTATTACTCAGGTGTGCACAGAACAGGGTGTCTGTGGGGGAGCGTTCACGCACAGTTTCGGGGAACCCGGTCTCTTTCACGCGGTCATCGGACTTCTTGTGAATACCTGTACAAAATATTCCCGGACTTTTTTTGGGGATTTTGGTATTTTTGTACAGCGGGATGTTTTTTTTCAGGCAGGTGGGTTTGAGCTCATCCCGTTCTGTGAGGATCTTGAATTCTGCCGCTCTGCCCGGAGGTTCGGCAGGATGAAGCAGATCCACCGGGTCATCAGGAGTTCTCCGCGCCGGTTCCGGCGTATCGGCAGAGTGAAACTGACCGCGGTGTACCTGCTTGCAATTGTCCTGAATACAGCCGGGATACGGCCGTTGTTCCTCAAACGGTATATCGTTGATCGGTAAAGCCTCCAGACCCATAGTCATTTTCTGATGAATAATTCCCAATGATGGATTTTAGATCCAAAAAGTTATCATCCTTTGAATTTTTACGGCTGATTCATGAGCATATTTTTCTCTTCTCGCTCATCATATGTTCAAAACAAATATCCAGGGATAGGTCGTTTTTTAAAAAAGGTACATAAAAATTACCTGAAAAATGAGGACCGGTTAAGGTACCGGGTATCTGAGTTACATTCCTGGACAGCATCACTTACGGCGGCAACAACACCGAGTCAATAGCATGACAGACGCCATTGTCCGGCTTGATATCGGGGATGATGACCTTTGCTTTGTTTACATACACCCCGTCCTTGGTCGCATTCACCGTCAGGTTTCCGCCCTGGAGAGTTTTCAGGCTCGTCATTTTCACCACGTCTGCGGCCATATGCCTGCCCGAAACGACATGGTAGAGAAGGATCTGTTTTAATTTTCCTTCAGGATCTTTTAACAGAGTTTCAACAGTACCGGCAGGTAATTTTTTGAATGCATCGTCTGTAGGTGCAAATACCGTGAAGGGGCCGGTTCCGCTCAGTGCACCATCGAGTTTAGCTGCCTTGACTGCGGCTACAAGAGTTTTAAATCTCCCGTCCGCGACAGCAACATCAACAATCGTTTTCATTTCATAAACCTCGTACCCTTTATGGGATTTGAAAGAATATCTCACAATTTATTTAACCATTCTTATAAGTTACAGATTTTGAAAAAAGAACAGCACAAACGCGCGGTACCAAAAAAAAATTTACTTTTCTGCCTTGTGGATCTTCATCCACATCTCTTTGTCCAGCGAGGGAATTTTATGCGCTTCGCGGGCATGCTGGGCGACCTTGTCATCCAGATCCTGTACATTGGCTGCAGTCGCCTCGAACTTGCAGTCCATACCAATATCCTTGCACTTAAACGATACCATGGTGTGTTTCACCAGCGGATTATATAATTGGTCAAATATTTATTCATCTTGTTACTTTTCAAAAACTGTAACAAATACTCAGGGGTATACTGATGAACAGAGTAATTCTCTGAGATATTTCACTTTTCATCGGACTATTGCTCCTTTTTTTGCCATCTTTCGGTTATATTCCCTTATTTCAGGTGTTGAGAGAGCAACCAATGGACAACAAGGATGAGAGATATATCTGGGAGAAAAAAGAAAATGTCTGCTATGACATCGGGAGAGAAAACAGAGAGTAACACAGACCCGAAAAAAACCTGGAGATGCACCGTCTGTGGTTTTATTTTCACAGGGGAAAACCCGCCAAGGGGATGTCCCGTATGCCACAGCCCGTCCCATGAATTTATTCAGGAAACGGACCGGGCACAACTCACCCATGATGGCAGGCCATTTGATGTCCTGCTGATCAATGGCAGCACGCACCGGGCCGGGAATACCAGTTATATGGTCGATATTGCTGAAGAGTATCTCCGTGAACGGGGGGTGAGTTATCACAGGTATAACCTGAGCGAGTACCGCATCGATCCCTGCTGGTGTTGTTATTCCGTGCGCGCCGAGTCCTGCATATACCCGTGCCGGAACAAGAACGACGATGCGCCCGCCTTCCACGACATGCTTATCGCATCGAAAGCCGTCATTGTTGCCTCACCGATCAACTGGAACGGTATGTCAGCACGCCTCAAGATCTTCCTTGACCGGACGACCTGTCTTGAAAATCTCTACCACCTCAACAAGCCCGGCCTGACCGAGGGAAAGGTGGCGGGCATCCTTGTCTGCGGCCACGAGGACGGGGCAATCAAGACCTCCATGGATATCTGGTTGAATTTCCAGCAGATGGGATATGTGCCTGCGCCATTCGGTATTGCATTCAGGACGCACGGTTCGCAGTTCAACAGCAGCACGGACCGGAAGTTCTTCCGGAACGATGAACTGATCATCCGCCAGACAAGGGGCGTCGTGAACAATGTTATCGAACTCATGAGGCTCGATATCGAATCAAAGCTGAAAGAAAAACTCGTGCCGGTCACGGAATGAACGGTCTTGTTAAGAATATATCCTGATAGAAAGCGGGAAGAGTGATACCATACTTTTTTTTAGGGCTCCGTGGGTTTCCAAAAAAGGCCTCTTTGGGCGGGTCATTATTGTAGCAGGAGAGGATTACCGTGAGATGATAAACGGATATCGATTACGAGGAGGTGCAAAGTGTATCTTACTGTCAATGAAGAAGTGAAAAATAAGGACCCGGAATTATATACCGGGTCTCTGGTCACCTTCGGACCGGGTTACTTGGGAGGTATAAGCACCTTATCGATAACGTGGATCACACCGTTCTTTGTCTGAATGTCAGTAATTTTTACCGTGGCATCATTGATTTTAACAACGCCCTCTTTCACCGTGATATTCACGTTCGATCCCTGAAGTGTTTTTGCGGAGCTCAGCTTGACAACATCAGCAGCCATTACTTTCCCGTCAACAACGTGATACAGAAGGATCTGCTTTAATTGTCCCTCGGGTTGCTTTAACAGGGATTCAACTGTACCGGCCGGTAAATTTTTGAATGCATCATCCGTTGGTGCAAATACCGTGAACGGACCGGGGCCGCTCAGTGCCCCATCGAGTTTTGCTGCCTGCACCGCTGCAACAAGGGTCGTGAAACGTCCATCTGCGACAGCAGTTTCCACAATGTTTTTCATTGCTGGTGCAGCAGTTGTCGGGGCCGCTGTCGGTGTTGGAGTAACTACCGGTGCCGGTGGCTGGGATGTGCAGCCAGCAACAAGAATCCCTATAAACAGGATCGCGAGAATAACAAAGAATTTCTTCATAGGTTTTCACCGGGGTTCTATTTCATATATATATATTTATAATTATTTGTATTTTTCAAAAACCGTGATCGTCACTCCTGTTTACCTGGAAGAACCGTATAATTTCTGTTGGAACAATCACGGAAAAAAGAGTACTCTCACGTCCGGTATTCAGGTTGTACCATGGACAGGTGATCTCCCCCTCATGTATTCTCCCTCAAAGATACCGGGAATTGGAGAGTCTCTGTTTTGAGGAAAAATAAGCCCATTCCAGGCTCTATTTCTCTCATGGAAAAATTTGTCAATACCGGAAAAACCCGTAAAATGCCTGTTTTCGGTTCGTGTGGAGAATACACACAAATATCGTCCTGTTTGCCAAAATACGACTGATTTGCACCTCACCTGGTGGCTTGTAAGGGTCTTTAAACCGAGGTGAATTTCGCTACTTAGTTTATCCCGTTTATCAGGACTTTTGCCAACAGAACACCACTATGAAGGTCGTTTTTTCAAGAGAGAACAAAAAAAGTGGAGCAGCGTACCTACCCCTCTTTTCTCAGCACAGCTGCACGGTTCACGAAAAATAACCGCTTCTCGACAAGCTGTAGTCCTGCTTCCTGAGCCAGCGAAAGCGTATCCCGGAATTCCTTCCCGGAAACAATGATCGGGGGTTCCGAGATAAAGAGCAGGCCTCCAGGCACAAGCAGGGTCGAGATTTCCCGGAACAGTTTTGCTGCATCAGGAACTTCGTGGACGACAAAGATCGTGAAAGCAGCATCGATCTTCCCATCATTCTCGGGAGAGAGGGTGAGGGAATCCGGGTCGCACCGGTGCGTTTTGATCCGGTGCAGCAAGCCTTCCGGCCCTAATTTTTCCCTCAGAATGCGGAGCATCTCCTCCTGCAGGTCTACGGCAAGCACCATACCGGTATCGCCAACCCTCTTTGCAAATTCCCGGGTAAAGAAGCCCGGCCCGCAGCCGAAATCGAGGACCCGGTTGCCAGATTTCACGTACCGTTCCGCAAGCTGCTCAGGGCGATAGATGAACCTTCGCAGCCGGGAATCCAGATGAGCGGCATGTTCTGCGGGAAAAACGCTGTGACGAAGATTTCCGTAATGGGCTGGAGAACCGGACGGTATCCTGCCGGGAGTCATACGGGCAATATGGGGAAAAAAGATGCAAATAGTTTTGGGAACACACGGGCACAAAAAAAGACGACCAGTAATCGGATGAGGATCCGGTAAAAAAGATGAAGCCCCGTAACTATCGATGAGAGAAAAGACATCCAGTATATTGATCTACGTTATAAAAATTTTGTGTGCCCGAAACCTAATACTTTTATAATGCAGTGACAAGGTTAGATGTGATCGATCGTGGCGAATATACTCCTTACGACAAAACAGGGGATTCCGGTTGCGGAAAACCAGAGCCCTTTCACTGCCGGGTAGCATAACCCGGTGTTTCTTAGGCATGTCCACCTGATCGAAAAACAGGATATGATAGTATGAGTGACGACAGCAAGAGCCCGGTAACGGGCGGGGCAGACAAACAGGTAACCGGCCGGGGCAGGTCCATCCAGGACTGGTGGCCGAACCAGCTGAACCTGAAGGTTCTTCACCAGCACTCTCCCTTGTCCAACCCGATGGGGGAGGAGTTCAACTATGCTGAGGAATTCAAAAAACTCGATATGTCGGCCGTGAAGAAGGATCTGCAGGCGCTGATGACCGGCTCGCAGGACTGGTGGCCGGCGGACTTTGGCCACTACGGGCCCTTGTTCATTCGCATGGCATGGCACAGCGCCGGCACATACCGTGTTGGTGACGGTCGCGGTGGTGCAGGTTCCGCCCAGCAGCGCTTCCCACCTGTCAGCAGCTGGCCTGACAACGTGAACCTTGACAAGGCTCGCCGGCTGCTCTGGCCGATCAAGCAGAAGTATGGCCGGAAGATTTCATGGGCAGACCTCATGATCCTTGCCGGTAATGTTGCGCTGGAATCGATGGGATTCAAAACTTTCGGCTTTGCCGGCGGTCGTAAGGATGCCTGGGAGCCGGAAGAGAGCGTATACTGGGGTTCTGAGAGTATGTGGCTGGAAGATAAACGCTACTCCGGCGACCGGAAGCTCGAAAACCCGCTCGCTGCCGTTCAGATGGGGCTCATCTACGTCAACCCGGAAGGCCCGAACGGCGTCCCGGACCCGGTCGCGGCGGCAAAGGATATCCGCGAGACGTTTGCCCGCATGGCCATGAACGACGAGGAGACCGTTGCGCTTATCGTCGGTGGTCATTCCTTTGGCAAAGCCCACGGCGCCGGACCTGCGACCCATGTAGGGCCCGAGCCGGAAGCAGCCCCCATTGAGCAGCAGGGCTTCGGCTGGAAGAGCAGTTTCGGCACCGGCAAAGGCGGTGATACGATCAGCAGCGGCCTGGAGGTCACCTGGACCAATACGCCCACGAAATGGAGCAATAACTTCCTGCGGATCCTGTTCGAAAACGAATGGGAACTCACAAAGAGCCCGGCCGGTGCGCACCAGTGGCAGCCAAAGGGCGGCGCAGGCGCCGGCACGGTGCCGGATGCCCACGACCCAAAGAAGCGACACGCGCCCGGTATGCTGACTACTGACCTTTCTATGAGGTTTGACCCGGTCTACGAAAAAATTTCACGGCGATTCTACGAGCACCCGGACCAGCTGGCAGATGCGTTTGCCCGGGCGTGGTTCAAGCTGACGCACCGTGATATGGGCCCGCGTGCACGCTATCTCGGCCCGGAGGTTCCAGAAGAAGTCCTCATCTGGCAGGACCCCATCCCCGCAGTCAATCATAAACTGATCGATGCAAAGGACATCACCGCCCTCACAAAAAAGATCCTGGCTTCCGGCCTGTCTGTGTCAGAGCTGGTCTCGACCGCCTGGGCGTCGGCGTCCACCTTCCGTGGCTCCGACAAGCGCGGCGGTGCGAACGGTGCCCGCATCCGCCTGGCGCCGCAGAAGGACTGGGAAGTCAACCAGCCTGCCCGGCTCTCTAAGGTCCTCAGGACCCTGGAGGGCATCCAGAGCACGTTCAACAGCGCCGCTTCAGGAGGCAAGAAGATCTCGCTGGCTGACCTGATCATTCTGGCCGGTTGTACAGGAGTCGAGGAGGCTGCGAAGAATGCCGGTGAGAAAGTCAAGGTCTCCTTCACACCAGGACGCATGGACGCTGTACCGGAGCAGACCGATGTAGACTCTTTTGCCGTACTCGAGCCCAAGGCGGACGGCTTCCGCAACTACTTGAAGGCCCGCTATGCTGCATCGGCCGAGGCACTGCTGGTCGACAAGGCACAGTTGCTGACCCTGACCGCGCCTGAGATGACGGTGCTCGTGGGCGGCATGCGGGTGCTGAACACCAACTTCGGACAGACCCGGCATGGCGTTTTTACCAGGACGCCGGAAGCGCTCACCAACGACTTCTTTACAAACCTGCTTGACATGAGCACGGAATGGAAGCCGGTATCAAAAGACGCCGACATCTTCGAGGGCCGTGATCGCAGGACTGGCGAAATTAAGTGGACCGGCACCCGTGTCGATCTCATTTTCGGTTCGAATGCCCAGCTCCGGGCTCTGGCTGAGGTCTATGCAAGCGCAGACGGCCAGAAAAAGTTTGTCCAGGACTTCGTGGCAGCCTGGACCAAAGTGATGAACCTTGATCGCTTCGATCTTGCCAGATCGTAGCATAACCATCTTTTTATGGTGGAGAATTTCACGAAGGGGGATAAGGAACCCGTGCAGTGTGTGGAAAAGGGACTGATGTCTTGAACAGCACAGCAGGAGCACCGCGTATCATCTCGTGGAACATAACCCTCAGGTGCCCCCTGAAGTGTTCCCACTGTTACGTGAACGCAGGTGAACGGGAGGCAGTCGGAGTGCTCTCCACGGAGGAAGCATTCTCCGTCATAGATCAGATCCGGGCAACCGGGAAACCCGTCGTTGTGCTGAGCGGGGGTGAGCCACTCCTGAGAGAGGATATCTTTGCCATCGCCCGGTACGGGTACTGAGCAGGGGCTCCGGATGGTCATGGGTACAAGCGGGTACCTGCTGGATCAGGCCATGGCAAAAAAATGTAAGGAAGCCGGGATCAGGGCCGTGGCCATCAGCATTGATTCAGCTGACCCGTCTGTCCATGACGCATTCCGCGGTTCAGACGGAGTCTGGGAACGGGCTGTACAGGCCATTCGTTTTTGCAGGGATGAGGACATCAGCGTCCAGATCAATATGTCGGTCATGCAATCGGAGATGAGCGATGTCAGGGAAGTGATCGAAGTGGGAACTGCACTCGGGGTCCGCGATTACCAGCTTTTTTTCCCGGTACCGACCGGAAGGGCACAACTGATTGAACCCGGCAGTGCAAAGGAATACGAGGAACTTATACGGCAGATCCTGATCAGATACCGGGACAGTGATCTCAACATCCGCCCGACCTGTGCCCCGCAGTTCCGCCGTATTGCAGAGGAACTCGGGATTACGAATCCTGCATGGGGCCGGGGGTGCATCGCGGGCATCAGCTATTGCCGGATTTATGCAAACGGCGACGTTACTCCCTGCCCGTACCTCCCGGTGAGTGCGGGTAATGTACGGACTACACCATTTCCTGAAATCTGGGCCAATTCCAGAATCTTTGCAGCACTCCGCGATCCGGATCACCTTTCAGGAAAGTGCGGGAAGTGCCACTATAAAACCATCTGCGGGGGTTGCAGGGCCCGGGCATACCGGGGAGCCGATGCCGTTTCTCCCGGCTGGTGTGACGGGCTTGCTCCACCGGATGTACTCAGCGGGGATATCTGCGCTGAAGATCCCTGGTGCCCCTACGAACCTGGAGGGCTCGTGGTATGACGAACCCTGTTTTTCCTGACATGACAGATTTGCACATCCTTGACGCCCTCCAGGATGATATCCCGCTGGTATCCCGTCCCTTTGCTGCAATCGCCCGGCGGCTGGGAATACCCGAGCAGGTTCTTCTTGAGCGGTTGAAACGGCTCCAGGATGAAGGCATTGTACGGGGGATATCCCCCATCCTTGAATCCCGGCATATGGGACTGGCTGCAGCAACCCTGATAGCCCTCCATGTTCCCGATCACCGGGTTCACGAGATCGCCGCTATCATCAGCAGGCTATCCGGAAGTCTCCCATAATTTCCGGCGGGACCACTCCTACGCTCTCTGGTTTACGCTCTCGGGTAAAAACGAAGAAGCTATCCAAAGCGTTCTGGCTGAAATCCTGCAGCGGACAGGTGTTCCGGATACGGATGTCCTGAACCTTCCCACGGTAAAAAAACTGAAAGTCGATGTGCGTTTTTCATTCCTGAACACTGAAGAACAGGAGGGCACCATTGGATCCTCCTGATATCCACCTGCTGTCTGAACTCGAGAACGGACTTCCTCTCGTAGAAGAACCCTATGAAGAGATCGGAAAGCGGCTGAACCTTACCGGCAGTGAGGTACTGGAAAGAATCCAGAATCTTCGGTCAGCGGGGATTATCCGGAAATTCCGGGCACGCATCAACCAGAGGCGGGTCGGTATAACCGCAAATGCCCTGGTTGCATGGAAACGTGCGGATTCACCGAAGGGTGAAATGGGACCCCTGCTGGCCTCGTTTCCCTGTGTCACCCATTGTTATGAACGCCTGCCGGTGCCGGGCAGGTGGGAATACACAATCTATACCGTACATCACGGGTATAGCAGGGATGCTGTCCTTGCTGAGATCAGGACACTTGCCGACCACATCGGCGTTCATGAGTATGTCGTCCTGTTCAGTACCGAAGAGTTCAAACGCGTCCCGAATGTCCGTATCCGGGAGAATGGGAGTACTACGACATGAACCGGATTACGCAGTGCATGCACGGGAAAGGAACTGTCAGTGGTGTGATGCGGCACCGTCATGGCTCGTTGACAGAGGTGCCAAGCAAGTATCTTGCATTCTCGGGAATGTACAGGCCAGTGGTATTCTGGAATCTCACGGATCGCTGTAATCTGAGCTGCACCCACTGCTACAACCGATCAGGTCCCGGATGCACGACGGTAGAAGAACTTTCGACAACAGAGGCGCTCGGCTCTCATTGATGACCTTGCGGATATGGGTATTCCGCTTATCCTGTTTACCGGCGGGGAACCCCTGATGCGTGAGGATATCTGGGAACTGGCAGAGCATGCCCGAAAGAAAGGAATCAAAATGGCACTCAGCACGAACGGGACCCTTATTACGACCGATATTGCCCGCAGGATCCGAAAAAGCGGGATCGAATATGCCGGGATCTCACTTGACGGTGCACGGGCAGAGACTCATGACCGGTTCAGGAATTCCCCGGGTGCTTTTAAACGGACAGTGGCAGCATTTGCCTCGTGCCGGGAGGCAGGGCTCCGGTGCGGGGTCCGGGTAACCCTGACAAAGGAGAACTGCGGCGAGCTCGAAGCCCTGATTGATCTTGCCTTATCCCTCGGAGCATCCAGGTTCTGCCTGTACTGGCTCGTACCCGCAGGCCGGGGGATTGAGTCCTATGAACGGTTACAGCTGGGTTCCGGAGAGGTCACTGAGGCCCTCAACCTCCTCTACCGGAAGGCAAAAGAGACCGATCCTTCGTCCATGGAGTTTCTCACGGTCGATGCCCCGCAGGATTGTATCCACCTGCTTGCATCGATGGAACAGGATAGATCTCCTGACCTTGCTGAAGCACGCGAGCTCCTGCAGTCCCTCAACGGGGGGTGCAGTGCAGGAACCCGCGTAGCAAATATCGATTCACACGGGAATGTGTATCCGTGCCAGTTTGCCCGTTCTGAGCATTTTTTTGTAGGGAACATCCGTGATACACCGTTCAGCAGGATCTGGGATGACACCGCTAATCCCGTGCTCGCACGATTCCGTGAAAAACAGGCCCGGTTCGGGGGCAGGTGTGCGGATTGTAGTTACCAGGATCTCTGTGGGGGTGGATGCCGGGTCCGGGCGCATGCGGTGAACGGGGATTTCCTGGCAGAGGATCCCTTCTGTTTTGTCGGAAAAAACAGTATTACCGCTAAAAGGTAAAATACACCCGAAGAAATCCGTTTTTCGTCAACGGTATTGTACACGTTGGTAGCATCAGCAAAGAGGAACAATCTTATTTTTTTTCAATGGCAGGTGGCAGGAATTATCTGGAGGGATACCAGAGAGGTTTGCCAGAGCATTTTTATGTATCCTTGATACCCGGTGTTTTTTCATCAAAAACAAACACTTCCTCGATATTTACTCCAAAATAGCGTGAGATTTTAAAGGCGAGATCCAGGGAGGGGATGTATTTTTCTTTTTCTATGGCAAGAATGGTCTGCCGGTTGACACCGATGGCCTGGGCAAGTTGTTCCTGGGTCAGATCATGCATGGCCCGGAATATTTTTATCTTATTCTTCATCGGTCTCAAATTCTCCATATTTTTTTGCGTAATAGATCCGGAAACCGACATACAGGAAGATCATCAGGCAGAGGAGACCCAGCTGGATATACCCCATCATACGGGGGCCAAGGAGATCGGGAGGGCGCGCCCCGGGGGGCTCGCGGGGAAATGTCGGGATATGGAGTACCTGCATGACCGCTCCGATGGAAAATGCACAGAAAACCACCCAGAAGACCTGCATAGTCCGGGCTGTTGCCTGTTCGGTGATCTTCACATCCCGTTCGTCCTCGATACTGTCTGTCACCTTTCTCTTTGCCAGGTATACCAGCACGATTCCGAGGATGAAAGCGATTTCAATGAGAAGTGGGGTGTGAAGTTCTACCGAGTACCAGAAAAGAAAGAGCAGGGCAAGGGCAATGCATCCGAATATAAGATAGAAGGTATTTTTTTTCATACTGTCACTCTGTTAATGGTCACCTTACCTTTTTTTTGAGCCTTTAGGAGTGTCCTGCCAAGGTCAAAAAATTCAGGCCTGAAGATCTGAAGGTTAATACTAATAGGTTCGTTTTCCCTTATAATTGTTACTTATACCAGATATTTAGAAACTTTTAAATGGCAAAATGTCGTATATAAATTACATCATGACAGTGCATTCATGAAAATCAAAGGACACGTCACCATGAACCTGAATACAAAACCGGAGGAAATATGAAGGGAAAATCCGTCATTTCCTGTCTGATAATACTGATAGTATTGATATCATCTGCACACGCAGCAACCCTGGCCACCTCATCAGATAGTACCTCGACCACCGCACAGGATGCAGCATCGCTGGTGTATGTATCATCGGTAAAAATTGATCCTGAGGTATTCTATCCTTATGAACAGGGAACCATCTCCGTAACGCTTGCCAATTCAGGTACATCTTCCGTCGGGCTCTCAAATCCGGACATCCTGAGCGAAAAGATCCATATCATGAACAAGGATAGCTGGAACACCATGAGTTTTATCGGGCCGGGATCGACCATAACGTACTCGTTCCTGGTAAAGGCAGATCCGCCGGACGGGACCTATTTTCCGCTGTTTACCGTAGGTGCGCAAAATGCCGGGAGCATCCATTATCCCATTACAATCAAAGTTGATTCCGCGGATATCCAAACGAGCATCTCGCAAAAACCCGATAATTTTGCATTATCGACAAAAGATACCGTAACCCTGAACATTATCAATCCCCGTAGCGCAGCAATAAAAAATATTATTATTACTCCCACCGGCCAGGGAATTGATGTAAGCCCGTCCCAGAAATATGTCAGCATACTGAATGGACAAAGTTCTGTTGAGATCCCGTTTTCTGTCACTCCTAACCAGCAATCCAGTCTCAATTTCCATATCAGCTACCAGAACGGCGACAATGATCACACTGCCGATATTGTCCTGCCAATAATCCTGGGAGATAATAAAAAAGCGGCCATCCCCGTGGTCAACAATGTTGAACTCGCATCTTTCGGAACATCCTATACCCTCACCGGAGACGTAAATAATGCCGGCCTTACCGATGCGAAATCGATGATTGTAACCGTGGGTGCACCCGCAAAAGCTGTAGAACCCTATGCACAGTACGCAATCGGTTCGCTTGCAGCCGATGACTTTTCGAGTTTCGAGATTACCTTTACTGCAACCGACCTGTCATCGGTGCCCCTCGTCATTACCTGGAAAGATAATGACGGGAACTCGTTCAGCATCACAAAAAACCTTAATCTCAGGACAAATGCCGGTTCCGGAAGCACAGGCACCGTATCCGGCGGTTCCGTAAGTTCATCCGGCAGTGTAACCCCGGCAACAACAGGAAGTTCCGCTGCAAGAAATAGTGGCGGCTTCAGTGGAGGCCCGCCGGGCGGAGGTAGTATTTTCGGATTTGGGGGCAGCAGGGGAGGAGGTATCAGTTCCTTCTATCCTGTCATTGCTGCAGGAATTATCATCATAATTGGCATTGTGCTCTGGATGAAGCGGAAATGGATTGCTGCAAAACTGAAGAGACGATAAGGGGATCAGCTATGTATGGTACTCCTCTTATCCGGCTTAATGATGTATCGAAGGTGTACCATCTGGAGAGTGGTGACTTTACCGCACTCAATCACATCACACTTGATATCAATGAAGGCGAATTTGTTGCTCTGATGGGACCTTCAGGTTCCGGTAAATCGACCATGATGAACCAACTGGGAATCCTTGATGTTCCCACAACCGGGGAGATCTTTATCGACGGTAAAAATGTGGCCGGAATGACCAACCTTGAACGAACCCATATGCGCCGTGACACCATCGGATATGTATTCCAGAAATTCTACCTGATTCCGCTCCTCTCGGCATACGAGAATGTGGAATACCCGCTCATCCTGAAGTACAAAAAGAGGGACTCCACGGGAAGGGCAGCGGCCGTACTCAAATCCGTGGGGTTCGATGAGGAAATGAGCTCTCACCGCCCTAACCAGCTTTCCGGGGGTCAACAGCAGCGGGTCGCGATTGCCCGGGCTCTGGTCAATGACCCGAAGATTCTGCTCTGCGATGAACCCACCGGCAATCTCGACCGCAAGACAGGTTTCCAGATTATGGATATTCTTGTCGGGCTGAACAAGGAAGGAAAGACCGTCATTCTTGTGACGCATGACCCGAAAATTGCTGATTATGCACACCGGACAATACAGCTTGAGGACGGGAGAGTTGCAGGATCATGAAGGACATTTTTTTTGATCTCTCGGTCCGCAGTGTCAGGCTGAATTTTCTGCGGTCTCTCCTTGCATCTATCGGGATTGTTATAGGGGTCGTGGCAATTTCTTCCATGGGAATGCTCGGGACCAACATGCAGCTGCTGGTAAAAGATCAACTCACTACAGGTATCAATATTATCACGGTTACTCCTGATGTTGTGAGGGCCGAACCCGGGTCATCGGTCAGCTCTTCCAACAAGATAACCGAAATCCAGCTCAGAGAGATCCGTGATGCCGCGGGGATAAATGAAGTTATCCCGATTGACAGGACCAGCACCCAGTTCTCGATCGGTTCCAATGATGGCAGAGGTTCGATTTATGGCCTTGATCCGGACGATATTAAAAATATCATGAACGTTTCGGAAGGATCAACTCTTCGCGGTGAGAGTGATGCTATCGTTGGTGCCACGATTGCAAACAGGTTTAACTTAAAAATAGGGACACGGATCAAGATTGGGGAACCGAATGTCAGTGTGACACGGCCGGTCATCCGTGTTGTGGGTATTCTCTCTTCAGCGGGGCTATCTTCTTCTAATGGCATTAATACGGATAATGCCATTATCGTGTCTGAGACCTGGTATACCTCCCAGTTCGGTGGGGGAAATGAGTATGACCAGGTGAATGTGTACTTAAAGGATGTCACCACATTGACCGATGTTGAAGACGCCATTGATAAAAAAGTCAACCGGAATAAAGAGGTTGTCCGTATCTCTGATTCCAGTTCCCGGATTACCAGTGTCTCCTCAACGCTGAGCTCTCTCACCACGTTCATCCTTGCAATTGGCAGTATTTCGCTCCTTGTCGCTGCTACCAGTATTTTCAATGTGATGATGATGTCGGTGAGTGAACGGGTCCAGGAGATCGGTATTCTGCTCTCTATTGGCACAGAAAAAGGAGAGGTACGCCGGATGTTCCTGTACGAAGCGTTCATCCTGGGGATTATTGGTGCTGTTATCGGTGGGATAATGAGTGTTATCATCGGGTATTCCGTGGTGAGTGCCATGATTGGAAATACTGCGTATTTCTTCTTACCCGAAAGCATAGTCTACATCCCCGGAGGGATGCTCATCGGTATGATTGTGTGTATTGTTTCCGGGCTTTACCCGGCATGGCGGGCATCGAACATGGACCCGATCGATGCATTGAGAAATGAATGAAAAAACGGCTGATTAGGATTGTCCCCCTTGAGTTAAGATTTAAGGGGGGGCAATTCCTGTTCCCGTTGCCGCCCCTGCGCTTACTGCGATGATGATGTATTACCTTGTTCCGGTGTATCGCATTTGGGGAAGCCGAAGCGGCGGGGTGAAACCCATGAGTGTTCAGGTTTTTTTAAACAGATCTACCGAGCCGGAAAAATAATTTACAAAAAACCATAATCCTCCGATGAACCGCAGAAGAGATCCACCGCGGATTAATTATCATGGACAAACAATCTCCATCTGCATGAAGTATAATTTTTTTTACCTGACCTACATCATGCAGGCCCTTATCATCCTGACGGCAGTCTACAGCTTTCACATAGGATATTATGCCGGTACCTTCTTCGGACTGGTTGCAGTCGGACTATCCCTTATTCCAACCCTTGTCCACCGGAAAGTGCATATTGTGGTCCCCTGGGAAGTCACGTTTCTCATCGCCCTGACCCTTTTCCTCCATATCGCCGGGTACTCGTATCACTGGTACGTGGACCTCTATCCTTACTATGACAAGGTTGCTCACCTGGTTGCATCCATAACTGTTGCCCTGCTCGGGTTTCTGGCGGTCCTTATCCTCATGCGGGTCAGTAACGGCCTCCAGTTTGAGCGATGGCAGATCTTCTTTTTCATTGTAATCTTCACGCTGGCATTTGGGGCAATCTGGGAGATTTGGGAATTCACCCTTGATACTCTGGCAGGGGCGTACCTGACAAAACCTCTCCAGCACAGCAATACCGACACCATGATTGACCTGATCACTGACCTTTGCGGAGGGTTGATCATTGCTGTCCTGGGAACATTTTACCTCAAACGGAAAAGTGCCACCGACTGGGCGGACCTGTTGCTCGAACCAGGATTCGAAGAGATTGCTGCCCGTTTCCGGCGTTAGGTGATTGGAGCCGGGGGTCCATTCGTTTCACCTGTGGCAGAATACCCGGGGAAGGTGGGACCGGCGATGCATGTACTTCCAATGGTCAAAAAGGTGGAATTTTTACCTTTGATGAGATGACTCGATTCATTTCTTCTGACCCGTGATCCGAGCAGAAAGCCTATTACTCAACAGCTCATGCAAGTTAGTATCCAATGAACAGGTGTGAACCATGCTCCAGAAAATTGCAATCTGCATATTAGTCCTCGGTGTTTTTCTGTGCGGGTGTACAGCGCCACTCCCGGAAAAAACGGGGTCAATCACGATCACCTCATCACCCTCCGGTGCAGAGGTCTACCTCGATAATGAATACCATGGCACTACGCCCGGTACCATCAAGGATGTAGCAGCCGGTAACCATATGGTTGAGGTTCGTGAAAACGGGTATAAGACCTGGTCCCAGAACATAACTGTTATTTCCGGAGCTACTGAATCCTTCTCCCCCGTGCTCGTACCTTTGGCGACCACAATTCCTGCACTAGTCCCGACCTTTACACCATCAGTAACAAAAAAAGTCGCCCCGGAGATGCATGTTAACGGTTACTGGACTTACCCGGCATTAAGAAGTTATACCAATCCGATTCCGCTCCTGGTTCATGCTGAGGGAGACAATGTCGGCACCGGGGATGCACGGATCGTCACTTCATCGGCAAACCTGTATTACAATGACCAGCAACTCTGCTGGGTGAAGGTATACTTCGGGACGATAAAAGCCGGAGGACATGCGACAACAGATACCATGATGTTCTGCTCACTTCCGGATGGAGCAGATGACCACGAGTTCGTCATCAAGTTTGAGAATGTAGTGGTCACTCCATAACCTCTCTTACCTCTTTTTCCCATGAACGAGACTCTTTTTTTAAAAAACATACAGTCTGTTGTGAAAAATCGCAAAAATGATAGGATTGACGCTTCGCTACAAGTGGATCCCCCGGGCGATGTTCGTGGGTCCTGGTCTGGAGCCCGTCCTCCCATAAGGGAGGCTGGGGTAATGCCCAAACGCGGGTGCTCTGATAAAAAGGCAACCTCCAAATTACCCATGGTAGTAATGCACATCTGTTATCGGTCAGGTTAGAGATCACCTGATACCTTATATTTTTTGGAGCCTGCGGAGCACCGCATTCCCGAACTCACGGGTCCCGGCTGAACCACCAAGATCCCGGGTCCGGATGCCTTCTGCAAGTACTTCCTGTATTGCTTCTTCGATCCTCCCTGATCCTGATGGATCATTACAATAGGTAAGGAGCATGCCTGCACTCCGCAGGGCAGCGATCGGGTTGGCGATATTTTTGCCGGCAATATCCGGGGCACTCCCATGCACAGGTTCAAAAAGGGCATGGTGGTCACCGATATTGGCACTGGGCACCAGCCCCAGTCCCCCGACAAGATACGAAGCCACGTCTGAAAGGATGTCCCCGAAAATGTTCGTCGTGACAACGACATCATACGACGCGGGATGCTGGAGGATGTCCAGCGCGAGAGCGTCGATGTATTTGTCATTGCAGGAAACACCCGCTGCTTTCGCTTCGGCAAGGCAGATGTCACGGAACAATACATCGGATTTGAGCACATTTGCCTTATGTCCGATAGTCAGCCTGCCGCTCCGCCGTAGTGCGAGCCGGATTGCAGCACGCACGATCCGCTCAGTACCCCGCCGGGACACCACCCGGAGGGTTGTTGCCCGGTCATTGCTGACCTGTTCGATACCGGAATAGAGTCCTTCGGTATTTTCCCGCACGATCATGATATCGAACCCGTTCCCTTTGACCGGCCGCAGGTTTGCGTAGAGATCGAGCGCTTTTCTCAGCCGCAGCACTACGCTCTGGTAATCCTTCATCGGGGGTGTCGTGATCGCACCAAAGAGGATTGCATCTGCGGTCTTCAGTTCCGCAATATCGTGATCTGCACACGGGCATCCGGTCTGTTCCCAGCGGTGGTACCCGACATCAACTGCGAAGAATTCGTATTCGGGATGGAGCAGTTCAAGAGCCTGTTGTGCAACCGGGATCACCTCATGGCCGATACCATCACCTTCAACAATCGCGATCCGGGTCATTGCTTCCTCCACTCCACTGCCAGATCATTCACCGCACGGGCGATCTGTGCCGGATTTGCACCCCAGTGGACTACGGCTCCAAACTTCCCTTTAGAGATCCCTGTACCTGCACGTTCGGAGCGACAACAACGGGCTATGAACGGTTCCTCCTGCACGGATTCCAGCGGGCAGATATTCTCAAGCGCAAAGTCCTTCCCGTAGCATTCGGTGTAGAACTGTGAACCTGTCTGGCACCCGGCTACCCGTTCCCCCCCCTGCATCGGGTCGGCATCGAGCGTACGGGTATACCCTGCGGCACGACAGGGGTAGACATCCGCCTGGACCTGCGTGATATCGCGGGTATGGTGGCAGAACGTGACCGAAAGATCCCCAAAGAGCCCGTCAGACTCCAGCTCCCGGATACAGGAAGAGAGACTCGGGCGGGGAGGCGCTACATCATAAACATGGATCTCAAGCAGCCCGGAGATATCAGGGTCAAGCACGAACGTCATATGTTCGTCAAGCCCGGTAAAGATCGTGCAGCGAAAGCCCGTATCCCGTGCAAGCCTGATAAGTCGCGTGCGGTCATGGATCTGCACTTTTTCGGGGTAACGGTACGTTTCCTTTGCAGTTGCGACCACGTTGGACGCCACAATTGTACGCATCAGACCTTTCCCTGCAGAATCAAGCGTGATTTCGAGCAGCTCATACCCGTCACCCGTGTCCCGCACCAGGTAGCGGCTCAGGAAATAGACCTTGTCACCGCAGGGTTTTGTTGCAGCATACCCGACCTGCT
This sequence comes from uncultured Methanoregulaceae archaeon, assembly GCA_963841015.1. Taxonomy (GTDB): domain Archaea; phylum Halobacteriota; class Methanomicrobia; order Methanomicrobiales; family Methanospirillaceae; genus Methanoregula. The sequence continues at coordinate 568,696 of CAWJAX010000005.1, read as the reverse complement.
TGCACTGTTCCGGAAAGATCATCTGCCGGACCTCCAGTAGTTGACGAGGCCGCCCGCTGCAAGGATCTCCTGCATCCGTGGAGAGAGCGGGCAGGTGGTATACTTCTTACCCTCTGCCTCAACCCATCCTTCTGCAAGGTCGAACGTCACGAGACTTCCCTCTGTGCAGAAGAGATTACATTCAATAAGCGGGAGCCCGACATTGATTGCATTCCGGAAAAATATCCGGGCAAAGGATGGTGCCACCACGGCAACCACGCCGGCCTCATGGATGGCAATCGCTGCCTGTTCCCGGGAGGAACCGCAGCCAAAATTTTTTCCTGCCACGATCACGGCACCGTTCAGGCGGCTGGCGAGCGTTGGATCGAGATCTTCGAACACGTGTGCAACCCAGAGACTATGATCCTTTGTCCGCAGGTAGCGCCCGGCGATTACAAGATCCGTGTCAATATCTGCACCGACGCAGACAGCCCGCCCTTTTCCCATCATGGGCCCGCCTCCGGCTCGGTTATTTCTCCTTCAAGTGCACTGGCTGCGGCCGTGGCAACGGAGGACAGGAAAATCTCCCCGCCAACACCCATCCGGTTTTTGAAGTTGCGGTTTGCTGTTGACAGGCAGACCTCCCCTTCGCCCAGTACACCCATATGGGCTCCAAGGCAGGGACCGCAGCCCGGGGTTCCGATAGTGCATCCGGCCGCCACAAGATCAGCAAGTACCCCGGTCCGGAGTGCTTCCTGCAGCACGGCACGGGAAGCCGGAACAATGATAGTGCGGATTGCAACATTTTTCCCTTTCACAACCCGTGCGAACCGTGCAAGATCCGTGTAGCGGCCGTTTGTGCAGGTACCCACAAAAACCTGATCGAGCGGCAGCCCGGCGAGATCATGCACGGGTTTTACGGTGTCCACCCTTGGAGGCACAGCAATGACCGGGACAATATCGGAAAGATCGAAATCCAGCTCCCGGATATACCTGCAAGGCTCCGGCGTCTGGGGTTTTACCGTGTGACCTGCCGCTGCAAGATACTGCACGGTTATAGCATCTGCATAGAACATTCCGGCCTTGGCACCGGTCTCAACAGCAAGGTTGCAGAGCGTGAGCCGGTCGTCCATGGGCAGGGCAGCTGTGCCTTCACCAATAAATTCCAGAGCCTGGTAGCTGGCACCGTCCATACCGAGTTTGCTGACATAGGTAAGTGCAAGGTCTTTTGCCTCGGCGGCACCAGTAAAGGTTCCGGAAAGGTGCATCCCTGTTGATTCCGGAACCCGGAACCATGTCTCCCCGGTCATCCAGATCGCTGCCATATCCGTTGCACCGACACCCGTGGCAAATGCACCGAAGGCCCCGAGCGTGCAGCTGTGGGAATCAGCGCCGACCACGACTTCACCCGGGAGCACTATCCCCTCGCTCATGATCTGGTGACAGATCCCACTCCCGATATCAGAAAAATGCAGGAACGAACTGCGGGCGAACTCACGCAGCTCGTGCTGGAGAGTCGCAGTTGTGCTGTTGTTTGCCGGCACGATATGATCGAAAAGGACGTGAATATGTGACGCATCCTGTATCCTCTGCTCTCCCATACTCTTCCAGGCTTCAAGAGTAAGTACCCCGGTGCCGTCATGGACATACGCCCGGTCGATGGCCCGGTCAACATACTCTCCCGCAGTCCCGTGAAGGATCCTTTCTGATAATGTCCCCATCAGGCATTCTCCTCTTTTGCTTTCCGGATCAGTTTTTTTAAGACATCCGGGGTGATGTTGCATTTATGCTCTGATTTGTCCTTGACAAGGTCAAGAACCCGGCAGACCTGTTTTTCGGTAAGTTCGCAGCCAATCGATGCCACTACATGTTCAAGCGCTTTCTTACCTGTATGTTTCCCGAGAATGAACCTGCGTTCGCTCCCGACCATATCGGGCGGGAAGTATTCGTACGAGGACGGGTCTTCAAGAATTGCCGCGATGTGGATACCACTTTCGTGCGAGAACGCGAGTTCGCCGGTGACGGGCTTGTTCCTCGGGAGCGTGATGCCGGAGAATTTTTCGACCATGTGGGAGAGTTCCGTCAGGTGTGAGAGATCGTACCGATCAATACCCCCTTTCATCCGCAGGGCTACAAGCACTTCTTCCAGGGATGCATTGCCAGCCCGCTCCCCGATCCCGTTTACCGTTGTATGCAGCTGGAAAGCCCCGGCTTCTGCAGCGGTAATCGTATTTGCGACCGCACAGCCCATATCGTTATGGCAGTGAGCACAGAGCGGTTTGTCCACCGATGCAACCAGTTCGGTCATGACCCGCTGCATTTCGGTCGGGATCAGGCAGCCAACGGTGTCGGCAAAGCTCAGCAGCACTGCACCGTGCTCTGACGCACGACGGTACACCTCTTTTAAGAAGGGAAGATCCGTCCGGGACGCATCTTCGGCTGCAAACCGCACCTGAACACCGTGATCCGTGGCATAATCAATAATCCCGAGTGCATCGTCAAGCACCTGCTCCCGCGTTTTTTTGAATTTGAGCCGGACATGCAGCTCGGATGTCGGGATAAAGATGCTTACCATGTCCACATTGCAGTCTATCGCTGTTGCAACATCTGCTTCCCGGGCGCGTGCAAACCCGCAGATACGGGCAGTCGAGCCCGAGGTTCGCAACGGCCTTTACGCACTCCTTTTCGTGGGGGGATACTGCAGGAAACCCGGCCTCGATCACCTCAATCCCGATGGTATCCAGCATCCGGGCAATCCTCACCTTTTCCTCACAGGAAAATGATACTCCCGGTGTCTGTTCTCCGTCTCTGAGCGTTACATCACATATCTCAATATTCCACGGTTTCATGGCTGCTTCCTCCCGGACAGGTCCCTTCAATCACCAGCGTTCGCGGCCTGTCCGTGACCACAAGCTCCTGTTTCAGCATCGGTTCGTCATCGGCACTGCAGATAACCGGGTCTGCCCAGCGGATATAGGGCACAGGATTATAGGCCGGCTGTTTGCCGGTCATTGCGGTGCATTTGTTATTCATTACTATGCAGAGCAGCGGGAGCCGCTTCTCATAGACATCGATGAGTGCGTTCAGACCGGAGTGCAGGAGGGCATAATCACCGATAAGGGCAACCTGCGTACTCCGTGCGGCTACCGCGATGCTCGCACCCATACCATAACTTGCCACACCCAGATCATACGGCGGATTCATTCCCAGCACGGAACACCCGGCATCGCAGATCATCTTCATGTTCCGTTCCTTTACGATATTCATGAAGGGTTTAAACGGGCATGAGGTGCAGAATGTGCGGTAGTATCCGCGGTCCTCCATCGCCTGGGGGCGTTTCTGGGGAAGCGGTGGCTGGATACCACGGTGGTCACGGACAAAGGTCCGGCCCTGTTCATGCACATTGTGCATCCCGGCAGCCTGCAACGGCAGAGGATTCACGGTCACTATCCGGGTATTCCCCTCTGCTGCACCAACACCGGCGGGTTCTCCCTTCCACTGGTTCAGGGCTGACCGGTCTGACCAGGCAAACATCGTGCGGTACAGCTCCTCTGCTGCAGTGACCCTGCCGTTCATAGTCCAGGTCCGGTCGGAGAGCCTCCCTCGCCGGTCATTCCGGGGAACAGGATTACCTGTTACCTCCTGTTCCAGGATCTGTGGTGTCAGGCGGAGCATGGCTACCCGGGAGAACTCCTCGGAGGCTTCAAGCGCCGCCTCCACACCGGCATAACAGGTGGTTTCATCCGGTTCTATCACCGGGAGTTCCGCAAGCTCCCCGAAGTAGCGTGAGTCCTGGGAGGTCTGTGAACCTTTTGCTTCCGGGTCATCCCCGGCTACAAGGATCACCCCCCCTATGAGCCCCTGCGCTGTTGCCTGGAGCAGGGGATCGGCACACGCGTTCACCCCGACATTTTTGATGATAACCGCGGCCCTCCTGCCAGAGAGGGAATCCCCGAGTGCATATTCCAGCGCAGTCTTCTCGTTGATCACCAGTTCCGCTCCTGTCCGCTCACCAAGCTCAGTGATGGGAAAACCCGGCACGGTATACTGCCGGTCGGTGCAGGCAAGGATTGCCCGGGTGATTACGTCAACCCCTTTCATTGGTCCCTCCCCGGCACGAGATCACAACCTGCACAATTCGTGCACATCGTAACTGCAAGTTTTGGATCAAGACCAGCCTGGTCAAGAGCCCGTGCATGTATGGCAAAGATTTTCATCAGCCGTTGTGCAGATGGCCGTGGTGAGCCTGCAAGCCCGGCTACCGGATTGAGTGGGCGCAGAACCGGAATCACCCCGAGCGCTGTCAGCTTCTGGATACAGGTTTCCAGCTCCGCATCAGTCTCCCCCAGGCCTATGATGACATTGGAAAAGACACGGTTTTTCCCGAACAGCTTCACCGAGCGATCCAGTACCTGCCAGAGTACCCCGTAATCCAGACCCGGGCACATCTGAGAAAACAGTTCCGGGGTTGCCGCTTCGAGATTGAATTTCACCTCAGCCACGCCCAGCTCCTTTAACCGGTCGGGTGTCGTTGTGGTCGGGTAGATGGAGACACCAACAGGCAGGTTAAACGAAGCGAGGTGTTTTACCACTTCAAGAACATAGGCCTCTTCTTCTTCAATGCTCGTGAGGACCCCGCTTGTTATGGAGATTGCATGGATATGGTCACGTACCGATTCCACCATCGCTGTGATCTCTTTGATGGTCTTGCGTTTTCCCCCGATCCGGGGGACGGAACAATAGCTGCAGGAAAAAATGCAGCTGCCGGTCACGGTGATAAAAGCCTGATCAGGGCAATGGAACCCGGGTTCCAGCAGGTGTCCGGAGATTTTCTGTCCTTCAAAGAACAGATCGGCAGTTCCGTTGCCACGGTGTGCAATCTCGATACTGCTTACCGGGCTGAGCGCAAGCTTGACCCGGTGACTTCCCATGGCAAAAAAAACTGCACCGCTGCCACCGGCACCGGGTACCTGCAGCTGAACGGGCGATATAGTTTTCTGCCGGTTCACCGGTCAGGTGTGCCTGACCAACCGCCAGAAGCCGGGCTTTCAGGTCCGTCCACTGCATAATTCCAGCGCCTCCTCGTACCGGGTGTAAAAAGGGATGGCGGCAACCGCCCCGATTATGCCCCTGCCATCCAGTATTATCTGCAGGTTTTTGTCATCCAGGCCTCCGAGCACTCCCGGTTTAATCTCTCCCCGTTTGACATTTCGCCCGTATTCAAGCAGTTTTTCTGAGAGTGTAAACCCGGTATAGACTGCCATCCCCGTTTTTTGGGAGAGAGTGTACCGTTCGAGGAGTTGCCGGAACCTTTCTGTCAGTCCCTTGGTATCCGTTGTCGCGAACTCTGCCACAAGACTCACACAGTTCTTGGTACGGTACGGCACCGGGAAGAGCTGGACTATCGTGTGCGAGAGGTATACCGAATGCTCATCCTCAACCGCTTTTGCAATATTATGGACAAGCGTCCACGTGGCTCCCTCGTCAGGGGTATCAGTATCATCGACACCAATGAGAACCCGCTGCATGCGGGGCAGCCATATCGTGGAACCGGCAACTTTCCCACCCCCGGATTCATCGCACCTGCTCCGCAGGACACCAGCTGCATCAGAACGGCATGCTGCTGCACCTACCCCGCCCCCACCCATTCCGATGTAGGTGACAGCGATCTCAGATTTTTCGACAATGCACGAGGAGATACCGGCCGGAAACCTGGATCCTTCAAGAGCAAGGTCCACGGTACCCGTGGTTAAGAGGTACCGCATGGTCTGGCCAACACAGCGGACATTTTTTACCACCGGGCTTTGGGCATAGTGGTGCTTTGACCACATTGCCCCGCCAACACAGTCAAAGAACTCAATGAGCTCCACATGACTGCCTGCTTCATCAGCTACTGCCACAATCCGCGGGTAGTGTATGACATACGGTTCAGGGATGTTCGTCATAGTGTCCAGCCATCTCAATTCCTTTGATTTCCTGTATTACCCCATCCCAGGTACACAATCGGTTCATCATATCCGCTGTACTGGTGCTTCGGGCAATGCATCGTCCGATGATCGCTGAGGTACCATTGAATCCGCCAACCCCCAGGCGAAAGATCGGGCTGAAAAGAGGTCGGAATCGGGGATTCACGTCCTTGTGTGTCAGGGTGATCATGTTATCGCCGAAAATTTCGTTAACAAAAGAATCGGCAATAAAAATATAAATAACGATCGATGTGATCGCAATAAATTAAAAAAAGAGAAAATTTCAGAGCACTTTGTGCAGATCAATCTTAAATGGTCCAAGAGTACCGCCAAAGTTTCCAGCAGAGATGAACTTCACGCCCGGAACCATGACAGCTGCCCTGACACCGGCTCCCATTGCCGCTGCAACAGACTTCTCATCAATCCCGTCAATAACAATCTCATAGACTGCCTTGATTCCAGCCGGGACCTTGGTGTCAGCAACTTTTTCCCGGAGTGTCGGACAGTACTTCTCATTGGTCGAAGCAATCATGAACTTGTATTTCAGGCTGCCCACTTTTGAACCGCTCCCGACAATACCACCCGGGAAACTCGTGATAGTGCCCGGCACCCTGTCAATCGCGTCAACTGCAGCTTTTGCTCCCATGAGAGCTGCCATCTGGTTCTCACCCATCACAAAGAAGTTTCCGCCGGCAACACCCTTGACGATGCCAAACTCCTCTTCGCCAACGTATTCACCCTGCATAATGGGAATAGCCCAGCACTTTCTCCCGCCTACCTCTTTCTGGTATTCGTAGCCATCACCAAAGAAGTGAAGCTTGACCGGGATTTTTTCCTCTGCATTGGTGATCCCGTTAAAAACTGCTGTGGTAGGTGCAGTGAGGACACATTCTGCAAGGCGTTCCACGACCTGTTCCTTGAGTTTCTTCTTGCTGGCACAGATCAGGATGGCAACACCCGGTCTTCCATCGGGAGTCTCACTTGCCGGCACAAATCCTTCAATTCCTGCCTCGCATGGGCAGCCAATAGACGATGTTGCAAATCCGGTTGCTTCCGTTGCTGCTTTCTCTGCCCATTCCTTCGTCACCGCAGTGATGATTACACGGCAGACCCAGGTCGGGAATGCCTCTGCGTACGTATTATCAATAGTAACTCCGTTGATTTCCATTTGATAACCTCCGGTACTACAAAGGTACAATGATGTTTATTGAATAAATTTTCTAATTTAATCCGGTTTATACAGCGCATGGAAAATGGCGAATTGAGTAAATTTTTTTAAATTAACATGATTCAAGAGTATATTTATAAAAATTAAAAATCCTGAATAAATTCCCCTTTTTTATGGGCTTATTTCAGAACATTTATCTATCTTCTTCGACCACTTTTTGATAGTCGATTTTTGAAATCGATCATAGCTGGTGCGTGAAAAAAAATGGCATTTGCAGTGCACATAAACATGGAAAATTGTACCGGCTGTAACAATTGTGTCGTCGCGTGCCCTGTGGACGCTTTGGAGCTTCACACGGTGGATCCTTCCTCAAAGGAAAAGATCTACAAAGTCAAGGATGGGAAATCCATAGTGCTTGATTTTAAAGGTGAACTCTGCGCCGGTTGCGGCGTTTGTGTCCAGGCATGCCCGCATGATGTTATCAAGCTGACAGGGCCCTGGGAGTCCAGAGCACAGGCAAAGGTACAATAAAGGAACAAGGTTGAGGGTTTATTCATGGCATTGTTTCCAAAGTTTTCTAAAAAGCGAGAGGGTGTTAACGTTGTAATGGAGCAGCGCCTCCTTCAGAGCGTGAACAACCTCATTCTGAATTCAGAGACCTGCACAGGATGTGGTATCTGTGTCGAGGCTTGCCCCGAAGAAGCAATTGTGCTCGGGCTCGTCGGTGCATCAAGGCGTGGTGCAATCAATTACGCTGCACCGGTCGATGTTGACGAGGTCAAGTGCTCGTATTGCGGCGTATGCGTCGTAATGTGCCCGTTCAATGCATTGACTCTGAAAGTTGATGGACAGGAGAAACTTCCGATCCTTGAGAAGGAAGGGTTCCCGCAATATGATATGAAGGCGGAGATTGATGACGAGAAATGCACCCGGTGCACGATCTGTGAAGAGGTCTGCCCCCGTGATGCAATTGACCGGAACGTCCCTGCCTACGAAGGAACCTATAAAGGACCGGTAAGCGGAGCAAAAGACCGGCAGGCTGCGATCAAAACCAAGACGACGTTTAAAGTCGATATGGAAAAATGTTCGCTGTGCGGTATTTGTGGCGCACTCTGCCCGGCAATCACCGTCAAACACAAGGAGTTCACCGCAGAAACCGGAAAGGTCGAGTCAGTTGCTGACCCGGTCACCGGGCTCCCGTGGGAAGAGTCCAAATGTGATGCGTGCAAGGTATGTGTTGAAGCATGTCCCGAAGAGTGCATCACTGTCGAGCGCGAAGTTATCAGCGATAAAATTGACGGAAAGGTCAGCATTATCCAGGACAACTGCTGCACCTGCCAGTGGTGTTCGCGGAACTGCCCGCCCGAGGCAATAACGGTTGAGAAGATTTTTGAAGGAGATATCGAGTTCCATGCCGAGAAATGTCCCGGAGGCTGCTCGACCTGCATCGAAATCTGCCCGGCAAATGCGATCTATCTCCCGACAGCAAAGCCTGCGGCCGACATGAAGGGCGTGGTAGAGCCGACCATTGCCGTTAACAAGGACTATTGTATCCTGTGCGGTGCCTGTGTCAATGCATGTCCCGGTGAGGATATCATAGTCATGCAGAGGACCGGCGTCCGCGTAAAGGGTACGGAAACAGACCTGTTCAAGAAGATAAAAGAGAAACTTTTCACGAAGCGAACTTCAAAAGTGAAAGAAGACGTGAAAGGACAGGTCAATCTCAAAGTAATGGAGAAGGCGTGAGGGAGTACTATGGTTAGATCAAAAGGTTACCCGGAAGCGCTGGAGAAGAAACTCCGCGACCAACGATATTTCAATGATGACGCAAACCCGGAATTCACGAAAAACGTGAAAGGAATCTCACGCACCATCGCCCATATGTGCTACCAGTGCGGAACCTGTACCGGATCGTGCCCGTCTGCTCCCCGGAGCACGTACCGCATCCGAAAATTTATGAGGAGAGCGGTGCTCGGTCTCGAGAACGAGTCCCTCACGGATCCGGATCTCTGGCTCTGCACAACGTGTTACAGCTGTACTGACAGATGCCCCCGTGATATCGCACCAACAGATGTCATTATGGCAATGAGGAATCTCGCCTTCAAGAGAGACATCATTCCCGTGAACTTCCTCAAGACCGTGCAGGCGATTTACAGTTCAGGACACGGTGTGCCCAACAATGATGTGAACCGTGCTGCCCGCGAGAGGATTGGACTTTCCCGTGACCCGCCGACCACCCACATGTATCCGGAATACGTCAAGGGTATCCAGAAGATTCTGGACCACTACAAACTCAAAGCAAATGCCGACCGGATTGTCAAGGAAAGGGAGGGGTAAGATACCATGTCAGAAGCAAAACACAAATTCGCATTCTATCTTGGCTGTATCGCCCCCAACCGTTACCCGGGTGTTGAATCCGCTTCCATCAAGGCCATGAAAAAACTTGGCGTTGAGCTGGTTCCTCTCAAGGGTGCAAGCTGCTGCCCCGCACCAGGTGCTTTTGGATCGATTGATCTCAATGTCTTTTACGCAATGGCAGCCCGCAACCTTGTCCTTGCTGAACAGATGAAAATGGATATCGCTCTTGTCTGCAACGGCTGCTATAAATCGATCTGGGAAGTCAACCACAAGCTCAAGCACAACAAGGACCTCCGTGATGGGGTCAATGAAGTGCTCAAAGAAATCGATATGGAGTACAAGGGCACGATCAATGTCTACCATACCGCCGAGCTTCTCTACAACGACAAATTCATTGGTGTCGAGAAAGTCCGCGCCAGCGTGACCAACCCTCTCACGGGTGCACGTATCGCTGTTCACTATGGCTGTCACCTGACAAAACCCCACAAAGACCGGGAGTTTGAAGATGAGGTCATGCTGAACACCGAGCACCCGACGTGGATGGAAGAGCTGGTTGCTGCAATCGGTGCAACACCGGTCGAATACCGCAATAAAATGCAGTGCTGCGGTGCCGGTGGGGGTGTCCGTGGCTACGATATTGTACATGCGCTGGACATCGCCAACGAAAAGCTGATCAACCTCAAAGAGGCGAAGGTTGACGCTCTTACGGACATCTGCCCGTTCTGTCAGCTCCAGTTTGACCGTGGCCAGATTGAAATTCAGGAAAAGTTTGGCGTGTCATACAATTTACCCGTACTGCACTTTGCTGAACTACTCGGACTGGCACAGGGAATGAGTCCGCAGGACCTCGGGCTGGACCTCCACGGGATCAGCTGCGAACCGTTCCTGCAGAAGGTGCTGTGAGGTGGGAATAATGGCCGAAAAGAAGAAAACAACTACCAAAAAGACGGAAGCAAAGAAACAGGAAGCCCCCGTAAAACAGGAAGCCAAAAAGCAGGCAGCCCCATCAGTCGGCAGTACCTCAAAAGAACAGCCACGTGTTGGTGTCTTTATCTGTCACTGCGGTACCAACATTGCCGGTTCCATGGATATCGAGGCCGTGGGGGAATATGCAAAAACCATCCCGAATGTCGCCTATGTTGACAATTACAAGTATATGTGCTCGATGCCCGGGCAGGCTGTAATTAACAAGGCAATCAAGGACAACAACCTTACCGGGGTCGTTGTGGCAGCATGTTCACCACGTCTTCACGAACCAACATTCAGGACAGCAACAAAAGAAGGTGGCCTGAACCCGTTCCGGTTTGAGATGGCAAACATCCGCGAGCAGAACTCGTGGGTGCACATGCATGACCAGGAAGGGTCAACAGACAAGGCAAAAGACGCTATCAGGATTGCGGTCGCAAAAGCATCACTCCTGCAGGACCTGTTCCCGAAGGCAGTGAAGGTTGAGCACGCGGCGATGGTAGTCGGCGCCGGCGTTGCCGGTATGCAGGCAGCCCTTGACCTCGCAAATGCAGGGATCAAGACCTACCTCATTGAATCATCCCCCACCATTGGCGGGCGCATGTCCCAGCTGGACAAGACATTCCCGACCCTCGACTGCTCGCAGTGTATCTTAACACCAAAGATGGTGGATGTAGGCAGAGCCGCAAATATCGAGCTGATGACCTACTCAGAGGTTGATTCAGTCGAAGGTTACATCGGCAACTTCGATGTGACCATCCGCAAGAAGGCACGCGGTGTCCTCTCCATGGCGGATGCAGCAGCGAAAGGTATGGTCGGTGGCGGCTGTAACGGCTGCGGTGACTGTGAAGCACCGTGCCCGGTTATCAAACCCAATGACTTCGAAGTGGGTATGAAGCCCCGAAAGGCAATCTACATCAGTCACCCGCAGGTTGTACCACTTCTCTACACGATCGATTTTGACTCCTGCATAAAATGCGGGCTGTGCGTTACCGCCTGCGGTCCCGAGAAGAATGCCATTGTTCTTGAGGATAAGGACGAATTTGTCAAGGTCAAAGTCGGGACAGCAATTCTCGCAACGGGTTACGACATGTTCCCAGTCGAGAACAAAACAGAATGGGGATACAAGAAGTTCGAAAATGTCATCTCGAGCCTTGAGTTTGAGCGCCTCATCTGTGCATCCGGTCCGACCAGCGGTCACCTTGTACGACCAAGCGACGGGGAAACACCCAAGAGAGTCGCCTTCGTGCTGTGTGCCGGCTCCCGTGATAACACGGGCAATGGCAAACCGTACTGTTCGCGGTTCTGCTGCATGTATTCCTTAAAACACGCCCACCAGATATATGAGAAGATACCCGGTGTACAGGCATATCTCTTCTACATGGATATCCGTTCGTTCGGTAAGATGTACGAGGAGTTCTATTACCGTATCCAGGACGAGGGTGCCAAGTTCATCCGCGGGCGTGTTGCAAACATACTCGAGGACCCGGCAACCAAGAACCTTCATGTCTATACAGATGATACCCTGCTGAACCGACCGGTTGATATGGAAGTCGATCTCGTGGTTCTTGCAGCGGCAGTACAGCCGAAAGCAGATACCAACAGGACCCGCAAGCTCTTTGGGGTTTCCTGTTCAATGGACGGCTGGCTCTTAGAAGCCCACCCGAAGCTGAACCCCTGCGGAACGACAACTGCCGGTGTATTCCTTGCCGGTGTCTGCCAGGGTCCAAAGGATATTCCTGATACCGTCGCATCTGCCGAAGGTGCAGCATCTGCAGCAAGTATCCCCATCCACACGGGTGAGGTCGAACTTGAGCCGTACTTTGCCATGTGCATTGAAGAGCGGTGTGCAGGCTGCGGTATGTGCATCAGCCTCTGTCCCTACAGTGCGCTTGCACTTGTAGAAAAGGATGGTCGCACAGTTATGGAAGTAACCGAAGCCAAATGCAAGGGTTGCGGTACCTGCGGTGGTTTCTGCCCCGGCGGGGCAATCTGGATGAATCACTTTGCTACCCCGCAGATCGTGGCGCAGATCGATGCATTCCTGCTCGGAGGTGAGCAGTAATGTCAGCTGCACCCGAATTCCCTATTCCAAAACGTGAGCCAGGAGTCTGGCAGCCAAAAATACTTGGTATTCTCTGTAACTGGTGCTCGTATGCCGGTGCAGACCTTGCCGGTGGTGGCCGCATACAGTACCCGCCAGATGTCCGGGTAGTCCGTGTCATGTGTACCGGACGTATTGATGCATTGTTCGTCCTCAAGGCATTTGCCGATGGTGCAGATGGAGTCCTTGTCTCTGGTTGCCACTTCGGTGACTGCCATTATCTTGAAGGCAACTACAAAGGTGCAAAGCGTATGTTCATGGTCAAGCGCCTTATGAAGAGCATCGGTCTTGATGACCGCCGCTTCAGGATGACCTTTGTATCCGCATCCGAGGGTGCCAAGTGGGGTGCCGTCATCACCGATGTAGTGAAAACAATCAATGAACTCGGACCAAGCCCCATCAAGGAGTTCAATAAATAAGGGTGTATGGAGTGTGGCAATGCTATCCCCCCATCCCATTTTTACAATGGCTGAAAAAGGCCGTTGTCACAATGGTGGGATTTATGTAATGGCGGGCAGGATACATTGTTTTGCTTAAATTACCCGATTATTGGAGGAATATACAGTGGCAACGATTAACGTGAACCTGATATCAGGCCGGAGCATCCAGCAGGGTGTTGCGATTGAAGGCGGTAAGGAAAAACCCCTCTATCGCACTGCCTCTGGGATCATCGAGCTTGATGCGTCAGATTTGAAAAAACTTGGGGCGTGGAAAAATACAAATGTGAGAGTCACGAGCGATCATGGCAGCGTTATCGTGAAGGCTATCGAGACCACGCAGGGACCACACCCGGGCGTCGGGTTCATCCCCATGGGACCCTGGGCAAATTCCATAATCGACCCCAATACCTACTCAACAGGTATGCCAACATTCAAAGGAACTCCGGTCAAAGTCGACGTTGCGATGAACGAACCTATCCTTCTCGGCATTGAACTGGTGCAGAAATTATGCGGGGTGAAATAAAATGACCAAGACTATACCGGATGTCATTTGTCCTTTCTGCGGGACGCTTTGCGATGACCTTGAAGTGGTTGTATCCGATGACGGAAAACAGCTCCTCGAAGTCTACAACGCCTGCGTCATCGGGACGGAGAAGTTCCTGCACTCCCAGTCAAAGGACCGTGTTACCCGACCAAGAATGCATCAGCCTGACGGGACCTGGAAAGAGGTCAGTTATGACGATGCAGTCGAGTACACAGCACAAATGCTGGCAAAGGCAAAAAAACCCCTGATGTACGGCTGGAGCTCCACCAACTGTGAAGCACAGAGCGTTGGGAACGAGATTGCCGAAATCACCCGGGCATGCTGTGACAATACTGCTGCAGTCTGCCATGGAACAACCCTCATTGCCGTGCAGGATATCGGTCTCCCGACCTGTACCCTTGGTGAGGTCAAGAACCGTGCAGACCGGATCATTTTCTGGGGATGCAACCCGGTTCACGCCCACCCCCGGCACATGTCACGGTACTCGATCTATCCCCGCGGATTCTTTACCGGTAAGGGACAGATGAGCAGGAAAATGATTGTTGTTGACCCCCGGGTCACTGATACAGCCAAACTCGCCGATGTCCACCTGCAGGTAGAACAGGGCAAAGATTATGAGCTGCTCAATGCACTCCGCGTTGCCTTCCGGGGAGAATGGCTTCCCGATACTGTTGCAGGTATCCCCAAGGAGAAGATCCGGGAAGCCGCAGACATGATGAAGAGCGGTCGTTTCGGGATTATCTTCTTCGGTATGGGAGTAACCCAGTCTCTGGGCAAGAACCATAACATCGATGAAGCGATTGCCGTCACAAAAGACCTCAACGAATATACAAAATTCTCGATCATGCCGATGAGGGGTCACTACAATGTGACCGGCTCCGGCGAAGTGTTTGCCTGGCAGTTCGGGTTTCCGTATTCCGTGGACCTGACCAGAGGATTTGCCCGGTACAACCCGGGTGAGACCAGCTCCATTGATCTGCTCGTACGCGGTGAGATCGATGCCATGTTCACCATAGGCAGTGATCCTGGTGCCCACTTCCCCATCAGTGCCGTCAAACAATTCGCCCATATTCCCTCGGTCTGCATTGATCCCCACCTTACACCGACCAGCGGTGTATCAAAACTGCATGTGCCAGTGGCATTCAACGGTGTAGAAACCGGTGGGAACTGCTATCGTATGGACAATGTACCCATTGACTGCCGCAAGGTCGTCGATGCACCCGAGGGTATGCTCACCGATGAGCAGTTCTTAATCAAGGTCCGCGACCGGGTCAGGCAGCTCAAGGGGGCAGCATAATCATGTCAGAATATATCATCAAAAACGGGCACGTATTCGACCCGGTCCAGGGCATCAAAGGCGACAAGAAAGATATCGCCATAAAAGATGGAAAGATCGTTGACAAAGTCGGTTCCGGTGCAAAGGTCGTCGATGCCACGGGCAAGACCGTCATGGCAGGTGCCGTTGAGATCCACGCCCACATTGCAGGTCCTAAAGTAAACCTTGGCAGGATTTACCGTCCCGAGGACAAGCTCTTCTCCTGCACGCCGACAAAAGGCATGGAGCGGATGGGCGGCGGGGCATCGATCCCTACCACGTTCAAGACCGGCTACGAGTATGCCAAGATGGGATACACGACCGCCATGGAGGCAGCAATGCCCCCGATGTTCTCCCGTCACGTGCACGAGGAGATCCGCGACACTCCTATCATTGACGAGGGAGCATTCCCGGTCTTTGGCAACAACTGGTTCGTGCTGGAATACCTCAAAAACAAAGAGGTCGAGAACACTGCGGCATATATCGCCTGGCTCATCCGGGTAACCAAAGGATATGCTGTCAAGGTTGTCAATCCCGGCGGAACGGAAGCATGGGCATGGGGACTGAACTGTCTTTCCGTGAACGATCCGGTCCCGTACTTCGACATCACCCCGGCTGAAATCGTCACCGGACTGATCGAGGCAAACGAGTACCTTGGTCTCCCCCATTCCATGCACATCCACCCCAACAATCTCGGGAACCCGGGATGTTACGAGACCACGCTTGACACGCTGAAACTTGCTGAGGGCTTCAAGGCCAAGAACAAGTTCGGTCGTGAACAGGTGATGCACCTGACCCATTCGCAGTTCCACTCGTATGGCGGAACCAACTGGGGCGACTTTGAGTCCAAGGCAAAAGAGGTTACCGACTATGTCAACAGTCACAAGAACATCACTATTGACACGGGCAACGTAACCCTCGATGAGACAACGACCATGACCGCGGACGGTCCGTTCGAGCACCACCTCACCGGTCTTAACAACCTCAAGTGGGCCAACTGTGACGTCGAACTCGAGACCGCCGCCGGTGTCGTGCCTTACATTTACAGCCCGAGCATCTCGGTCTGTGCCATCCAGTGGGCGATTGGTCTTGAAATTGCCCTGATGTCAAAGGATCCCATGCGCTGCTACATCACCACCGACCACCCCAACGCAGGTCCGTTTACCCGGTACCCGCGGGTTATCAAGTGGCTGATGTCTGCCAAGGCCCGTGAAGCACAGGTCAATGCATTCAAGCACAAGGACAAGGTTCTCTCACAGACCAGTATCGGTTCGCTGGACCGCGAGATCTCGCTCTACGAACTCGCCCAGATGACCCGTGCCGGCCCGGCAAAATCGCTC
Source organism: uncultured Methanoregulaceae archaeon (assembly GCA_963841015.1). GTDB lineage: Archaea > Halobacteriota > Methanomicrobia > Methanomicrobiales > Methanospirillaceae > Methanoregula. The sequence continues at coordinate 552,516 of CAWJAX010000005.1, read as the reverse complement.
GGCCTTGCCAGCATGTGCGGAGGCTTGAAGCCCGGCATGGATGCAGATGTTGCCGTGTACAACTTCAACCCGGACAAACCGGTAGCCAACCCCGATGACATCGAAAAGGCATTCTCACGCTGTGCCCATGTCTTCAAGAGTGGTGTCGAGGTCGTTACCAACGGAGAGATCGTCAGCAACGGTCACAAGCGTACACTCTGGGTGAATGCAAAAGTGAAGGACAACCCGCAGGTCATGCGTGACATCAACGAGAAATTCCTGAAGTACTACAGCATGACCCAGGCGAACTACGAAGCTCTCGGACACCACTTTGTCCCGAACCCGTATACCTTAGAGGTAGATGCAACCTAAGTGCAGGTGTGGAAGATGGAAACAGTAACTATCACCATGAAAAATCCGCCTGCACTCTATCTTGAGGCAGACAATGTATCGCCTGATGGATTTGCCGGAAAGACTGCAGCGCAGATCGCTGAGCTGCACGTTCACGAAGGAAACATAACTTCCACCCTTGGCAAGTATTTCGAGGTGAGCGGCAATGCAGGTGCAACCGCAGCTGACACGAAGATTATTGTCAAGGGCGATGTGAAGAAGGTCAAGTACCTCGGCTTCAAAATGAGTGCCGGGGAACTTGTTGTTGAAAGCGGCATGGACCAGTACGCCGGTGGCTGGATGACCGGTGGAAAGATGCTGGTCAAAGGCAATGTTGATGCATTTGCCGGAACCGCCATGAAGGGCGGCGAACTTACCATTGAAGGGAATGCCGGTAACTACCTTGGTGCTGCATACCGTGGCGACTGGCGCGGGATGTCCGGTGGCAAGATCCTCGTGAAAGGAAATGCCGGGAGTGACATCGGCATGTACATGCTCGGCGGCGAGATGATCATCAACGGGAATGCAGATGTCCATGTCTGCACCCATGCCGAAGGCGGAAAAGTCATCATCAAAGGAAACTGCAAGAGCAAAGTCGGCGGCCAGATGGTCGACGGTACAATCTACGTCTTTGGCACGATCGATACCATGATGCCCGGTTTCAAACCCGCAGGTGAAGTGGAGCTCGAAGTCGACGGGGTTAAGGCAAAATTCGCCCACTACATCGGTGACATGGGCGAGCGTCACAAGAAGAAGAAAGGTCAGATGGTGTACGCAAACCTGTACCAGAAGATCTGATCTTCTTTTTATACCCGAATGCACTGCAAATCATTCGAGGGGGGAGTCCGGTACCATTTAGCACCCGGGCAATTCCCCAACCCCATATTTTTTATACAGAGCGCGCAAAAAAATAAAAAAAATTGCTAATTCCTTATAGCAATACGTGATACATTTCTTTTATTTTGTAATACTGCGTAAAACTTTGAAATGTAATTTATATGATGTATTTGAACATTCCTTCATTCTGGATTATTATTTTTTATTTAATATAAAATTTTATCCCGGTAAAAAATAGTAATGCTTATATGGCGAAATCTGGTATTATTTCATGTCCCATTAGGGGACGTGCAATAGTGACTTTCATTCATTACCAGTGTACTTAACTAGGTTACACTTTCGTTCAGAGACTGTAATGTATCGCAATTAAATGGAAATTTGGAGGAATTCACATGAAATATAAAGACACAATCGACCTCTACGACGATGAGGGTAAGCTCTTAAAGAGCAATGTAACTCTTGACAAGATCAGCCCGCTGGTCAACAAGGGTGCACTCAATGTCATCGACCTCACCAAGAGGACCGTGGCAGTCAACTTCGCTGGTATCGAAGACGCCTTAAAGACCGGAAAGATCGGCGGCAAAACGAACCAGGTTCTCGGCCGCAGCATGAACTGCAGCTGTGTCAAGGACTGCGACGCACTCTCCGCAAAGATCAAGGACATGGTCCAGGTCACCGACGGCGACAACACCAAGATCACCAAGGTCGGCGGCGGCAAGATGATCTTAGTCGAGGTCCCGAGCGCACGACTGGATGCAGCAGCAACCTATGATGCAGCATCAACGGCCGTTGCAGCAGCCACCACCTATGCACTGGTTGACCAGTACAAGGTCGGTATGTTCGACGGCTCCTACATCAAGGCGAGCTGTCTGGGGTACCTACCCGCAGACCATGCACATGGACGGCGGCAACGTAGTCTCAATCCTGAACATCCCGCAGAACAACGAAGGTCTCGGCTACGCACTTCGTAACATTCCCGCAAACCATGCGGCAATGATGACCCACCGGAATGCCATGCAGGGTGCAGCACTCTGTTCGACCTTTGAACAGGCAGGGGAGTTCGAGATGGGTATGGCAATCGGCCCGTTCGAGCGTGCCCAGCTCCTGCTCTATGCATACCAGGGACTGAATGCAAACAACCTGGTCTACGACCTTGTCAAGGCAAACGGCAAGACCGGTACCATCGGTACTGTCGTGCAGAGCCTTGTCGAGCGTGCCATTGAGGACAAAGTCATCAAGGCAGGCAAGAAGGGCAAGAGCGGTTATATCTTCTACGACACCAAGGACCCGATGCTGTGGAATGCCTACTGCATCGGCAGGAACCCTTGCAGCAACCATGGTCAACTGTGGTGCCGGGCGGTTTGCCCAGGCAGTCTCAGCAACCCTGCTCTACTTCAACGACCTGCTCGAGCACGAGACCGGCCTCCCCGGCTCCGACTTCGGTCGTACCATGGGTGTAGCAGTCGGTTTCTCGTTCTTCAGCCACTCGATCTACGGTGGCGGCGGCCCCGGCGGTTTCAACGGTAACCACGTCGTTACCCGTCACGCAGCCGGTGTCGGTATGCCCTGTATCGTAGCAGCATGCTGTCTTGATGCAGGCACCCAGATGTTCGGCCCCGAAGCAACCTCAAAGATTTACCAGGACACCTTCGGGCAGCTCGATGCATTCAAGAAGCCGATCCAGGCAATTGCCAAGGGCGTATAAGCCCCAAAAGCGGATACGAATGACCGAAGCCACGTTCCCCCAGTGCCGGATTGTCACCGAGCGGTTACTTAACCCCGAGACGACCGAGCGCCTGCTGAACCAGATTTGTTCTGTTGCCGGTAGTCCGGCGCATGGTCCTCAACGGACCACGCCTTCCCGCAACAATTACCTACGGACCCGCCAAAGGACTCGCCAATCCTCATACCATGAGGAAGACGATCCGTGTCGGGGACGAGGATCTGGAACTGCAGGTGCATGTTGGTACCATACTTCTCGAGCTTGAGAACCGCGACGTCATACCCGCACTGCAAGCCGCGTGCAAACCAGTCTTCACGGACTATAGTTTCTATATCCAGGAAGGCAGGTTTATGAAGACCGATCCATCACTTTCCGATTACTGTAAGTATGGCCCGGACGCGGACAAAACGATCATCGGACTTACTGATCCTACCAGCAAGTCCAGACCCGTAATCCTTCAGGGAAGATAAATAAATTATGCCGATTGGTCGAGTAACCCAGGTTGTTGACTGCCGCGAGGCGATGGGCATGGGTAAAGGAGGCGGTATTGCCCAGCGGGGCACCATCTCCGAGTGCCGTTACCCGGATGTCATTGTGGTCGGGATGTCTCCCGGACGCCGCCACGTGACAAAGCCGGTGTGCGATATCACCTCAGGCCTGCGACAACAGGGCGTTGAATACAGCATCAGTACGCTGGTGCTGTATGCCGGCAGTGGCGTGCCGCCGGACGCACCAAAAATTTCCGGTGGCGTCCTCGGCGCTTCATTTGGGCTTACCGACAAGGAAATCGCGCAGATAGAGAAACACAAAGTTGCCATCCTTCACCACGGGAACGTACGTTCCCATGTGGTGCACAAGGTCAGGTTTATTCTCCAGGCCTGTGATGTGAAGGCGATTGTGGTTTCCCAGGCCCCGATTGATTACGAGGATCTCGCAAAAGAGGGAGTGAAGACCGCCGTGGTGATGCCCCCCGCTGACAGGATCCGTACCAAAGGTACGGTGATGGCCATCGTGAGCGGTGTAACCCGGGGTCAGACCCCGACACGCGAGAAGATGGCGGAAGTCATTTCGTCAGTAATGAGAATCGTGAAAAAGAAGGAAACATTGGAGTGATAAAATAATGGCATACAAACCCCAGTATGGTCCCGGCCAGACTCAGATCGCCGAGAACAGGCGTAAGCAGATGGACCCGACCCACAAGCTGGAAAAGCTTCGCGACGTCAGTGACAAGGACATCGTCCTCGTTATGGGACACAGAGCCCCCGGCTCAGCCTATCCAAGTGCACACCCGCCGCTCGCAGAGCAGCAGGAACCCGCATGCCCGATCCGCAAGCTCGTGACCCCAACCGACGGCGCAAAGGCCGGCGACCGCGTCCGCTACATCCAGTTCACCGACTCGATGTACAACGCACCCTGCCAGCCCTACCAGAGAAGCTACGTCGAAGCATACCGCTTCCGCGGTATTGACCCGGGTACTCTCTCAGGGCGTCAGATTGTCGAGTGCCGCGAACGCGACCTCGAGAAATATGCAAAGGAACTCATCAACACCGAGCTCTTTGATGCAGCACTCACCGGTATCCGTGGATGCACGGTGCACGGCCACTCCCTCCGTCTCGATGAGAACGGTATGATGTTCGACATGCTCCAGCGCTTTGTCATCGACAAGAAGACCGGCGGCATCAAGTACATCAAGGACCAGGTCGGTGTACCCCTTGACGCAGAAGTCAAGGTCGGCAAGGCACAGGACGCAAAGTGGCTCAAAGCACACACCACCATGTACCACTCAATGGTAGGTACGGGATTCCGTGACGACCCCGAATATGTTGAGTACATCACCCGCATCCATGAACTGCGGGTTAAATACGGCTTCATGCCCAAGGAGGCCTGAACATGGCAAAAGCAGCAAAAATCGAAAGGACCCAGAAGCTCTTCCTGAAGGCAATGAAGACAAAGTTTGCCGAAGACCCCCAGGCAATGTCCACGGTCTTTGAGCGCAAGGGTCTTGAGCAGTCCCCGAGAAAAGTCGAGTTCATGAAGGCCGGTAAGAAGGCCGAGATGGACCGCGGCATCTCCATGTACGACCCGAAGCGCTGCCACTGCGGCGGTATCCCGCTCGGCCAGCGCCAGCTGACAACCTACGAAGTCAGCGCAACGGGCGTCTTCGTCGAAGGCGATGACCTGCACTTTGTCAACAACGCCGCGATGCAGCAGATGTGGGATGATATCCGCAGGACGATCATTGTCGGCCTCGACCTCGCCCACGGCACGCTCCAGAAGCGTCTCGGTAAGGAAGTCACCCCAGAAACCATCAACGAGTACCTCCACGTGCTGAACCACGCCATGCCCGGTGCAGCCGTTGTTCAGGAACACATGGTCGAGACTCACCCGTCACTCGTGGACGACTGTTACGTCAAGGTCTTCACGGGTGACGACGAGATGGCAGACGACCTCGAGCCCCAGTTCGTGCTCAACGTCGACAAACTCTTCCCGGCAAAGCAGGCAGCCGCACTCAAGGCAGCGGTCGGCAAGTCGATGTGGCAGGCAGTGCACATCCCCACAACCGTCAGCAGGACATGCGATGGTGGAACCACCTCCCGCTGGTCTGCAATGCAGATCGGTATGTCCTTCATCGGAGCGTACAAGATGTGCGCCGGTGAGGCAGCAGTCGCTGACCTCGCATTCGCCGCAAAGCACGCCGGTGTTATCCAGATGGCAGATATCCTGCCCGCCCGCCGTGCCCGTGGCCCGAACGAGCCAGGTGGCATCAAGTTCGGACACTTCTGCGACATGATCCAGGCAGACCGCAAGTACCCCAACGACCCCGTCAAGGCAATCTCTTGAAGTCGTCGGTGCAGGTACCATGCTGTTCGACCAGATCTGGCTCGGATCCTACATGTCCGGTGGTGTCGGTTTCACCCAGTATGCAACCGCTGCATACACCGACAACATCCTCGATGACTACACCTACTACGGTATTGACTACATCAAGAAGAAACACGGTGGCATCGGCAAGGCAAAGTCGACCCAGGAAGTCGTCAGCGACATCGCAACCGAGGTCAACCTCTACGGTATGGAGCAGTACGAGACATACCCGACCGCCCTCGAGAGCCACTTCGGTGGATCCCAGCGTGCCTCCGTCCTTGCAGCAGCATCAGGTATCTCCTGTTCACTGGCAACTGCAAACTCCAACGCCGGCCTGAACGGCTGGTACTTGTCCATGCTCATGCACAAGGAAGGCTGGTCACGTCTCGGCTTCTTCGGCTACGACCTGCAGGACCAGTGCGGTTCCGCAAACTCCATGTCGATCCGTCCCGACGAGGGATGTACTCGGCGAGCTCCGTGGACCGAACTACCCGAACTATGCAATGAACGTCGGCCACCAGGGAGAATACGCAGCAATCGCCGCAGCCTGCCCACTACGGCACGCGGAGATGCATGGACCCTATCCCCACTGATGAAGATCACGTTTGCCGACCCGTCGCTCAAGTTCGACTTCTCCGAACCACGCCGCGAGTTCGCGAAGGGTGCAATCCGCGAGTTCATGCCCGCTGGAGAGCGCTCACTGATCATACCGTCAAGGTAAGATCATATCAATCACTTTTTTTTAATTAAGGATCGATAACCGGTTCAGGTTCGGGTGCAAACCGGAGATTCCGGTCAGGGCAACGATCTTCACGTCCGTTCAATGTGCGCTGTGGCGAGATGGTTGCTGAGCACCGGGCACGTGCCCGGGAGGGTATATTTGTATAAATGCCTTGTGCCAGAGATTACAGCAGAGGGTGATGAACGTGAATAATGCCTAAAAAAATCAGGTATGCAGACACGGGGGAGAATTCGCCCATTTCGTGCTCCATTTCCCTTTTTCACACCCCCGCCACTTCCTGAAAAGCCGTATAATTCCTTCTTTTCGGTTCGTGTGGAGGTTAAGCCCAATAATCGCTCTGTTTGCCAAAATGCGGCAGATTTGCACCTCATCCATCGGCTTCTAAAGCCCATTAATTTGAGCTGTTTTTGGCCCCATACTTTAGCCCATCCAGACACTGGAAACCCTGCCAGAACACCACTATGAGGCTGTTTTTTTCCGACGAAGTATTATAAAATAAAAGAATTGAATGAAAAGCGATACATCCCATCAAAAAGGAACTGGCAAATTACCTTTCACTCTCAAAGCTCAAAAAATATATGTTCAATCTCAATACTTCACCAGGACCGGATTCGAATGTATGGAGATGACATACGCAGGATTCGTGGAAAATATTTTTTTACCAGCACATTCCTGAATAGATATGAGGTTTTCATGAAACGCATTACCATCAACGCACTTGTGGACATCGGCTGCCTGATCATGTTCATCCCATCGCTTGTTTCCGGACTTATCCTGTATTTCATATTTCCGGAAGGTGGCGGGAGAGGCAGCAGCTGGTTAACGTACCTTGGGATTGCAAAAAACCAGTGGGTGACCATGCATAATAACACGAGCCTGATATTCGCTGCCTTATTGATTATTCACCTGCTCCTGCACTGGAAATTTTTCCGCCATATTAACAAGGCTCTGAACCCGAAAGGAAAAGAGGAGTGCGATACTGCGTAGACTAGTCAATCCCCTGCTCTAATGATGTTACCGCAGACAGAAAAAATCGGAAAAAAGAGCTACCACTCGAGCTTCATTCCGGAACCAACTTCCCGCACGGGACAATACCCGGCAAGGACAATTTTACGTGGCGAAGCAGAACATCAGCCATGAGATGGGGGGAAATAGATTGCCAATCCAAAGACCCCGTATTTTAGAAAACGCGCAAATTTTTATCGGTTTTGAAAAATACCGGCACTATGAAAACAATTATACTCTGACGAAATGAAAAACGTGTGATGAAAAATCCTTTTCACATCATGCTCATCCCGACATTGGGCTGTCCTTCCAAGTGCAGTTATTGCTGGAGTTCTGAGGAAGGATCCCCGGTCATGAGTATCGAGACTATCAAAGAAGTTGTGGCATGGCTTAAAAATTTCCGAAAGGACCGGGTTACCTTCACGTTCCACGGGGGTGAGCCGCTGCTTGCCGGTCCGGAGTTTTACCGGCAGGCTCTGCCGCTGCTTGCCGAAGGATTGAAGGATCTTCACCCGGAATTTGCCATGCAGACAAATCTCTGGCGGATGACCCCGGAGATAGCCCAGATCCTGGCAGAGTACCATGTTCCCATCGGTTCAAGTATTGACGGTCCCGAAGACATTACTGACTCCCAACGGGGAAAAGGATATTTTGAAAAGACCATGCGGGGCTATGAGATCGCAAGGGCTCAGGGTCTGAATGTCCGGTTTATCTGCACATTTACCAATAAATCAGTAAAACACCGTCAGGAGATTTTTGATTTCTTTTTAAAGAACGGGTTTACGCTTAAATTACATCCGGCACTACCCTCGCTTCGGTCTGAGAATCCGAAGGAGTGGGCTCTTCCCCCTGAGGAATACGGGGACCTCCTGGTCTACCTTCTGGATAAATCCCTTGAACATATACAGGATATCGATGTGATGAACATCAACGACCTCTGCCGGTGCGTGTTCACCCGCCGGGGGACCGTCTGCACATACGTGGATTGCATGGGAAACACGTTTGCTGTCGGACCTGACGGGAGCATCTACCCGTGTTATCGGTTCGTGGGAATGCCGGAATACGTTATGGGTAACGTACGGGATCATCCTGGGATGGATGACCTCATGCAATCTGATGCAGGGAAACTGATGAGCCGGTTTAAGAACTATGTGGATACAGCCTGCGGGGAGTGCCGGCATATAAAATATTGCCGGGGAGGATGCCCGTATAATGCCATGGCGCCAACACCCGGTGAAATCCGCGGGGTAGATCCTCATTGCACTGCTTACACCCGGATCTTCGATGAGATCAATGACCGGCTCAATAAGGAGATGTTTGAATCCCCCATGATGGAGATGGATGCTTTCCCAAAAAGGTCCCGCAAGGCAGCAAAACCCGGTGTTATGGCATTGATGCACAAGGTAGTTTCGCAATAATACAATTAAAAAAAAATTCAATTTTTCCTACGATTCCATTCTCTCAGGACGGGCCAGGGGAATATTCCCGGGATTCCTAAATTCAAGGAGAGACAGTACCATTTGCCCTCCTTGGATAAGATAACTGAATTTTAAGGAGTATGGCACAGAAAAAACCCGATGATCACATTAACTCAACTTTTTTTTCGTTAAAGTAAATTTACATGATTAAATAAACCAATATTATCGCTGGTTTTATAATTCGGGCGATTTACAGTGCGATCTCGAAAATTAAGTTTCGAAACCTTTTAATTAAGCTCTCACCAATTTTACACTAACCACAAAGAGTTTTAACTCAATGTGCGTGGCATTGCATTTTGAATACTCTCGTGCATTCGCACGTAGGGAGGAGGCTAAATGGAACAAATTGTATTTGGCATTGGAATTACTGCATTGACAGGAGCTCTTGCCACTATAGCCGGTTCTGCGGAAGATACTGAATCCAACATCGGGTCCCAGGGTGACCCGAACTCACAGGTTCAGCTCGCACCGCAGATGGGTTTCGTGCACCGCATCTTCAATAAGGCGGTTGCCGGTGAACCCCCAGCATACGGTCTCTGGTGTGCACTCGGCGCAGGTCTGGCCTGGGCTTTTATGGCGATGCAGATTAACGCGGTTCTCGCAATTGTCCTTGGCTGTGTACTCGCAGTCTTTGTACAGGGCGTCTATGCAACAACCGCGTATCTTGGCAGGACAGCAAGTCTCGCCAAGTTCGGTCAGCCGGTCTACGTGGACGTTCTCAAGTCCATGACATCGGTCACAATGGCACATGCCTTTATCGCAATATTCTGTGTAGTAACACTCTGTCACCTGATCAACGGTGCACTGGGACACCCGTTCCCGCTGCCGCTGCTCGGTCTGATCTGGGGTATTGCACTTGGTGCAGCAGGTTCTGCGACAGGCAACCCGTACTATGGAAAGGAACGCCAGTACCAGAACCAGAAGTTCGGTGCAGGTGTCCCGATCTCAGCATCGGGGAACATCGTCCGGTACGCTGAAGCCGGCGAACGCAACTCACTGGACAACGGATGGTTTACCGCAAAGATTGGTGGTTCAGCATCAGGAGTCTGTTTTGGTCTGATTGTGTTCCTGGAAATCTGGCGTACAGGTTCTCTTTGAACAGGTCAGTGCCGGCTGGGGTGCAATCGTTGTCGGTGTCCTGATGATCCTCATCTTCACGGTCATCGACCGGTACATTGAGGTCTGGGCACGCAAGAACTACGGCCCGTACACTGAAGTCAAGGAGGCATCCTCATGAGCGCAGTTGCAGCAAAACCACAGGCTGGCGGCGCTGTGAACCCGGCCGCGATGGCAGTCGGCGTTGTCATGCTGATTATCATCATTGGTCTGGCATACGCTATCTCACCCGGTCTGGGAATCACGGCCCTGATCGGTATCATCATCGGCGGGGTCCTGATTGGATTCGGTACACACTTCGTGCCGGTCGGTGGTGCTCCCGCAGCAATGGGGCAGGCACCCGGTATCGCAACTGGTGTAGCGATGCTTGCAGACTGGTGCTGGTCTCGCAGGGCTCTTTGGCGGTGCATGGGCTGCTGAACAGGGTCTTGTCGTCGCGACAATAACCGGTGGAGTCGGTGGCGGACTCATGATGGCCATTACCTGTATGATGGTGAATTACGTCTATGTTTTCGGCATGGGTATTCCTGCAGCATCAGGTAAAGTCCTTAATGACCCCATCACCGGAGATTCACAGAAGGAATTCAAATCCCAGGGAACTGAAGGTCACGGTCTTCCGTTTGTATCATTCGTCGGTGGTGTCATCGGGGGTTTTCTCGGAGGCGCTGGCGGTACAATCATTTACCTGCAGCTTCTTACCCTCTACGAGGCAACGCTCCCGGCCGTTATGAGTATGCGTCCCGAACAGGTGATGCCAATTGCAGTTTCAGCCGCAGGTATTTTCGCTGTTGGTTTGTTCCTCGTGAATGCAGTGCTGACCGCATATAACATCACGGGAACCATCGAAGGACCCCACGACCCGAAATTCAAGCGCTGGCCACGGGCAATCGTTGCATCCGCTGTCGCATCAGCCCTCTGCGGTTTTCTGGCTATCCTGATCGTTGCAATTTGAGGTGTTGAAGATGTCAGTAAAAATTGAAGTAATTGAAGGGGGCATTCCTCACCAGAAGATCATGATTGGGGGACTCGTGGGCACACTTGTGTGCCTCTACCTGACGTACCTCAACGTGCTCACCAACACCGAAATGTTCGCATTCTTTGGTGGACTTGCGATGGTTATCGCATTGATCTGGGGAAGCCACACTATCAAGGTGCTGTGCAGTTACGGTATTGGTACCGGTGTTCCGTCAGCAGGTATGATCGCATTCGGTTCCGGTGTCATTGCAATGGTGCTTGCCACTAAACCAATATTCGGTATGGCAGCTCCAATCGTAGCAACTCTTCTCGCAGCTTTTGTCGGGTTCATCCTCGGGTATATTTCAAATAATATCCTGAACATGAAGATCCCGGCAATGGTCCAGGCACTTACCGAGATGGCAATAGTCGGTGCACTTTCTCTCATGGGATTCGCAGCACTGATGACCGGTGGATTCACCTTTGCCGGCCTGACCACAGGCGAAGTCTCGATGCTCGGGTTATCCATAACCTCTACCGAGAACTCATTCATCGGTGGCGCACTTATCGCCGTTGCATTCCTGCTGGGAGCTATCGCAATCCAGCACCCGTTCAACGCAACTCTCGGACCTGGCTGGAAACAGGACCGGATGCTCATGTTGACCGCAGAATGTGGTTTTTTAAGCATGATCGTCGCGGCATTCATGTCCTTTGCGCTCATCAGCGTGGGGGCTGCAGTCATATCGCTGATTGTTGGAATTATCGGGTGGGCATACACCTACAACCAGTATATCTGCCTGTCAAAGCGCGATGCCGCTGCATGGCTTGATGCAAAGCCGATTCCTGAGATGGAGGGACACTGACATGGCATACATTCAGGTACTTCCGGAATTCGGGCTTGTCGCAGATCCCCTTGTGGGACTCGTGACCTCAGCCGGGGAATCGCTCTCACCCGTGCTTGAAAAGGTGGCTATCCTTGAAGCAACAAGCGATGACCTTATCAACATGCTCTCGGGGACAGGCAATCTGCTTGCATCATTCCCCAACAGGGAGAACGGTCTCAAGATCGGTGGTGCTATTACCTCATTCTGGTACGGGCTTGCAATCGGACTATTCATCGCCGGAATCATTGCATTCCAAATGATAAAGGTGGGCTGATATGGCAGACAAGAAATCACCAGCAAGTGGCTGGCCGCTCGTCAAGGGTGACTTCTACGCAGGCGACGCAAACAGCCCGGTGGCTGTTGTCACCATGGGTTCACACCTCGACGAAAAAGGCATCTGTGATGCAGGTGCGGCATTGTGCGGTTCCTGTAAGACTGAAAACCTCGGTCTTGAAAAGGTCATCGCCAACGTCATCGCCAACCCCAACATCAGGTTCATGCTGTTCTGCGGTACCGAAGTCAAAGGCCACCTATCCGGCCAGACATTCGGGGCACTCCACAAAGGCGGTGTCAAGGAAGGCAGGGTCGTCGGTGCTGAAGGGGCTATTCCCTTCATCGAGAACCTCAATGATGCAGCTATCAAGCGTTTCCAGGAACAGACGGAAATCGTCAACATCATGGAAAGCGAAGACCTCAACGTAATCAAGGCAAAAATCAACGAACTCAAAGCCCGTGACCCGGGTGCGTTCGCTGCTGATGCCATTGTCGTAGAGGTCAAGGAAGCTGCAGGTGGTGCAGAAGAGACTGGTGGCGAAGTCCGCCCGTTGTCCGGTGAAATGGCACTTATCACTGCCCGCATGAAAGTCATCGAAAAAATGGTGACGAATATCGGATACCGGGACAAATTTGCTGCCGGGGTCTATGCAGGTAAGATCGAAGGCCTGATGATCGGTCTGATCGTCTCGTTCGCCCTGGTCGGATTCCTGATGATGAGGTGAAAGAGATGGGAGAAGACGCAAAGAATACAGGACCAGTCAGGATGGTTGCGATTGAAAACATGGTGGAAAACATCCGCTATAAATCACAAATCCTGGCACGGACCAATAAAATTGACTCGGCAGTCGGCGCGAACGGTATAATCGGGTTCATGGCAGGATTGCTCTGTGCATTGATCCTGATTGTATTGCCGGTATTACTGGTGGGATGAGGTGGAAAAATGGCAGACAAGAAATCACCAGCAAGTGGCTGGCCGCTCGTCAAGGGTGACTTCTACGCAGGTGACGCAAACAGTCCGGTGGCTGTTGTCACTATGGGTTCACACCTCGACGAAAAAGGCATCTGTGACGCAGGTGCGGCATTGTGCGGTTCCTGTAAGACTGAAAACCTCGGTCTTGAAAAGGTCATCGCCAACGTCATCGCCAACCCCAACATCAGGTTCATGCTGTTCTGCGGTACCGAAGTCAAAGGCCACCTATCCGGCCAGACATTCGGGGCACTCCATAAAGGCGGTGTCAAGGAAGGCAGAGTTGTCGGTGCTGAAGGTGCTATTCCTTTCATCGAGAACCTCAATGATGCAGCCATCAAGCGCTTCCAGGAACAGACGGAAATCGTCAACATCATGGAAAGCGAAGACCTCAACGTAATCAAGGCAAAAATCAACGAACTCAAAGCCCGTGACCCGGGTGCGTTCGCTGCTGATGCCATTGTCGTAGAGGTCAAGGAAGCTGCAGGTGGGGTTGAGACTGCTGCCGCAGGTGCAAATCCCCAGTTCCTCGAAATTGAGAAGCGACTCGATAAGATCGAGAAGCAGCTTGAGTTCGTTGATGCTGAGGTTGCGCAGCGTGTTGGAAGAAAGATCGGACGAGATATCGGCATACTCTACGGCCTGGTCGCAGGACTAACCGTATTTGTGATGCTGTTGTTTTTGTACCAGAAATTGATGACATTGGTATAAGGAGGTGTAAAATAACATGTTCAAATTTGAAAAAGAACAGAGTGTCTGGGACTTCAACGGCACCAAGATCGGTGGACAACCCGGGGAGTACCCGACGGTATTGGGTGCCTCAATCTTCTATAACAAGCACGAAGTGGTGCTTGACGACCACAAAGGAACTATTGACAAGGCAAAAGCAGAGGCGCTCTGGAACCGCTGTCAGGTCCTCTCTGACCTGACTGGTATCCCGCACTTCATCCAGATTATCGCGGAATACGGGGAAGCATTCGAGAGTTATATCAGCTGGTTCGACAGCATTGACAACAAGACTGCCTTCCTGATGGACTCATCAGTTCCCAAGGCACTTGCCCACGCATGCAAGTATGTGACTGATGTCGGGCTTGCACACCGTGCGATCTACAACTCGATCAACGGTTCGATCCTTCCCGAAAGCATCGAAGCACTGAAGAACAGTGACGTCGATGCAGCCATCGTCCTCGCCTTCAACCCGGCTGACCCATCCGTTGTCGGCAGGGAGAAGGTTCTTGTTGAGGGTGGCGTTGCCGGACAGGCCAAGGGTATGCTGGAGATTGCAGAATATTGCGGTATCAAACGCCCGATTCTCGACACTGCAGCAACACCGCTCGGTCTTGGAAGCGGTGGTTCATACCGTGAGATCCTTGCATGCAAGGCAATTCACGGCTACCCGACCGGTGGTGCCTACCATAACATGACGGTTTCCTGGACCTGGCTCAAACGCTGGAAGGGAACAAGCAAGACCCCCTCAGGTACTCGCAGAAGGATACAAGGGCAAAGATCTCCTCCTCCAGCAGATGTCCCACCACTACCTCGGCGGAATGGAAGGCATCAAGCAGGCAGCATGGTCAGCCCCCGATATTGGCTGCAACATGATTGCCAGCACGCTTGGGGCAGACCTGATTATGTACGGACCCATCGAGAATGTAGAAGCAATGATCACCGCACAGGCCTACACGGATATCACGGTCCTTGAGGCTACCCGTCAACTGGGTATCGAGTGCAAAGCAGAAAACCACCCAATCTTCAAACTCATCTAAATTTTTTTTGTATTTTCTTTTCGATGCGGGCTATTTTCTCCCGATGAGAAATCTTTTAGGTTTCTTTCCATAATCACATATGGACAGTGAAGCGGTTATCCATCGGCGTTGAGATCCACTGATATCTTCGGTCCGGAAATCTTTTCTCTGAAATTTTCAGGATCTGTTTTTTTTTGGTTTGGTCCTATGGAAAGATCTTCGGTGATGAATTGCCTCTCATAGCGGGCACAGGTTTGCTACTCCCCTCACTTTATCCAGGTCCGAATTAAGAAGGGGGTACCTGCATCCCTTTGAGGCAGGAGACTGCGCCACACACTTCTGAAGGTATGGACATCAGACCAATTCAATTGTATATCGGTAAAATGACCTCACCGCGGGGCAGTAAAGAACAGGCATTAATTCCTGTTTTTTTGTCAAATAAACTGCCGGTGAGTTTATGCATCAGGTACCAAAACCAAACACCAGGCAAAAACACCTGAATCCGGAAGAGGGTGATTCTTTAAAAAAAAACACGCCTATCTCCTTGTATGATAAAAAAAAGAGGGGAAGTTGATTAATCATTCATACAGGGGGGAGAAACCCTGCTTGAGAACATTCCCATACCGTAAAACAATTTTTGGATCGGTTGCACAGACAGGACAGACATAATCTTCAGGAAGATCTTCAAATTTTGTCCCGGGTTTGATACCACGATGAGGTTCCCCGCGTTTTTCATCATAGATGTAATCGCACATGGAACAGATATAGCGTGTCGGGCGCCATTCGTCAAAACCCCACTTGCCAACCTTGCCTTTTCCCTGAAATCCGCAGACCGGGCAAAGGTAGGTGTCAGGAAGATCATCAAACGCGGTTCCTGCAGGAATACCATTATGCGGCTCCCCGCGAAGTGGTGAATAGACATACCCGCAGACCCTGCATTTGTATCTCATCAGGGAGACACTTTTCTTTTTTGCTGCGACTTTCTTTTTTGCTGCAACCGGTTTTTTGGTCGCACTGCTCTTTTTTGAGGGTGTTGCTGCTTTTACCATAAGAAATTCACACCTTCCAAAGCCCTTCATCAACATCTTTTTTTTAAAGAGCCAGGTATAGCTGACAATGGAGATTACCGGCTATTATAAATTTGGTTTCATGCAAATAAGAAAGATGAAATATGACGGAGGAGGGTAAGTACAAACGATCGCTGGGATTGTTTGAACTCGTCAGCCTCGGGGTAGGAGGGACCATTGGTTCAGGTATCTTCGTTGTTCCCGGAGTGGCTGCGAAACTCAGCGGTCCCTGGTCACTGCTTGCATGGCTGATTGTTGCCGTGTCTGCATCCTGTGTTCTCCTTTCCCTTGCCTATGTTTCTTTCCGGTTTACGTCATCCAATGGTTTTTATTCACTTTTCTCTTCGGTATTCGGCACCCGGTTTGCGTTCCTGCTTATCATACTGTACCTTGTTTCTTCTGTTTTTGGCATCTCTACTATTGCAGCAGGGATAGGTCAGTACATTGCGTATTTTGGCATCTCAAGCGTTCTGCTCATCGAGATCGTGATTATTGGCGCATTCTGCTGGCTGAACATCAGGGGAATCTCTCTTTCGGGGATGACTGAAAATATCCTCACTACGCTCAAGATTATCCCCCTGGTGCTCCTCTCTTTCCTTCTTATACCGTTCATAAAAGCAGATAATTTTGTCCCCCAGACTCCGGTCACTGTCACTGGTTTCCTCGCCACAATCATTATTGTGTACTGGCCGTTTACCGGTTTTGAGATCAGCGCGATTATGGTTGAAGAGACGCGGGATCCAAAACTTATCCGGCGATCGCTTATCCTGGTCATGGGTATTGTAGTGTCACTGTATCTTCTTCTCAATGTTGCCCTTATCGGCAGTGTTGGTGCACAAGCCCTTGCTGCATCACCCGCTCCTCTTGCGACTGCAGCTGCGATCGTCTTTGACCGTTCAGGCACCTTTATTGCAATAATCGGCATTGTGGCAATGCTTTCGGCAATAAACGCCTATATTATCGGAACTTCACGGATACTCCAGTCCCTGTCCGCACAGTTTTCAGTGCCTAAGATCAGGGATTTAAACCTTCATGGTACTCCGGTGTATGCACTCATCACCGGAAGCGTAATCAGTGCAGCGCTCCTGCTCTTTTCCAACCATTTTGACCAGCTCGCGACAATTTCCGTGATCACAACGCTTGTCCCCTACATTTTTTTCTGTCTTGCTTCATGGGTGCTGGTGACCGATATCAAAGCCCGTCTGGTTTCTGCCGCTGGAGCAATCTCAACGGCTTCGATCCTCGTTATTTACTTTATCGTTTAGAGATTGTACCCTTGCGGCACATGAAAAACCGACCCCTGATCCCGCAATTTTATCCACAATCAGAGCCTATATCATAATTCAGACCATGCAGGAGATACTTTCCGAAATCATTTATGCTTTTGCTGCCCTGTTCATCATTCTTGACCCGCTTCTGTCCGTGCCTATCTTTGCGGCAATGACCAAAGGTCAGACACCTGCTGAAATACATAAACAGGCGTTCATCGCAGTTGCAGTTGCAGGAGGGCTGATGTATCTCTTCTTAATTTTCAATAAGATGATCTTTGATATCCTTGGGCTCAATATCGCCAGCTTCCAGATTGCCGGGGGAATTCTTCTTTTCCTTCTCGGGATTCAGGAAGCACTGGGGATTGAAATCGGGCATTGTAAAGACCATTCAGCAACTGCTGCCGGAGTGGTCATCGGTACACCACTTCTGTGTGGGCCGGGTGCTATCACAACAGTAATGCTTCTTTCAAAAGATTATGGATTCCTCGTCCCATTAATTGCCATTACCCTCTCCCTCATTGCCACGTGGCTCGTTCTGTACTATTCGGAATACATCCAGCGCATTTTAGGAGATGTTGTGACCGATATCATGGGAAAAGTCCTTGGAATGCTGGTGGCCGCTATTGCGGTTAATATTATAGCATCAGGTATCATGGCGTATATGGCAGCAGTATAACGCATTTTTTAAGACTCTCCCTGCTTTAAGGAAGACATCGGGGGACAGGTAGGGCCCCTCCTTCATTATTCCAGTGCTTTGTATTTCATATCATGGCAAAAAAATTTCTCGAGAGCCACATTTCCAAAATTTTTTATCCCATGACCATTTTAATAAACCCACAGGAAGAAATTCAATCCTGAAGAATCTTGGATTCTTTGCTCTGTAGAAACGGGTATGAACTCATCGGGTTCACTCCCGATCCATGAAAATCTTAATTAATACGATAGACTCCCGCCTCAGGGCCTCTGCGAGGCACGGCGGGGCAGGGACTTTTTTTGAATTTTGCTTACCAATCCGCCGCCCCGGCACCCCGTCGGGGGCGGCGGCAATCATCGTGTCTGAGACAGAGAGTAGCAGCAATCCCCATATTATATCTGAATACGTTGATTTTCATGGGATATGCTCAATTACAAGCTGAAACGCTCAGGGGGGTTTCACCCCCGCCACTATGGCCCCCCGATGCGATAGCTCCCGAACCGGTGCTACGTCATCATCGCTCAGCGCAGAGGCGGCATGGGGTGACAGGTACTGTCCCCTCCTTCATTCATACCAGCATCACAGAGCCAGATTTTTAACAAAATGCGTCTGTTCTGTCAAACGTGGAGCAACAGACGCAATATTGTCAAACCAAAATCCGGGAAATTTTTCCGGCAAAACCTGTCGTCAGCACTATGTTATCAGGAATCACGCTTCAGAGAATAAACCTCAACCATATGATGAGGATGATAGCGCATTTTTGCCTCACGGAGCCCGGGTATACCAAGATCACTTTCCCGGTTAAGGTAGGGGTATTTTTTCGACAGAAATGTTGCAGTTTCAGCATTTATGACTTTATAGATCCCTTCGCAATCAGGCAGCCCTTTTTCAAAATGTACCAATGCAGTATCCGCATTGAGGTGTTCAAACAGGGCCATTGCACCTATTTTTGAAAAGACCCGTATGATCATTCCCTTGATCGCCAGTTCGTCAAAGTGATCAATAGCGAAAAAAACCGCTTCCTTTTCATGTGCGAGAACCTTATCGTTTTCACACCCTTTCCATTCGCACCATTCGATCAGGAATCGTTTTACCTCCTCCCAGTTATCCCGGGTAATCTGCTCAACCGAGCTGGTGCAGTTGCGACGGAATTTGCTTATCTGGCGACGGATAGTCAGATAATTCTTGCCGGGTAGATCGGCAAGGTCTGCAGATCGGTACACGTATTCAAAATGATTACGGTCAGGAATGAGATTTATACCAGGACAGATTTCACGCATCCAGCTGGCGGTATCAGGATCTATCAGCACGATTGGTTCATTATCGCTTATATCCGATGCCAGCCGTATCAGCGACCGGAGGAGGGTGGGATCCCTTGGACCGATAGGGGGACGAAACCGGGTGACACCATCAATGGTGCTTGCGATGATGAGATTTTTTTGTACATAGGCATACTGGTAGTGTGCGTAATGGTTCCAGCAGACCATATTCGTGAACGTGTTGTCACTATGTGTCTGCGGATATTGTGCATAGTGCCGCTCAAAAAAAGCCCTATCCGAAAGAGTAACGGGTTTGAAATTTTCCTGGGTAAGCATCACTTAATCACTCCGGAATTTCAGCGGAACGTGTCCTTCCATGGGGTGGAATCCGAGAGGCAGGTAAAATTTTTCAGTATCTGGTTCTGCTATAATACCAATCCAGGAAATTCCCCTTTCAACGCATTTTTTTACTAATGTTGAAATGATCCGGGCTCCGATCCCGGTTTTGCGGTATTCCGGAAGCACAACAAGATCCTGAATATAACCATCGGAAACCCCATCGGATATGACTCTTCCCATTCCTACAGCATGACCGGTTTTCACATCAATCGCAACGACAAACAGGAAACTACCCCGGATCAGACGGGGTAGCTCCCTTGGGTTGTACTCCTCCTTCCACCAGCCGCCGGCACGGTACAGGTTTACGATATCCACCTCATCCCAGTCCCGAACCAGCTGGATTGTAATATCATCTTCCACAGTAATCACATTCCCTGATACCGGTTAAAGGATTTTTTCTTCAGTATCATGGGTAAAAATAACGAGATGCGATCCCGACATGGTGTAATATTCTGTTGTATACAGAGAGAGAAATTACCGGGTTTCATGAGAATTGAGCTGCACGATTGCCGTATCAATAATTGAACCGAGTCCTTCAACACTCCAGTGCTCGGAGTTCAGGATTATCTGATATATGGAGAGGTCGCTGATGTCAATATTATAATACGTCCGATACCTGCCCGCTTCGCACGCTTCCCGCTCAATGGTGATCCGTTCTGCAGTCGTATCATCTGCTATCTGATCCCTTGAGACAATTCGTTTTACCCGGCACCCAATCGGGGCAAAGAGCCATATCCTGATATCCGCATCCCTGACCATCCAGCCGGAAAGCCGGCCTTCAACGATGATATTGTCCCGCTGCTCTGCGATCTCTTTTTGACGGGCATCAATCATGGTATCAAAAGCCGGGTTTTCCTGAGCCAGGCGCCCGAACTCGGCCAGTCCCATGTTGTGTTCCTGGGCAAGCTGGCGGAAGACTTCCCCGGCAGAGATCAATGAAAAACCGTGGCGTTCTGAGAGGTACCGTGAGAGTGAGGTTGTCCCGCTCCCGGGCAGCCCGCTCACGGTAATCCTCATCAGATACCCCCGATGTTTAAGGATTTCCTTATCACCTGACTCAAAGTGATGGAACAGATCATATACCAGATCATCCATGCCGGGACAACCCAGAGCACCGGAGCAAGCAGGCTTTGAAGCCCTGCATAGGGTAGCGTGATCGTGCTGGGCACCTCATTCAGCCTGTAGAGCAACCAGAAAAAGATTGGAACGGTCAGTACGAGGATGTATGCCATCGGCTTGAACTGGTTCTGGGACATTTCAAGCTGTTCCTTCATTACCCGGTCTTTTTTTGCATCCATTTTCTTGATTTTTTTCTCATCCTTGGAAAGTTGCGCTTCACGATACTCGGTCTGGAACTCCTTCATCCGTTCCTGAGTTTCAGTCATCTTCTCGTAATCTATCGTATATTTCTGGATAACGGAAGAGTACAATCCCGTAAGAGCAGAAAGTATTACGATGAGAATATAAAAGGGAATCTTAAATCCTTCGATTAAGGGTGAGAATGCACCATCCATCCCCTGGCCGACTCCCACACGGAGCCACTCGACGCTGTAGGAAAACATCATCAGCATCATAAAGCCTAATGCAATGAAAAGACCGTATTTATCCCAAACTTTTCCAATATCCATATGTTCACCTGAGCACGGCTGCCATATCTTCTGCAGCCCGTTCGAGGAGGAAATCAGCGTTTATCACAATTTTTACCGTGCAGCCGGTAAGCATTGCATATGCAGCTGCAATAGAGCGATTGAACTGCTGGTGCTCTGCTATCGATCGTGCACCCTCTTTGTCCCGGGATCGCGTTTCATCCGTTAAACGCCGCATGAGGATCTGGTCTTCATCCGTTTCAACGAGAACGATACTATCAGGCATAATCTCGCGCAGAACCCAGTCGGGTAATCCGGCAAGATACCCCTTCGGTGTCTTTACCGATGCATGCGTATCAATCAGAACGTTGCCGGGGACCTGTGCAATTGCCTGTGCAGCACGCTGTTGCAGTCGTTTCTGGACTGCACGGTCCAGCGTGCGCATCTGGTCCCGGTCCTGAACGATTTTGTCGTTCATGGCAACCTCAAACATGAAGGTGCCGAAATTAATGGATTTGTACTCGACACCTTCTTCCTTGATTTTCTTTAACGCCTCGTTGACGACCGTCGTCTTTCCGACTCCCGGTACTCCGGTTATGATAACCTTTTTTCCTTCCATCCTGGTCCCTTCCACGTCTTCACTCTTTACCAAAGAATGTCCGCATGAACGGGTACATCTCCATGATTTGCTGGCTTGCGATTTCTTCATAGAGACGGTATGTGATGCTTACCGTCAGCAGCAGGCCAGTTCCACTCACACCACCGATGACACCAAAGAGGTTTGCAACTACACTGAGCACACCAATAAAGACACCACCAATGACGGTGACCCGGGGGATATACCGGTCAAGATACTTTTCAAGTACCTGCGGGTTCCTGCGGTAGCCGGGAATGGACATACCCGATAACTGGATTTGCCGGGCTACATCTTTTGAATCGAGCCCTGCAGTTTTGATCCAGAAGAGCGCGAAGATCGCACCACCGACCACCATAATTGTCATATTGATGCCCAGACGTAAAAGCACCTCCCATGGAGCATGCAGGAGATCGTAAGCCCACCACATCCAGTCCGATGGCCCATTGATCGGTGACAGGTAATACATTATACCGCTGACGGCTTGTGTACCTACGAAGGTACCGAATATTGTGATACCCATATTGTAGAGGAACAGCCCAATCATCTGGATATTTGCCAGAAGCACCATGACGAGGATCATTGGCAGGACACTTGCATAGATCAGTTTTACCGGGAAACGTGCCCGTGCACCCCTTACCTGGGCGTGAGCAAGCGGGATCTCGATGCGCGTTGATTCGACAAAGACAATAACAAGGAAAATTACAACGGTTGTAACAAATGCGAGCATGTCCCTGCTAAAGTACGTGAGATAACTTGCCCCATCCAGCCCGATGGCAACGAGCCGGGGAAAAAACCGACCGGATATGGATCGGCAACTGCTGCCCACTGAATAAACCCATTCACCAATGCCTGGGATATGCCGGCAATGATGAAGAGCCCGACCCCTGAACCAATACCCCATTTGGTTACTACTTCATCCATGAAGAAGATGAGAAGGCCCCCGATACAGATCTGGATAAAGATGATGAAGGATACAGCAAAGAGGTTGCCACCAAAGAATTGCTGGGCGATCACCGGATCTGGCTGAATGAAGCCTCCCACAAGATTCGGGGCTGCTTCAATTACAATCATGACCATGACAAGGAGCTTCTGAAGACCCATGTACATGACCTGTCCGCGTGTCTCGCTCGTATCAATGTGGAGGATATCTGCTCCTTTCAGCAGCTGGAGCACGATGGATGCTGTAACTATTGGTCCGATACCCAGTTGAACGATTGAACCGCTTGAACCTGCAAGAAGCGCACGCCATGCCGCGAATAAATCCTCGGACTGGGGTGCCATGCCAAAAAGCGGGATATTCGTCAGGGCAAAATACAGAATCAGTATTGCAACTGTCCAGATCAGTTTATTCTTGAAATGGACATGTCCTTCGGGACTCCTGACTGCGGGCATCGCAGCGAGCAGGGGTTCCATTCGATCCAGCAGGTTTCCCATTGTTTCACCAAAAATTACGGGTCAGGTCAGACGATTTGCGTCTTTCCACCCATTTTTTCAATCTTTACCTTGGCTGATTCAGAGAATGCCTGCGAGGTGATGTTCAGCTTTTTTGTGACTTTGCCGCTGCCCAGCACCTTCTCGATGCCCATATCAGCGGTGTTGATTATGATGACATCTCCTTCATTCTTTGCAATACCCTGCGCCAGGAGCGATGGTATAATCTGATCGATAATCCCGACATCCATTACCGTGACTGAAGTCCGGGAACTATTCGAGAAACCATCCTTTCCAAAGACCGGTCCTCCCATCTCTTTATACCACTTTACAAAGTGGTGAGCGTTAATACCGGCGCGACCGCGACCGCCGCGGTTGCCTGCACCACGACGGTTTTTATGGGTGCCGCCACCGCATGTCCGCGATCCGCGGAACTTTGAACGTTTGTTGGTTGGCATCCTGCATCACCTCATCTTATAGAGGAGAGTATTGATCTCCTGACCATAATAGCCAAGCGCTCCACCCTGAGGGAAAGTGCGTTTGGTGGTCTTGTATCCCTTGCGTGGCGGATGAAGGCGTAATACAGGTTTGAGTCCCGGAATTTCACGCAGTTTTGTTTCACCACTCGCAAGCGCCTGTGCAAACTGGGAAATGTTGCTGTATGTCGAATTCGATCTGATGTACTCATCGGTAAGGGGTGCATCACCAATAACCCTGCCACGGGTCAGCAGCAGTGTCTCAATGGTGGATGCATCGGCTTCACCATAAGCAACATAGTCCTTTACCTTGCGGATCATGCCGAGGTTTTCCGGTGTGTCCGGCACGAGCACGCAGTGGTTGATGTGATGAAGACGCAGCATCTTGAGGGTGTCCTTGATGTCCCGGCGCGTTTTTACGACGCCACGGACCTGAACAACTGCAAACATTTACGGCAACCTCCCTGTCCTGATCATATTGGTTTCATTGAGGGCGTTGAAGGTAGCCTTGGCAAAGTTGATAGTAGTACGTGTCTGTCCGCGTGCGAACGTCCACACATCCTTGATTCCTGCAAGCTCAAGCACTTTCTTACTGATATCCCCGGTAACAAGTCCGATACCCTGGGGTGCGGGTTTGAGGGTGACCTGGACGCTGCCTGCAGTTCCCTTGACCTGCATTGGAATCGAATGAGTTGCATCACACCCGCATTCCCAGCTGCCGCAACCGCGCCGCACCTTAATAAGATTCATCTTGGCTTTCACGATCGCCTTCTTGATCGCATTACCTACCTGCACGTCCTTACCCTGACCAAATCCGATATACCCGTTCCGGTTGCCAACAATAACAACAGCACGGAACTGAACGCGACGACCTGAGTCGGTCATCCGCTGCATCATGGCGATATCAAGAACTTCATCTTCCAGATCGGGAAGGAACATATCGACAATCTGGGGTTCCTTGATCGGCCTGCCGCTCTCAAGTACCTGGTCAATACTTTTTATCTCTCCCGAGGCGACGAGTTTGCCAAGACCGGTGACCGGGCGCCACTCTTCTCTTTCATAAGCCATTTACACCAGCTCCTTTTTTATGGCGTCTGCCACCTGTTCGACAATTGAAACAATATCACTGGCATTTTTATTATATGCAGCGATATGTGCACCCTTGGCACGTTCGTCGGAGGGAAGGATCTTCTCTCCATGAGGTACATCAAGTCCTGCTTCAACAGCACCTTTCAGTGCGGCGAAGACCCGGGCACCGGGAGTTGCGCGGTTGAGCCCGATATCCAGGATAGCCCTGCCGTAATCTGCTTTTTTCGCTTTTACGGCAAAGAGCATGCCGGTCAGGTAGGCTGCCGGTGTATTGGATGTCGATCCCTTGTATCCGTATGTTTCCAGCTCGGCAGAATTTGCTGCGATGAGTGTGCGGTCGCCATCCATCTCTGCTGTAACGAGTTGGATAATGATATGCCGGTTTGTTTTGCGCACAACCATTCGTGGCGCATCTGCTACGACGAGCCTGGTCCGCTTGTAGTAATCGGTCTTGCCCTCTCTTCGTCTTCGGAAGGGAACAAAATACCGTGATCCTGTTGCCATGTTACTTCATCCTCCCTGCGAGGATCTCCATCTGTGCCTTCATGTGCGCAACGCTCCTGAACTGACCGCCTGCCGCTTTCCGGTAAATTATGCGGTACAGATGACGGTCAATCGTACCGGCATCGCGGAGTTCGACGAGCACTTTTCGTATAGCACGGATCTTCTGGACCCAGGCTGTTTTGCTTGGATTGCGGGCACCTGCCGCACCCTTTCTTTTTCCCGCACCCTTACGGTGGCCGTATGACCGTTTTGCGATCCGTGCACGGGCTCTCCCGCGGCTTACACCCTTCTTCTGTTGTGCCTTGATTGCACCATCAGTGATAAGCCCTCGTAAGTCTTCACGTGAGATTGCGTTCTCGATATCCGAGATACGGGCCGGGTCAAACCAGACACGATTGACACCGCACTTCAATACTGATGCAGCGATGCGTTTCTGGCTGGCAACATCACTCATTCTTCTTCACCTCTGACTCGGTCTTCTTTTTAGTCTTGGGTTTTGCTGCTGCCTTGGGTTTGGCTTCAGCAGGAGCATCCGTCTTTGGCTTCACCGCTTTCTTGGTTGTTTTTGGAGGAGCTGCTTCCTTCGTTTTTTCCGGTGTTTTTTCTGCCGGTTCCGCTTTCGGTTTTACCGGTTTCTTTTCTTTTACCGGAGCCTTTTTCTCTTCTGCCTCGGGTGTTTTCTTTGTCTTCCTGGTATCTTTTTTGACAGGTTCTGCTGCCGGGGCTTTTGACTTTGCGGGTTTCTTTTCTTCGCTCTTCTTGTTGTCTGCCACCTTTGCTGGTTTGCGGACCTTTTCCTGTTCTGATCCGGTCTTTACCGTGCGGGCATTCAGCACTTTGAACCCTGCCGCAAGTGCCTTTTCCTGGAGTCCGGCACGTGTACGGTCACCAACTGTTGCTCCTATCCGGATCGCATGAGTCTTGGGATCAATACCCTCAAGTTCCTTAGCCGAAGAGACCAACACCTCAAAAAATCCGCTGGGGTGCATCCCGCGGACTGCAATCGGGCTTCCGAACCCGGGCTTGGGGAGTGCTCCTTTTGCCTTTTTCTGCTCTCTCTGCTTATTGTGCTGCCCCCGTGGCTTTCTCCAGGAATCAGAGAGTTGCTTCTTCTTACCGTATCCGTCACGCTTGAAGGTTGCACCCTTTTCTACACGCACCCGGATTAACCGTTTTATTTCAGTGGTCATCGATCTTCAGCCCCTCTGCACAATATAGATGCCATCCTGGAAGACCCTGGGATCACGGTTACGGATGTGAGTAGCATGCTCAATGTTTGCTGCTGAGGTTCCGACCAGTTCGCGGTCGATTCCTGTGAGCACAACTTCATCATTTGCTATCTTTGCGGTAACACCCGGCTCAATCCGTGCGTAACGCGCCTTCTTCTCACCAAGGAAGTTGGCAATCTCAAGCCGGTTTCCCTGAAGTTTCAGCTGGATCGGGAAGTGGCTGTAGACCATTTTCATATGGTACTCAAACCCTTCACTGACACCCCGGCACATGTTTTTGGTATGCGCCTCCAGTGTCCCAACCATCGCTGTCATCTCTTTTCTCTTGGATTCGGTTGAGATAGTAACCTCGTTTCCTTCGCAGGTTACGATTACCTGGGGGAACCGCATGTTTCGTGAAAGCTGACCTTTTGGACCTTTCACTTCGAGCTGCGAGCCATCCAGACGGGCTTTTACACCCTCGGGAATCTTAACTTTTCTGACTGCTGACATGATCTCGCACCTTTTAATAAACATACCCGAGCAGTTCGCCACCGATACCATCTTTCCTCGCCTGTTCGTGTGATAGTACACCACGCGAGGTCGAAAGTATCAGCAGCCCGAAGTTCTTTCCGGGCAGGTACTGCTTCTCCCAGTATTCCATCTCATCCATCTGTACCGAAAACCGCGGGGTTATCGCACCACACCGGTTAATTTTACCCGTGAGGTGAACCTTAAGCTGTCCTCCTCTGCCATCATCGATGAACTCAAAACTGCTGATGTAACCGGCGTCCTGCATAATACGGAGCATTGCACCGAGGAGTTTACTTGCTGGTTCGATGATGCACACGGACTTACCGGTGTCACCGGCATTTTTCAGGGAACACATTCCGTCTGCTATTGGATTACTTCGTGTCATTGTGCATTCACCTTCAGCTCATCTTTTTAAATCCGATTTTCCGGGCCCACTCGCGGAAGCACTGCCTGCAGAACATAATATGATATCTGCGCACAAGCCCCTGTTTACGCCCGCACATCTTGCATTCGTTCGCACCGCGACCATAGATCTTCTTCTGTTCTCCAGCCATTAGCGCACCTCAACCTGATACTGCTCTTTGAGAAATGCAATCGCATCCTCTTTTTTCACGCGCTGTTTTGCCGGGAGTTTTTTCTGCTCCATGCGCCTGCGGGTGATTCGTATGCCTTTGCGTTCGAGAACCACATTGACATCCATACCAAAGATACCAATCTGTGGGTCGTAGGACATGCCGGGAAAATCAGTATGTTCCTCTATTCCAAATGAGATATTCCCGCTCTTGTCAAACTGGCTCTCAAAGACGGTTTTGTTAATGATCCCAATCGATGTCGAGAAAAAATCCCGGGCTGGTTTGCCACGGAGGGTGACCTTGCATCCAATCGGGGCACCTTTCCTTATTGAGAATGCCGGTTGAGTCATCCTCGCAATACTCCGGATAGGGGTCTGTCTGGTGATAGTCTTCATGATATTTTCAGCTTTTACGAGCTTTTCCCCGCTCTCGCCGACTCCCATGTGAACTACCACCTTGTCGATATAGATATCGCGCATTGACGTCACTGCTCATGCCCCCATGACGCTATCGCGGAGGTCTGTTTTCCGACCATGTAAATATAGGGTGCAATCGTGTCAAACCGCGTCTTTGTCGTTTCATCCTCTAAGATAATCTTATTGGGGACGCTGCCCGGCATCTTGACAATATCAACGATTCTTGCAACCTTTCCTGAGTGACGACCCCCGATAACCATGGCCATGTTACCAACGGCAAACGGGAAGTGGTCAATAATATTGAACCTTGTTTCAGGTTCAAGCGAGAGAATGATCGAGTCCCCGGCTTTGTAGGTGTTGTCAGCAAGCAGGTTGGCTCCATCCCTCATGTTGAGCTGAACCTTACCACCTGAGACAATGGTCTTGTTTTTAACCTTGCACAGACGGGTCTTTGCTGCCTCGGCATCAATTTCAATCGAGACATGACGACCGTTCTTGTCACGCAGGATACGGTAGAATTTGTTGATCTTCGGTAATGAGATAATATCAAAAATACCGATGCCAACTTTTGCGTCACGGCAGGGTCTTCCATTGATAATTACATCGTTCTGGTGAAGGATCTGCTTGACTTCTTTTAAATTCCGTGCCAGACCCATATGATCACGGAGCCAGACTGCAATCGGCATTGCATTTGCATTGTGCGGTCCGGGGGCTGTTTTCGTAATGAATTTCGTGGTCTTCTTTGCAATGTGCCACGAGTCAGGGGCGTTTAACCGCTTCAGATGATCCGACATTATTTAAGCCTCCCCTAATTTTTCCCCACGGCGCTTGTCAGTGAGATTCAGTTTGGTGAGCTGCACATTTGAGGCATCGATGTTCCGGGGTACTTCGGTTCCATCTGCTTTCGTGGAAGAAACACCATGGACAACAAGTTTTGACTTCTTGCTATCAACTGCGTCAACAATACCCTCGTTGCCAACAAAATCTCCCCGGGTTACCTTAACGGTATCACCCTTAATCACCCGCAGCGTCTTTTTCTTGTATTTTTCCTTGAGCGCAGCGGAAAGCGGGGCGTTGAGGTATTTGGTCTTCACGTGTGAAGGTGCCTGGTAGCGCGCCTTTCTCTGCTTTCTTGGCTGTTCACTTTCGATTCTTACCATACTTCTCACCTCACACAATGATCGTTGCCATGGAACCGAGCTTGGGGAACCGTTCCGCGACCTCGCGGGCTATCGGACCCTTGATCTCCGTCCCTTTTGGTTCGTTCTTCTCATCCACAACAACAACTGCGTTGTCATCGAAGGATACCCGCATGCCGTTCGGCCTGCGCATCTCTTTTTTCTGACGGATGATGACAGCACGCACAAGCTTGCGGCGCATGTCAGGAGTCCCCTTCTGGACGCTCGCTGTGCAGAGATCCCCGAGACCCAGCTTGGGCTGACGGCGCCTGACACCGTGGTAGCCGAAGACAGAAATGATCTGAACTGTCCTTGCACCGGTATTATCTGCGCAGGCAAGCCTTGTCCCCGTGGCAAGCGCGCGAGGAATCGTAGACTGCTTTGCCTTCATGGCTGCAGCACCTCAACGACAACGAAGGTTGTACTCTTCGACAGCGGTCTGCATTCAGCGATCTTCACCATATCGCCAACCTTAACCTGAATACAGGCTGGGTTGTGGGCGTGAAGTTTCGAGCTGCGTTTTTCATACCGCTTATATTTACGGATGTAGTGCAGGTAATTACGTGCGACAACGACCGTTCCCATCATTCGATCGCTCACGACTTTGCCGGTGATCACCTGGCCGCGCACCGGTAAAGTGCCGTGAAACGGACAATTAACGTCATGGCATTCTTGTTTTGGTGCCTGAACGTTCAATCCAATGTTTAGTGCCATTATTTTATCCTCTTCTTTTCGTGCAGGTTGATTCTCTTTTCAGGAGCCAAAACCATCACGGATCCATCTATCTCAACAAGTTCACTGCCTGGAAGGTGCAGCTGAAATCTGCTGTGCATCTTAGGAATGCGTTTGACCCCGTTTAAGGTCTCAATTATCAGCAGATTTTTTGTTTCATCGATGATGTGACCGCATAGTCCCCGGTGAAGGGGGTTTGCCGCTCCCGATACCAGAACGTCCAGTCCGATCAGTTCATGACGGAGGACATTCTGGGAAGAGATCATACATTTCTCCTGCGGTTCTGCTCGGTCTTCAAACGGGCGATTGTTCGCCTGATTTCCCCAATATGACCCGGGTTTTCTGTGGCGCCACCGGCACTGACTTTTCCGTAATGCTGGACGAGCTCCATCCGGAGTTTTTCCATCTGTTCCTGCAGTTCTACTTCAGAAAGCTGCTGGACTTCCCGTGCCCGTAATAGTGCCATTACCGATCCTCCCTGAAGGGAATTTCATCGGGAAGGGCTGGTTCGTCCACGTCAATATCTCCAATATCCGTGACGGTCACTTTCGGTGCCTTTCGCTTCTTCTCCTGTTCAATTATTTCAAAGTGATCCGGTAGTTTCGCACCAGCTGGGACAAGCTTTACCTGGACACCTATGACTCCCAGTTTCTTGATGGCGACTGCATACCCTTTCTCAACGATGGTGTTACTCGGTTCACCACAGTGCTTGATGTACCCTTCAGTAAACTTCTGGGTACGGGCACGCGCTCCGGTTAATTTACCGGCAATCACAACTTCACATCCAAGCGCACCGGAGTCCATAACCCTGCGAAGGATGCTCGATCCCGCTTTACGGAAGTACCAGCCTCGTTCAAGGGCATTTGCCAGCCGTTCTGCCATAATCTGGGCATTGAAGCTTGGGTTTGTTACCTGCTGAACTTCAATCTGGGGAGATTCAACGCCATAGTTCTGAGCAAGGTCCAGGGTCAACTGGTGAACCAGTTTGCCGCCTTTTCCGATAACAATACCGGGTTTTTCTGCAAAGATGGTCACTTGTGTGCCCAGCGGGGTTCTGGCTATATCCATGCCGCCGTATCCTGCACGCTTCAGTTCCTTTGACAGGTACTTTTCAACACGGGCTTTCCGCACACCTTCTGAGATAAACTTCTGCTCCACCGCCATTACACCACCTCGCGGACTATAACTTCAATGTTCACACTTTCACGGACCTTGGGGGTCGCTCGTCCCATTGCACGGGGGAAGAAAGATTTCTGGGCGCGCCCGCGGTTAGCCGATACGTGGATGATCTCAAGATTATCAGCATCGAGACCGATATACTCGGCATTCTTCTTAACCGATTCAAGAACCCGGATATATGCCTTCGATGCCTTCACCGGGTACCTTCCTGCATCCCAGTTTCCCGGGAGACCGCGTTTGTGCGCCACATTCCGGTTAAAACGCCGGAACGGGATTGCTTTCTTTAAACCCACGACATCATTCAGGTACGCGATTGCGTCGTTTACGCGCTGATGCCTGATGAACGTAGCAATTTCGATCGAATGCTTGGGCGACATATTCAGTTCGTTAGCTTTCGCTTTTGCGATATTGTCGCCGCTGATTTTCTGTGAATAATCAATTCGTGCCATGTTCATCACTTCAGCGGAACGTATTTGCTTCCTCGTGTTGCACCGATACCGGCACTACCATGAGCGACCTTCCTTCTTGTCAGTGCAAACTCACCGAGATAGTGGAAAACAGATTCCGGCTGAAATTCAACTTTCATGAATTCCTTGCCGTTATAAATCTCAATCGATTTGCCCACCATCTCAGGCATGACAATCATTTCCCGCAGATGCGTTCTGATCTTCTCGTCCCCATCACGGACCTTTGTAAGCAAAATTTCTTCACCACGGGAGAAACCGCGTACTATCTTGCGGCGTGCACGGGCCGGCATGAGCGGGAGGAGTTCGCTAATCCCCATCGCCTTCAGCTCGTCTATCCTGTATCCCCGATAGGTGAACTCTTCACGCCTTCTTGGCATTCTCTTCTGAGTCTTTTTTGGTGCTGCCATTCCGTTCACTTCCTGCTCTTACCTGTCCTGCGTGCAGCCACATGTCCGACCGTCCTGCCCGGAGAGGTCCCTCGTGCAATCGTCTTCGGACGACCGGTGTGCTGGTGACCGCCGCCACCAAACGGGTGGTCGATGACGTTCATTGCAACACCACGGACTCGTGGCCAGTTTGACGCTGTGTTCTGCATCTTGTGGTACTTGTTGCCTGCTTTCACAAACGGCTTGTCGACACGACCGCCGCCGGCCACAATTCCTATAGTTGCGCGGCAACGGTGGTTGAACCATTTGGTCTTTCCGCTGGGCATTCTGATACCGACACGATCCTCAATCTTATCAATGACGACCGCCTGGACGCCAGATGCACGGACAAATTTGCCGCCATCATTCGGCCGTGATTCGATATTGCAAATATATGTACCGGTGGGAATATGCTGGAGGGTGAGCGTGTTGCCGTTCTTTACCTCAACATTGGATCCCCAGGTAATTATTTCACCAATACCGAGACCTTCGGTGACCAGCATATAGACTTTGGCCCCATCTTCGAGTTTCACGAGTGCTATCGGTGCATTGCGTGCCGGATCATGTTCAATATCAATGACACTTCCCGTGATTTTTTGTGTATCATCACCGATGTGCTTCAGTTCGGCCTTGTACCGGTGGGATGGTGCTCGATAGGTCGGGCCTCCCTTGCCCCGGCTTTGTGTTGTAATACGATGTCCCATGTTCCCACCTACATAATACCAAGCCGGCTGAGAATTTCCTCGGCGGCCTTTTCGTTCTCAAAACTCACAATTGCCTTCTTCTGACCGTGCATGGTCATGAGCGTGCGAACGTTTTTGACGTTCTGTCCAAACGCTTTTTCGATTTCACGTTTGATTTGGCTTTTGGAGGCTTCACGGCTGACGAGGAACTGGAGTTTTGCCTGGTTCTCTAAAAGGACCATTGCTTTTTCTGTTACAAACGGGTATTTCAGAACCATTTATCTCCCCTCCAGGCGCACAAGGGCGCTCTCAGTCCAGACCGTGAGACGTCCAGCCAGCATACCCGGTGCAAGGTGCTCGACATTCAGCTGGTCTACGGTTACAACATCGACACCGGAAAGGTTACGTGCTGCCCGTAGTGGTTTTCCTGCGGTGACAATGAGCAGGCTTTTTCTCTGTTTGAACCTGCGACCGCGCATTTTGCCTCTTCCTGCACGGACTTTCTTGCTCTCCTTTGCCCGTTCGATATCATGATAGACACCTGCAGTAGTAAGCGCTGATATGACATCCTGCGTACGGTCGAGTGACTCAAACTTATCCTCAAGGATAACGGGAACAGCCCCCTCGAACCGGTGACCGCGACCGCGGATGAGGTCCGCAGATATACTAGCAGCTACCGCTGAACGGAATGCCTTTTGTTTTTCCTTCTGGTTGATCTCTTTGATCAGGATTTTGGCAACCTTCGGAGGATGTGCTTCACGGCCTCCTTTTGCCTGCGGAACTTTTGCAGCGCGTGAACCGTTCTTGATACGGGGTACATGCGATGACCCGCGGCCACTTCCCCAGCCGACTGCTGAAGAACATATTCCGGCATACGGATTCGTCCCATGGGGTTGTCGCCGGGTGCTCTGAAGGGCCATGACTGCCTTTTTGATCAGATCGGGGCGGTACTCCTCGGAAAAGAGTTCCGGAAGTTCAATATCTTTCGCGATTCCGCCATCAAGTGATTTAACCTGTGCTTTCATCTCTGATCATCCCTGTTTGCTCTGGACGCTCACAAACTGGATTGTCGGCATCCTGACTACATGTTCACCAAGGCGCATCGCCGGACGGATACGTATAAGCCGCTTGACCGGGCCAGGAATGGATCCCTTGACCAGGACATACGGGCTCCTGAGTACACCATAGTGCAGGAACCCCCCGGCTGGGGTGATCTCGCTCGCGTCTTCACTTATCCTTAAAATACGTTTGTTAAACTCTGTCCGCTGCTGGAATCCCAGCTGGCCCATCTGGGGTACCTGCCATCTTACATGATGGGGATTCCAGGGTCCGAGTGTCCCCAGGTGGCGCTCCTTTCCGCCGACGGAGTGTTTACGCTTGCGCAGCGCTATACCCCACCGTTTTACTGCACCATTCGTACCTTTTCCGGTGGTGATCGCAGTAATATCGGCGTATGCACCGGACTGGAGGACATTGTTCAGAAAAACCTCTTTTCCCAAAATACCCTGGGCAAACTCCCACTGCTTTTTGATGTCTCCGCCTCCCACCTTAATCTCCATAAGATCGGGGACTTTCTTGGGGACACCTGATAAAATTGCCGGTTGTGTGTAGGAGACTGCATAGATCTCAGCAACCGTACCAGCTTCAACTGCATCCGAAAATTTCTTCTCAGCAGCCTTTTTGTCATAGTCCTTCGGCAGGGTGATACGGCGACCAAGCACAGTATCGAGCTGGTCTGCCCAGATTTCTGTCAGCGCATGTTTGCCATAGGTATCTTCAGAGTAGGCACGAATCGCAGCGACCTTCATAGAGGGAATTTCAATAACGGTGACCGGCACCATAATTTCCTTCCCCTCTGTAGGACTGTTCTTGTGATCATCTACCATGATAACGTGTGTCATACCTACTTTATAACCGGCAAACCCCTGCAGTACCGGTGCCCCGTCATAGAGAGGCCACGATTGGTATTTCGGGATCGGGCTCTTTGCACGCTTTCTTGGGCTGAATGCAAGAGAACCACGGCGTGGTCTGTTTATTTTTGGCATATGTTAATCAATCCTTTTTCTGCGTGTAGGTTATTCCCTTTGCGACACGAATTTTTGATTAATCCGAGACCGTGTGATAACGTTGTCTGGTTTAGATGCCAACACGCGAAGCCAGTTGAGAAATCCGGACAACTCAGGTAATACGCTAACCCGCATTTGCGGGATTTTTCGGGTATTAATGAACGTCCGGTTTTTTCATGTGGCCTACGGACATTGGGATGATATTTTTCTCATCCACGAGCTGATACACCAGCTTTCCTGTCTCGCGAAAGAAGATCCTGACAATAACGCATCCATCTGCTCAATGAGAGAGCAGGTGGAACGGGCTCGTTTGTTCAAACGTCGACCCATGCGTGCTGGTCAGATCCCACTTAGTCAGCCTGTTGTGACGAGTCACAACTCCTTCTCGGGTTTCCTCCGCTATGGTGCGGAGTTCACCAATCGAGGAATACCCACGGCACAACCGACTTTCCTGTGTCCGGAAGTCTGGTCCCGCCGTATGATAATATCAAAAATGTGCTTTTCATCGAATCAGCACATGGATACATCAGAGGATAACCTCATATCGGCTTCCTTAATCATTGCATAAAAAAGAATATAAACATATGCCCATGGCCGGATACAACGTGCTACGGATTCTCCAGGAAAAATATGCTTTTTTATTATTATCCTTTGATTTTCATTTCGGTTTCATCCAAAATACAATTCACCGAGATCAGTGACATACACAATAATATCTTCACATAAACAACGGGCTTTACAACACTGGGGACGGGTTTCTCTCAGCCGGTTTATGAGGGAAATTGTATCATACATCACTTTTATGTTAATTTTTTCTGCTTCACCAAAGATAATGGAGGGAACATCAAAGAGATCCGTCCCTGAAGGGATAGTGCACAGATGTGTTGCATCCAGTGTATATAGAAATTCAAGTGTTTCTTTTGCCCTTCTGATATTCTCCATAGCACTCTTTTCAATCGTGCAGACATTTGCTTTTGAAGTAGAGATAATATCAGCAATCTGCTGCTGGGTCAGCCCTTGTTTACGGTACCTGAGAACCTCCATCTGGCGTTCAGTGAGCAGACCATCTTTCATACTATTAATACTTTATACAAACTTAAACACTTTTCGTTAACTATGCCCAAATACAATTTACTCTTGAAGTGCCCTCATTAAAACATCATCATTCAACAATACCCTTGGTTTTTCACAATTTTTCGGCGAGAGAGGACATTTCAAAATGTTTATATGAATACCGGGTCATAATAACGTGTTATAAAAAAAAATTAGGTGATATAGATGGTTGTTAAAGTAGGAGTTGCCAAACTCGGCAATATTGCAAGTGGTGTAATGGCTGAGCTGCTTCTCGATGAGAGGGCAGACCGTGAAGACATGCAGACATTCATGGCGACCAGCGGGACGAAACTCCAGCCGGAAGACATTGACCGTGTCGTAACGAACATGAAGGCATGGAAACCAGATTTCTGCATTGTGGTTTCCCCGAATGGTGTTCTCCCGGGACCCACCGGTGCCCGTGAAGAACTCGCCAAGGCAGGAATCCCGGTCATCATCATAACCGATGATGTGACCACGAAGAAGGAATGGGAAGGAGTCAAGGCCAGCAATTTCGGCTACATCATCATGAAGGCAGACTCCATGATCGGTGCACGCCGCGAGTTCCTTGACCCCGTAGAGATGGCCGACTTCAACGGCAACCTTGTCAAAGTTCTGGCAATTACCGGTGCATTCCGCAAACTCCAGCTCGCTGTTGACTTGGTCATCGACCAGGTGAAGGCAGGAAAGAAGGGCGCAGAACTTGTCCTCCCGAAGATCGTCATGACCACTGACAAGGCTGTTGAGGGTGAGTTCACCAACAACTATGCACTGGCGAAGGCACGCGCAGCCCACGAGATCGCAATGGCTGTTGCAGGACAGAATGTCAAGGGCTGCTTCATGACCAAGGAATGGGAGAAATATATCCCGATCGTTGCAAGCGCTCACGAAATGCTGAAAGTTGCAGCAATTCTCTGTGATGAAGCCCGCGAAATAGAAAAGGCAAACGACTCCGTTCTCAGAAAGCCCCACAAGAAAGACGGCGTGCTCGTTTCCAAGAACAAACTCGTAGCAAAATTCGAGTAAATTTTTACTTTTTCTCTTTTTTGTAAAATTTTCCCAGGTCTTCTGGAAGCGTCATTATTACCGGTTCGAGGTGGAGCCGCTCCATGAATGCAGAATCGCTTGTGGATGAAGGGTTGGGGTTGATTCGTGAGATCATAGAGCAAAACGCCCGTAATCCGTGATCGTTGCCATTCTTATCAAAAAAAATGGACATATTGAACGCATGGGTTCCCAGTTGCCGGTATAATGAGATGATCTCAAGTATGCCCTGCGCCACGAGATCCACGTAGTTTTCCATTTCTTCAAGTGTGGAGATTGGCAGTATACCTCTCACTTCACGCTCACCAACCGGCACCGCATGGGCTGACCAGAGTATTTCATCACCGAACAGGTATCGATCTGAGGATTTTTCCTCCTCCCTTACTACATCCCAGTAGTTCCTGCCCTGTATCCTGCGGAACTGTTCGCTTGCGGTAATATAAGAGTCGACAATACGGGATGGGCATGAATCTGACAAACCCTGCATATGAGGGTGGACAAGACTTGCACCTGCCGATGGAAGGAAGTTCCAGTTGATGCTGGCATAGCCATCGGCCTGCCGGAGGGCTTCGGTTTGCGCGAGGAGTGCATCTGTTATCTGTTGCCTGCTGAACGCAGTGACCGAGTGCTCACGGGTGATTACGGTGACTACGTGCCCTTCCCCGAAGGGAAACAGGTTCGGGAAGGTAACACTCTCCCCTCGGATGATCCGTCTGCCATCGGGAAATGTGGGTGTAACAGAAAAAACAGCATCGCGGCAGAACGGGCAACCCTCAGCATTTGAAGGAATGTATGCAGTCCGATCGATCTGCCTTTTTAACCGGTCAGGACTGATCCTGCACCGGATGCCCGTGAGATGTTCTTCGCGATACTGTAGCGTGCCTCTGCTGGTGACCACTTCCCGGACCGAAAACATGCCTGTTCCACAAAACTATTTCCGGTAAGATCAGATAGTCGTTTGCACAGTAACTGACCTGAAAAGGAAATTTTTTAAAAACACACACAGTCCACTGCGAAAAATCGCAAAAATGAAGGGAGTGACGCTTCGCTACAAGTGTATCACAGGGCGATGTTCATGGTCCCGGTCTGGAGCCCGTCCTCCCTTCAGGGAGGCTATCCTGCCTCGCTCCCTTTCGGGGGGTGGTGAGCAAAAAGGGGGGATAAATTCTCCCTCTACAATCCCTCCAGCGGGCTCAGAGAAACGGTCCAAGGCTTGATAACCAAGTTCCGCAGGTAAACCTGGCTGCTGGAAAGGCGGGCGAAGCCCGCCGCTTAGACTTGACATCTATTTCCCAAATGGCACCAAAAATGTATACATAACACCTGGATGGGTTCTCTGGTCGGGCGCAAAAACACACAGTCCACCGTGTATTATTAAAAAAAAAAGAGATTAGTCTATCTGCCAAGGCATTTCTGCCTTGCCACTTTTCGGCTGTATTCAGGCAGGAAGGTCGTTCCGCACTTATACGACGTACTTGCCGAGCAGGCGGATAGAGGTGGTCATATCTGGACCGAGCGGTGAGCCGAAGATAATCTGGGTGACACCGGCTTTGGTGAGGTCTTCACATTTCTGCTTGACCATCTCAGGAGTTCCTGCAATGGTGAATGCGTCAATCTCCTTGTCTCCGACAAGTTCTCCAACCGTCTTAAAGTCAAACTTCCCCAGTGCTGCCTTAATCTTTGCAACATTGTTGAGGTCAAGACCGTGGCGGGTAAGGAGGTCCGGTGGGGAACCTGCAGCGATGAATGCAGCGACAATTTTTGCTGAATTGCGTGCCTTCTTTTCACTCCGATCAATGGACATCGCCGTGTATGCACCGATATCAAAGCCCTTCTTGCCGACTTTGTCGCAGGCGGCCTGGATAATCGGGATTGCAATCTTGAAGTCCTTAGGGTTGGATGCGTTGATCAACGCACCGTCGCCGATCCTTCCGGCGAGGTCCAGTACCTTTAGGTCCCTGTGCACCGATGTAGATCGGGATGCCCTTTTTGCCCGGGAGAGTGACCCCCGTGAGCTTTGCGCCATCGTAGTCAAAGAATGTCATTCCTGATTTCTTGACTTCTTCACCGGCACAGAGCTTGCGAATCTGGACTACAGCTTCCTCGAGGCGTCCGACCGGCTTTTCAGCGTTGATTGCAAGCTTCGGGAGGGTTGAAAGGTCGCCTGGCCCGATACCGAGGACAGCACGTCCATCGGAAATCTCGTTGAGTGTGCATGCGAATGACGCCATTGCGGCGGGGGTGTCGGTAAACGCGTTCATGATACCCGGGCCCATCTTCAACGATGTAGTCGCCTGAGCGATCGCGGCGAGGGTGGGGTAGCAGTGGCGGTTGTTGTAGTGGTTAGTGATCCATGCGAAATCTATGTCTTTTGACTCTGCAAGTTTACAGAAGTTGACAACTTGCTTTACATTGACATTTCCTGGTACAAATTCAATTCCATATGTCAAGGGTTATTCACCTCATGGAGTATTTACTGTCCACGCATTTAAATAAATTATCATTTTGCGTTGATCATTTTGCGCTATCCGCTCAAAATATGCCCATTTTATCGTTTTTTTCTTTTGCAATCTTCCCAAGGATCGTGGAGCGGAGGTGAACGCACCCAGATATACACATTTTAGTCGTCCTTCTGATGTTTTCCCCTGTTTTGGGTTATTGAATAAATTCGTTCATACACTACCCCTTGAATGATTCCCATCGATTGAGATCCTTGGGGGAGATAAATTGATTTTTACTATTTTTTTGGCTCTGGAGAATTCCTTTTCCATTGATATGAAATTCAAGATGCTGGTACGAAGGAAGGAGGGGACAGTGCCTGTCCCCCCATGCTGCCCCTGCGCTGAGCGATGATGACGTAGCACCGTTGCGGGAATTATCGCATCGGGGGAGCCACAGCGGCGGGGGTGAAACCCCCTTGAGCGTTTAGCTTGTAATTGAGCATTTCTCCAGAGCAATTTTTTTTAATTCGGTTTTTTAAAAATAAAATCTGCAATAAATCGCCTGCAAAGCAGTATACTATAAGATATTGAACTTCCAGCAAATAATAGTACAATAAGCTACAGGATGCCCTATAGGGTTTTAATCGGGATTTGTTCATGCGTATACTTGCTATTGGATTGGGCGGCGCAGGCTGCAGAATTGTTAACAGTCTTTATACAACAGATCGACGGAGCAGCAAAGTTGTCTGCGTCCAGGCACTTGCCATTGATGTAAATGCAGAAACATTAGCTCATTTGGGGGGTCTGCCTGATAGTGCAAAACTATTTTTTCCCCCAATCGACCTGGACATTCATACTGAAGAGACTGGAGATACTCATACAGCAACAATTGATATCGGGGAAATCATTGCCCGCATCCAGAACATCGAGATTGGGGAGACTGATGCAATCTTTATGTGTTGCGGGCTTGGTGGCAGCATGGTGGATGTTGCACCGCACATCATCGCTGCACTTCGTTCCTCGATTACTGAACCGATCTTTGGTCTTGTAACACTTCCCTGTCTTGCTGAAGGAGAGCGCCGGTCGGCAAAAGCAGCAGATGATCTCGACATGCTGACATCCCTCCTTGACGGTATCATTCTTTTTGATAACGAAACATGGTATAAAAAAACCAAAGCACAGAAATCAACGCTGACAAAAAAAGAGAAGGGTTTGGTTGAAAAACTCGGGTTCAGGAAAGGTGAGCCCGAGATTTCTCCACAACTTG
The DNA here is from genome assembly GCA_963841015.1 of uncultured Methanoregulaceae archaeon. Lineage (GTDB taxonomy): Archaea > Halobacteriota > Methanomicrobia > Methanomicrobiales > Methanospirillaceae > Methanoregula. The sequence continues at coordinate 511,841 of CAWJAX010000005.1, read as the reverse complement.
CTACTTATTTACTCCTCAACGAGGGAATTGTCCGGAGGATTAGCCTCATTCTGAGAGCCGGAGAATTCAAGGCGGATGGCGGGCTTGATTTTGCAGAGGTTGTACTGGACTCAGGCGAAGTTCTCAATACCATGAAAGGGATGGGTTATATTACCATAGGGTATGCGGTTGAACGTCTCCCCCATAATCCATTGAGTTTCCTTTCCAGCTGGCGTCCGACGGGTTTTTTCGCTGATGAGCATATTAAGAAAGCGTCGCGAATTGTTGACCTTGCAAAGCAGGCGATCTACCACGAGATTTCCACACCCTGCGACATGACGAGCGCGCACAAGGCATTGATTCTTGTGGCGGGTCCGTCCCATGAGCTGTCATTGAAAGGGTTTATGACGGTGCGTAAATGGATCGACAGAAGTATTGCCGGACTGGAAACGAGATCCGGTGATTATCCTGTGATGAATACCAAAAACGTGGCAATTATCATCATGCTCTCCGGGCTTGAAAATATTCCCCGCATCACCGAACTCAAGGAAATCCAGATTCAGTATAAAGCCAATCGTCAGGATAGTATTGCCGGTGAAAAACTTTCAGGTTCTGATACGATCAGCATATCTGGAGGTGCTGGAATCAGCAGTAATGCAGGATCATCTGTCAAAGGAGGATCAGCAACGGCAAAAGATGAGACTCTTTTTCTCCCCTTTTCAGCGCACAGGATAAAGGAAGCCCCTGCTGAAAAAAAAGCCGCACCCCGGCACATCGCAAAACCTCAGATTATCGAAGAGGTAATTCCTCAAAGGTCAGCAAGCGAATTGAGCACCCCGGATGCGTCAGGTTCGCATGCACAGCGGCATCGGGTTGTTGTAGCCAGGGACCATGCTGATCAAGCCGCGCATCCAGCACCACGTTCCACATCCCATGAATCTTCAGTTCATGGAATACCCCAGGGCAAAAAATCCTCGTATTCCAAAGATTCCCGGGGGTTTGATGAGAAACATTTGCCGCGTACAAGCGATGATCGTTTGAGGACCAAAGAGACGGAGCGGCAGATAATTGAGAGAGAACTGCAACGACAGCGGACGATGGCAATCTCTGGTCGTACGCCAAAAACAGGGTCGGCCGCGTCATCGCACCCTGAACCAACTCCTGAAATTGAAAGATTAAAACGTGTAATAATCGACAAAACGTCCCTGGATACAGAGCATGAGAAATCCGATCCTGATGTAGTCGTGCATCAGGTGCACAGGAAACGAACGGTTGTCATACAAAAAAAGAAGGTGCATCCTGTGACGCAGGATTCACCTGTCCCCGAAGATCCAAATGGGGAACTTTCTGTCGATGATAACGATCTATCCGTCATTATGCGCCATGAGGTCAATTCCAGGCAAATGGATTCTGAAGATTCAAAGGTCAGCATTAAGAATTCTGCGCATAAATCAAAGGATGAAATTTTTGAGGGAAAAGGTGTTCAGAAGCCCGCGACCCCCCAGGTACGGGATTCAGCCCTTATTCACACGGATCTAAAATCGAAAAAAAACCTTTCGGAATCAAAGGATGTTGATAGCGAACCGGGAAGCGGTGATCATGTCCCGGAATCATCCAGGACATCCAAAAAGCGGGAAAAAAACACTCCAAAAAAAGATGATATTTCCTGGAAATAATCAGTTTATCTCCATAACTTTTGAAAACTGAATATTTCCGGCACCTATTTCGGTTGTAATATCGATACCGTGTTCCACCGTATTTCCAATATAATTCAGCCCACTGAAAGCGACAATCGATATGCGGAAAGGATTATTTGGCAGATTAAAGACCTGATTACCCATCGCAACAGGAAAAACAAAACCGCAGGTATTCATGAGACGGATCGTTTCTTCAACCTTTTTTTTCGCGGAACCGGGAACTTCCCGGACATTTGCCAGTGCAATCCCGGATTTTGATCGTGCAAACTGTGATATCGAGGTGAGGCCTGATGAAATGAAAAGCTCGAGTGGATCTATAGTAGTTCCCCGATAACCTATCAGGTCCCTGAACTGTGTTGGTGTACCGCGTTCGATCTCAAGCCTGCCACCATAAGCCATTCTTACCGGGATGCCATTCCTTTGGAAAACTCCATCCATGGAGATACTGCAGATGGTAATAAATCCCACCGATCCGGATGGGACACGGGAATCACTATCGAGAATCCGGTATGAATTAAAAAAACCGCATCCTGCTTTCACAACCTCATCAAATGCGAGTGTAACTTTTTCCCGTGACTCCTCGGGAACAATGGAGAGGTTATAGGCAACATCACCGGTACTGGTTGCAGGATCAAAGGTACTCCGGTATGCCAATCGCTCAAGTTTTGAAATGACGAAACCTATCCGGTCATCTACGAGAGCATTGTCTGTTTCATCCAGTCCTGCCCTTGTGAGTATCCGTCCCTGGTTGCCGATTTTTTCAGTAAATCCCATTGTATCAAGGTAACTGAGATAATACTGAACTGCCCGATCACTGAGGACAAAACCCCGTTCTGCCATAAGCTCTGAAAGCCTTTTTGCACCAATGGGATCCTGGTGTTCTTTGAGAATGCGAAGAATTTCGATATATTTTCTTTCAGTACGGATCATCGTCACTTTGCCTCCACTGCTCCCCTGCTATCCTGATAACGACCTGAATAACTCTGGCTGCCTTCCCGCACTTCGTGAAGGATCATCTGCACTACGCGGTCGTTCTTCTTGACGATAATATCATCGCTTCCCAGATTTGTCAGGCAGAGTGTCAATTGTCCACGAAAACCCGGGTCGACAAAACCTGCACCAAGAAGAACTCCCCGTCTCCCGAAAGAGGACCGGCACCGGAGCGTTCCGGCAAGATCCATGGGAAGTTCGACCCATTCAAGCGTAGGAACAAGAGTACATGTACCTTTAGGAAGGAGACTGTCTCCGGCAGAACGCAGATCGTAGGATGCGGGTTGCTGGCACTCGCCGCTATAGGGTGTGATGACGAGGTTGCCCCGTCCACAACTCTGGTCGAGACGGCGGATGATCTCTGGTGCGGATAAAATCATTCACTAGATTATCGGTAGAAAATACTTAATATCTTTTGATATATAAGAGATGAGAAGGATCCATGGGGTAGAGGACATCCTCTTGGGCTTCGAACCCAAGGACGCGGGTTCGATTCCCGCTGGGTCCGTTTTTTTTATAAAGGAGAGTTGATACTCCAAAACACTGTTCCGCAATAATTTTTTTGAGACAGAATCTTCAAGTTGATGAAGTCCTGAAAATTTGGTCAGAGATATGATATACGAAACTTTCGCGATTGGGAAATTATCCTGCCATTGCGGTCAAAGCGTAAAAAACATCTGCTGTTTATAAAAATATGTTGTTCTTTTACTCTGTAGAAATGCTCAATTACAAGCTAAACACTCAAGGGGGTTTCACCCCCGCCGCTGTGGCTCCCCCGATGCGATAACTCCCGAACTGGTGCTACCTTCATCATCGCTAAGCGCAGGGGCAGCATGGGGGGACAGGCACTGTCCCCTCCTTCATTCTTACCAGAATCTTGAATTTCATATCAATGGAAAAGGAATTCTCCAGAGCCGTTCTTTTTTCTTCTTTGATAAGATTTCTCTGGGATTCTTTTTAAGATCTCAACCATTTTCATCGTTAAAAAATTTTAACTTTATTTGAAAGAAGTAACTCAATTTCAATTCCGGAAAAAGAGATTATAAGTCGTTGTTCTTTTTCATACTGCGCTGTGGCTTTCGACCGCCCCACTTTCTGATAATTCCAAACGCTATAAGAATGCCAAGTGCCCCAATAACAATAATAGTGATAATCCCCCAGTCCAGATTCTTTTCCATGACGAGAGTTACTGATGTTGTGGCATTTCCCTGAGCAAACTGTTTCTGGACGGAAACTGGCTGGTAGGTATCTTTTATAGCGGTAATATTGTAAAGCGTGTTGAATCTGACCCTGGTCCTGAACAAACCATGTTCATCAGTAACACCCATTGTGTTTCCATTCATGAGAATTGTAGCATTTGACACTATTTTCTGGTCTTTTTCCTGGACAAAAATAGTGAGGTCTGCATTTTCAACCGGTATCTCGAAAGTAAAGTCTTCACCCTTATTTATGATGAGAATCGTACGATTCATTGAACGATATCCGGTTTTCCTTACTTCCACATTATAGGAACCGGAAACAAGATCGGGAAAATTAATGCGTCCAGACGGGTTGGTGGTTCCTGAAAGAGTCCCGTTAATATATACATCTGCACCACTAACCGGAACGCGATTTTCATCAGAAACAGAAATAACCGCTCCTAAAATTGCTTTTGAAAGTAAAACAGAATAGAGAGCATCGGTTTCATTGATTCTTCTTGATTCAGTAAATGTCTGGTAACCACCCTTTTTAATATCAATACCTGTTACTTTGCCTCGAGTAACAGGTATCGTCAGAATTCCCCTGCTATCCGTTTTTCCTGCAAGTGCGTTGTCGATACGCACTTCTGCATCCGCCACTGGCAACATCCCATTTTTATCTTTTACAATAATTGAGAACCGGTTCGCGGGAAGCATCCAGAACTGAGCATCCTTATGTTCTGTACCTGTATCGATAAGTTCAATCCGGGGCAAATAACCAGGAGCGGTAATATCCAGAGAATACAACGTGGTTGCATTTACACCAAAAGTTACTGAACCGGCACCATCTGTCAGATTTGTCTGGTTACTATTTTTTGCAGAAATGTTTATTCTTGCACCTGACACTGCTGCCAGGGAATCTGAGTCATAAAGATTTACTTTTAAGGTAAGGTTCGTCCGGCTGAGGTTAACAAAAACTGATGTTTCATTTTTTGCCACCAGCTTTTCCCAGTCTTCATACCCGGTCACGGAAACACGGATAAGAAGGTCATTTAATCCGGAGTGATTGAGAAACACCTGTCCGGTATTATTGGTTTTGGCATACTCATCTCCATTCAGAAATACCGTTGCGTCAGGGATTGTTGAATTATCTGACCTATCCTGCACGGAGATTTGCAGGATCGTTGCCTGTGCAGAGCTGCAGAGAATAAGGGTGCACAGCAGGGCAAAAAGGAAACGATTTTTCTGGCGATACATAAAGAATATCGCCTTCTGTTTATATTTGAGGACATCGGTCTATATTTCGGATGAGGAGGGCACCCGGTCTAAAAGCATGCCTTCTACAAGAATTGGCATGAGCCGCCGGCCTTCCTCGATTGCATTCTGGAGCCGCCACTTTCTTTCTGCAAACAGGGTAAAAAGTGGTTCACCTGCCTTGATGAGCTTGCCTTTTTTCGCATGCAGGAGGATCCCGGCACCGGCATCATGGGGAGCCCCCGCTATGCGGGCAAGAGTGACAAGAGCATGGTTGTTCATTTCGATGACATAGCCGGATGACGGAGCATTTACCACAAACTGGTGTTCTCCCGGAATAATATCACCGGATTTGACATTTGGATCACCGCCCTGGATCTCAATGATCTGGCGAAACTTTTCAAGAGCCTTCCCTTTTGTGAGGATATCCTGTGCCATGGCAGCACCGGTACCTCGAGCAGCTTTCCCTGACATCTCAAGGGCAATACCGGCAAGAGACAAACTTTTCTGGATGAAGGAGTTTGGTTCAGTTGCACCCTCAAGCACCCGGAGTGCTTCTATCACTTCGAGTTTCGGACCTATGCTTCGGCCAACAGGAATGTCCCCATAGGTAAGGGCACACTCGACTTTCATCTTAAGGCGTTCACCAAGTTCGATAAATTCCCGGGCCAGTTTTCTTCCTTCCTGCATATTGGCAATCTTGGTATGCTGCCCGACAGGAATGTCGATTACAACAATATTTGCCCCGACTGCATATTTTTTTGCCATAACACTGGCAAGCATCTGGCCGCGGGCGTCGATTTTAAACGGATATTCCTGGATGATGATCCGGTCATCTGCAGGAGCGATGTTAGTCGCACCTCCCCACACTATGACCCCCCCAACCTTTTCAGTCATTTTCTGCACTTCAGTTGCAGAGAACTCGACATTTGCCAGAACTTCCATGAGGTCGGCAGTGCCACCTGCCCCGGTAATTGCACGCGAGCTCGTTTTAGGTATTTTCAGTCCGCTTGCGGCAATAATAGGAACAACCAGCAGGGAAATTTTGTTGCCGGGAACACCACCGATTGAATGCTTATCCACAATTGGTCTGGATGCAAACTTGATGTGTTCACCCGTCTCAACCATGGCACGGGTGAGATGCTCCACCTCATCCATATCAAGCGGGTTGATATAGGATGCAATGATAAAAGCCGTGAGTTCTGCTGAAGACAGGTCATCGCTCACAACATCTTTGATGATAGTCAGCATCTCCTCCTTGGAGATTTTACCGCCATCCATTTTCTTTTTGACGTAGTCAAGCGAAGCTGGTCGTGCTGCTTCCCTGACTTCTATCTCAATACCATCAGCGAGGTGGAGACGTTCGTTGGTGAAACGATAGACACCTATGGTTCCCTGGGGTGTGATGGTTGACGTGGTCTCCACAAAAGCTGCAACTGATACACCGTTTTTCGAATTAATTACCTGGACACGATCGCCATCGAGAACACCTATGCTGCGGGCATCCGCCCGGTTGAGCAGTACACCCCGTGATGCAATATCAAGATTTTTTACCGTTAACTTCACTTCTTGACCCTCCGCAGGTGGGGAGACTTTCCCCGGATATGAATCTGTTTACAACTACGTTGACCGCTCGGACATTAAAAGGGTGCCACTCTTCAAGGTCAGACCGGATAAGTCCCAATAGAATAAGCAATTGCTGCAAAAGAGCACAATTACAATTTTTTTACGAAAGGGGTGCGAAAAAAAAGAGTTTTAGATGTTAGTTCAGTGCCTGCGCACTACGATGAATGCTACTGCACCGAGACCGATCAATGCAATCAATGCACCGTATCCGGGCGACTTGGTTGGGGTCGGGACCGGGGTCGGGGGCGGGGTCGGAACAGTTGTTGCCGCTGTTGGTTGTACAACTACAACAACCGTGGTCGGTTCCGGGGTTGGGGCAGCGCCTTCAAGGACGTTGAACAGTGCTGTGCCTGTTGCTTCCTGAATGACTGCGTCTTCAGTAACAATGTACTCGTCCGGCTTGAATGTTGATGAATCAACATCGAACGTGATCTTGTTCATGCCGGTCTCGCCCTTCTGGACTTTGACCGTACCGGTTGCGCCGCTGAACTCGCCGCTCTGGCTCTTCTGAGTCGGCTTGAATGATGATGAGTAGACCTGAACGAGGATTTCGTCATCTACCGCGAGGTTGGTGGCTGCGGTGATGGTAAACTTGTCACCAACATGCTTGTCGCCAATCGGGACGATGGTAATGACGGGTTGCTCAATCAGGAACTGGAGCTTGGTGTAGGTGTCGTCAATGTACGGCTGGTTGATACCCTGTACAAGTGCTTCAGCTGCATCGGATCCCTGCAGGCTGCCGGGTCCGTAGATCTTGAAGAGACTGAGTACCTGTCCGGTGGATTCGCCAAGACCGTAGTCAAAGACGTACTCTGCCGGGGCACCTGCCCAGTCAATATCGTACTTGCCGTTCATCATCGGGTGCTGGACGACAACGAAGTACTGACCGCTGTACATGGACTTGGTTGTATCCTGCTTAACCTCATACTTGAAGGTACCGTCAGTGTTCACAGTTTCCGTTTGTTTGACTGCAAAGTTCTTACCGAGTATCCAGATTGCAACCGAGCTTGGCTGGCCTTCTGCGGTACCGGTGATGAAGATCTTGTCACCCTGTGCTACCGTTGACTGGGATGCCGTTGCAGAGACGAAGGGCTTCTTGATGATGATTGAAACCGTACCGTATGCTGCTTTGGAGAGGAGTTCTGGTGTCTTGTCGTAAGGCTTGCTTACGGCATAGATCGTGTAAGTTCCTGCATCGAGGTCAACGTTTGAGGTTCCCCACTTGTAGGACCAGGTGTTGTCTGCCAGAACATCCGCAATAACGGAATTCCATCGTCCGAGGTCAGCCGGGAGGTTGACTTCTGGCGTGATGGCTGTTTTCGGCATGGTGAGTACGCCACCATTGGCGGGCAGGTTCGGTCCGATAATGAACAGGTAGGTCTTTGTGCTCTCTGTGTTAGTACCGGATAATTTGATCTCCTCACCGAGATAGTAGCTCTGGTCGCCGGCTGCCACGACAGTGACTGCACCCTTCTCGACCTTCACATCGACTTCGTCTCCCTTAAACTTGCCGTTCAGGTAATCAGTCGTAGTGTTACCAAAGCCAAGGCCATAGGCGTTTCTTTCAACACGGACGGTGTACTTTTGGGATTTGGTGTTTGAAGTGGTAGTGAACTCAATGGTTCTGGTACCGGAAGTGCTGAGTTTGACACGAGCGTAGGAATAGGTGCCATTTACAGCGTCACCGAAGGAATCCTGGGAAACCGTTCTGTAACCACCATTCTGGTACATGTAGGCAGCGGTGATCGCGTCGCCGGGGACTACATTATCCTGGAATGCAGTAACTATCGGGGGAGCATTGTCATATTCGCCAAGCTTCATGTTGACGGTGCTCTTGACCCAGACATTGTAGAATTCACTGGGTTTGCCAACGACCGTTACTGAGAATGGCTTGGTACGGACAACAGTGTCCTTGTTTGCAGTGATACTCACCGTGTCAGAGACAAGGGTAACTGTTTTTGTCTCGGAAACCGTTCTTCCGGTATATGCTGCAGCACCGCTCAGGTAGTTGCTGTTCATGTTGTTCAGTTTGGATACAACACTGACAGTATAAGTACCTGCGGGGTAGGCTGCCTCATTCGTACCGGGTGTCAGCGCACCGGTGTCCCAGACGTAGAGAACCGAACCTGCTCCGGTCCCGGCCCCATTGAGGCTCCTGCCCCATACAAAGGGCTGGACGGAAACGTTCAGGGCTTTGATTGAATTGCTCGCGCCGCTGGTGTTATACAGAGCCGTGAGAATAGCACCGGAATCGGTTTTTACCACAATATCAAGGTAACCGTCAGTGTTTGCACCACTTCCTGCAGTGCCGTATACCGGGCCCCTTAACAAGGGGTCAAGAACCGTATACATGTTGGTGCCTACCTGGAACTGGAGTTTCGAGCTGGTCGGAACAGACTTGCCGGAAACATCTGCACCATCATTCTGGTTGGGATCTCTGATGGTTACATCGAGTCTTGGTGATTTTACGTTAAAGACTGCTCCTGCGCCGGCTTTCGCAACCTGGTTGTTGGTTGGGTCAACGAGATACCACTGGCCTTCATAACCGTCAAATTCTGACTGGGTTACAGTAAAGGTGCCAGCCCGTCCGGTTGTGTCAACGGAAACGGTTGGTGCAGTGTTGCTGATATCAGCAGCTGATGCCCACCATCCAATAGTGGTATAAGTTGTTACTCCTCCAGCTGCATTAGCTGAATCCAGAGCGGGCTGTATGTTAAGACCCTGCTCTCCAATAAACACCGTTGCGCCCTGGTTAATGTTCGGAGCTACAAGATAGTAGCCGTTTGTTGAGAGTGCCGATACCGGCAATACTGCAACAAGCACGAACATTGCAAGAGCAACGAGTGCAATAGTTAATCGCTTAGTCATTTGTTCAATTCCTCCAAAGTTTACATCATACATTTCAAGCCGCGAACGATTTCGACAAATGCCGAATATCAGTTCTGCGAGCCCCATACTCCGTTTAGACGGAATATGAAAGAGTATTTGTAAAAGACCTAATATATCCTTTGTGGTCGGTTTTTTCGGGGATTCCGAACGCAATATGCTGCCCGATTATTAATCAGAGCAATTAAAATGAGTTTTGTGCAATCCATTCATCTTCCACAGTTGTTCATGCCAGAATAATTGACTACATAAACATTTTACCGTTTCGCGCATAAATATTACATATATTATACTATACTATGTACATTTATGTATGGTAATATACAATAATTTTTTCTATCCACCCTTCACCAAATTACAGAAAACACAATACATCATGTACGTTGGTGAAAGTGCTTCAACAAGATCATGATTCTGTTATACTCCTCAATGTATTGAATTTGCGCAGAATTCCGCAGTTCGCCATAATGTTTCAACAGATATACAATCTACCATGACACACCTTTTTTTATGAGAATTATCCGGGCACCAAGCATCGGTCGGGCACATGAACTGGTCATTCAATTGATTCTGGAGAAGGGCTGGGTGCTTCACACCGAAGATGGTGAGTCAACCATCGAATTCGAGGAAATTACGTTGCAGGTTGACACCCCTCTCGCAGAACCAGCAGTAAGCCCTCACTCCCGGTTCCAGCAAAGATTTGTCGAACAGTACGCCAGGGACCTGTTACAGGGATCGCATGCTTCTTTTGAGTATGATTATCATGGCAGGCTTTTCGACTGGGGGGAGCGTCTTGTTGCAGATGGGCAGCCGGTGCACATAGACCAGATTGCCTATATCATTGACAAACTCAAATCTGCTCCTGCAACACGGCGGGCTATCGCTATTACCTGGAACCCGGTAATTGACGAGAAACTCGATGACTGCCCCTGCCTCCAGCTTGTCCAGTGTGTCCTGCGGGAGGGAAAACTTGACATGCGGGTAATTTTCCGTTCAAATGACATGCTGACTGCGGCCGGCGCAAATATGTATGCTCTCGTTCAACTCCAGAAATCAATAGCCGATGCGCTTTTAGTCCCCTGCGGTACGTATTCCCACATTTCGCTCGTCCCCCACATTTACTATATTCGTGATATCCATGATATCGAACCATTCTGCAAAAAAGGGGAGGTCATTCAACCGGTCAGGGAAGTGTGTCATGCCTGCCAGAAGTGCGGACGGGCTAAGGCTGTGTGACTGCTGGCAGTCCGTCACCTTAATTAAGCAACAGCGGCAAAAAATAAGAGGCACAAAGCCCGGTAGTGTAGCGGTCAATCATGGGGGACTCTGGATCCCCCGACAGCAGTTCGAATCTGCTCCGGGCTACTTCTTTTCAAGGTGTTTTTTATCTTATGGGTATCTGCCGATTTATTTTACCAGTTTAACTATGCAAGCAGGGCTGGAAGAATGCAACAGAGGAATACAGAACCGAATGTGCCGGCGCCACCAACACTAACCTCCGGGACTTCAAGATCTTTTATCCGGTTCAATTGAGCGATGTTGCCACCCAGCAAAACCCCGGTCACCCCGCTCACAAATGCTGTTACCGATGCCGTAAGACCTGTTCCCCCGGCAAGAAGCAAACTGACAAGGAGTGCTGTAAGCCCCGGAATGAGAAGAGGTACCTGTATACCCACATATGTCACAGGACGGGTTGAAAAAAATGAAATGATTGCTACCACAGTTAAGCCAACACATACCGTAAAAATCAGTGAAGGTCCCGTGATCATTATCGCCTGGTACATCATGTATACGGATACACACACCGGAATAACTGCACCACCAAAATTAAGGGATATTGTTGTGTCCCAGACCTGACCGTTTTTGCAGGGAACACACACATCAAAGTCGGAGGTTGCATCGTGAGAAACTCTGATCATATCGCGCCGGATACGATACAAAGGGATATTAACAAAACTCCCAAACAGCATCAGCAACACAACCGCGAGTGCGGAAATCCATGAAAATCCGAGCCTGGTGAATGCCGCGCCGATAATGCCCAGAATGAGCAACGGGATGAGTATGATTACAAGAGCGATAAGTAAGATAATCGCGAACACGGAAAGCGGGCCAGCCGAATAGAAACGGACTCCGTCACTCATGGTAATTACTTATCCTCCCGGTTTCATGCAGACAATCGCTGCGTGATCGTGGTGGAACGGCGCAAGCCAGACACATTCCTGCACAATCAGCCCGGCTGAGAGAAGAACATCAAGGGTATCCTGGAAGATTGCAGCAGGTTCCTTTCTCACATCAACGCTCCGCGTCTTGAGCATCAGAACCAGAAATCCTCCGGTTTTTAAGAACGAACAATTCCGCAGGGCAATACTTGCCTGTTCCGGCTGGGCCACATCCTGATAGAGCAGATCAACAGCTTCGACCAGCGGGGCATACTGTTCGGGACGGGCAGCATCTGCCATAATCGGGATGACATTCCTTCGCCGCCGGGACACTTCCAGGAGGTCCTGCATGGGGCGGGGGGCAAACTCCACAGCGTATACCACATCAACATAATCAGCTACATGGGATACTGTTGTCCCGTTCGCTGCTCCAAGATACAGCACTCGCATTCCGGGTGTGAGCTCGACACCGGTTCCGACATGATAAAGGGCAGACATCTTGCTTCGGTGAGGGTCCCATACCCGTGCCCCCCCTAGTATCCGCTCATTATAGACCCCACCCTCACCTTGTGATAGTAAAACATCACCAATCCAGATCACGGTTCATTCCCCTTCCCAACCCCATCGATGCGCTCCTGAGCCGATTCAAGAAAAGCCGGATCTGTCACTCCTCTGAAATAATCAAGCCGGGCTGCAATCGCAATTTTTCCTGCGAGCACACGGGCAACTTTGCCCCGTATGTTCCGGGGGGCATTATGCACCCGCCGGTGTTGAAAGATGATCCCATGTTTCGGACAGGGGGACCGTGTTTTCAGGTGCGCGAACAGTGCCGTACGGGCACCCAGTACCTGGATTGCACTTGCCGGTAGCCGGGAGAGTAAAAGAAGCCCTCCGGCATGTGACAGGAGCCGGGCAGCAACAAGTCCCCCGATAAGCGCACTCGTATTGGGCATCACACTATTTGCCCGTGCCGAAACCTCTTTAGCGAGAATAGTCCGGGTTTCCGAAAGCTGCTCTATCTCCCCGGCAACCCTGCCAAGTGCCCCTTTATTCCTCTCGCGCATGGATTTAACCAGAACATGTGCCGGTGTCCTTCGATACTTACGGGAGAATGCCGGGTGCCGGACCAGATACCATTCCGCTGTCCTTTCCGAGAGCAGGTTAATGACGGTATCGATCTCATCAAGCGTTCTTACCATCTGGAGCAGTTCTGCATCTTTTCTTGAATACTGCTCCCGTATTGAACGTTCAGCAGCGGCGATGCAGACTGCCTGCAATTTTGCGAGATAATCTATTCGATCATTACATGCACCGCAGAGAACTGCCTGCTCCCATCCGAGCGGTATAAAGGAGTCCATACTTGAGGAAATCGATCGGATCCGATCGATTATGGCATTTAAATCTCCGATAAACAATGTGCAGCATCCATCACCCACATCACCGAACCAGTAGGACTGCATCAGAGAAAATTTAGGGTTTGTGGCCGTATAAAACCATAGATCACCGAGTGTTGGAAAATGCAGAACTAATCAACCGATTACATCCATGCTATTCCAAAAGAGTACAGTATGACCGGCGCGATGATCGCGCCCATGCAGAATACCCTTGGAATATTTACCAGATGCGGAACGAGTCCCAAAGCAGTTGCCAGGATAAGAATAACCACCCCGAACGGGCCCGTGAGGAGGATGCAAAGGAGGATAATAAATACGATAACTGCACGGTTCAGCAATTTCCCGTCAATCCCGTTAAACCTGCTCGCAGAGCGGGACAATCCCACAGTAATACCATAAGCAGCGCAGGCAGCAAGAACGCCGATAATGGTCAGTTCACTCATGGTGGGTAACGGGAGTTCTGATAGGGCAACCATTACGCCGTTTCGCATCCGGGACAGTGCGAATAGTGCAGCCAGGCCGATGAACGCATTTGAGGTGTTCGCCGCACTTGTCGCAAGAATATATGTCCGGCGGTTCTTTTCATATCCGATAAGAGACGCCAGCACACTGTTTGCAGAGGCTGTGGAGAGTCCTGGAAGCCAGCCAACTGCGACTCCGGCAAATGTACCGACCACGGAATATTTCATTATGGTCCTGTCTTCCATTTGGATACCCCGGAAATGCTGTTCCGGCATTGTTCCCTGCGATGCGGTGAGGAGAACAGAAATCCCAAAAAGCCCGGTGAGAAGAGGCATAAGGATTGCACTGCTTCCAGCGAGAGTGTGCCAGCTGAGGAAGGCGTAGCGGAGTGCAAAAATCCCCAGAATCCCGGATACACTGAATAGTGCAAGTGCCCAGCCGGGGCATTCACTGGTCACGATCATATACCCCATCGTTGAAATCAACAGAATGCCGATCCACCAGTCAAAATATGGCTGGAGAGCAGGGAGAAGGAAAAAACAGAGTATGGAAAGAGGTACAGTTATGACCATCGCACAGGCACTGCCAAGTGCTGCAATCCTCACCGCTTCCTCACCATTCCCCTCAAGACAGAGAGCATGGGCCGGGAGTACAGCAAGTGAAGTATCAGCATCCGGAATGCCCAGGAATGTGCTGGGGATAGAGTCCACAAATGTGTGCGTTATGAGGGCTGCGAACATAGCACCGGCAAGCACGATGGGGCTGAAAAAAGACAGGAATGCAACCTGTAAACTTAGGAGAACACCGGCAAGGGTGTTGGAATGGACGCCAGGGATAATCCCGCTTAAGGTACCAAGTATTACCCCAATAAAAGTACCAAGCAGGATCTCGATCATTCACTAGTGATGTGGGAGAATGAACATAAATTCACCGAAATGCATACCATCATATCATAATGAGGTGATGAATCCGTAATGAAGATCGCAGTCACCCGGCTGGCGGGGAAGGAAAAAAACGACGTCGCACGCTGTTCACAGTTCGGTCATATCTGCTACAGTGTCCACCCTCTGCGCTCGGAAATCAGACCGAGTGCAATTACAGCATTCATTGAAGCAGTCGATCGAAGTGAATTTGACTGTCTTTTCTTTACCAGCGCACTACCGGCAAAGATCATCGCGCCGCTGCTGAACAGGTTCCCCCGTGTAATTGCAATCGGACCGCAGACTGCAAAAGAACTTCAGCACTACGAGATCGATTGTGAAACTCTGACCAGTTTCTATTCAAGAGATTTTGTGCCCTACCTTGGAGAATGGATCAGGGGAAAACATATTGGCATCCCGCGGGCTGATGTGCCGAATCCCTCACTTATTGATGCAATCACTGCAGCAGGGGGCATTCCCCATGAATTCCGCTGTTACGGGCTTGAACCTACCGGAGAGTCCCTGTTTCTTAAAGATGCAGATGCGATCCTTTTCACGAGCGCCATGTCATTTACAAAGGCGGTTTGGAATAAGCACACGGATATTGTGGTGATAGCAATCGGTGATATCACCGCCGCGACAATGCAGGCAGCGGGAACGAACCCGGCGGTAGTTGGGGATGGTTCCCTCGAAGGAACAATGATGGCACTCAACAATTATCTCAACAGTCAAAGGAAGTGAACAGGATGACCGGAGATGCTGAAAAGGATGATCCCCACCATTTGTGGACCCACGCCGGGATAATCGTGATTGATAAGCCGAGAGGACCCTCAAGTCATCAGGTAGCTGCATGGGTGGGGAAGATGCTCGGCTGCCAGGTGGGTCATGCAGGAACACTGGACCCGCAGGTTTCTGGTCTGCTTCTTATCATGCTCGGCAACGCGGTTCGTCTTGCCCCGCTCCTCCTCCAGCACGATAAAGAGTATATCTGCCTGATGCGGCTGCATGGTGATATTGACAAAAACCGAATCGAACAGATCAGCGCGGAGTTCACCGGAAGACTCTATCAGCGTCCTCCACGAAAGAGTGCAGTCAAGCGCGTCCTCCGAATCCGCACCATCCATAAGCTTGAAGTTATTGATACTGAAGGGCGCCTTGTCCTGTTCCGCGTCAACTGCGATGCCGGTACCTACATCCGTTCACTCTGCCACCACATGGGTCTTGCTCTTGGGGTAGGTGCTCACATGGTGGAACTTCGCCGAACGCGGTCGGGGTCATTCAGTGAACAGGACATGCATACACTTCACGATGTTCAGGATGCCTGTAATGCGGTAAAAGAGGGGAATCGTAGTGCACTCTCATCGATCATTCTCTCCGTAGATTCAGCAGTGCCCGATCTCCCAACGGTTATTATCCGGGACACCGCTGTTGATGCTATTTGTCGCGGCGCGGTGCTTGCAGGAGTCGGAGTAATCAGCTGTGATGAGTTTAAACCAGACCAGACCGTTGCGGTTCTGTCAAAGAAAAAAGAGTTCATCTGCCTGGGCAGGGCACTTGTACCATCCAATTCGTTCAAACCAGGGGATACAGGACTGGTAATCGCACCTACCACCGTTTTCCTGCCGCCGGGAACCTATCCCCGCGGCTGGACCAAATCAGGGAAGGTAAAAATGCCAGAAAAAACACTGAATGCAAAACCGGAAAAAAAGATACCATTAAAAAAATACCCGTCTAACAGATAGGATACACTTTTTGCTGAGGTAGTCTAGCGGTAGGGCGCAGGCCTGGAAAGCCTGTGGTGCGAAAGTGCCTCGGGGGTTCAATTCCCCCCCTCAGCGTCTGATTATTGTCTCCTTATTTTTTCACGCTTTTTTAGAGGGGGAACAGAGTGTTTCATTTGCAAAGGCAAAATATTCAGGTACGATTTCAAACCCTAGGAAACGTCGCCCCTCCCGCTGTGAAACGATCGCTACCGTTCCTGAACCAAGGAACGGGTCAAAAACCAGATCGCCGGCATTACTTGAATACAGAAGCATCTTTTTTACAATCTCTGAGGGGAGTTTGGTTGGCGTCTTCTTTTTTCCTTTCCAGTATTCACGGTTGATTGCCCACACATCTTCCGGGTAATGATCAATTTTATTGAAGGTATACCGTTTCGGGTCTTTTACCACAAACAGGATGTGATAATGACTGGTTACGTATTTTTTCTTCGTGAAGACACCGAACTGGTATTTCCAGATGAGATGGTTGATTGTTGTGAAACCTGCTGTATCAAGCCCTTCAAGGATATCCCGGAGCCGGTTCCAGCCTGAAAAAACATACATGCTCCCGGTGGGGGCAAGCACCCGTGCAGCTTCTGCCATCCATCTCTGAGTAAATGCAGAGTACTCTGCTCCTGGGATTTCCTGATATCCTTCCATGACGTTGGAGCCGGTACGGTTGTAATTACCCCGTTGCGCTTTGAAGTCAATCGCAAAGGGGGGGTCAGTGACGATAAGATCAATCACTCCATCGGGAATCTTCGGCATAAGCTCAAGTGCATTACCCGGGTAAATGGTATCAGGATCGAATGCACCCAGCCTCCGTTTCATCAGCACGTCCCGCCAAATTCCCTGCCGTTCTCAAAAGCTTTTATATTAATTCCGATGGTCTTTTTCGGAACAAGATTCTTAACTGCAGTTAAAAGTGATTCAGGTTTAAGGGGCATGGATTGCGATGCCGCACCCAGCATAACTACGTTTTGCGAGAGAGGACTTCCTGCTTCTTCTGCCAGTTTATCTGCATCAAGCAGGCAGAGCAGGTGTTTTTTCAATGATGATATGATCTCATCTTCCGTGGGCACCACAAGTTTTTGTGTATATACTGATGTCGGGAGAACAAGATGCCGGTTCACCACCATCTTTCCGCCTGTTTTCAGGTAATGGGAATAGCGGAGTGCTTCGAGAAGATCAAACGAGATTAAAAGATCAGCCTGCCCCGGGGGGATCAGCGGTCCGAGCAGCCCGTCAATCCGTATATGACTCTCGACTGACCCCCCACGTTGTGCCATGCCATGTGTCTCTGCCCCTTTCACATGCCGTCCTTCAATCAGGCATGCTTCGCCAAGAATGTTTGAGGCAAGAATTGTACCCTGGCCACCAATACCGACAATCAGGATATCAAAACTTCGGGTCATTTCTTCCCCTCCCTCACAATTGCCCCGACAGGACAGAGATCAACGCATACCGCGCAACCGCTGCACAATTCATTAATCCGGGCTTTTTCATCCTCAAATTCAATGGCAGGGCATCCAAACCGGACGCAGGTCCCGCAACCGGTACATATCTCAGGATTGACCCTGTATCTCCCGCGTTTCACCCCGGCACGACGCGCTGATATAACACACATCTGTTTTGCGATGATGACCTTTACACCCTTCCGTTTTTTCGCTTCCTGGAACAGGTTAACCATGCCGGTAATATCGTACGGGTCAATACTCTCGACAAAACTGACACCAGATGCCCGGCAAATTGCATCAAGGGATACCGGAGGACTCTCCACGCCACCTGCGGTCACCCCGGTATTAGGGTTCGGCTGGTGACCGGTCATAGCAGTGACCCGGTTATCCAGAATCACAACGGTAATGTTTGCTCCATTATAAACTGCGTTCATTAAACCCTGGATTCCTGTATGCAGGAATGTAGAGTCCCCAATCGTACAGACAATATCATGGGTATCACCGGCATGAGAAATGCCGCTTGCCACTGTTATCGACGCGCCCATACAGACAGCAGTATCAACAACTCCAAGCTGGAGCCCGAGTGTATAACAACCAATGTCACTGGGATATACAGCATCCCTGAATACTTTTTTTATCGCATAGAACACACCGCGGTGCAGGCAGCCGGCACAAAGAATCGGGGGGCGGGGGGGAAGGTTTTGAATGGGATCAATCTGCGCGAATGGATTTTTTGGCAAAAATCCCGCTTTTTCCATGATCCCCGCGACCGCCGGGAGAGATAACTCACCTTCGTACGGTGCGTACCCATTCTTTTTCCCAAATACCGGGACACAGCCAGCGACCTGGAGTACAACCTCTTCCACTTCTGGTGCAAGTTCTTCAATCACCAGCACTTTTTCATGGTTTTTTACAAAATCCCCAAGCCATTCTTCATCTATCGGGTACGCCCCGATTTTCATAAACGATACACCTTCCGGTAATAACTCCTGCACATAGGTGGAGCCAATCCCGCTCGCGATGATTGCGGTCTTTCCCCGTATTTTGTAATGGTTGAATCCCCGTTCAACCAACTTCTTCCTTATCGCAGACTGCTTCTCATTAAGTTTCTTATGCAGGATGCGGGTATGCGCCGGAATGACAACATACTGACGCGGATCTTTTTGAAACTCACCTTTTCGCAGACCTGCAACCGGCTCACCCAGCAGCACATCACCCTTCGAGTGACATATACGTGTCGTGGGGCGGAAGAGAACGGGCAGCCCAAATTCCTCGGAAAGCCCGAATGCTTCCGGTATCATGTCATGTGCTTCCTGAATACTTGCAGGATCGAGACACGGTATCCGTGAGAAATGTGCATAGCACCGCGTATCCTGTTCGTTCTGCGAACTGTGGGCGAACGGATCATCAGCACTCATTATTACGAGGCCTCCAGTGACACCCGTATAGGCACTTGTCATCAGTGGATCTGCGGCAACATTGAGTCCTACGTGTTTCATAGTGCAGAGTGAACGGACACCGCACCATGCTGCAGCGAGAGCGTTTTCCAATGCCACCTTTTCGTTGACCGACCATTCAACATAGTATGAGCGGTCAGGTTGTACACGAAGCACGTCGATCACTTCAGATGAGGGTGTGCCAGGGTAACCACTTACAAAATCCACACCGGACTCAACACATGCGTGGGCGATCGCTTCATTCCCGAGGAGATATTTACGTCCCATGATCTCAGTCCCGTACTAATACCGTGGCTTTTCTACACATATCCCTATCTGAATGTATCATCATGTCATTCTGCCGGTTCACAACTTATAAAAACTCTGGTGGAGTAGTAAATAAGGTAAATTTCAGGCAAACTTTTGGGCCCGTAGCATAGCCCGGTGGTGCGCCCGGCTGATAACCGGGAGGTCATGTGTTCGAATCACATCGGGCCCATCCACGATATTCCGGTAGTTTTTTTACTTTCTCTGCACGGTTCTCTGCAAGATCACGTTTTCGTTTCCACCAGGGGAGATACTGTCCGCAGGTTTTTTTTAACGAGTCTCTTCACTTTGTCCTGGAAATACTATCTTTCATTATGAGGGCCATTTCAACCAGAAAAACCGGCAATCATCAGCCACAATCTTATTCGCCAAAATAGGGAAAAAGAAAAAAAATTACCGGTTATCGTTCTTTTGCAAAGATATACCCCATCACTTTTTCAAGTGCTTCAACCAGCGCTTCTTCTCCTTTCAGGTAATCGTGCATTGCGCGGTAAAGCATGAACATAATATCATACCCGTAGTGCTCGATTGCAGTTCTGGCATCAATAGGATTAAGGTATGAGTCGGTAAGAAACCCATCAAAACTGTACATAAGTTCAAAAAATTTTCCTTCTTCAGACATCACGCAGAACTGGTCGGTGACCGGCATCTGGGGGTTGTCCGGCCGGAATGCTGCGGCCTCTGCAGCCTTCCCAAGAATGATCATCTTTTGCGGGTAATAGGCGGGATCGTAGATTTCTCCCTTGGTATCCTGCTTACCCTTTCTCAGCATATTCAGACCGACAACCTTGACAACCGGAACCGTGGATTTGGCCATCCGGGCAAGGAGTTCTGTGTCATGGTCCCTGATCTCCTGTGAGAGCGAATCGCTTTTTTCCTGCAGATCTTGTATCTTCTGCTCCAGTTTTTTTAATCCAGCTTCTATTTCATCCATGACTTCACCATTACACAGCGGTTACATTAAGGAGTGGTTATTCCGGAGGTATAAATCCGCTCGTTTTTAAGTGAGCCACGGCAGGATCCATCTTTGGAGGAGGTTTTTTAATGGAGGAGAAGTGGTAATATTATCCCCAGGCGTGCTTGAAGGAGTTTATGCTTTAAAAGAAATGAGGTATCGCTTCATACTACGACTCCGCCAGCTTGAGAATACAGAGATTTGGATATCACCTGACCCGTTGCCCTATAAAGAAATACTTCCGGTCTTTTTTCAGGATTGCCTGACCCTCGTATCCAACAGGAAGATCCTCATTAATTACAATTCCCTCATAATTGGGCGATCTGGCCATTACCGATCCCTTTTTGATCGTTTCTGTCACCAGAAAAGGCACCGGTTTTTCAAGACAGTTGGCGTTGATCGATGCGTAGATCTTTTCCGATAAGGAATTCATGGTTCGTGAACGATCCTTCTTAACCCACTCAGGAAAGTCTTCTTTTAAAGAGAGGGGTGTATAAGGACGCGGTGAATACCGGGTGATATTTACTTTGTTCGGGCGAACCCTCTCTATCAGTTTTAGCGACTCTGAAAAGTCTTCTTCTGTTTCACCGGGAAACCCGACAATCATGTCTGTGGCAATAGTAATTTTTGGATACCGTTTCTTAAACGCAGCAACAATCTCTTCAAAATCTGCAATCGTATACCCTCTCCCCATCCGTTCAAGTATAGTGTCTGATCCGGACTGAACGGGTAGATGAACGAATTTGAAAATACGGTCACTGGCATAAGCATCTACAAGATCGTCAAGAATTCCTTTCACGGTTGCGGGATTCATCATCCCCACCCGGATCATAAACCGTCCTGGCAGATCCCCGATACCATTTAAAAGATCAGGAAGTGATTTTCCGATATCCTTTCCCCAGCAACCTGTATCCTGTGCAGTAATCTGGATCTCCGGTGTTCCGGCATTTGCATGATTCATTATCTCTGCCCGGATTTCTTCTTCAGGAAAACTTTTCAGACGTCCGCGAGCGAACCGGGTAAGACAGTACGTGCACCTGCCCAAACATCCCTGAGCCACCTGAACAATCGCCAGACCCCCACCACTGACTGTTCTGACATCCTGGTATGCCTTGTGAATTGTTTCAGAAGGGAGGAGGGTTGGCGTGCACACCGCAAAAATTGCATCGCGCTGCACTTCCGGCATGCATCCTGTCACATAGAGCTCATAATCCCTATACCTTGAAAGCCTTCTGAGCATGCGTCTCTCTGTTGGTCCGACAACTGTGCAGGTATTTATGATTACTGCGTCTGCCGCTTCAGCTGAATCGACAAAAGTACTTCCTTTGTCCTTTAGAATCTCGATAAGTTTTGCTGTATCACCAAAGTTATAGCGGCACCCATACGTTTCGATGTAGACGCTCCGGTCACGAAACGTTTCAAAAATCTGAAAGTCAGCATTTTTTCCGCACCTGATTTCTGGTGTTTCTCCCACTCTTTTCAGCACCACCGGATCTATTGAACGAGCTCCAATAAATAGTCTTAAACTAATAAAAACGGAAGACAACCGAAATGTATGAAAAGTCAGGTGATAATTCAATTATACCTGAAATTTCCGGTGTATCTCATCCCGTGAGCACAACACTTAACCAATAACACCCATAATCTGTTTATCATGATGAGAATCGGGCTGCTTGGCTGTGGTAATATCGGACATATCATCGCACAGCATGGGGGTGGTTTCGAAATCTCATCGGTCTATGATAAGGTATCAGAGCGGGCACAAGAGATCGCAAGGATTTCCGGTGCACATGCATATGATGATTTTGAGTCATTTATTACATCTGATATCGATATTGTTGTGGAAGCAGCATCTGTCAATGCCGTTAAAATCTATGCAGGACGTGTTTTATCCCACAAAAAAGATCTCGTGATCATGAGTGTTGGTGCGCTTTCCGATTCGGTCTTCCAGGACGAGATCAGGGAACTGGCTAAAAGATATGGACAGAAAATTCACATCCCCAGCGGTGCGATATTTGGCCTTGATAACCTCAAGATAGGAAAAATTTCAGAAATTACAAAGTTACTTCTGAGAACCACAAAAAGTCCTGCTTCTCTGGGTATTACTGCTGATACACGGAGATTGATATTTTCAGGAAAAGCAAACGAATGCATCAAAGCATTTCCCAAAAATGTCAATGTATCAGTCGCTATGAGTCTTGCAGCCGGACATGATACGGATGTGGAGCTCTGGGTTGACCCTTCAGTCGACCGAAACGTCCACGAAGTTTTCGTTGAAGGAGATTTTGGGGATACCTACATTAAAGTAACAAATGTTCCCAGCCCTGGTAATCCGGCAACAAGCTACCTTGCTGCGCTGTCCATCCTCTCGCTGCTCAATAATCTTAGTGACCCAATAATCATAGGAACATGATGCAATACATCAGGTGAAGCTGGTATGGTAGCGCTCGATTATCTGCTAAAGTTCATTGAGGAGGATGCCCCCTCCGGGGATATTACTTCTGCTGCAATCATACCGGATATTACCTGCAATGCAGAGATAAAGGCAGAACAGGATGGAATCATCGCCGGAATTGAAGAGGCATCCACACTTTTTTCCCATTTTGGGGTGAAGGTGACTCATCTGGTAAAAGACGGGGATTCTGTCTGTCGGAATACTTCGATCCTTTTACTCAAGGGGGATGCAAAAAAGATACTTCTTGTTGAACGGACTGCCCTCAATATTATCGGAAGAATGAGTGGCATTGCAACACAGACAAGGAAGAATGTCGATATCGTATCAGCAGTCAATCCAGGCTGCCGGGTTGCAGGTACACGAAAAACATGTCCGGGGTTGCGGATTCTTGATAAAAAGGCGATAAAGATAGGAGGCGGCGATCCCCACCGTATGAACTTAAGCGACGGGATTCTTATCAAAGACAATCATCTGGCTTTGGTTCCACTCAGAAACGCTATTCTGGCCGCAAAAAAAGGTTCAGCATATAAAAAAATTGAAATCGAAGTAGAAACACCTGAAAATGCCCTTTCCGCGGCAAAAGCGGGTGCAGATATCATTATGCTCGACAACATGAGTCCGGGTCAGATTAACAGGACAATCAGAGTTTTGAAAAGCGAAGGTTTGCGGGATCGTGTTATAATCGAACTTTCTGGCGGTATTGATGAGAGTTCCCTCCAACGATATGCAGAGATTGACGTCGATGTCATCAGTTTGGGAGTGCTGACCCATTCAGTAAAAAATTTTTCAGTTAATCTTGAAATTATTCCACAAATTATTCCGTGATATTTTTTTCCCTTAATTTTTTAAAAAACATTCACCTTTTCATGGGAATTTTGCTTTTCATCAGGATACACTTGTCATAAACGGGGAATCCTCCACCATTGAAAACTTTAATAGTCCAGTATTACGTATGGGTGGTTATTGAGGAAAAGCAATGAGTAGTCCTGAAACACAGTCATTGAGTGCTGAAACTTTCGCTGAACCTACTCCCGATGAACTTGAGAGAATCAAAGAACGTAAAAAATTACGCGTCAAAGGATATATCACCCTGCTCAAAGATCCCAATCTCAACTACCGCTGGCGGGCGGCAGAAGCTTTGGGAAAAGAAGGGGATGAAACAGCGGTTGAACCTCTGATAACTGCACTCAAAGACCCTTTTGTGGATGTTTCGTGGCTTGCTGCAAAATCCCTGGGAAATCTGGGAGATAGCCGTGCTGTTGAACCTTTGATAGAAGCTTTGAAATCTGAGGATAAATGGCTCCGTACCGGTGCTGCCTGGGGACTGGGAAAGCTCCACGATTCACGAGCGGTCGGTCCACTTCTCCCGCTTCTCAAAGATAAAAATAAAATAGTCCGGAAAACAGTTGCATGGGCTCTTGGTACTATTGCTGATGAACGAGCGACTGAAGGGCTGTCCCCTATGCTTACTGATGAGGATGCAGAAGTGCGGGATGCAGCACGAAAAGCTCTTGATTCGATACAACATGAAAAGACCAGAAAGAGTACTGATTCCGTAATAAAAGTATAGCAATCGGAGAGATTGAAGCTACTTCGGCTAACTTCCGCCAAGTAAAATGCAATTAATGTAATTAATTTTTTTCCTGTTTTATCTGATATCGGGAAGATAGCTGGGAAACATTTCCTGCAGGAAGGACAGAGATATCTTTTCCAGAACTGACTACTATCTCTTTTTTCCCGCGATACGTTTGAACAACTCCATACACAGATATTGAATCACCTTTTTGGAGAGTCAATTCCTGGGCAATCGGTGCCGGAACAAAAATGGTTATATTGGCCAAATACACATTCATGTGTCCACCATTTTTTGTAATTAAAATCTGATTGATAGTACCATCAGTAATCACCAGTTCACCATCAGCCGAATTATTGGTGAAAGGTCGTGCAAATGGTTGTTTTCCGAGCGTCCCAAGGGCCAGGTGTGCCGTGATTACAAAACAAGCAACACCAAGTAAAAGCAAAATAGCCGCCCGTTCCTGGTGTTCGAACATAATTGAGTATTGAGAAGGCTCATTTAAATTACCGATAGATTCATATGTTAACAGTGTTAACATCTTACCATGTATTCCACAACATTGCCACCTTCATCGAAAACGGTGATGGAAATACTGGATGCCGGCGGAGCTATGACGCACAAAGATCTCGTGCAAAAAACCCATCTTGCTCCCCGTACAGTGCGTTATGCATTGAAAAAACTCAAAGAACGGCATCTTATCATCGAGAAGTTTAACTTCCGTGATGCCCGGCAGATTATATACCAGAACCGGACTACACAAACGACGAAAGCCCAATCTGTCTGTGTATGACGAAACACACCTGCACTCTGATGCATTGTGATACTATGGTACGGAATCTTCTTCCGCCAATGAGAGCAGAGATGGTTTCACGGTTAGTGCAAAAGCAGGGGCTCAGTCAGAGCGATGCTGCAAAACGTCTCGGAGTAACAAGAGCTGCAGTGTCGCAGTATATGAGTAAGAAAAGAGGAGTGAGTGAAGGTCAGATATCCAATGAGCTTGATTCCCTGATAGACCGTTGGGCTCTTGCAGTAGTTACCGGTGAGAGCGACATAAATTTATGTGATGTGTGCCAGTGCGCACTTAAGAAGTTCTGATATTTTAATTCCTGAGTCATACCTTTTGAAGGTGATACTTGAGAAGGATAAGGATCACCAATACCATTCCAGGAATGGCAATTTTCAGGTAATCGGGTTTGTCGGCCGGTGATTTAACTGTGGAATTCCATTCGTCTTCGAATACATCAAGGAAGTACCTGGCGACGCCAGAATGATCAATAATTACCCCAGCTTCCCGGTTAAAATTGGGCGAGTTGCTGTTCCTGTCTGAGTTTGTTCTGATGGCGTATGTGAAATCATCATCCTTATGACGTTTTGCAAGAATTTATTTACCCTTTTTCCTAAAAAGTAGAAATGAATAAAAACGCTTTTTTTATAAATTTCTATTCTGATCGTTTGTCGCGTTCCTGTACTCAAATTTTTCTTCAAGATGTTTTTCTTATCGTTTCGGAAACCAAGAAGATCGAATTCATGGTATTGCGTACCAAACAGATTCTTCAATAATTCCGTTATCAGAATAATTCCTGGAGAATATTCAGCATATTTTGGTCTGTAGGTTGTGTGCGCTCCATACACAATGGATTTTTGTTTATACTGTATCGAAGCAGCAATATCCGTAGTTCCTGATGTCAAAAAATACATCGACACCATATTTTTACAAGCCAGATGTTTCAGCAATTCTGTATAAAATCTCTTATTTATCTCGTTGCCGCCCACACTAAAATCTCGATTGATTTTCCAACCGGATTGTTCTATATCCATATATCTTTCTAATGCCTCCGGCAGGGTCTCATAATCTTCAATACATTGAAAACCGACACCTTCGGGCAGGTCAAATAATTTTTTTCTGGATTTTTTCCATTTTCTCCGAGTATCTTTCCCCCGTGTTTTCAGGTATTCTTCCCACGTCCCGGCAATTGAGACATAATAAGAAGAAACCTGCGGAACTGCAACGGCAAAGTACAATCTATCACTAAAAAACTTTAGATTAAGAATTGGACTGTTTGCAGGCTGTTCAAAAAGCTGAATCCCATCCCATTGCGTAAACTCTTCGCTTAGAAACTGAAAAATCCCCTCCCAAATGCATTCTGGTTCTTCTATTGACAAAATTGAGGGTTTGTCGCCACCACCGTATTCGGAAATGAAGCGTATCAACCATTTGAAACAAAGATTACCCATTTTTACTCTTTCAATTCTGAAGGGTGCAATCGCGACAATTGTTGCATCCCGTTTCACGATAAGAATGAATAATCGATCGTTTTCATTCTTAAAATATTTCCATGCCGTATGCACGAAAGGGTATGATGAATAAATTGAGGAGTTGATACTTTTATCAAATAGTGCATTCCATTCGACTTTCATTGCTAAGAATTCTTCCTCTGAATCAACGAGCTCAATTCTCAAGCCATCAGTTTTCATTTTCATCAGTAATTCCAAGCAATCAATCTTATTTTTTAAGATTTGAAACGGAGATTGGTATTAAGGGTGGCATTGCACCATTGCATTGCCAATGATCAGAAATTATCAGCGATAACAGCATATCATTTGATGATTTAATAATAATTTCATCCGAGTGTGGATGAGGATTGTTACTATTCTCTTTTAATAAATTTCAGATTTTATTATTTTTTTTATGGTGATAATAGAGCAATAGCAAAAGGGTTATTACTACAGCAACAATGGCAATTTTCAGGTAATCTGTTTTGTGTGCCGGTAATTTAACCACGGAATTCCAGTCGTTTTCAAATACATCAAGAAAGTACCGGGCGACGCCAGGATGATCAATAATTACCCCTGCTTCCCGGTTAAAATTGGGAGAGTTGCTGTTCCAGTTGATACTGCTTACCAGCACATACCGATCATCCACGATCACCCCTTTATTATGAATCTTATCGATCTCTTTTGTTGAGAGATCGGCACACCGGGCTTCCAGGGGGATGTGTTCACATGACCCGATGCGGTTAATAAGCGCCACCATCTCATCATTGTCTGTTTCATCTTCGATGTTATACCAATATGAATCGAGCAATACCCTGACATGTACTCCCCGGCGCGAGGCATTTATCGCTGCTGAAAGATACGGATTCAGGGAATACGCCGTCTCGTTGGTGATGTATGCCTGCTCGATCTCGATACTCCGTTCAGCAGAGTTTATCAGCTCCGTAATCTGGCTGCTGGTGTCTGGTGAAATAACAGGACGAACTGTTGCACCGGTAAAATATCCAGGCTGGAATTCTACGGTATATTTCCTGGAAGGCATGGGTTCGGGAGGCCCTGCTGATCCATTATAAGCAGTCATAGATTTTCCGCTATAATCGGTCAGGTAGACTATTGAAAAATATTCTGCAAGTCCGGGGTCCTCGAGATATACACCCCAGCCCCGATTACCGTTCATTCCTGCAGGAGGAAATCCACTGTATTTGAAGTTCTCACTGGTAAGAAGGATTGACTGCCGGTCTATGACCATGTATTTTGCATGGTCATAGCGATAAGGTGCAGGCTCCCCTTTGCGTGATACCATCATTGAGACCGGAATTCCACCGTCGTTAAGCATCCGGATCGCTTCTTTTCCTTCCGGACTAATACCCCCAACAGGACCGCCTTCAACAATAACCTTAATATCGACCCCCCGCGCGTGTGCGGTAATCAGTGTATCTGCCATGAGAGGACTCGAAAATTCATACACATTCAGCAGTACTTCATCTGATGCCTGATTCACTGCATACGAGAAAACCTCGCTGGACGAATCCGGCGAAACAAACGTCGTTATTGATACATTATGGAATACCGCCGGAGACAAGCGCGACTGCCCTATCATGAGCGGGCGGAGATCCCACACCCCTTTTTCGAGAAAATGTATCTGTCCCTCGCGAGGTTTCACATCTTCTGGCCAGGCAACATTCTGAACAAGTATCCCATTCTCATACAGCATGAGAGCATCGTTCGAATTCGCCAGACGGAGCGTATCACCCTTGATCACATCTGGAACCAGCTGAGAATAATCCAGCCATTCAAAATCAGGATATATTCCATGACTTTGTTTAAAAGCCGTTCCGCTGCGGGCTATGGTTAGCACACCGTTGATCCGGGTTCCCGGAGGGAAACGAAATCCACCCTCCCCATCGGAAATCGTGAAACCATCAAGGGAGCCGGTACCAGAGAGGACAAGATACTCATCCGCATCCTCATAACTATGAGGATCAGGACAGAACTCAATAATCTGGACTGCGGCACCCGCGTGCATCACACACCATAAAATGAGGAAAAACGCAAGAAAACGGCGCATTATCACTCAATTTCGCCATGCTCCTTTTATAATCTGGCGATATAACTCTCCGGAAGTATGAATAAGAGCAGGGAATCACCTAAAGATCAATCAACTTCGCCATTAATTGTCAAAGTGGGGGGAAGTCTGTATAATCAGATTCCCGACCTTGCACCGATACTTATTGCATCAGACCGGCCGTTATTTTTAATCCCTGGCGGGGGTCCATTTGCTGACCTTGTACGACAGGTTCGGGTAAATAACGATGCGGCACACTGGATGGCCATCGCCGCAATGGAGCAGTATGGTTGGTTCATCTCCTCATTTGGCATCTTAACGACAGACAGAATTGCCGTGCCTCTGACAACAACAATATTGCTGCCTTATCGGTGCCTCAGGTTAACTGACATTCTGCCCCACACCTGGGATGTAACTTCTGATACTATCGCTGCATGGGTTGCAGGCACCCTTCATCTCGATCTTCTCCTTCTCAAATCTATTGATGGTATTTTCATCAACGGGATCCTCCAGGAGCAGGTAACCGGGCCAGTGGAATCAGATATCGTTGACCCCTGTTTTATTCCGTTTGTGATAAAAAATACCGTGAAAACAACCATAATCAATGGATCACAACCAGATCGCGTGGAAAAATACCTGAAGGGAGAGCTGATCCCCCGTACTGAGATCTGTACAACCTTTTAAAGGTTCCAAAAGAGATACTATTGGAATCCTTGGAGGAGCAATCGTGTCAGATAAAAAATGTACATCCTGCAATGCCCCGCTTGCAGAAGAGGGCGCAACGGAATTCGGATGCCCCGCATGTGGTGTTGAGATCAACCGGTGTTACCGGTGCCGGGAGCAGAGCATTCCCTATATCTGCCCAAAATGTGGATTTGGGGGACCGTAATTCATGGGTGGTGTTGCTGTAATTGTCAGGGTTATGCCCGAATCACCGGAAGTGGACCTTGAACAATTGAAAAAGGCATTAAAACAGAAGCTGCCCGGAATTCATGAAATTCGAGAGGAGCCAATCGGTTTTGGTTTAAAGGCGCTTAAACTTGTTGCAGTCGTAAACGACTCCGGGGGAGAAACCGATGCAATCGAGAAGTCCCTGAATGAAGTAGCGGGTGTCGAACGTGCAGAAATTGTCGAAGTAACATTAACCTGATTCAGGTTATAAAAACACTTTTTTCTTAGACTTCAAGATCTGCGAGAACCTTCATCGTGATCGTCCGGATTTTTTCAACCGATTCGCGGAATGCTATCACTTCGGATTCATCGATCTTGATAGTGATCGGGAACACCCCGTTGCGATTTACTCTGGCCGGGACACCAATGCATATATCCCCTTCTCCAATACCGTGGACCTCGCTTTTTAGATAGGCTGAAACGGTCAGGATCCGGTTTTCATCACCAAGCACCGTCTTTACTAACGAAGCGATCGCTTCTCCAGGTCCGTAGACGGTAGATCCCTTATCTTTGATGATCAGGTTTCCGCTGCATTTTACCGATTCAATGATCTCTTTTACCGGGAGGTGTGCAAATGCTGGCAGGTTGGATATCTTGATACCACCTATCGTCGTGGCTGACCAGAGCGGGACCATGCTGTCGCCATGTTCACCGATAATACGTGTGTGGACTTCGCTCACATGGACTTTGAAATAGGCAGCAATAAGGGATTTTAATCGCATTGAATCAAGATGCGTTCCAAGCCCGAATACCTGGCTGGGATTAAGGCCGGAATATTTCAAAGCAACGCAGGTCATGACATCAACAGGATTGGTAACTACCAGAATCTTGGTTTCAGGTGCGATAATCCCGATAGTCTGCGCAAGAGGGGAGATTACCCTTGCATTTCCCATAGCCAGATCAAGACGGTCCTGTCCCGGAGTGCGCGGAATCCCGGAGGTAATGATAACAACATCTGACCCGGCAGCATCTTTTAAGTTGGTTGTCCAGTTGATTTTGATATTCGTTCCGCGTGCAGCAAATGAATCAACAAAATCCTGCGTGATTCCACGGAGTAGTGTTTCGCGCCCTTCCCGCCCGTAAAGAAGGATTTCCCGCACATGAGGATTTGCTGATACTGCATAAGAAGCAAACAATCCCACATTGCCGGTTGCACCAAGGATAGTCACTTTTGACATGATAATCGTAAATGGGGACGTGTTATCGGTCGACTGTACGTTACTACGTTTGCCAAAGCATCCATCCTCCGCCCCGTTACCCCATGGGCGCCGGATGTCTACGGTAAGTCTGCTCCCTTCCGGGCCTGAACCGGTCCCCGCAGCGACAGGTCGCCATTCCCTCCGGAATATTGATACCTGGCCATCGACCTCATGGGACGAGGTTTCACAGTCAGAACGCACAGGCTCCCGCAGGCCGTTGCAGCCTTCCTCAAACTTCGCCCCCCGCGTACCGACGGTTTCAGGTTACAGGTGACGCCGAACCACCCGGGCTAGTCCCCATATACCTTTGTGCACTGGTCAATAAAGGCTTTTTACCGTAAACAGGATCTGGTACCAAAGTATCCCTTTCAACAAATGGCAATAATTAAGGAACGAATACCTCACCGCCCACCTTTTCCAGCCATTCTCGCTTGGTTTGTTCAAGGGAAGTGAGATCTTTTTTATCGAAAATATCAAGTGCAGTCAAAGGATTGCTCCCAGGGGATAACACACTAAATAATTGGTGGAAATCACCCTGATATACCTCGATTACCTGATCCCCTTCAGTTTCGGCAATTTTTATCGGGTCGATGGTAACCGGATGTTTCTGCATATCCTGTAATTGTTCAAAGATCTTCACCCGGCTGATTTTGAGATAACCCCGGTTTACTTCGAGATTAAATGCTGACCAGAATGCCGAGGCATACCATGCATCATTCATCACAACATGGGGCACACCAAGACATGCTGCAGTGAGACCCAGGGTTCCCACACCGGAACATGCGTCAACAAAATTGGTGACAGGAGGTTTTCCCACATGGTGCTCGACCGCGCGGATCTTCGGGTATCCCATGCGTGGGAATTCGATATGGATAAGGGACTGTTGCTTATACATCACCATGGGACCTGTCCAGAGCGGAAAAACGTCAGCCCTTACATCACATCCTGCAAGAAGTTCATAGACTTTTGGAACGGAATGAAGGTCAGGATTTGTAATTCCCGGTACAAAATCGCCTTTCTTTACAATACCGCGGAGTTCGGGAACTTCCAGAACGAGACGTTCTGCTGTAATTTTAGTCGCCCGTGTGGTGAGAAGCACAAGTGACTTTTCCGGAAGGAAAGGTGGACGATCCATGGCAAATCCAGGGTGAACGAGCGGGGATCCCACCGCGATAAGCGGGTCTGTCGGACTTAAATCACCCTCCTCAACCATGATAACGTACATGTGGGCAAAAACTTCATCGATGAATCGTTTTCCGCATGAGCAGGGTTCTGCATATTCAAGCGTGGGTAGCGGAGATCTTTTATCAAGGATCCGCAGACTACAGTCTGCACAGGGAATAAAAATTGTGGGAAGTGTGGCAAGAAGGTCTTTTGCTGACTCAACACAATCCATCTCGCACACAGGACATTTCATGCTCCTCCGTATGGTAGTTCAGAGATAGAAAGGTTTTCAATATATTCCATGATGGGTAGTCAACCATGACATTCCCTTAAAAAACAAAAAAAACAATGGGCCCGATGCGATTCGAACGCATGACCGCCCGGTTATGAGCCGGGCGCTCTAACCGGACTGAGCTGACGGGCCCAAAAACGCCCCCCACAGGGCTCGAACCTGTGACATTCGGATTAACAGTCCGACACTCTACCAACTGAGTTAGGGAGGCTATATCAATACGCTTTATTAGATTCTTTGTGAGTGCTTTTAAAGGTAACTCTCATGACGATCTTGACAACAGAGTTATTGTGACATCAAGCCGTATCAATAACGCTTCATCGCGGTAAGCAGCTGGATGAGTTCATCCAGATCACCATTGAGATGCTGGAATAATTCAGCCGTCCTTGGTGTGGCAACTGCACCTTCCGGTGAAGCACGGATATATCCGAGTTGTTCCAGAACATGGAGGGAGTAACGTATACGGTGCGAGGGGAGATCGAGCAGCTCTGCAAGCTTCATGATGCCGATCGGTTCATGATCTGCCACCGCTTTTGCTACCTCAATATGTCGGCTTAGCAGTTCGATCTCGTCCTTCATCTTCTTGAGCATAGTACTCCAGTAAAGCCCTCACCCAAAGCTGTTTTATATCGTGCCATTCTGTCTGGTATCATTATCATTTTTTTCTTTTTCCGGTTGATCATCAAGCCACTTTTTTGTTGCTTTGTATTTCTTAAAAAAATCCAAAGACAGAATCAATGCCACTATGAGCATCCCAATGATGATTGGAATGCTGTAGGGGGAATGAAAAATAAAAAAAAACGTGATTGACATAGCTACGAGAAGGATAATGATATTGAGCTCAATTGTAAGATGATAAAATTTCCACTTGAACCGGGTTTTTACATCCTCTTCCATCACTGGTATGTCAACTCCGAAATAAAAGTACTTGACGTTTAACTACATATATCCTGAGAGATGGACCCACTTTCAAACGCGGTCAAAAAAAGCGGCGCTGATGCCTACGTGCTCTATGCATCATCGCGTGACGCTGATATGAGATATCTGACCCATTTTACGACAAGCGATCCCTTCGTTTTTTTTAAAAAACCAGGAGATCCCGGGGTTATTATCGTATCCCAGATGGAGTCTGGGCGCGCATCACGAGAAGCTTCTACTGCAGTGATGACCAGAACGCAGGCCGGGCTTCCTGACATTCTCAAAAAAGAAAAGGACCCGTACCGCGCAACCGCAAAGATGATTGCAGGTCAGGCTGGAAAAAAAATCCTCGTTCCCCCTAATTTCCCGATTGCTTTGGCAAATGCCCTCAGCAACTATTGTACTATTATGGTGGACAGTGGTACAGTTCAGTCAATGCGGGCAAAGAAAAACAAGCATGAAATCCTGTTGATGAAGGATGTGCAGAAAGTGACGGAAAAGGCGATGGGGCGTGCAATCTCGCTGATCAGGAGCGCATCGATAAAAAAAGGAATCCTCCATATTGACAAAAAGCCCTTGACTGCTGAATTTGTTAAATTCTCCATGCACAGTCTGCTCCTGCAGCACGGGTGCAATGCGGTGGACACTATTGTATCATGCGGTGAGGATACCTCAATTCCCCATATAACAGGATCAGGACCACTCAGATCAGACGAGCCGATTGTAATTGATCTCTTTCCCGTTAACGAGATATCCGGTTATTATGCCGATATGACCCGGACTGTTGTCAGGGGGGAGCCTTCAACGGAAATCCTCGAGATGTACAATACACTCCGCGAAGCAAAAAAGCTTGGAATTTCGCTTGTAAAAAAAGGAGCGTCAGGAGCAGATATTCATCTGGCAGTAGTTGACTTTTTCAAAGATCATGGATACGAAAGTAACACACGCGGATTTGTTCACAATCTCGGTCATGGTGTGGGGCTTCAGGTTCACGAACTACCAACGGTTGGGCCGGCAGGAAAAGCCCTTGCAACCGGGAATGTAATCACCATTGAGCCGGGACTCTACTATCCGGGCATCGGGGGGGTGCGTCTCGAGGACATAGGAGTGGTCACGGCGAAAGGTTTTGAAAACTTTACGGAATTTCCCGAGGACCTGGTCATATGAAAGATGAGATTTTCGATAAATATCGTGATGCCGGAGAAATTGCCGCAAAAATCCTGCACCGGAGTGCCAGGGAAATCCGCATTGGAGGATCATACCTGGATCTCGTTGAATCAATGGAGATGCAGGTAAAAGAAGAAGGGGCGGCACTCGCTTTTCCTCTCAACCTCTCCTTAAATGAAGATGCTGCACATGATACCGCATCACCCGAAGATGCACGGGTATTTGCCAAAGGTGATGTAGCAAAACTGGATCTTGGGGTCCAGATAGAGGGGTATATCGCTGACACAGCTACCACTATCGATCTCGGGAGCAACTCACTCCTCCTTGAAGCATCTGAACGGGCACTCGATGCCGCTATAAAAGCGGTTCGGCCCGGAGCAACCGCAGGGGATCTCGGTGCAGCAATCCAGGAAGAGATTGAAGGCCGTGGATATCGGCCAATATCAAATCTTACCGGACATGGACTTGATCAGTACATTCTCCACCGATCTCCTACTATTCCCAATGTCGGCATTAATGGGGGTGTTGTACTCGAGGAAGGGATGGTCTTTGCTATTGAACCGTTCGCAACAACCGGAAGCGGACACGTCAGTGAGAAAATCCGTAAGGAGATTTATTCGCAGATTTCACAAAAACCCGTCCGGATTCCTTCGGCACGTGCGGTACTGGATACAGTAAAGGATCGCCATGGGCTGCCATTTGCACGACGATGGCTCAATGAAAAAAAACTGGATATCACTCTCTCCTCACTCGTAAGATCGAAAATGCTTCATGTTTATCCGGTCCTTTCCGATATATCGGGATCCCTTGTGTCCCAGCATGAGCATACAGTGATCGTAACCAGTGAAGGGTGCATTGTAACTACACGATGAGATAGCCTTATTCATTCAGGAAATGAATAATTAAGGTTACAGCCATGTCTGGAGATTCTGAAATCCTGCGCATAATGGAAGTTGTTCTGACCGCTGAAATATTCAACCAGAACCCCCAGCTTGATATCAACGATTTGACCCCTGACTGCCGTGAGATATTTTCCATAACCACATCATCAGATATCAAACGGCCGGTCTATGTAAGCGACGGTCTGATCAAGCGCTCTCTGGCTATTGCGGATGCCCACCAGAAACTATCCGCAAATCCCTTTGTTGCATATGAGGAATTTGGACAGCGCCTCCGAATCACTGCGCTTGAACCCGCAGCACTCTGGTTCCTCAAACAGGGCGGCAAACCTATCATTGATAAAAATCCCGCACTCGCATTCTACTTTGAGAATATTGATTCGACGGGAATAACCTATAAGACCGTTCGTTTGGCAAATCCGCCATTTGAAGACACCAAGGCATATCTCGATGCCCGTGTTTCGAAACTTATAGGAGAAGATGAAAAACTCCGGAGCGCACTTGACCTTGTAATTATCCTTGCGCCCGAAGAAGTGGAGCAGCAGATGGACGATCTTATCCGCACGCAGGAACAGACCGCCATTATTAATAAAATTCAACTTGCGATCAGCCACCGGGAATTCCTGCACCGGCACAGGATTCATGAGGTGGGAAAACTCCTCTTTGTGGGTCCACCAGGTACAGGAAAGACCTC
The DNA here is from genome assembly GCA_963841015.1 of uncultured Methanoregulaceae archaeon. Classification (GTDB taxonomy): domain Archaea; phylum Halobacteriota; class Methanomicrobia; order Methanomicrobiales; family Methanospirillaceae; genus Methanoregula. The sequence continues at coordinate 475,707 of CAWJAX010000005.1, read as the reverse complement.
GCTTGCACTTGCAATGTCCCGGACTATGCACATGCCGGTTCTTGAGGTCAGGCTTTCAATGATAACATCCCAGTATCTTGGAGAGACTTCTAAGAATATTGACCGCATTTTTGAATTAGCAAAAAAGCTTGCACCTTCCATTCTTTTTATTGACGAATTCGATTTTGTTGCCAAGAGCCGTGTCGCTGATGACCATGGGGCAATGAAACGTGCAGTAAACTCCCTGTTAAAAAACATCGATAAGATCAACCTGGTGAGGAACAATGTACTTCTGATAAGTGCAACCAATCATCCGCAGCTGCTGGATGAAGCAGCCTGGAGAAGGTTTGATGAAGTCGTTGAGTTTTCACTTCCCAATGAAGAGATGCGGAAGAATATCTTAATGAAGGTTACTTCCTCCTTCCAGTGTACTCTTGATTACCAGCAGCTTGCTTCCCGGACTGATGGTTTTTCCGGTTCCGATCTCCGCATGATGGTCAAGGAAGCGATACTTTCTTCCCTCATGGCAAACCGTAAGACTATCAGCCCTGAAGATATTGAAAAGGGTATTCACATGGTGAAAAACAGGGATGCAATCCGACACCTGACCTGGATATAATATGAAAATTACCCTTTTGGGAACGGGCGATGCGATTGGTACACCAAAGGTGGGATGCAAATGCCCCCAATGTTCCCACGCCAGGAAAACAGGTGCGATGCGGCTTCGAACCTCGCTTCTTGTAGAAAATGAGGGAAGACACATCCTCATCGATTCATCACCGGATCTGCGGCAGCAGCTTCTCCTGCACGGTTCCCCTCATATCGATGCTGTGATCTGGACTCACGGCCATTATGATCATTTTATCGGATTTGGCGAGTTTTACCGGGTCCAGAAGATCCCGCCGGTATTTGCCGCTCCCCAGGTTCTCAATTACTGCGCTGATACCTTCCGGTTTCTCACATTTGATAAAGGAGAGATTCCCCCCTATGAGCCGTTTGAACTTTTCGGGATAACTATCACACTGTTTATGGTAAAACACCCTCCGGCCTTTACCTGTGGCATGGTTTTTGAAAACGCGGGTATTAGGATAGGATTTACCTCAGATACCAACATTGATATCCCCCAACAGAGCCTTGACCTCCTCACCGATCTGGATCTTCTGCTGCTGGATGCACTTGTGCCCTCCGATATCAGGATTCATAAGCACATGAATTATCTTGACGCCTGTACCCTTGCCCGGAGTCTTGAACCGGACGAGTATCGGTGCGTTCATTTAAGCCACCTTATTCCCTGGGAGCTTCCCCATCTGGGAAATGATGGAGACGTATTCGAGTTCCGGTAACCATCTTTAGTAAAAAAAATAATACCGGGAATCAGAAATTGTATTCTTGTCATCCCCACCCATACTTTAATAGTTTTCAGGTGCCCAAACATAGGTGCATGATTGTAAAAGTCCTCGATCTCGAAAAAGACAAAGTACGACTCATCATCAAGGGGGAGGGGCATACGTTCATGAACGCCCTTGTTGAAGAGCTTTTAAACGACCCGGATGTCGATGTCGCCAGGTATATGATAGAGTTCCAGTTTTCTGACCCGGAACTTCTCGTCACCACCAAAGGCAAGAAAAATCCTCTGCCGATAATTAAAAAGGCATGCAAGCGGATATCGGGTCATTGTGATGAGCTCATTAAAGAGCTGAAGAAACAGTGATACCCGATATTTCTGCAAATAGTATAGTTTTTTTATACTAATTACAACCAAATCCAGGTTAATCCTGCTTCGATCTCAATAATACAGGATGGATTTGATAACAGTTATCAGGTTGAAGCAAAAATGTCTTGATCATATGATAGACAACAAAACGCCAATCTGGATAGGTATCTGCCTGATTGTGATACTGGTCATTGCGGGATGTGTTTCCCCCTCCACTCCTGCTCCTGTTCAGACTCCGGCACCAACTACGGCAATCCAGACCGTACTTCCGACCACTCCTGAGGCGACCGTGGTCACGGTTGTATCGACTAGAGTGACTCCCAAACCTTCAGAAACCGTCATTGAAAAAGAAATTCTGCACGATACGGGTATCCTCACTACAAAAACCTATAAAACTTATGATTTCAAGGATATGGGTTTTAAATTCGTTTATCCAGGAGATAAATTCCGGATTACCATCAAAGCTGAAAAGCCCGTGCTGGGATATGCACTCAATACAGAACAGGCAACCGGATTGCAGGCAGCGCAGTTAATCCCCCACTATGAATCCTATTCGAAGAAAGTCCAGTGGGGTCTCATAGACCCATCTTTTGTCCTCGAGAAAGCAACGGATTCCACGGGCGAATTCGTTTACGGGGATTATATCGAATATCGTTATGACGATGGCAAGTATATTGCGATGAACAGGACAAAAGGAGAAGTCCATCCTTTAACGTATGTCGTTGACGGTCGGTGGATGAGTTTTGACACCACCTTTGACAATGTTCAGAATTTCAACTACGAAATTACTATCACAAAAACCGGGGGACCGACCGAGCAATCCTTCAATTTCTGAAGCAGAACACCGAATGAATAAAATTTCTTTTTTTGCTAATTTTTTTGTCCATGAAAATCATACTATCCAAGGGTAAAAGTAAAAAGGATGGATAATACAAGGGAATACTCCAGCGGGATTCTGGTGTACTTCTGACTGGATGTTGCTGCTCGCTTGTGGAAAATAGATTATGAATATTATTATTCTTCCGTTGCCCTTTCGGTAAAAACGATCGATCCCGAAATCCTTGATATCTTAATCTTTACCTTCTGCCCGGGTTTTGCATTTGCAACATACATGATGTAGCGACCCATCTTAACCACACCGTCACCCCGCTTGGAGATTGACTGGATTTCAACATCCATGATAGTACCTTCCTCAAGGTTCTCAGAGACAGGTTCGGTTCGGGCTTTTCTCTTTCTGACCGGGCGGTGACTCCCGCAGGCATCACAGCGGAGCTGCATTACCCGATCGTCTTTGACAAGCCGGGTATCCGGTTTGCCGCATTCAGAGCAGATAACATAATCCTCAACATAACTCTTTATTATCATTTTAATGAGGGAGATCTCAAATTTTCCGTTAAAAATTGCACGGTTTCCGTCTATTTTTCCAGAAGTACCAAGTTCCCCGAGGAGAAATTTCATAACGTGATCCGGGTCACGGCGGACCTTGCTCACAATTTCGGAAAAATTTTCAAGGACGGTTGTTTTGCCTTCAACATATGCCTTGGCTTCAGGAACTACAAAACGCTCCGAAGATTCTGTTTTTTCGGTGATATTGGAGTATGCCTGTTTGAGGAGATTTTCATATTCGTCCGTCATAGTTGTATAGTATAAAGGTGCCACCCGCCAAAAGGCTTTCTCCCGGTACATGCTGGTTAATCAAATCCTGCTTTGTGCAGGGAACATCCGCATAATAATCGACAGGATGCTTATGCTCATACACCGATACCTGATGCCATCATAGACATGGCGGTGCAGCGCTGGATCAGGAAGACCCGGTCATGCTCCCCACAGTACGGAGAGAAGACAGGGTGCCCCACCCCACAATCATGCGAAAATCGAAGAAATAAGATCGTTCGCCACTGCCGTTACACTTACGTAAATGCGGGTAAAATTCCATTTTCATTCAGCTAAAAAAATTATCCATTCATTAAAGCAGAGACAGGCGCGACGAGTTCTTTTGTCTCCTTCTCGTTGTTATGAGCAGTCTGGGTGATGTTGGTGACAACACCCGTAATCATCCCACTGGCTTCAATCCATTTTTTGAACGTTTCATCAGTCTGGCCCGGTCTGCCACCATGAGTGGAAAAGGCCACAGCCGGTTTACCCATACACCCCTCAAGACTATCAATTGTTGTATATATAGCCGGCGGTGTTTGAAAGCCCAGACTGGTGATCCGAATACAACAAGATCCTATTCCGAAACATCGGTCGATGATGGCCCGATCCTGGTTTTCTTGTTACTTCTCGCCATTTTGCAGGATACAAGAAAGCGCGTAATCCGGGTGTAGGATGCCGTGTCACAGATTTCGATCAGGCATGCATTAAATGCCGAAGCAATATGCCGGGCCCCATGGAGGGTTTTTCCGGTCCCGCTAGGGTAAATAATCCAAATTTTTATCCTGACTGGGTATATTGGAAAAAGAAATAAAAAGATACCAGAAAAAATTATTTTTTAAATTGTGGCATCATACCACGGACTTCTTTGCCCACTTCTTCGATGAGATGCTCTTCATCTGCCTTGGTGAGCGCATTGAATACAGGGCGGTTGACCATGTTTTCAAGCATCCATTCACGGGCGAATTTACCAGATTGGATTTCTTCCAGAATCTCCTGCATTGCTTCGTAGGCTTCAGGACCAATAACTCGTGGGCCACGGGTAAGATCACCATACTGTGCCGTGTTGCTGATATACTTGCGCATGTTGGTAAGCCCACCCTCGTAGATCAGATCAACAATCAGCTTCAGCTCATGGAGAATTTCGAGATATGCCATCTCCGGCTCGTAACCGGCATCGACAAGCGTTTCAAATCCTGCCTTGACAAGAGATGTGCAACCCCCGCAGAGAACAGCCTGCTCTCCGAAAAGATCCGTTTCGGTTTCTTCGCGGAACGATGTTTCCAGCACAACCGCCCGGGTTGCCCCAATCCCCTTTGCATAGGCAAGCGCAATATGGTGGGCTTTTCCGGTATGGTCCTGGTGAATGGCGATAAGTGCGGGAACGCCTTTCCCTTCTTCATATTGCCTGCGTACCATGAATCCTGGCCCTTTGGGCGCCACCATGATCACATCAACGGTGGGTGGAGGAACAATCTGTCCGAAGTGGATATTGAATCCATGGGAGAACATGAGGCACTTCTTGTCCGAGAGATGGGGCATAATCTCACTCTTATAAACTGCAGCCTGGTGTTCATCAGGCAGGAGGATCTGAATAATATCTGCCTTTTTCACAGCCTCGGCAACCGGCATCACCTTCATGCCATCTTTGCCAGCCGCATCCCAGCTCTTTCCCGGGCGAAGCCCGATCACCACATCAAGCCCGCTGTCTTTGAGGTTGAGAGATTGCCCCCGTCCCTGTGAGCCATAACCAATCACAGCAATGCGCTTTCCCTTCAGCACCGAGAGATCCGCATCTGCTTCATAGTATTTTTTTAACATAGTAGATCCCTTTGATATCTGCAACAAAGCACATAAATATTATATAAAAAAACTAAAGAAGCAACCTTGAAAGAATTACCGGGATGCGATGACTTATTAAAAAAATGACCCCAAATGAGAAACCTGACCAGACATTTTCCCGCGATCTGCCTGACATCCAGGCAACAAGTCCCGACGTCCGGATAAACCTCACCCGCGTCGGTGTGAAAAACGTAAAAAAACTGGTCGAAGTACATCGCCAGGGAAAGCGCCCGGTCATATTTATTTCCAATTTTGATGTTTATGTTGACCTGCCCGGGAGCCTGAAAGGTGCCAATCTCTCTCGTAACTTTGAGGTGATTGATGAAGTCCTCCAGCAGGCAATCGATGGTGACGTGAACAAGATCGAAAAACTGTGCAGCGTGGTAGCCCGAAAACTATTAGACCATCATGAGTATGCTGACCGCACAGAGGTCTTCATGCGCAGTGAGTACATGATGAAGCGCGAAACACCGGTCAGTCGCACAACCTGTGATGAAGTGGTGAAGGTACATGCACGTGCTATCGCAAAGCGTACCTTCCGGAATCCTATTGTGCGCAAGAGCATCGGGGCGGAAGTTACCGGGATGACTGCATGCCCCTGTGCCCAGAACATCATGAAGGAGCGGGCAGATCATGTCCTCCAGAATCTTGGAGTCGACAGCGGTCAGATAGAGGCATTTTTTAACGAAATCCCCATGGCTACCCACAACCAGCGGGGCCGGGGATTTCTTTGCATTGAAACTGACGATGACCAGGATGTGGACCTTGAAAAGATTATCTGGATATTGAAAGAATCGATGAGTGCTGGTATCTATGAATTACTCAAGCGGGGCGATGAAGGGTCGGTGGTCCTCGCCGCGCACAAGAACCCGCGTTTTGTTGAAGACTGTGTCCGCGAGATGGCAAAGAAAGTGCTCGCTGAATTTGAGTACCTTGCCGGTGATTCGGTAGTCACGATTAAACAGACGAACGAGGAGAGCATTCACCAGCACGATGCGTATGCTGAACGGCGGGCAACCCTTGCAGAATTGTTCGATGAATTAAACGGTGAAAAGCAAAGTGTTGATTGAAAATATTCGATATTTGTTACCCTATATTAATGATACAGAAATTCCTTTTTTATTTTTTATTTGAAAAATATAGTAGTGAAATAAAAATTAATTGGCTGTTTTTTTGATAGGGAAACCCTATTGGACAGATTTCACCCTTATTTAATGATATGCATCGTCATAACAAGGGTTATAAAACCAGTTGTGCAAGATCAATAGAACGTACTTTGTACGGTCAATTATCTCTAGAGATGAGAGAAAGTATAGAGCAAATTTTGTACAGCGGTATGAACAACTCAACATAAAATGAGGCGATAATATTGTCGAAAGTTGTAGAGATTTCCCCAACCACAAGACATGAGGGACACTCCAAGCTCGTCCTGAAGGTAAACGACGCAGGTATCATCGAGACGGGTAACTGGTGTTCCATTACCCCGGTGAGGGGAGTTGAAAAACTCGCCGTCGGAAAGACCCCGGAGCAGGTGCCCAAGATTGCATCCCGTGTCTGTGGTATCTGTCCGATTGCCCACAACCTCGCGGCCACTGAAGCTATGGAAGCATCCATCAAGTGCGAAATCCCCAAGGACGCAAAGATGCTTCGTCATGTCCTTCAGCTCGCGAACCGGTTACACAGCATTGCATTGCATAATATCCTGCTCCTGCCCGATTACTATATTCCGGGTACCGAGACCAAGATCAACCCGTTCACTGCAGAAGAGCCGGTGCGCACCGTTGCAAAGCGCATCCAGCGCCTCCGTGAGATCGGCCAAACCGTCGGCCAGATCGCCGGTGGCGATTGCATCCACCCGAGAAATACTCGTGTTGGTGGTATGTACCGCAATTGCTCGGAGCAGGCAAAGACCAAGATGTACGACCTGGCAAAGGAAGGACTTGTCCTTGCCCACGCTCAGTCAGAGTTCATGATAGCGGTTATCCGAAACTATCACAAGAGAGACTTCGTTGACGTTGGGGGTATGAAAGTCCCGATGCCCAAGGATCTCGGTTTCCACAACCAGGGCTACCTTGCAACCCATGCATTCTATGGCAGCTCAAGTCTTGACGAATGCCCCAGCTGGGACATCAACCGCTTCAAGGAAGTCCGACCATGGGACTGGTACATGGGTGAAATGACCGTTGATCTCGAAGAGCCCAGGTACCCCATTGGTGGAACCACCAAGGTCGGCACAAAGGTTAACCCACAGATGGAAGCCTGTACCGGTATCCCTATGTACGATGGCCAGCCCGTTGAAGTCGGTCCACGTGCCCGTCTCGTTACATACAAGAACTATGACGAGAAAGGCACCTGTGGCCAGAACGTAGCTCGCCAGATGGAGTACCAGGACTGCTTGTATGAGATGATGGACTGCCTCGATGCACTTAATACCAATGGAAAGGTCGTTGCAGACTACATCCCCGATGGTGACGGTTCACTGGGCTGGGCATCCAACGAAGCCCCCCGTGGCACCGATGTCCATCTTGCACGTGTCAAGGACTGGAAGGTCCAGTACTTCTCAATGCTCGTGCCAACCACCTGGAACTTTGCAACCTGCAGTGCAGCACTCAAGGGTGCCCCCTGGCAGCTTGCCGAAGTGATCATGCGCGGGTACGACCCCTGTGTATCATGTGCTACCCACATGATCGTACTGGATGAGGACAACAAGCTGAGTGGCTCAGAAGCTCATCCAGTGAGTGTAACCCGATTATGCTTTATCCGGAGATCGTTATTGCAGGGTGTGGAAACCCCCTGTTTGCCGATGACGGCTTTGGTCCTGCAGTAATCGAAGAGATGCAGAATCTCTCGCTTCCCGACAATGTAATGATAGTGGATGCGGGTCTTGGAGGCCCGCATTTTATTTTTACCCTGCTCGACCCGGAAGTGACGAAAAAACTGATAATCGTCGATATTGCTGATTATGGTGCCGAACCGGGATCCATCACAAAACTCCGTGTCGAAGATCTGCCGCCGGGCGCGTACAGGGATGCCCATTCATGGGATCTTGCCGAACCGCTCCAGCGCATCAAAGACCGGGTTGAGATTACGATCATCGGGTGTCAGCCAGCACGGATTACATCCCCTGAGTTCGAACTCGGGCTCTCTGAAGAACTTCAGAAAGCAATTCCTAAGACAATTCAGGTGATACTGGAAATTATTGGAGTTGATTATGGGACTACTATCAAGTGTCTTCAAGAAGAGCGCCAGCGAGGAACCGCCAAAAGCTGCGGCTCCACCGAAACCCGCTGACGTGGGAACAAAAACGGAAGCAACAAAAAAGGAGGTTAAGCCTGTGGCAGATAAAATTACAGTAGGCTACACGCACCTGAGTGGGTGTACCGGTTGTACTGTGGCATTAGCAGACAACTACGCCGGATTATTAACACTCCTCGACAAGTATGTTGACCTTAAGTACATGCCAACACTTGCAGACGCAAGGCATATCCAGAAGGTCGATGTTTCATTCGTCGAGGGTTCAGTTTGTATTAACGACAAACTTGCAGTAGAAGAGATTAAAGAAACCCGTGAAAAGTCAACCGTAGTGGTAGCACTCGGTGGCTGTGCGGCTTATGGAAATATCACCCGGTTCTGCCGCGGTGGTCAGCAGAACCAGCCCGCACATGAGGCATACCTGCCAATCGGGGACCTTATCAAGGTCGATGTTTTCATCCCCGGTTGCGCACCGACCCCCCAGATGATCAGGAATGTCGCCGTAATGGCATACCTGCTCCTCAAGGGGACAAAAGAACAAAAGGATCTTGCAACTGCCTTCCTCAAGCCATTGATGATGGCCGCGGACAAGGGGACCAGCGCATGCTTCTGCGACCTGATGACCAATGTCATCAACCAGGGCCTGTGCATGGGATGCGGCAGCTGCGCATCAGCCTGCCCGGTCAATGCCATTACCCACGAGTATGGCAAACCACAGGGCGAGCGCGATCTGTGCATCAAGTGCGGAGCCTGTTACAACCAGTGCCCGCGGAGCTGGTTCAGCTTTGATGTGGTATCGAATTATGAAGCGATCAACGAGGCCATAATGGCGGCACTCCAGTGAGGTGACTTAACATGGGAGCAGAACTTGGAATTTATAAATCATGCGTCTCAGCCCGAAGCACCGATAAGGAGCTTCTCAAGCACGCCCAGGATGGCGGTATCGTCACCTCGCTGTTTGCATTTGCGCTCGACGAAGGTATCATTGACGGTGCAATCGTTGCTGCATCAAAGGAATTCGCAGCAAAGCACCCGTCAAAGGTCATGATGGACAATTCAAACTGGGATATGATCGAGCCCTGGAGACCAATTCCAGCGATCGTAAACACCAAGGCTGAACTGCTTGCAGCAGCAGGCACCAAGTATAATATCAGCCCGAATGTGTCCATGATCAAGGAAGCAACCCGCAGCTTCGGTCTGGACAAGGTCGGTATTGTCGGAACCCCCTGCCAGATGCAGGCAATCAGGAAACTCCAGCTCTACCCGATCGGTGCCCGCGATGTCGGAGCCAGCATTGCACTCGCAGTCGGTATCTTCTGTATGGAGAACTTCCCGTACCAGAGTATCCTCCAGCTCGTGGAAGATCATGCAGCCATGAAGATGGAATCTGTCAAGAAGATGGAGATCGGCAAGGGCAAGTTCTGGGTCTACGGCAAACGCGGACAGGTAGTCCAGTTGCCGCTGAAGGTGACCCACAAGTACGAGCAGCCCGGATGCCATGTCTGTCTTGACTATGTCGCCAACCTCGGTGACATCTCAACCGGATCTGTCGGCAGTCCCGATGGATGGAGCACCGTCTTTGTCAGGTCCAAGATCGGTGACTCGGTCTGGGGCAAGGCAATGGCAGCAGGATGCTTTGAGACCCAGCCAATCGAGAAGGTCAAGCCCGGTCTTGAACTCGTTACCAAACTGGCAAACGAGAAGATCTCAAAGAACAAAAAGACGCTCGAAGAGCGTGCAACTTTTGGTGTGGGTAAGGCTCTCCGCAATCCCTACATCTAAATTTTTTTTTCACAGATTGCGTTCTTATTTTTGGTTATGCCATAGTGCCTCTCAAACACTTGAGGGGATTTTTCCAGCCGCTACCTCACCCGTCACCGTTCGTTATAAGTACACACCCGAATCGAATTATCATGGTTGTGTGCTCCAGCCCGGGTAATTTTTATCATATCAGTAGGGAAGTGTAGATCTATATGACCACAAAAGAGGTATTTCACGGTGTCCCGGGAATCCTGCGCCCGTTTAAAGAATATATAGAGAAGAAAGGATTAAAAAAAGGCGACCAGATCGTCTATTACGGTGTGCCGGGGACGTGCACACCGTTTGTCGAGTTGCTCGGGTTTGCTGTCCGCTCGCTGGAACTCGAACAGGTCTTTGTTCCCATGGTCGACGAGAGCAAGGCGCACAAGATCCATCATGTTCCCGATATCGGGATGCAGGCAGGTGCTGCCACAGGGAGTGTGAAGCCAAAGGCAATTGTCATCATGGGCGGTCTCTCCATGCCCAACGTGCCAGTAAAAGCAGAGCAGGTAAAAGCAGTAATTGACCGGCACTCCGGAGCACTGATTATCGGGGTCTGCTTCATGCATATGTTTGAAAAAGCCGGATGGCTTTCAACCGTTTCATTCGATTGTCTGATAGATGCGAATATCGATCCGGTTGAAGTAACAAAAAATACCTGATGCGCACGTACCGGGGTTTGAGGATCCTTCACGGAAATTGATAAAAGACCTGCCGATTGGATCAGTTGATTTGCCGTTTCAACAGAAATTTTTTTTGATACAGACCAAAATCCCCGGTATACTTCCTTGCTGATCCTCAAAACCGGTATCCCCAAAAAAACCATTTTTTATCTTTCCCCTGCACCAGGCTATTAAAAAAGAGATTTGCTTCCCAAAAGGGTCTTTAGGGATATTTTTCAATCTCGGATTCCAGCCTTTTTTCCGGTAAACTCTAAAAATCCAAGATCGCAAAAAAAGTGGCCTGTAATTTACGATTTCCTGCTATCTGCTGAAATCCTGATTCGATCATTTTGTCAAAATAGGCCTGCATTGAGGGTATTTCATCACGAGCCGAATGTATCTCCTTATGTCCCGGATCCCAAGAATCCAGATCCCCCAAACCCCCGTTTTTGTCCCTTTTCCCCTTCCCTATACTCCCGGCAATAAAAACTGAGATTCGCCTCCCAAATAGGAATAAACAGGCCGGTTTTTCTCCCACTATTATCGGTTATTCCTGATTCTACGCCCGTAAACCCGTTATAAGAAAATTGGTGAGCAAAAAGACCCCATTCAGGCCGGTTGGTTCTGACCTGCTAAAAAGAGAAGATGCCAGAATTGAGGTCGTATTGCCATTTTAAACCATATTTAGAATATGAGAAGAGATTATGCCCAAAAAGTGGGTTGCAGGTAGAGGTCATCAGTTTTGGTCGGTGAGATCCGTTCGGGTTCCTGTCTCCTGGAGCGGGATCCTGGGGCATACCACACAACTTGCAGTCAGCGGGAAAAAAGAAAAAACTGCAGAATCTATCTGAAAAATAAAGGGTATCTGATCATGGATCTCTCAATGGATTCCATGGACAAAAGAGTTCTTTTTTTTATCCAGTGACATTATTATATTTTTTTCTTTAAGAGAGTTAAATAAATAATATTTGCTAAAATTTTATCAAATATGAATAAAAATGAGCTTTTTTAAAAATAAATATGTTTATTAACTATTAAGAAATAATGAACATTTATCGGAATAGTGTGATAGCAATGATCATGAGTATTTTTGTGGTTCGAAAAAACCGGGGGTCTATGTATGTGTGGTGACGGCAAAGAGGCGTACCGCATTTCAGCAGTACTCTACAGTGAGGAATTACTGAACTCTGTTGCATCGGTATGCAATGCGTGCTCTTCGTATTGTACATGCACAATTGCAAAAAGCGTTTCCGCACCGGATCTGTGTGAAGTATTCAGAACACAAGGATTACCATCATAAAAACACCGAGCAGCGATTGCCGCGGAGATGGATGAACCGGATAGTTCGATCGATGCATTCTGAAGGAATAAAAAATACCATTATGCATCCTCGTAATATTTACCACGATATCCCATCAGTAAAAATCAGAGAACCATCTACAAGAAATTGTGTGTTTTAACGGAGGGCACAGTTCGTGAACAGTTTGGACATTCTCAGGAAGGGGTTGATTCTTCTTTTCTTAAGTGTACTTTTTGTTCCGATGGTCGGGGCAGTAACCGAAAGCACCGGCCAGTCCCGCAGCCAGAATTATCTCAACCAGGACAGCGCTGAACTCCTGTCACCGCTCAAGATGCATGTTGCCTATGTTGGAAAGACCCAGCAGGCCCGGATGGACGGTGTGATTACCTACATTGACAAGATAAGCGGGGGCACCGGAACAGCTGGCCTGCGGCAGATTCAGGAGGATTACCTGACGGCTGCCTTCACCGTTCCCGTGATGCGCACTGTTGAGGAGGTCACTGAAGCCCGCGAGGAGATGCGGTACCAGAGCATATTGTTTGTGGATGAGACTAATGTTCAGATGGCGATGTTTAATGGTAGTACCAGTGAGATGCGATCGAGCGCTGAAGCTTCACTGCATCCAGTTGAGAATTCATTCAATTCCTTAAAGTACTCATCGTGGCTCGCCAGTCAGAACACACGGTTCATGGTTTTCAGCCAGAGTTCTGAACGGCGCACTGCGATTCTCGATGACCTCAGCCTTCATGGTATGGATGTCACCTATCCTAAAACTCTTTCATCGCAGATTGATGTGCAACATGCTGAGCTGGAAAAAGCCCTTCTCCAGAACAAGGACGGGAGGTTATTATCAATAAACGGCGGGTTGAGACTGCTTAAACAGCAATTCCGAACCACCGTTGTGGGATACCAGATGGACCTGCAGGCACAGCTGAAAGCGGCAGACAGTACACTTTGACACGATATAATTTCTTTTTTTCAGATTTGCTTCATACCTTAAAAATGACCTAAGTGAATTTTTAGAAGAGGCATAATTACATAACTAATTTAGGTAAAATCTCCAATATTTGAAAGAGGTAAAAATATTGGATAATAAAATTTTTTGTGAGAATGATAGATTGCTCATAATTAATGATAGCGTGTTTAAAACCGATGCAATTAAACCAAAATCTATAGATCTAATTGTCACATCGCCACCGTATAATGTCGATATAAAATATAATTCTCATGATGATCAACTCACTTATGATGATTATAAAGAATTCAGTAAGAAATGGATGCGACTTTGTTACAATTGGCTCAAAGACGACGGACGATTTTGTCTGAATATCCCTCTAGATAAAAATAAAGGAGGTCAGCAAAGTGTTGGAGCTGACTTAACAACTATTGCAAAAAAACTCAAATTTAAATATCATTCTACAATTATTTGGAACGAGGGAAATATCTCTCGAAGGACCGCGTGGGGGTCGTTTAAGAGCGCGTCTGCTCCATATGTCATTGCCCCAGTTGAGTTAATTGTTGTTTTTTACAAAAAAGAATGGAAAAAAACTAGTGGTTCAAAAGAGTCAACAATAGAGAAAAAAGATTTTATGGATTGGACAAATGGATTGTGGACTTTTAGTGGTGAAAGTAAAAAGAAAATAGGACACCCGGCACCATTCCCTGTTGAACTTCCAAAACGATGCATTCAACTCTTTAGCTTTAAAGGGGATACGGTTCTCGATCCATTTTTAGGAAGTGGATCGACTCTTGTTGCCTCTTATCTTTTAAATCGAAAAGGAATTGGTATAGAAATTGATACACGGTATTGTGAAATTGCACTCGAACGATTGAAAAAAGAAGCAGGTTTGGAACAAACTAATCTAAATCATTACAAGGAATTACCAAAAAAACATCAAAAAACAACAGAACAAACTACTCAAATTGGTGCAATAATGCAATATTTCGAAGAGAATCCAAATCGAGATATAAATTATGCAGAAGTGAGCGAATGGATCAATAATGAGTATAGAGCAAAAACGGGATTCGGCATTAATTATTTTGAACGAAAAATTAGAAATCTTTTCGAGAGAGGAAAGTTAATCTGGGTAAAAAAAGGTGTTCATCGTTACGAGTCGCGGTAAATTATAATGAAAAATAACCCTTTTTTCATTCACATCCAATATTTGGTATATCATTATTTAGGAAAATCATACATAATTCATAATATCAGATTCTAATTTTATTCGTGGTTTTACACATCCACCAAAATCTGTTTTTGAATTGGTGGAATATATTGAGACTCCTTCTTTTTCTGCCAATACTCGGATTTTTGTGGGTTTCTCACTGGTCCCTAGTTCTGATCGCCATTTTCCTTTTCTAGTATATCCGATATCTTCCGTCACTACAAATAATAAAAATCGATGATAACAGGTCTTATAGAAGCGCATATAGTATAGCGATTCCGTAATTCTTTCTCGAAAAGAAGTTTTGCAACTTATTATAGCATATGGCTCTTTTCGTCGATCATCAAATATTATTATATCTGTATCCCCAGTGCAACATCCTATAGGTGTACGAATCGATAACGATCTCCATATCTCAGGATATTTTACTTTAAACCCTATCTCTCTCCCATATACGAGAATACATCCTTTACCTTTAAGTGATTTCCCAATATTCGATTCTAATTCAGCGAAGATCTTTTTTTCAAACTTATATCCAGAAGTCGACCGTTTTGATTGTTGATCTTCATCTAATGCCACAATCATAATACAACGAGGTAATTATATAAAATCACTCATCTAAAAGAATGAATCATTAAAAATCAAAAAAGTCATCCCGCACCGTTCCCAGTCGAACTGCCGCTTCGTTGCATAAAACTTTTCTCATTTATCGGAGACACCGTGCTTGACCCGTTCATGGGAAGCGGTTCAACACTTGTTGCTGCATCGCAGTGCAACCGAAACGGCATCGGCATAGAGATCGATCCCGGTTAATGTGACACTGCAGTTTCCAGGATTGAAAAAGAAGGGAAACAGGAAAAGTGACAGAGCCGATTTTAATGTCACAGATCTCTCCATCATCGAGAGATTGTGTTGTTTATTTGGTAAATATCGTAGAGTGCAAGATTTCTTATCTTGAGGAAGGTTACGGATACTCAAGGGATACCTATGGGAGGGAATTCTGAGATATTCATTGCCAATGCATCGGATCGCATCATTGGCGTGCAGCGTGTTCTGAAGGACTTTGACATGTCGGTTTTTTCGGATTCTGACATCACTCTCAAGGCAAATTACAATAGTGCAGATCCTCCACCTGCATCCACTCATATAGACGTACTGGATGCTCTCTGTTCAGCAATCCTTGCAGAAAAGCCCAAAAAGCTCATCCTTGCCGAACGCAGCGGGATGGGGAATACCCGCGGTGTGCTGGAAACAAGGGGAGTTATTGCACTGGCACAGGATCGGGGGTTTTCAACAGTTGTCCTCGATGAACTCGAACGCACCGGCTGGAGAGAGATCCAGGCTCCCGGTCTGCACTGGTCCCGGGGTTTTTTTATTGCGGGCATTGTTGCACAGGCTGACAGAGTGATACAAACCTGCTGCCTCAAGACTCACCGGTTCGGCGGGCATTTCACCATGTCACTGAAAAATTCTGTAGGTCTTATCGCAAAACGGGTTCCCAAAGTCAACTATGATTTCATGGGTGAACTGCACAGCTCACCCCACCAGCGGCTGATGATCGCAGAGATCAACAAATTCTACCGCACAGACCTCATCGTTATGGATGCAACGGAGGGTTTTGCGACCGGAGGGCCGGATACGGGTAAGCTCATTCACCCGGAAGTAATCATTGCCGGTACTGACCGGGTGGCCATCGATGCGGTAGGAGTTGCCCTGCTCCGTTCGTACGGGACTATGCGTGATGTGATGGAAGGCAGGATTTTTGAACAGGAGCAGATAGCCAGAGCTGCTCAACTTGGGGTGGGTGTTGCCTCTGCAGAAGATATCCGGCTTTTCCCACTCGATAAGACCGCTGAGTCTGTTGCAGGACGGATCCAGGTGCAGCTGGACGCAGACAGGTGATCGCAACCAGCCGGCAGATTTTTGCCCTTCCGCAGTCCATGCACCATAGATGAGACCGGTGCAGGAAGTGGTGTCACAAGCGCTCACTGACGCAGCAAAGAACTGGGTTGCGATGGACGGCCTCTGGTTCCAGGCTGTTGAGCAGGCAAACGGCATGGATGCAGCCCTTGCCATGGACAGGCAGGTCTGGGAGCAATTTGCCGTTATTGAGGCCCGGCGGATAAAGGAACGGCTTTTCCTTCCGGATAAAGGCGGACTGGATGCGCTGGAAATCGCGTTTAAGAACCGGCTTATTTCCCTCCTCAATGAGCTGGAGATTCTCCGGACGGACGAAAAAACTCTCATTGTTACTCTGAAAACCTGCCGGGTGCAGACAACCCGAAAAAGAAAGGGGATGCCGGAGTTTCCCTGCAGATCAGTCGGGCTGGTCGAATTTCCTGTGTTTGCCCGCACTATTGATGCCCGTATAATAACTGAGTGCCTGTCGTGCCCACCCGAAACCCTGCCCAGGACGCCGTTTTGTTCGTGGAAATTCACCCTCGAGGGGGCAGATTGAGGGTTCCGTATTACAGGGATGTGTTCTTAAAAAAATCTGAAGAACTCACATAGACACGGAAATCTTACCATTTCCTGGCTCCTTCCATCTGCCTTTTTTTCAATTGTCATCGGAGAAAATGACCTTTATAGTGGTGTTCAGTCAGGGTTTATGGATCCATATGGGCTAAACCATATGGTGAAATCTGCCTCGGTTCCAGGGCCTTTGGTGGGCTTTAGAGTGGGTGCAAATTTGCCGTTTTTTGGTAAACAGAGCGATAATTGAGCATATTCTCTACACGAACCGAAAAGTAGGGATTTACGGGGTTTTATCCAGAGAAAGTGAAGATCGAGAGGGGATTCAGAGCCCGTATAGGGCTTATTTCACTCATTTTCTGCATAAGAGACTAAAAGGGGAGTATCGTCGGTGATCTTCAATTCTGGAGAAAAGAAAACCGGAAAAACATCTGCATGACAAAGAGCAGGTTATCACGGTACGATATCCCGCAATGTCTTGACGCCCGAAAGTTGACGGACTTTTTCAAAGCAGGCAATCGCTTCCTGTTCGTACCTGAGCCGGCTTAAGCAGAGTCCCAGGTTGGTCCATGCGGTCACATCACGAGGATCAAGATCCAGCGCTTCCCTGAGCAACACTTCTGCCTGTTCATAGCGCCCGAGACGTGCAAGGGCAACGGCCTTATTTGTCATGACGGTGCCAACCCCCGGGTTCATCGCAAGGCACTGGTTATAGAACCGGATCGCATCTTCATACTGTGCAGTTTCTGCAAGGGCAACGGCCATATTGTAGAGAGCTTTTGGGTATTTCCTGTGGATCCGGACCGTCTCTTCGTAGCAGCGGATCGCATCGGTGAACTCACCGAGCTGGTAATGGCAGTTCCCTTTCATGAACCATGCTTCTGCATGCGTATGATCCATCTCTACCAGCATCTGGAAACAACTGCCTGATTCAGTGTATTGTGAGAGCCTGAACAGCGCCAGGCCTTTTACAAACCATGCGTCAGGGTACTGATCATCAATCTCCAGTGCCTGATCACAGCTGAGGACCGCTTCCTGGAAAAGACCGAGACGGTCCACTGCTGCGGCGAGGGCAACGAGCACTTCCTTGTTTCGTGGAGTACGCTCAAGAGCGCGATCAAACCATGCGATGGCTTCAGCATACCGCCCTGCACAGACAAGGGCTGTCCCGCGTTGGTATAATTCCTGTGCAGTAAGAGTCATATCATCCCCTGGAAGCGTTCCTTCCTGTAATCTTTATTTTCTTTCCGCTCTAACATTAATAGCGATGTCACCAATGCGTACCTCCATCCTGTCAGGCATCCTTATTGCAGGTTTTATTCTCTGTGCAGGGTGCACTCAGTCCGCTCCAGCGACAAAACAGGCCACACCAGTGGCCGGGACAGTATCTATGACACCTTCCGCCGAATCTCAGAAACTGGTAAAGATCGAAACGAATATGGGTAATATCACTATTGCGCTCGACCCTGCCATGCCCATCACCGCAGGGAACTTTGAATCGCTCGTGAAGAAAGGCTATTACGACGGTGTAATCTTCCACCGGGTTATTGATGGCTTCATGATCCAGGGAGGTGATCCGACTGGTACCGGCATGGGTGGACCTGGCTACAAGATAAATGATGAGTTCACGAAAACCAACCGGAATGATCGGGGGACAATCTCCATGGCAAACGCCGGCCCGAACACGGCGGCAGCCAGTTCTTCATCAACCTTATCAACAACAACTTCCTCGATACCAAACACCCGGTCTTTGGGAAAGTGGTAGAGGGTATGGATGTTGTTGACAAAATCGGCAAAACAAAAACCGGTGCCGGCGACCGCCCGGTTCAGAATGTCACTATTATCCGTGCAGTGATGGTCTAAGATAAATTTTTTTAATCTCTTTATGCTTTTCGTTTCTTTTAATTCACCCATTTCCTTTTTATTGTCGTTCATGCAAATGACCATCCATATATGAAATCAGAATTCGGCTGGATAGAGATCGACAAAGTCAGGTATGACCACGATGTGATTATTCACCGTGACGGCTCGGTTACCAAACGTTCAAAGAAAAAATCCAAAGAACTGAAAAGTACGTACGGGCACACTCCGCTCTCGGATCAGGAACTGGAAGTGGTAAAAAAAGAAAAACCCGAAATTGTCTATATCGGAACCGGGCAATACGGGGATCTTCCAATCACACCGGAAGCAGAAAGGGAGCTCAGCAGGTTTGAAACAGTTATACGGCCAACTCCGGAGATCCTGGATATGCTCAAAAAAGAACGCCGGTCGTTTTTTGCGATCATACATGTAACCTGCTGACGCAGGATAAGTAAAACATCAGAGAGCAGGGGAATGCCCGTTTGGATGTGGTGGCAGGATCTGTGCAAAAGTGCACACTGCCTCGAGGGATTGTTTCCTGTCTTTTGCCGAGACCTTCCGGATAGCTGAAGTGTTGAACTCTTTTTCAATTAAATCGGGGCGTGCTCCGATACAGTCGCATTTGTTTAAAAAAATCACAAACGGTATTCCTGCAGCAGTAAGCGAATGGTGGAGGTGTCGAATGAAATCGTCAACCGGGCTTGTTGCATCAATAAGCAGTATCGCGCCATCCATCCCTTTCCCGATAATCTCCCGGGCGAACTCAAACCGTTCCTGTCCAGGAGTTCCAAAAATATGGATATGATGCCCATTTGCCTGTATTCTCCCAAAATCAAGTGCAATTGTGGTAGTGCCTCCCGCACATGCAGCTTCCACATGTTTTGATTCAGGATCGAGAGTTTGAATCAGCGTTGTCTTCCCGGCACCAAAAGGTCCGAAAACCACGATTTTGCATCTTTTCTCTTCACTCATCTGGATAAAATTTGCCCGTGGTTCTTTTTACCATTTCGGTAAAATGTGAAAAGGTCAAAGGAAAAACAGCTCTTTGATACAATACCCAAAAGAACAAATCACTAAGCGGGACTTCAATCCCACAGATGTGTGGATTATTCCGTAGATTATCTTTTTATTAATCACTAAAAAAGGGAGAGGGATGAAAATTAACCCGCAAGGTAATCGGAGGGTGTCGGGAGCACTTCTTTGAGTCCCTTGCGTTTACGGATCCCTACAACAACTTCCTTGAGCATACTGTTGGGGACAAGTTCGAATCCAGAAAACTCCGTGTTCCACATGGCACGGCCTTCGGTCGCGGAGCGGATATCGCCCGAAAACCCGAAGAGCTCGGCAACCGGAGCCTTACCGACGACGGTAATCGTGTCACCTTCGCTCGTCATGTCAAAGACCTGTCCACGCCGTCCCTGGATCTGGGAAGTCGCCGCACCCATCTGGTCCATCGGGACCGTGATCTGGATCTTCTGGACCGGCTCTGAGAGAGAATCGCCGGCAACCAGCATACCACCCTTTATCGCACCACGGACAGCAGGGATAACCTGTGCGGGACCCCGGTGAATCGCATCCTCGTGCAGCTTGACATCGACGAGTGTCATCTTGAGATTCTGGACTGGTTCATCCGCAAGGGGACCACCGGCGAGTGCCTCGTGGATACCTTCGATGATCAGCTCCATGGTCTCATTGAGATACTGGACACCTTTGGTCTTATCGATGAGCATGTTAGTGCCCTTGATGTCCTTGATATTTTTAGCCTCGTCTTTGTCCATGCCCGCCTTGATGAGAATATCACGGCGTTCAAGCATCTGCTGGTTCATGGAGATTTCGCCTTTTTTGATCAGGTCGACAATCTCATCAGGGAGTGGCTGAAGATCAAAGTAGAACCGGTTATGGCGGTTCGGAGACTTGCCTTCTACGGACTCAACCTTCTGGACTACAGTCTCACGGTAAACAACGATCGGTTCTGAAGTGACGATCTCGACACCCTTGTCGCGCTTGATACGGCCGGTAATGATCTCAAGGTGCAGTTCACCCATACCTGAAATCAGATGTTCACCGGTCTCTTCATTGATGGTGATGACCAGCGTCGGGTCTTCTTTTGCAACCTGCCGGAGCACTTCTACGAGCTTGGGCAGGTCCTTCATGTTCTTTGCCTCTACGGCAACCGTCATGACTGGTTCAGAGTAGTGCTTGAGCGACTCAAACGGGGTCATTTCCAAAAGGGAAGTTACCGTTGATCCGACCATGGCGTCCTTAAGACCAGTGACTGCGGCGATATTTCCCGCGACGATCTCTTCTACTTCCACACGCTTGGGACCCATGAAGATACCGACTTGCTGGAGACGGTTCTCCTTCTTTGCCGAGCCCATGACATAAAGACCGTCACCACGCTTGAGGCTGCCGGAGAAGAGACGTCCCGTGGCAACTTCACCTGCATGGGGATCAAAGGAGATGTCAGTAACCATCATTGCGACGGGGCCCTTGGGATCGCAGGAAAGCATTGCCTTGCCTTCAGGAGTTGTCTTGTCCCCGTGCCAGATAACGTTGACCCGACGGGGCTGTGCTTCTAAGGGGTTTGGGAGTGTGCGCACCACCATATCCAGAAGGACTTCAGAGAGCGGGCTGTTCTTTGCCAGGTATTTCATATCTCCTTCACGGCACTTTTCATAGACATCCTTGAATGAGACACCGCTCTTCTTCATGAACGGGGCAGAGACTGCCCAGTTGTAGAGAGCTGATCCAAAAGCAACCGTGCCTTTTGCAGCGTCAAGCTTCCAGCCGTTATTATAAGCTTCCTCGTTCATCCCCTTGATCAGCTTGTTGACCTTATCGATTACCTTGCCGAGCCGGATCTGCATCTCCATCTCATCGACTTTCAGCTCATTGATGAGTCGGTCGACTTTGTTGATGAAGAGGACGGGACGTACCTGCTCCTTTAATGCCTGCCGAAGCACGGTCTCGGTCTGGGGCATGGTACCTTCAACCGCATCAACCAGAACGACTGCACCATCAACAGCGCGCATTGCACGTGTCACGTCGCCACCAAAATCGACATGCCCTGGCGTATCGATCATGTTGATCAGGTAGTCCTGACCTTCATATTCATGCACCATCGAGACATTCGAGGCATCGATCGTAATACCCCGAGCCTGCTCCTCAGCGTCTGAATCCATGAACAGCTGCTTGCCTGCAAGCTCTTCAGAGATAATGCCAGCACCTGCAAGCAGGTTGTCGGACAGGGTCGTCTTACCGTGGTCGATGTGTGCCACAATTCCGATATTCCGAATGTGCTTCGGATCCTTCATGAGCTCAGTTGCGCGCTCAACAGATTTTTTGCCGCGGACCATGAAATAACCTCAAAAAAAGATATTAACGGGCGGATTTTGCAATACGCTCGCGTTCTTCCTTTTTACCTACCGAGTAACACTTCATATCGCCCTTTGAAGCGGCGATCAGTTCATCGGCGAGGATTGCACTCGCTTTCTTTTTGCTCGAACGCGATCCCTTCAATGTTGCTTCTGCTATAAAACCGATTGCGGAATCAACCCTGCGCAGCGGGGCAGTGTCGACAGATTTCGGGACGTTGATACCACCGTACTTAAGACGAACCGTCTCTTCCCTGGGACCGGAATTTGCGATTGCCTCAACGAGTACTTCAATCGGGTTGCGCTTGGTCTTCTTGTTGATAATCTCAAATGCTTCCCGCACGATCCGGATGGTCATCTGCTTCTTTCCGGTATTATTCTCGGTCTGCATCAGACGGTTGATCAGGCGTTCGACAATGGGCATGTTAGCTTTATTGAACTCCTGCTTAGAGAATTTGCCGCAGGAATGGGGGATGATTAAAGCTGTCAGGTTCACATAGCGAACAAGGCCAGGATCGTTAACCTTGACTTCGCTCGCGTCCCACTTATTAAAAAGCAGTTTCTTTCCTTCTGTTTCTTTCATACTGATCACCTGCGCGGTTTCTCCTTCCTGCCAATGACCATTTCATGAAGGCAGACATTGTTTACCTTGGTAACGACGTACCGTACCCCGGGGATATCTCCCATCGAACGACCGAGACGCCCGCCAATACCCTCAATCTCAACTTCATCATGCTCATCGATGAAATTGATTGCACCGTCACCAACTGCAAAGGCGGTAACCTGGCGTCCGTTCTTGATCAACTGTACACGTACGCACTTGCGAATCGCGGAGTTTGGTTGTTTTGCCTCAACACCGACCTTTTCCAGCACGATACCTCTCGCTTGTGGAGCACCCTCCAGCGGGTCTGATTTCACATCGAGATTAAGTTCGCGGCGGGCATAGTTTTTATCTGCCCACCGGAACTTGTTTGAGTCCCGAACCAATTTTCTGGCTGCAAATTTACCCTGTCCCATTAAATAGCCTCATTTTTGTTGTTTTTGTGGTTATCGATAACCTACACTGAGATATATACAAACGCAGGTAACCGATTTATAAATTGTGGCAACCCACCTGCCTGTCTTATACTATTATCCCTCACTCGTAATAATATTATATCTTCCATAACCTATAGCATACAATGAAAGTCGGGATCTATAAAGAGGTGCACCTTGATACCAGTCACCGTCTGCTCCACTATATTGGCAAATGTGCCAACCTCCATGGACACCGATGGAAGGTTGAGGTCTGGATGGAGGGAGAACCAGACCCGGCAACGCAAATCCTGATAGATTATAGTTTGATAAAACAGGTGATTGACAAGTACGATCACCAGATAATCCTGAATTGCGATGACCCGATGGTACCCCGCATCCAGGAGTTCCACCCGGTTATTACAACGCCGGGAGATCCAACCAGTGAGCTGATGGCAGCCATCATCCGCGATGATCTCTATAAGGTCTGCCGGGATCTGGGAATTAAGGTGACAATAACGAAGATCCGCGTCTGGGAATCCCCGACAGCTTGTGCTGAGCTTACTGAATGAAGATCGCAGAAATTTTCAGGAGCCTGCAGGGTGAGGGGAAAAACCAGGGAAAGCCCTGCCTTTTTATCCGGCTCGCCGGCTGTAATCTCAACTGTCACTGGTGTGATACACCGTATGCACAAACCGGCGGCATGGAGATGAACATTGATCTCATCCTTGAGCAGGTCTGGCGCCTGAATCCCCCCTATGTCTGTATCACGGGAGGTGAACCACTCCTGCAGGCTGACGATCTTGAACCCCTGCTGGTCTCGCTTCACACGCGGGGAACAGCGATAGATATCGAGACGAATGGTACGATTAACTTTACCCGGTTGCAACCGTACGCATCGATCTGCATGGACGTGAAATGCCCGTCTTCGGGAGAGCAGAGCAATCTTGAACTTCTTAATACTCTTCGCTCACAGGATAGTGTCAAGTTTGTCGTAAAGGACGGGGCTGACTGCCAGTATGCCCGTGAGATCATTACCTCATACCGGATCCCCGGAGAGATTTTTTTATCACCGGTCTTTGGGAGCGATTATACCATGATAATAAAATTCATTCTGGACAACAACCTCCCGGTACGATTCCAGGTCCAGCTCCACAAAATCGTTGGGGTGAAATGATGAAAGCAGTGTGTTTACTCTCTGGAGGAATGGACTCATCAACGCTCGCGTTTGTGGCAAAAAGCAGGGGCTATGAAATTCTCGCGTTACATATGAACTACGGACAGCGGACAGAACGAAAGGAACTAATCAGTGCAAAAAAAATCGCCTCACTCCTGAAGGCTGAAGCATTTGTTGAAATCAGCCTGGACTATTTTGCAAAGTTTGGGGCTAGCAGCCTCACCGATAAAAAAATTGATGTAGAAGAGTATGATCCAGAGAGGTTACATTTGCCGAGTACCTATGTCCCGTTCAGGAATGCAAACCTCCTCTCGATTGCAACGAGTTTTGCTGAGGCCAGGGAAGCCGATGCAATCTTCATTGGAGTCCAGTCACTTGATTACAGCGGGTATCCTGACTGCCGTCCTCAGTTCATTGAGGCATTCCAGCGCGTGATTGATCTGGGCACAAAAGATACGACAAAAATCACTCTCTTCACTCCATTCATCACAATGACGAAGACAGATATCCTGCAAGAAGGTCTGAAGCTCGGTGTTCCCTATGAGCATACCTGGTCCTGTTACCGGAGTGAAGGAAGAGCATGTGGTACCTGCGGGTCGTGCCACTTCCGCAAAGAGGCATTCGCTGCAGTCGGCAGGCGGGATCCAATAGAATACGAGGAATAAATGGAAATATTCCGTGGCAGGCGACTCTGGATCGAGAAACGCACGATCCGGCTTCCGAATGGCATTGAAAGAGAGAAGGTAATCGTTCACCCCAGAAACGCAGTGGCCATCCTTCCCCTCAATGGTGACCGGTGCAAACTCCTGAAGCAGTACCGGTATGCCATAGATCAATATATCTTTGAAGCACCGGCAGGAACGATGGAACCGGGGGAAGATCCGCTGGAGACCGCACGGCGGGAACTGATCGAGGAGACCGGTTTTGCAGCGAAAACAATAGCCGAAAAAGGTTTTATATATACTACGCCCGGCTACACCGATGAGAAGATCTTTCTCTTCGAAGCCCGGGACCTGTCGCCATCTCGGGAATTTGGGAAAGATGAGGATGAGGTAATTGAGGTTGTGGATATTGCGATAAACGATCTTACCGGTATGATCAGCGATGGCACAATTGTTGATGCTAAGACAATTTGTCTGATCCATCACTGCCTGGGGTGCTGAACCGTGCGCAGGGGTAGTATCGTAACAGGATTTCTTATTATATTCATTGCCATTGCCGGCTGCACGGGAAACCGGGCTTCATCGTCGTATTCCGTTGACAGCAATGGTGTCCTTTCAGTTTCATGTGCACCAGTGACCACAAGTGAAGAGATTTTGTTCAAAAACGGAACCTACACCAAGACAAAAGTCATCATGCATACGCAGAAAGGGGATGTAGTCACCTACCTCGCTGCACCGGAACATCCAAAGGCTGCGATTGTCTATGTACCCGGAGCCGGGGAGAAACCTGCAGGACATGAAGAGCGTATGGTTCAGTACGCTGCCGCAGGTTATGCGTTTCTGTTTGTTGACATTCGTGGCAATGGAGGGCAGACACCCGGCTACCCGTTTAATCCCCAGCGGGACTTGGCCCTGTTTGAAAAAGGTGGCTGGCCGCAGTACTATCTGACTATCTGTGATCTCCTGGCAGCACAGCAGGTACTTTCGGGCAGGTTTGGTGTCCCGGTATATGCAATGGGATCAAGTAACGGCGGCCGCTATGCAGCAGTTGCAGCCGGCATTGATCCGGAATTTTCCGGTTATGTTGGAATCTCAACATCAGATTGGGGTGTACTCGACTCTGCTATTCAGCAGGGATATTCAGGAAATCTGATCCGTTTTGCAACTTCGCTGGAACCCAGCAGGTACTTTGCAAAAATATCACCCCGCCCGGTCTGGATCTTCCATGCAGCAAACGACCCCATTATCCCTTTCGATAGCGGGAAGCAGTTCTTCAGGGATGCAACTGAGCCAAAGACATTCATTGAATTTTCCGGTGAGCACGGCATCAATACTGATGTCGATGACCGGATCATTATGCAATGGGCGCAAATTTATGCCACACGCGAGTGAATATGTAATAGCTCTAGAGAGGTTTGAGACCGGCAATGGCAGAAGAACGGGAGATGGACGATGCGCGAAAGCGTTACGAGTTCAAAAAAGCGCTTGAGAAGCTCGAGCTGCAGCAGGGAGACGGGACGGAACTTATCACGATCTATATTCCTCCCGATAAGCAGATCTTTGATGTTACAAACCAGCTGAAGGATGAATTCGGCCAATGCGCCAACATTAAAAGCAAACAGACACGTACGAATGTCCAGAGCGCCATATCCTCTATCCTCTCACGGCTCAAGTATTACAAACGCCCGCCCCAGAATGGACTTGCGATCTTCTGCGGAACGGTCAAACTCTATGGTGATCGTTCTGATCTCCAGTGCACGATCGTAGAGCCCCCGGAACCTCTCAACCTCTATATGTACCGCTGCAGCTCGAACTTCGAGCTCGACCCGCTCAAGCAGATGCTTGAGGAAAAGTATGTCTATGGGCTCCTTGTCCTTGACCGGCGGGAGGCATACTGGGGATTTCTACGCGGCAACCGGATCGAACCAATGGGAGGTGCAAACTCAACAGTCCCCGGTAAGACACGTAAAGGCGGCCAGTCTGCTGCCCGTTTCGGGCGTCTCAGGGAGATTGCAATTGCCGAATTTTATACAAAAATAGGAGAGCGGGCCAGTGCCATATTTCTCGCGGAAAAAGATTTCTTCGAGCGGTTCAAGGGAGTGCTGATTGGTGGCCCAAGTCCGACAAAAGAAGAGTTTGAAGCAGGCAACTTTCTCCATCACGAGATCCAGAAGCGGATCATTGGGATCTTTGATGTAGCATATACCAACGAAGACGGGCTTTCCGAACTTGTGGATGCAGCAAAAGACGCCCTCAAGGGCATGGGCGTCGTTAAAGAAAAAGCACTGATGGACAAGTTCCTCAGAGAGCTCGTCAAGGATGCAAGCAATGCCGCCTATGGTGAAGAGAGCATCAGGAAAAATCTTGAACTCGGGGCAGTCGACACCCTGCTTCTCTCGGCAAACCTCCGTAAATCCAGGCTTCGGATAAAATGCCAGAACTGTGATTTTACCGATGAGAAGACAGTGCACATTGATGCTGGAAAATCGGTCCGGGACATCCCTCTCGGTTCGTGTCCGAAATGTACGGCACCGGTGATTCTTGAAGAAGAGATCGATATCATCGATGAACTGACCAAACTCGCTGAACTGAGTAGTGCCAAAGTCGAGCTTATCTCCGATGATTTTGAAGAGGGGTCGATCCTCTTCTCCGCATTTGGTGGAATTGCCGCAATCCTTCGCTACAGGACGGGATGCTGATGTTGCAGGAAATATACAAAACGATAGGTGAAGTCATCGAAGAAAAAACCGGTGCAACAGACGCACAACTTATCGATGGCGGGGAGCATGCCGATCTGGCCACAACCATAGCATTCACACTCGCAAAACAAAGAAAACAGGCTCCAGCCCTGATCGCAAAAGACCTTGCAGCTGAGCTGGTAAAAGACCCCTCACTCAAGGGTATCACTATTGAAGCAAAAGGGCCTTATATCAACTTTATTTTCGGCGCAGAATATGTCAGTGAAGCATTGAAGGAGGCAGTTAAACCCGGATATGGTTCGCTCTCAAAAAAAGGAGTCCGGGTTGTTTTAGAACATACAAGTGCCAACCCGAATGGTCCCCTCCATGTCGGGCACATCAGGAACTCAATCATCGGTGATACACTGGCACGGGTGTTCCGCAAGGCAGGGTACGGGCTGGAAGTGCAGTACTATGTCAATGACATGGGACGCCAGATTGCGATCGTTGTCTGGGGATTTGATAACCTTGACAGCACCCCAATGTCAGGGGAGAAAGAGGATGCCCATATAGCCCGGGTGTACATCGCTGCCAACAGGGAAATTGAAAGGGATCCTGCCATAACCCTCCAGGTAAACACCCTGATGCAGCTGGTAGAAAATGGAGATCCGCCAGCAGTAAAAAAATTTCGCCGGGAGGTCTCCCGCTGTCTTGACGGGTTCAAGGTAACAATGAAGGATCTCAATGTAGTGCATGACCGTTTCGTCTGGGAAAGCGATTTCATCCGGAATGGCTATACCGACCGGATCATTGCAAAACTGCGGAAACTCCCCCAGGCACGGGATGAAGAGACCCTTGCTCTTGATCTTGAGGAATTCGGCTTTACAAATAAATATGTTATCCGGCGGAGTGACGGGACTTCTGTCTACGCTGCACGCGATCTCGCCTACCACGCATGGAAGGCGGCAAACTTCGACCGTGTCATTGATGTTCTCGGTGCCGACCATAAACTGATCGCAGCACAACTTCAGTGTACCATGAAACTTCTCGGAGATAAAGCTCCGGAGATCGTCCACTTCGAGTTTGTCTCCCTCCCGGAAGGTTCTATGAGTACCCGCGCCGGGAAATTCGTTTCAGCTGACGACCTGATAATGGAGATCAGGAAACGTGCATTTGATGAAGTCACCATCAGGAGACCGGAACTGGACGAAGAGACGCGGAGGTCAATCGCAAAATCGGTCGGTCTTGCCGCTATCCGCTATGATATAGTAAAGGTAACTCCAGAGAAAAGCACGGTCTTTGACTGGAAGGAGGCGCTGGACTTCGAGCGCCAGAGCGGACCATACATACAGTATGCTCATGCCCGTGCCTGCAGTATTCTTGAGAAGGCAGGCACATTCACCGAATGTTACGACCTTGAATCGGAGCAGGAGATTGCACTCGCCAAGCAGATCGCCAAGTTCCCCTCAGTTATCGAAAAGATCGCAGCAGAGCTCCACCCTCACATACTTGCCACCTATTCCCGGGAACTTGCGGATATCTTCAACACGTTCTATCATTTCGAACAGGTCCTGAAAAGCGAGGGGATGATCCGAAATCGCCGGCTTACACTGGTCAGGGCGGTGCAGAATACCTTGAAAGAAGCCCTCGAAACGCTGGGAATCGATGCCATCAGAACCATGTGATGCCCTGCGCAGGCAGGGTTACCAGTTTTTTTCAAAGACATCATCAGCAGCGCTCAAGCCCTGTATGTGGTGCAAACGGTCGCTTGCCGGCGGCGATATGTGCTACAAGCACCAGTTCTACGGGATTGCCAGCCACCGCTGTGTCCAGATGACTCCAACCCTGCGCTGCAACCAGCGATGCCGTTTCTGCTGGCGCTCATTTGAACATGAAGTGGTGGAAGAAGAAGAGTGCTCCCCGGAAACAATCCTTGCGGGAATTCCAAAATTCCAGAAAAAGGCGCTTGCCGGGTATAATGCTGTTCTGGATAATACCGTTACTGAAGAGCGGTGGAAGGAGGCGCTGGAACCAAAACAGGTGGCTATCTCGCTCTCCGGCGAACCCACACTCTACCGGCAGCTTCCCGAACTCATCGACCTGTTCAACCGGAAAGGTTACACAACATTTCTGGTGAGTAACGGTACAAATCCCACCATGCTTGCCCGCTGCCACCCGTACCAGATGTATGTCTCTCTTGATGCGCCGGATGAAGAAACATATATTTCTCTCTGTCGACCGCTTGACAATTACTGGGAACAGGTAAAGGAGAGTCTTGCTCTTCTCGGATCACGCCGCTCTGCAGTCCGTATCACGGTAGTAAAAGGATTGAACGATATCGAGCCGGAAAAATACGCAGCTCTCCTTCAGGAGTCCGGTTCGATGTTCGTTGAAGTGAAGGGATATATGTATCTGGGATACAGTAGAAAACGGTTGGTACGCGAGAATATGCCGGAGCATAAGCTGGTTCGCTCATTTGCCGAAAAGATAGCAGCTGCATGCGATTACCGGATCAAAGATGAGAATGCATTGAGCAGAGTAGTTTGCCTGGAGCATGTGAAATGAGGTTCAATCCTGAACACTGGAAGAAAAAGACGCATGAAAATTTCGAAGAGGCATGGCATGAAGGGCCTTCGGTACTGACTCCTGCAGGAAGTGAGGGAAAGTACCCGTTTCTTACCTACAAAAGGGCGCAGGAGCATCCGGTTTTTGCCACGATAAACCGGCTGCGCGAGACCTATTTATCGCTGGGGTTTGACGAAGCTGAAAACCCGGTGATCATCGATGAAAAGGATATCTACCGGCAATTTGGTCCTGAAGCGATGGCTGTGCTCGACCGCGTATTCTATCTCGGCGGTCTCCCAAGGCCAAATGTCGGAATTGCAAGGAAGCAGCTCGATGAGATCAACGAGATCCTGCAGAGCCACCGGAGTCCGCTCATGCATCACGATTCGATCCCGGCTGGTCAAAGCCATCATCATGCATCGTACCATACGATGACAAAAGAGACCGAAGAGCGCTTACGTGAAACCCTCCATGCTTACAAGAAATCTGAGATAGATGGCGATGAACTCACCATAGAGCTGGCAAAGGTACTTGGTGTGGATGATGCACTTGTCGTACACATCCTTGAAGCAGTCTTCCCGGAGTTCCGGGCGCTGGTCCCTGAGTCCTCTCGCAGCACGCTGCGCAGTCATATGACCAGCGGCTGGTTTATGACTCTTGGCGCCATCTGGGAACATACACCGATGCCCCTCCGGCTCTTCTCGGTCGACCGTTGTTTTCGTCGTGAACAGGCCGAGGGTCCGACACGCCTTATGACCTATCATTCTGCGTCCTGCATTGTAGCAGGGGAGGACATAACCAACGAAGAGGGAAAGGCAGTAAGCATGGCACTCCTCTCGGCATTCGGGTATACTGATTTCCGGTTCCAGCCGGACGAGAAGCGCTCCAAATACTATATGCCGGATTCCCAGACTGAAGTCTACGCAAGACACCCGGCACATGGCTGGGTGGAAGTGGCCACCTTTGGCATGTACTCCCCCTCAGCACTTGCCGAATACGGTATTGGCGTCCCTGTCATGAACCTCGGACTCGGCGTTGAACGGCTCGCGATGATAGCATATAATGCAAACGATGTACGGCAACTCTGTTTCCCCCAGTTCTTCCCCAGAACCCTCACGAACCGGGATATCGCCCGTGCGGTCAGGTTGCGCGAAGAACCCGTATCACCGGAAGGGAAGATGCTTGCTGCAGCGATTATTCGGATCGCCACCGCACATGGAACTGCACCAGGACCCTGCTCGTTCGATGCATGGGAAGGAACTCTTGGAGGGAGTCTTGTGAAAGTGGCTGTCGAAGAGCCGGAATCCAATGCAAAGCTCTGTGGCCCGGCATGTGCCAACGAGATCTTCGTCCACGACGGCTCGATTCTCGGCGTCCCGGATGCGGAAAAGTGGAAACAAGTACGTAATGAAGGGATTTCAACGGGCATAACGTATCTCTCCGCAGTTGCAGCGCTTGCAGCAGCCAGGATTGAAGAGAGCGCCCGTTGTAAAAAATCCACGGTTGTCCAGGTAAAGATGGCAAAACTCCCGAGTGACATTAACTTAATAATTGATGAATTCGCGATGCGGGCAGTAACCGACAACAACAAAAAAGTGGATGTACGGGGGCCGGTGTTTTTGTCCGTGCGATCAATCGTCCAGGAATAATTTTTCTCTCTCTTTTTCCCTTAGTAATCCTGAAATTATCGTATGGATTCCATGGATGTCGTGTTAGAAATAGATAACATTTATAATCCTGAATGTTAGAAATAGATAACAAAGGATATGGGAAAAATGCTACAAAGAAACTTCTACCGTATCATTATCGGTACACTTATGCTGGTGAGCGGCCTCATTAGTTCCGTTTTCGAACCGGGCGGATCTATTTTCAGCATGATTCTCATCACGGGAGGATGTGCATTTCTGGTTGTTGGAATCCTTCGACACCACCAATATAAGGATGGTCCCGAATCCGATGAGCGATCGAAAAAAATTGGCGCCTATGGTCTCTCTTATGCCTGGCTGACAGGAATTATATTTATTTCAGTATTGTACTGGCTGGACATCACGGGCATCCTCCGTTTAGGAACACAGGTTGTACTCGCGCTCTCCTTGATGGTGCTTGCAATATCTGCCGTGCTTTATCAGATGTACCTGTTCAAGAGAGGGGATGTTGAATAACATATTTTGGAGTGTATACCCGTGCAGACAAGAATAAAAGAGTACCGTTCCCGCTTATCCATGACTCAGGACGACCTCGCCAAAAAAGTGGGCGTTCGACGGGAGACAATCGTCTTTTTAGAGCAGGGAAAGTATAATCCATCCCTCAGGCTCGCACACGATGTTGCCCGTACCCTGCATGCAGGGATAGATGATCTGTTTATCTTTGATGATGAGCCGGAGAACCCGGAACATCGTGTAATACTTATCGATTGAAAATTCCCCGGATTATGGAATTGCCTGGCCGGGTTCGGCAGATAATCGGGAACATTCACTTTTTTCCTGAAGAGCACACAAATCCTCGAGGATCAGTATTGTTCCTTTTTTATCGAGCGGCTGGTTATCATTCCCGCATTTGGGCGAGTAAATGCAGGAAGGACACCCATCCTCACACCCGCAGTCACGGACCAGTGCATGTGCAGTCAAAAACACATCGGGAAGAATCTCGTACGCTTTCTCTGCAAGCCCAATCCCCCCTTCATAACCATCATAGACAAAAATCACCGGTTCGCAATTCTCACCAAACGCCGGAGACGATAATCCGCCGATGTCCCATCGATCACACATAACATGCATGGGCATGAGAGCGATTATCGCGTGTTCAGAGCCATGCAGCCCGCCAGCGAGATCGAGGTTTAAATGTTTAACACATTGTTCGGTGTCCGGTGCGGGTATAACCCAGAACGCCTTTGTCCTGAAAGTGATCGGAGGCAGATCAAGGGGTTCCAAACCGATGATAGTGTCTTTGCGCTTGATTTTGTAGCCGGTATACCGTTCCGTTACTTCTACTTCCCCAAATGCACACCGCGCACCCTGTACCAGACAGGTCTTCAGGGTCTCAATAATCGAGAGATCAACCTCTTTGAGCGGCTGGGTGTAGTAATCCACGTCGGTCGCTGTTACCCGGATGGTATTGGTCTCCAGGTCCATTTCGCTGACAACATATGTCTCTCCCTGGTGCAACATGATCGCTCCCTTATGTGCTTCACGATATGCCTGCGCCCGGTCCATTGTCTCGAGCAGCCGGCCATGGCAGAGGACACGGAATGTTGAACCGGGAATGCCATCGAGCCTCACTGCATCCGCGGCTCTTCCCCGTCCGGAATATACCCATCCCCGGCTTGTTTTTCTGATAAGAACACTGGACGCAAGTTCAGAGAGGAGCTCAGGAAACAGCTCACCGAAATACTCGCGATCAGGGTCATCTCTGAGGGGCAGTTCGGCAGCAGCGCAGAGCAGGTGCCCGGAAACAATGTAAGGATTTCGGGTATCTATGATCGCATGCTCGTGCGATCGGCTGAAAAAGTGTTGAGGGTGGTTCATGAAATACTGGTCGAGTGGATTTGCAAAAGCAACAAGGATCGCGAGTGAATCACCCCCTTTCCTCCCGGCCCTCCCTGCCTGCTGCCAGGTCGACATCATTGTACCGGGATAGCCGGCAATGATGACTGCATCCAGCGATCCAACATCGATCCCGAGTTCAAGTGCGTTCGTTGAAACGACACCCTTCATGGCACTCTCTTTCAGGCTGCGTTCAATACGGCGCCGTTCTTCGGGAAGATAGCCGGCACGGTAGGCTGATATCGATTCTGCAAGACGGGCAGATGAGCGACGTGCATCTTCCCGGGCCCAGAGGGTAATAAGTTCAGCCATTTTCCGGGACCCGGTGAAACAAAGTGTCTGGAGATCCTCTTTCACACAGGACACCAGGATATCTTTTGTCTCCTGGTACGTGGAGCGTTCACCGATACCATCGTAAAAAGGGTTGTAGAGGACAAAGTGTTTCCTCCCGTGGGGAGAACCGTCCTCATCCACAAGATCGAATTGCTGTCCTGTAAGCTTGCCGGCAAACTCCAGCGGATTAGCAAGAGTTGCTGTCGAGAGAATGAACTGTGGGGAGGAGCCATAAAAATGGCACAGGCGCACAAGTCTCCTGATTAGCAAAGCAATATGAGATCCGAAGACTCCCCGGTATCGATGCGCCTCATCTATCACGATAAATTTCAGGTGAGAAAAGAACGGGCGCCACTTCGCATGCCAGGACAGCACCTGGTGGAGTTCATGAGGGTTGGAGATGATGACTCGTGAGTTCTCACGAATCGCTGCCCTTTTTGACTGAGGGGTATCACCATCGTAGATAGCCGGCCGTGCTGATATACCGGTGAATTTCGCCATCTGTTCAAGGGTAATAAGCTGATCGTTGGAGAGGGCTTTTGTCGGGTACAGGTAAAGGGCTCGTACCTCCGGGTCTGATTCAAGCCAATCAAATACCGGAAGATTAAAAGCAAGAGTTTTGCCGCTGGCTGTCGGAGTGGTGATGATCACATTTTTCCCGGACCGTATACGGTTTATCGCTTCGCACTGGTGAGAGTAGAGTTGAATCCGATGCTGTCCAAGATACGATTCAAGCGAATCGCCAAGAAGTACCCGGAGTTTCCCAAAACGGGGGGGGACCGGTATGATTGTTTCTACATGCACTACCCGGTTCCGGTATACGGGGTTAACCTCAAGGAGACGGAGAACATCATCAACAGCCATAAAACTCCCCCATCAGGTAAAAAAAGAGTAGTGCGAGCGAGACCACGTCCTGTTTATTGTGTTCAATAATGGGAACGAGGGGTCCGCAGTTCCCTGTTCTCAGGTAAGTTTCATAGAATTCCGGCACCATCTGCCCCGGAATATCGTCATCACGGCGGATGCCAAGGATGGCCGTTTCAAGCGCGGCCAGTCGAAGGGACTGGAGACGGTCTTTCCATCTCCTGCGGCTGAAGTGAAGAACATCGAAGTGAGGTATTCTGCCAAAATTACCCATGTCATAGTAAGCAAGCCGGTCCAAGATGTAAGGAACGTCAAACGATTTGCCATTAAAGGTTATCAGTGCCGGTTGTTCTCCGGACAGATGATCAATTGTCGCGGTCAGTGCCGACTGTTCTTCACTGATATCGCGGAGCAGGTACTGGTGGACATTGAGATTGCCATTCTCTACCTTACCCACCCCAAAAAGGATAATAGGGCGGGAAAAAAGACCGAGAGTTTCAATGTCAAGAAATACGTAATCTTCCGGTTCGTGGAGTCCAGCCGCCCCCAGAACTCCCGGATGGGATTTTGCATGCCTGTAGCCAATTAAATCCATAATTTCTGTTGAACTACCACCCTGCAGGCATTTCAGCACATCGTTTGCCGGTGAACGGAATTTCGGGTGCTGCACCAGATCAGGTAATGTCTGGTATCCTTTCGACTTCAGTCGTGTTTGTGTTCTTGGTCCGATACCATGCACAAGGGTAAGGTCTTTTAAGATTTCTGACCTGAACCGGTCAATATCTAGCGCCGGGATCCTGATATCCTGTCTGGTTTTTTGAAAAAAGCAGGCCCCGCTTTCATTGACTATCTCACTTCCCGAAAAGACGTCTTCAAACCTCACGTTCCGGTACTTCGTTACGAGTCCATCAAGATGGTCACGGGCCTTTTCATAATCTGAGGAAAAGACCATGCTGTTTGCAAAGCCGGTTGCAAAAACGTTGCCATCACGGACGACTTCGTATTCCCTCATCGAGTCCAGGCGCTGCTGCCAGAGGGAACCAATCCGCGCGGGAGCAGGGGTGGCCGACATCGTCTGAATACAAAAATGTTGGCAGGGATTTAAATTATCCATCCGTGTGGGGTGAAAGTAATCAGCCTCAGGTTGAAATGTATGCAAAGGTAAACTGCCTGAAAATCCTTTTTCCGGATTCCCTTTATCCAGGGTCATCTGATTAACAGAAAGAGACGTTTTTAATGTTCATTGCTGAGTAACTCAATATAGTTATGGAAATCCCATTCAACAATCTCTTCACCACTTTATCCGTTAACGCTAAATTCTCGTCAAGGCAGGAAGTGTCTGACTGATAAGTTTTGGCCGATAATATTTCTGATTCAGAGAACAATACCTTATTTGCCAGTGTTCGATACAGTATCCTGACTGGATTTCGGCAGTTCTGGAGGTGGGATGAAAGAATGGATGTAAAAGGGTTTCTCATCGATCTTGACGGTGTTTTATATGTTGGAGACCAGACGGTCAAAGGCGCCCGGGAATCCATCGAACTTATCAGCGACCAAAAATACCAGTTCAGGTTTGTTTCCAATACTACCCGTAAATGCCGCAAAACTGTTGCGGAGCAGCTCTCAAAGCGGGGATTTGACATTCCTGTCGAGCACATCTTCACTCCCCCGCTCGCTGCTGTCACCTGGATGAAAAAGACCGGAAAGCACCATTGTTACCTTATGATAACGGGCGACGCTTACCAGGATTTTGAACAGGAATGCACCGGTGACGATTCCCGCAAAGTCGATGTGGTTGTTGTGGGTGATGCCGGCGATAAAATAACGTATGACAGCATGAACACTGCTTTTCGTCATCTGATGAACGGCGCTGACCTGATTGCCTTGGAGAAGGATCGGTACTGGATGGCGCCGGAGGGTCTCTCACTTTCAGCAGGTCCGTTTGTCCAGGCTCTCGAATTTGCAACCGGCAGGACAGCGATGATCGTGGGAAAACCCTCAAAAACGTTCTTTGAGCTTGCGCTTCGGGATATGGGACTCCGTGCTGACCAGGTGGCAATGATAGGGGATGATATTCTCACCGATATTGGCGGAGCCCGTTCCATAGGTATGCAGGGTATACTTGTCCGAACGGGAAAATACCGGAAAGAGGCGTTGGATAATGCGGTGATTAAACCCGGCTTTATTATTGATTCAATTGCTCAGTTAGAGGATATTTTGTAATATATCAGACAAACAATACGGGTATAAAGCGTGAATAATGTATAACCGGTTTCTCCAACTCATGGGTGCATGTTTATTCATTATTATCCTGGTATTAACAGCGGTGCTGATAAGTTCCGTTGTTTTTCCCAAAGAAGCGGTAATTGCGCCTCATATTGCTCCCGATCTCACCAGTCTCCGGTCATCCCCGATGATTATTTCCCATCAATTCCCGTTCGAAAAAACTACGATCTTCCTGACAGTTCCCATCAATGTTTCGGTTTATGAGGGGGCAAGGCAGGCAGAAAAGGCCACAACGGTGTATGGTAATATCTCAGAAACAGTCTGGCTTGCTCAAAGTTACCGTGCAATGGTACAGGATCCATCACAGGACAGCCTCTATAGCGCAATTCTGGCAGAAGCTGACAAAATCAAGCTCCAGGAAAAACTTTCCGATGACGAATATTTCGAACTCATCACCGTCTATACCCAGTCCCTCAGGTATGAAACAAGGGAGCAGAACCCGGCAAAATTTCCTGTAGAGACAGTTGTTGACCGTGCAGGGGACTGCGATGACAAAAGCCTGCTTTTAGCCGGGCTCTTGTCACGGGAAGGGTATCCGGTCGCCCTGCTCCTGTTCGTACCTGAATCTCATATGGCAGTTGGAGTTGGATCAGACAAATATCTCTACAAAAACACTGGCTATACCTTTATTGAAACTACCAATTATTCGTTTGTCGGGGTGCCGACAGAAAAACTGGGGGGAAACCTGATCCTGTATTCAGATCCTGTTATAATCCCCATCAGCAATGGCACAAAATTCTACACCCGAGGAAGTGAGACCCGGCATATTCACGATATGTATGTGCTGTCGGACCTGAAAGTAAAGGAACTCGAACCCGAGGTAAAAAACATGGAGTCTGATCTAACTTACCAAAAGGAAAAAATTGCACAGCTTAAATTACAAATCCAGGAGATACGAAATACCGGAAATAGTAACAGTTACAACGCGCAGGTAGCCGTTCATAATACCCTTGTTTCAGATTACAATTCCAGGCTGAACGCGTACAGGGAGCTTTTTTCCCGATATGAAAAATATGCCCTTGTTCACAATTATATCCTTGAGCACATGTATGACAGGAAAGGTGTGTTTGAATATGTTAAAAAGAACATGCCGTCCTGAAATGGCCAGCAATCACTTATTCTTTTAGGGATTCATCGGCATAAAAGAAGGCAGGGGGTATTCAGGTGAAGACCCTCCACCAGTTTCCGCCTCGTTGACAAGTCGCTGTAACGCTGTATCACAGTATTGTTGCGAAATATCAATACCAATAAAGCGCCGGTGCAGTTTCCATGCAACAAGTGTCGTTGTCCCTGCACCATTGAACGGGTCAAGGACAATGTCGTTTTTGTATGAAAAAAGTTTCATCAAACGCCGGGGCAGCTCCTCGGGAAACATCGCGGGATGATCGTAATCTTTCATGCGGATCTCCGGGGGAAACGACCACTTGCCGAGTACCCATTCCTTGAATTCATCACCCGTGATATCGATATCCTCCCGCCGCCCTTCTTTCTTGTGGGTAACCTTGTCAAAGACTTCGATAAACTCCCAGGTATATTTTATATAAGGCATTGACGGGGATTTCCAGCTCCCCCATGCAGTATACTTTGCGTTATAGTTATTCTTCTCCCAGAGGAACTCTGCTTTCCAGAGAAGACCAAGACTGGCAAGCTGGTGAGAAATAACGTGGTGAGTGGGGACGTAATCCGAGAAAAGGGGCTGGATATTTACTGCGATCCGGCCACCAGTCTTGAGCACCCGCTCACACTCACACCACACAGTAAGGAGTTTTTCAAAATAACTGGTCCACTCGTGAGTATCGTTCGTGGAGTCCTGTGCGTACTCTTGCCCGAAATTATAGGGAGGAGACGTGATTATCAGGTCGATACTCTGATCCGGTAAACACGCCAGTGCCTTGAGGGCATCCGTACATAGGATGCGGTTGATAAATGGTAAAATCTCACGCGGTTCGCTGGAGAATACTGAATTTTTTGCACCCTTTGAACCTTTCCTGACAATCGACTTTCCCTTTTTGTCCTGTACCTTTTCAGGTCTCATGGAAAATATCCTGTGTGTACTATATCAGATGATGTGTTAAAAGATCCGAAATATTATCATTTTTTTTAGTATCTTGAAAAGCGTTTAATGTAGTAATCGACATAATCTCTACGATTGTTCTATGCTGCATATTGAAGATCTGCATGTGAAAGTCGGCGACAAAGAGGTGTTGCACGACATAAATCTCCACATTGATGAAGGGGAAACCCATGTTCTGCTCGGGCCCAACGGTTCGGGTAAAACAACACTCCTGATGACAATAATGGGATTTGCCAACTACACGATAACTGAGGGAAAAATTATCTTCAAAGGAGAAGATGTGACAGCGATGAAAGCGAATGAACGGGCGAAGCGAGGGATTGGGATGCTCTTCCAGCGCCCGCCCACTATATCCGGATTGAAGCTTGGCAAAATGCTCACCGCCATTTCCCGGAGCAAGGAGGAAAACATTCCAGAGCTTGCCAAATCCGTTCATATGGACAAATTTTTAGAGCGCGATATCAACAAGGGATTTTCTGGGGGAGAGATCAAACGCAGTGAGGTACTGCAACTGATGATTCAGAACCCTGAATTCGTCATGCTCGATGAACCGGAAAGCGGGGTTGATCTGGAAAACATCTCACTTATCGGTACCGCCATAGGTTCACTGCTGGAAAAAGACAAGCATCTTATCAAGCGTAAAAAAAGCGGACTTGTTATCACGCACACCGGTTTTATCCTTGATTATCTTGATGCTGACAAGGGGCACGTGATGTGTGAGGGAGAGATCAAGTGTCACGGGAACCCCCGTGAAATCTTAAAAGATATCAAACAACGCGGATACAAGGAGTGTCTCGAATGCCGTCACCAGTAAAAGTCCCTGAACTTTCAAAATCCGATCAGGATCGCGTTGCCCAGGCCGGAATCGATCTTGCCATGACAAACCGTTGTGGCAGCTATCTCCAGATGGATCAGGATATCGTCCAGGCTGAATGCTCACAGCAGGGGATAGAGGTCCTATCGTTCAAGAAAGCAATGGAAAAATACGACGGCCTGAAAGAGTATACCTGGCAGGCAGTATCACCGGAAAAAGATGACATCACGAAATACGTTGCAGCCCAGAAAGACCCCAAGGGTTATGTTATCATTGCCCACAAGGGTTCGAACAATATTCTCCCCATCCAGGCCTGCCTCTATCTTGGGAGGGAACAGATCCAGCATGTCCACAATATTATTGTTGCCGAAGAAGGCGCTGAGCTCCACATCATTTCAGGATGCACAAGTGGGGCGCATGTGGGCAAAGGCGGCGCCCACTACGGCATCTCTGAGTTCTTTGTGAAAAAAAATGCCAAGATCAGTTTCACGATGATCCACAACTGGAGTGAGAACATTGAAGTGTACCCGAGAAGCGCCTCCATCATTGAAGATAACGGCGTTTTCCTTTCCAACTATGTCTGTATGCAGCCCGTGAAAAAAATTCAGATGTACCCGACAGCAACACTCAAGGGAGCCAACTCGGTCGCACGATTCAGCAGTGTTGTCATATCCACACCAGGTTCATTTATGGATCTCGGATCCCGTGCCATCCTCGAAGGGAAGGGCGCGAGCGCTGAATTGATCACCCGTGCCATAACGAAAGGCGGTACTATCATTTCACGGGGTCACATCAATGGAAAAACTGCCGGAACCCGCGGCCATCTTGAATGCAAGGGACTTATCCTCAAAGACGGCGTCATTTATGCAATCCCGGAAATTGAAGGTTCGGTTGTCGGTACCGAGCTCTCTCACGAAGCTGCAGTTGGCAAGCTTGCCAGGGATGAGATCGAATACCTGATGTCTCGGGGACTTGACGAAGACGAAGCGACGGCAACGATTATTAGAGGATTTTTGGATGTGAAGATTGCCGGACTTCCCGAAGCACTGCAAAGGCAGATCGATTCCTCAATTGATGTTGCGGAAAAAGCAGGATTTTAAAAAAAAAAGGAACTTATGCATCTGTATCCACGAGCCGACGAGCGTTTAAGGATGGTGGAGTACCAGATTGCAGCCAGGGGCATACATGACCAGCGTGTACTCTCAGCAATGAAGGAAATCCCCCGTCACCTTTTCGTTCCGCTACCCTATACAAAATCGGCATACGAAGACTGCCCACTACCAATAGGGAATGGCCAGACAATCTCCCAGCCCTATATAGTTGGACTGATGACAGAACTCCTTGCCACCAGACAAACCGATAGTGTGCTTGAAATTGGAACAGGGTGTGGTTACCAGGCTGCCGTACTCGCAGCACTTGTCCGAAGGGTGACAACCATTGAGCGGATCCCTGAAGTTGCACGACTGGCGATGGAAAACCTTGATACTGTCGGCATTAAGAATGTTGAAGTTATCGTGGGGGATGGAACAGTCGGTTCTCCACAAAAGGCCCCTTATGACGGAATCATCATTACTGCTGCGACACCATCAGTTCCCCAACCACTTATCGAACAACTGGGGGAAGGAGGCAGACTCGTAGCACCCGTGGGGGGGCGTGATATCCAGGAGCTCATCCGGCTCAGAAAAAAAGATGGATCTATCACAGAAGAACACCACGGAGGAGTCAGGTTCGTTCCACTTATCGGGGAATGCGGATGGAGTGAGTAGAGCTGTGAAA
The DNA here is from genome assembly GCA_963841015.1 of uncultured Methanoregulaceae archaeon. Lineage (GTDB taxonomy): Archaea > Halobacteriota > Methanomicrobia > Methanomicrobiales > Methanospirillaceae > Methanoregula. Next base: position 433,849 of record CAWJAX010000005.1, on the reverse strand, counting down.
ATTATTGATATCACGCGCCCGCTCTCTGAAGGTATCCTCATATATCCAGGGGATATTTACCCGGTATTCCGGCAGGAGGACCGCGGGAACTACCTTATAACCGGTCTGCACCTGAGCACCCATACTGGTACTCATATCGATGCTCCGGTTCATTACCTCAAAACCGGGGATACAATCGATACTATTCCACTCTCGCATGTCATGGGAACCTGCCGGGTACTCGATGTAACCCGTGCGGGTACCAGGATAACTGCGAATCACCTGAAAGGGCGGCTGGATAACGTTGACAGGCTCCTTTTAAAAACGTCATTTTCCAACACTGGTCGGTTTGAAGAGATTTACCCTTCCCTTACAGCAGATGCGGCACGTCTCATCACCTTTGGTAATATGAAATGTGTTGGTATTGATAGCCCTTCAATAGAGTCCTACGACGGCGACGGAACCGTGCACCGTCAGCTGCTAAGCCGGGGATGTATCATTATTGAGCTCCTCGATCTTTCTCATGTAGAAGAGGGGGATTATACTCTGGTTGCATTGCCGTTACGCCTCACAGGATTAGATGGTTCACCTTCGCGCGTCGTCCTCCTTGATGAAAATGGATGTGAATAAATGGACCTTATCATTGACACGGTGAAAAAACTCGAATTGATGATGAAAGACAGTGGCTGCGAGGAAAGCGGGGTCGTCATTGACGTACGTCCGGATACGGTGAACTGTCAGTATGAACGTGGTGCGTGCATGACTGCGTCATTTGGCGGGAGGAGTGCTGATTTTATTACTTATGATCCTATAAGGGCAAATACAAAGATCTCATTCATGTTCGGGACATCTATCGATTCACCTCAGGTCCGTGGTGCTGCCGTTGCTATTGTGAATGTGGCAACGGGCTTTTTCTGCCTCTCGAGAGTACTTCATTCCTGTCCCAAATCATCACAAACTGAATGTTACAGGCAACTGCTGGATGAACTGGGAGGAAAAAGGATCTTCTGCAGGGGAAGTATCCCCGCTTTCGAGGCTGCATTCAGAAGCGCTCTTGTCAAAGATCCCAGGGACGCTGACGTGATTCTCATAAATGGTGAGGGGATTATAGAAAAGGGGACCGGTGAAATCGTACGAACCTATAAAGATACAAAACGGATCATGTATCTCGGCCCTTCAACTGCCGGTGTTGCACGGCTCAACCAGTTTGAGCTCTGGTGTCCCTTTGGAACCTGCTAGTATACATTACCCGAAAAAAATTTGCACCCTTGCATCCTGTAAAAAAGAAAATAAAAAAAAAGATCCGATATAAGAAAGGTAAACTCTTTTTTAAAAGCGATCCAATTAATCATCATGCTTTTCGGTTCCTCTGGAATACGAAGAAAGTTCGACCAGACTCTTGTCGATACTGCCTTAAAAGTTGGTTCTGCGCTGGCATCCGGAACCTCCGACATTCTTGTAGGGATGGATACACGGACTACCAGTCCGCTACTTGCCCACCTTGTGATATCCGGAATTCTTGGAAGTGGTGCAACTGCTCATGTCACCGGTATCGCTCCAACACCATCTGTTGCTTTTAGTACACGTACAGTAAAGGCCGGGTGCATGATCACCGCATCCCACAATCCTGAGGAATATAACGGTTTGAAACTCTTCAACAGGGATGGTTCGTCATTTACTCTGGCACAGCAGGCAGAGATGGAGGAACTTATTAAGGAACAGCACTGGACTGACTGGCAGCACCAGGGAAGCGAGAAGACAATAGATGCGCTTACACCTCATAAAAATGCAATTCTGGATAGGGTAAATATCGAGTCCGGGACCAACGTTGTTGTTGACTGCGGAAATGGTGCAGGGTGTGCTCTCACTCCAAATCTTCTGGCAGAAGCTGGTGCAAAGATTATCTGTATCAATTGCAATCCATCAGGCCATTTTGCCCGCCCTTCAGAGCCACTGAAGGAGAATGTGGGTTATATTGGAGAAGTAGTGAAGAAAACCAAATCTGCATGTGCAGTGGTTCATGACGGGGATGCAGACCGGATGATGGCATTTGATAATAAAGGACGGTACATTGACGGGGACCATCTTCTCATGCTTTTTGCCAAGTATCTTGACGCAAAACAGGTAGTTACGACGAGTGACGCATCAATGATTATTGAAGAGATCTCTGAAGTCAGGCGTACACCTGTCGGAGATTCATATGTGTCTGAAGAACTCCTGAAGTGGGGGGATTTCGGGGGTGAGCCCTCAGGGGCTTGGATTTTCCCGAAGATCTCTTACTGTCCCGATGGCCCGTATGCCGCCGCTCTTTTCTGCGAGATCACCTCTGAGTGGAATGTCGCCAGTGAACTCGATGCTATGCCGACTTACCCCATTCTTCGGGAATCATTTATCTGCGAGACTGCACGGGAAACCGTTTTGGCTCTTGGTGCAGCAAGCCCCACGGATGGGATCAGGACTGCTGATGAAGATGGCTGGTGCCTGATCCGTGCGAGCGGTACAGAACCCAAAATAAGAATTACCGCTGAAGGAAAAACCCTGCACAAAGCAAAGGAAATTCTCGAACAAGGACGCAGTAGGATTAAGCAGGGGAAAACTGCTTAAATGTTGTAGTACGAGTTTAACGTATGGAGTGTGTCGTTCTTGCGGCAGGAGAGGGGAAGCGGATGCGCCCCCTTACGGCAAAGCGCCCAAAGGTAATGCTGCCTCTTGCAAACCGTCCGATGATCGAACACCTCGTTCTTGCTGCACGCGACGCGGGGATCACCAGGTTTGTCTTTGTTGTGGGGTATGGTGAACGGGAGATTCGCGGGCACTTTGGGGATGGGTCTGCCTTGGGGGTTCAGATCACCTACGCATCGCAGCGACAACAGCGTGGGACAGCAGATGCTCTGCGATCGGCGCAACATCTTGTTACCGGGCCTTTTATTCTGTTAAATGGCGATATGATACTTAAAAGCAAGGATATTATGGATCTGTGCACATGCCATACCCCGTGCATGAGCATCAGCACTACCAATCACCCGAGTGATTACGGCGTTGTTATGGTGGAAAATAATCTTGTAACCGGGCTTGAGGAAAAGTCAAAACATCCGCAGTCCAATATGATCAACGCCGGAGCATATCTTTTCTCACCCGATATTTTTGATGCTGTCGACAGAGTTCAGACTTCGAGCCGCGGGGAACTTGAACTCACCGATGCCCTTTATGGATATATTGCAGAAAAGAAGTTGACTGCACACCGGTTATCATACTGGATGGATGTCGGGAACCCATGGGATATGCTCGATGCAAACATTACGCTCATGGAAACACTATCCACTGATATAAGAGGGACCGTCGAAGAAGGAGTATCCATGCGGGGAACCGTTATTGTCGGGGAAGGGAGTGTGGTGAAATCGGGAACCTATATCGAAGGGCCATGCATCATAGGAAAGAATTGCCGTATAGGCCCGCATGCCTTTATCCGTGGGGCAACCAGTATTGACGACGATTGCCATATCGGGCATTGCTCCGAACTTAAAAACTCTATTATTATGAAGGGATCGAAGATCCCACACTTCAACTATATCGGAGATTCGATCATTGGCTCAGAATGTAATTTTGGTGCAGGTACCAAAATTGCAAATTTACGGCATGACCATGCCACTATCAGAGTCTGTGGAAAAGATACACGAAGGAAAAAATTCGGTGCCATTATTGGCGATGGTGTCCAGTTCGGGATCAACTGCTCCATCAATGTCGGGACAATGATCGGGAGCAACGCACGGTTTGCACCCAACTCGTATGTTGCCGGATGCATAGGAGAGAATGCAATTATCCGTTAGGTGAGAGAATGCAGGCAGTCATATTAGCAGCAGGAGAAGGAAAACGGGTCCGTCCATTAACCAGAGGCAGACCCAAAGCGCTACTTCCGGTAGCAAACCGCCCGATCATCGAATACGTGATCGAGGCGTTGCTGAAAAACGGGATTCGCGATATCGTAGTTGTTGTTGGCTATAGGAAAGAACAGGTTATTCGGTTTTTAAATCAGCTCGAGGTGCCCATTTCAGTAGTAATTCAGAACAAACAGCTTGGTACTGCTCATGCACTCAAGTGTGCTGAATCACATATTTCAGGGGATTTTCTTCTCCTGTCAGGAGATAACTATATTGATCCTCATTCAATCGGCAGGATCAAAGAGATCAAAAATGCAATGCTGGTAAAAGAACATCCCAGTCCGTCAAACTTTGGCGTGGTGCTCTTGAAAGACGGACTCGTGACCCGGATTATCGAAAAGCCAGAGCATTCACCTAGTTTTATGGTAAGCACCGGCATTTACTCATTAACAAAAGACTTTTTTTCGCATATCCGTGAAAACGATATCACTGATGCTGTCTCCTCAATGCTCGCATCAGGAGAACATCTCCATGCAGTTATTGCAGATGACTGGCAGGATGCCATCTACCCATGGGACCTCCTGAAGATGAATAAGCACCTGTTAAAAGACCTGCCTGAAGCCCGTGAAGGCTCTTCAAGCAGGCAGACCATCATCCAGGGGACAGTAAGAATAGGGAAAGGTACCACAATCGGACCCAACAGCATAATATCCGGGCCGGTCATCATCGGGAATGACTGCGAGATTGGCCCCAATTGTTGCATAATGCCCAATACGAGTCTTGGTTCACGGGTGAAGGTTGAGCCGTTTACCTTCATTGGTAACTCGGTTATCATGGATGACACAACAATCGGTTCTCACTCACGAATCATCGATACCGTGACAGGGCAGGGGTGCCGGCTTGCAGACCACACTACCACGTCAGTATCTGCAAAACTGATGAATATCGAGGGAACGGTCATAAAACCGGAATTTGGAGCTGTGTTTGGCGATCAGGTCACATCAGGACCTTTCACCATATTCAAAAACTGCATTGTGGGTAATAATGTCACAATTGAAGGTGGGAGCCAAATCATCTCTCGAATCCTTCCCGATGAATCAATGGTGATATGAAGTGTGCGGCATCGTGGGCTATATCGGCAGAAGGCAAGCTGCCCCGATTATAGTGGAAGGGCTCAAGAAACTGGAATACCGGGGTTATGATTCATTCGGCGTTGCCACTATCAGCGGGGGTATCAAGCTGGACAAACACCAGGGAAGGATATCCGATTCATCAAGCTCAGCAATGAACCTCAAAGGAGCGATCGGGATAGGACATACGCGCTGGGCAACGCATGGTGTTCCTAATGACGTTAACGCCCACCCGCATATGGACTGTTCCAACCAGATTGCAGTAGTTCACAATGGGATTATCGAAAATTATGCAGAGCTCAAACGGGAGCTGATAGCAAAAGGCCACATATTCCGCTCTGAAACCGACACTGAAGTTGTAGCACATCTTATCGAAGAGGTGTATGAAGTAGAGAAAGATCTCCTTGCAGCTGTCCAGAAGATCATTCCCAAACTGACGGGATCCTATGCATTGTTGGTAATCGCTGTTGGTGAAGACCGGATTATTGCTGCCCGATATGCAAGCCCCCTTGTTCTTGGGGTGGGTGATGGGGAGTTTTTTGCCGCGTCCGACATGATGCCAATCCTTGATCACACCGAACGGGCAATGTATCTGGAAGATGGAGATATTGCCAGTTTAACTCAGGCGGGGGCAGAGATTTTTCATGAAGGTAAGCCGGTCACACGGCCTGTCGAACTAATAGACTGGTCACAGGAAGACACTAAAAAAGGCGGGTTTCCCCACTACATGCTCAAGGAGATCTATGAGCAGCCACAGGCATTTTACAATTCTGTCAGGGCAATAACCGATGAAACACTTCCTGTCCCGATCAGGAACCCCCCCTCGGTAACGATAATCGCATGCGGATCCTCGTACAATGCCGGACTAATCTTCAAGTACCTGCTTGAGGATTCCTGTGCGATCCCGGTACGACTCGACTTCGCGTCTGAGTTCAAATATTTCCCTCCCCCGATCCAGGGACTCGTAATCGGGATCTCGCAATCCGGGGAAACCGCTGATACCATTTTTGCACTCAGACAGGCAAAAGTGCACAACTGCGTAACCCTTGCAATCACAAACGTACTGGGAAGTTCGATAAGCAGAAGTACAGATTTTACCCTTTTCATGCGTGCAGGACCAGAAATCAGTGTTGCCGCAACTAAGTCATTTATCGCACAACTCGCAGTCCTTATGCAGATTATAAACTTCATTCGTGATGGCGAATTTGAGGAGATTCTGCTTAACGGGCACCGGGCAATTGAAGAAGTACTGCTGATGGATTTATCGGAGGCTGTCGGACTCTGCAGTAGTGCCCGCAGCATCTTCTATGTAGGAAGGGGGCCTTTTTATCCAGTGTCTCTAGAAGGGTCACTGAAAATGAAGGAAATCTCCTATATCCATGCAGAGGGTTATGCTGCAGGAGAGTTGAAGCACGGACCTTTTGCCCTGCTCTCACCAGAAACACCGGTTGTTGCTATCTGCATGCCTGGCGAAACTTATGGGGTAATGATTTCTAATATCAAAGAGATGAAAGCCCGCGGGGCACCCATAATCGCTCTTGGAGAAGAGGGTGATTCGGAACTTCCTGAGATTGTGGATATCTTTATCCCCCTGCCGGTGTCCCATCCTTTCATCCAGGTGCTGACAAGTCTCATCGTGCTTCAACTGCTGGCCTACTACACAGCGGTAGATTTAAACCGTGATGTAGACAAACCAAGAAACCTTGCAAAGAGCGTGACTGTCGAATGACTGAATATGGTATAAACACGGTTGGCAAAGGAGCACAGATTTTCGAACCGGTAACCCTTGGATTTCCTTCACGGGATCACCTTGGTGAAACCAGTTTTACAGGAACAATAATCGGGAAAAATGCTGTTATCAGGTCAGGCACTATAATTTACTGTGATGTGATGATCGGGGATAATTTTCAGAGCGGGCACAATGTCATGATCCGTGAAAAAACCCGGATAGGCAACCACGTTGCCATTGGCACGGCAACCGTTATTGAAGGTAATACTATTATCGGGGATGAGGTAAGCCTGCAGAGCATGGTCTATATTCCGACCGACACCGTAATCGGTAACCGTGTCTTTATCGGACCCAATGCTGTCCTGACAAATGACCGGTACCCTCCGACACGTATTGGTGGACTTCAGGGCCCGCACATAAAGGACGGGGCAGCAATTGGCGCCAATGCCACCCTGCTCCCCGGTGTCTGCATAGGAGAGGGAGCGCTGGTCGCTGCCGGTGCAATCGTAACCCGTGATGTCCCGGCATATATGCTCGCGATCGGTGCTCCGGCAAAAATAACGACTCTTCCTTCGAAAATGATCAGGGAGATACCGAAAAAATAACAGGAATCTGGTGCCTGCAATCCAGATTTATTGGTGGTGACCTGCGACAACCAAGCTAAGTGGGGTATTTTAATTTGTAGCCTTCTTGAAGACAAAAATACTTCCACTTTTCATGAACCGAACAACTTGGTAAAAAGGGATAAAATGCTACTTGATGAATGACCGGACTCATTTTTTTCAATTAATCCAAAAAAAACAGGTACAAGACATTTCGGCACTTTGATGAGATATTCGTGAGTTTTACCTGATGATTTCAACCAAATTTATTAATGGTCTCAACTTAAAAACAAATACCCAAGAAAGGTTGATTTCATGGAATTTGTTGATCTTAAAAACCGCCGAACCCAGATAATTATCGGCCTTGTCGCATTATTTTCGATTTTTGCCCTTTGGCTTCGTCTGCTTCCCATGCTCAATACGGGCAATACAGATGTCCTGATGATGGTGGCAAGCGATGACCCACTGTATAACCTGCGCCAGGTTGAACAGATACTGGTAAACTTCCCGAATTATGCATGGTTTGAGCCCATGACCTTATTTCCCACAGGACAGCCTGTTCCCTGGGGCCCCCTGTTCCCTACGATTATTGCAGTATTTTGCATTATTACTGGTGCGACAACGCGACCCGAGATCATCAGCACAGGGCTTTTAATTCCACCGATAATGGGAATGGTGATCGTAGCGATTATGTACTTTGTCGGAAAAATCTGCGGTGACTGGAAAACAGGCCTTCTCGCGTCAGGTTTTACCGCAGTAGTATCCGGCCAGTTTTTTTACCGGTCATTCTATGGATATATGGATCACCATATTGCAGAGGTTCTTTTTTCTACCATTTTCTGCCTGCTCTATATGTACGCGATCTATTCAGAAAAAGAGACCAAAATCGAGCTGAAAAATATCAGTACTTATAAAACAACCCTTTTATTAGCAGGTCTTTGCGGCATCGCTTACCTCCTTGGCCTGTTTGTTATGCCGACAATGATCATCTTTGCAATGATCGTCGGCATATTCACTATTATCCAGTTTGTCATTGATGTTTATAGAGGCAGGACAAGTGAATACCTGCTGGTTATTAATATCATAATTTTTGCTATTGCCATTATCGGACTTCTGGCATACGGATTTAAAAGTTCCGGGGTTAGTCTTATCTTTTATTCAATAGGGCATCTGTACGCCTATTTGGCACTAATTGGCGGAACGGTTTTCCTCTATGGGGTTGCACACTTCGTTAAAGAAAAAGTCTGGTATTACTATCCTCTGATTCTGATCGGGACCGGGATTGCTTTTTCATTTCTGCTATATTTCGTTGCGCCTCCAATATATGACATGTTTATCAATTCATTCTTCGCTTTTTTTGGGCAAGCTGCAGTTACCAACACGGTACAAGAAGCCCGTGGCTGGACAGCAGCTCTTGCATGGATGACATTTAACTATGGTCTCTTATTGATGGTCGGGGGAGCTCTGGTCATGCTCTATAAAAACGTTAAAGATGAGCACCCTCACCAGATCTTTGCACTGGTGTGGTCACTTATCATGCTGGTTTCAACATGGCAGCATGTCCGGTATGAGTATTATCTTGCAGTAAATGTAGCCCTGCTTTCTGCAGTTTGTATCAGTTTTACTTTTGAACGAGGATGGCCGGATATTCGCCGTTTGGCAACATCGATATCATCAGATACTGAAACGCCGGAAGTCAACAAGGAAAAAGAGGAGTCCCCCCGAAGTAAAAAACAGAAAAAACTCCAGAAGAAAGGATCTGGATCCTCTCAACCGGATTATCTTGCCATTGCGTTGGTTATTCTTACCGTTGGACTCGGTATTCTGTTTGCTTACACCTCTGCTTCACTCAGCTATTCAAACGCATCGAGCGATGCCATACGGATGAATCCTGACTGGAGGGAATCTCTCGATTGGATGGCAAATAATACTCCGGATACCGGTGTAAATTACTTCACTATTTACAATCCTGAAACGTTTAAGTATCCTCAAGAAGCATATGGGGTCATGTCCTGGTGGGATTACGGACATATGATCACATATATTGCAAAGAGGATTCCAAATGCAAATCCGTTCCAGGCAGGAGTTGTCGGCCCAACAGGATCTGCAAATTACTTCATGTCCATATCAGAAGACGAGGGAAATCAGGTGCTTGATCGAGCAAAAACCCGGTATGTTATTACCGATATCGAAATGGATACCGGAAAATTCTGGGCGATGGCAACCTGGTATAATGCATCGGCTGCCGCCAGTCCCTACCAGATGACCCTGCTTACTTCTGAACAGAACAATCCCAACAGTTACGAGTCCGTGCTTCTCAATACACAGCAGTATTACCTTACCATGATCTCGCGACTTCATAACTTTGACGGATCCCTGACAACACCATCAAGTGCTTATTATATCGAGTACGCCGACCCGACCATTTCCCGGGTCTCGCTTCCGGTAATCACCGGAGCAGAAGCAATGAATGCCAGTGAGGCAGTCAGTCGTGCAGCTGAATATAACCTTCAGGCACCTGCGGGCTACCATGCCGCGGCCTTGAGCCCTGCAATTATACTGCCAATCGAAACCGTTCCAGCCCTCAGGCATTACCGGCTGGTGCACGAATCTCCCAGCAATGTGTTCAATTCAAAGACCAACGATCTCAAATACGTCAAGGTTTTTGAGTATGTGAAAGGGGCGCATATTAAAGGAGAGGGTATCATCGAGGTTCCGCTTGTCAGCAATACCGGCAGAAATTTTACGTACCGGCAGATGAGCGTTAACGGTGAATTTATCGTACCCTATTCAACAACCGGTAATCCCTATGAAGTGAAGACAACCGGAAAATACCGAGTAATCACGTCGGGACGGGAATATGACGTGCCTGAAACCGCCGTAATGAAGGGTGCAGTAATCCAATAATTCATTTGCTTCTTTCTCTCCTTATTTATTTGACGAGACCAAACCTTTTGAAGGCAGGAAAATAATATACGGATAACACTGTTATGGTACGATGTTCTGCAATTTACGGTGATGTTTTCTCTCATCACGATCTGGAGAACCATGATGAGAGCAGTGCCCGGTTGCTTGCAGCACTCGACGGAATACCCAAAGAAGTACCAGTTATTGCACCGTGTTACGCCACTGAGAGAGACCTGCTCAGAGTCCATACACCTGCGCACATCCGCATGATTCGGGAATTTTCTTCGCATGGGGGACAACACTTCATTGATCATATAACCTACGTCACTCGTGAGACGTTCGATGTGGCTTCCTGTGCAGCGGGATCTGCAATCGAGGCAGTGAATCGTGCGATTGATGGTGAATCCTGTTTCGCTATTGTTCGCCCTCCCGGACACCACGCTGAATCTGACCGGGCAATGGGCTTTTGTATTTTTAACAATGTAGCGATAGTCTGCCACTGCTGCACTGGATCGACTGGACAAAGTCGCGATCATAGACTGGGATCTCCACCATGGGAATGGCACTCAGAAAATTTTTTCAGCATCTGATCGCGTGCTCTTCTGTTCCATCCATCAGGGAAACATCTTTCCCCACACCGGTTGGGTAGATGAAATTGGAACAGGGTTGGGCAAGGGATTCACCATAAATGCACCTATGAGGGCTGGATCAACCATTGCCGATTACCGGCTCGTTTTTGAAGAGGTGTTTATCCCCGCTCTCCAGCAGTTCAAACCAGAGGTTATAATCGTATCCGCAGGGCAGGATCCTCTTTTTGATGATCCAAAAAGCGGTATGCTGTTATTTCCAGCGGATTTTGGCACTCTTACCGCGCTTTTAAGGGATGCAACCGATCATCCGTTGGCACTTGTGCTCGAAGGGGGGTATGGACCTTCACATGGCGATGCCATCAACCAGATTTTTTCTTCTCTTTATGGATCGCCGGTTCCATCATGTGAGAGTGAGCCCCGTCGTACAACCCGTGATATGGTGGCAGTACTTAGAAAGATAAGAATGTAATTTTTGAATGTAGCGGAAAAACACCTTTATACAAGCATATACATCATTCTCCATTATGTTAGCAGAAGAACTTACTCTCGGCATGCGGGTGCGGTATCCACGAACCGGAACAACCGGGACCATCCTTCGTATCGAGGAGGTGCGGGGAGAGGTGTTTGCCGAACTGGACAGTACAAATCTCCTGTACAGAGTCGATAATCTGATTCCGGCAACCGGCCCGGATAAATCAGCGAAGGCAATCATTGAAGACGCAAAAAAAGTAATTGAAAGAGAGAAAGAGTTTGCATCAGGGCGCGATCTGCAGGACGCGTGGAAAGCAACCGATCAGAGCTGCGAGGGAGGAGGTTAATTCTCCCGCTCAATCCTGGTTGGGCTTACTGGTTCAATCCATTATTTCAATCAAACCGTTCAGTTCTGCCCTCGGACCTAAAAATAATGCAAACGGGATGACAGAAAAATGCATATCCAAGTTCTTATACTCTAAAAAATATGGATTGTAATGCCAAAAAAAATATTGTTTTTCAGGTCATTCCGTCGTTTCCCGGTAAGTCATAAAACTTTGATATCTGCCGATCAGCGAGATACTTATTTAATATTTTCGCGTCCATAAGTGTTATCAAACCAGCATGGACTTTCTGATCGATGTCTCGTAGAATATCCGGGTGCATAAATCAAGAATGGGATTAATTCAAGATACGGTGTTGGTGTTCTAAATTTCTTTGAGAGTAAGGAGGTTCGATTTCATTTGCATGATGTAAAAGTTCCCAGTGTCAATATAGGAGTGGTAGGTCATGTCGATCATGGCAAAACGACACTCGTTAATGCACTCACCGGGACATGGACAGACAGACACAGTGAAGAGGTGAAACGCGGCATCTCTATCCGTCTGGGATATGCTGACGCTACCTTTTACCGGTGCGAAAAGTGCGAAGGTACAAACGCCTTTTCGACCAGTTCCGATTGTCCGGTGTGTGGCGGAAAGGGAACCCCATTTCGTTCAATTTCCTTCGTCGATGCACCGGGTCATGAGACGCTCATGGCTACGATGTTGTCCGGTTCAGCATTAATGGACGGAGCAATGCTGGTCATTGCTGCAAGTGAGAGGTGCCCGCAGCCGCAGACCAAAGAGCACCTGATGGCGCTGGAGCTGGTTGGGATAAAAAATATCGTCATTGTCCAGAGTAAAATTGATGTGGTCAGCCAGAAAGAAGCGATCGACAATTATCATGAGATAAAAAAATTCATTAAAGGAACGATCGCTGAGAACTCACCAATCATTCCGGTTTCTTCGCAGAAAGGAATCAATATTGGTGCTCTTGTTCAGGCACTTGATCAGACAATTCCTGAACCCGTGCGTGATCCTAATGCCGAACCTGTTATGCTTATCGCCCGCTCGTTTGATGTTAACAAACCTGGCTGTAACTGGAAGGATGTGAAAGGTGGCGTCGTTGGGGGATCTCTTATCCGGGGCATCCTCCGCGAAGGTGATGATATCGAGATCCGGCCCGGCAGACAGACACAGACAGAAAACAGGATAAAATGGATTCCTATCACCACAAAAGTCACATCGATCAATGCTGGTTCTAACAAGGTCGCTGAGGCTACTCCCGGCGGACTGCTTGGAGTGGGAACCAGACTCGACCCGGCTCTGACGAAAAGTGACACGCTTGCAGGTCAGGTACTAGGCCACGAAGGTAAACTGCCTCCGGTATGGGACAAAATCCGGTGCCGGGTCACGCTCATGGAGCGGGTTGTGGGTGCTACAAGCGAGCTGGTCATTGAACCGTTAAAACACAGTGAACCGCTGATGCTTTCAGTAGGAACCGCCGTTACCGTTGGCGTAGTCAGCAATACGAAAAAAGACACCATTGAAATTCAGCTGAAGCGACCTGTATGTGCAGAACTGGGTTCAAGGATAGCTATCAGCCGGCAGGTGGGAGCACGCTGGCGGCTAATCGGGATGGGAGTCCTGAGCGAGTGAAGATCCTTCTGGATGCCAATGCACTCATGATGCCAGTGCAATTCCAGATCGATCTCTTCGATGAACTTCGTATGCTCCTTGGAGCATTTGAACCGGTCGTGCTAACCACGGTAATTGGGGAGCTTACCGGGCTCTCACGGGCAAAAGGGCGTGATGGTGCCGCTGCCCGGCACGGTCTTGTGCTTGGTGAGAAATGTACTATCGTGGAAAGCGGGGAATTAGAATCGGGATCTATCGATGCGCAGCTGATTGAATACGCAGCTCGGAATGCATGCATTGTGGTTACCAATGACCGGCGTATCAGGAATGCGCTGTTAACACGCGGTATCAGCGTGATATCAATGAGAAATCAGAAAAAACTGGAGATATTGCGGAGGTAAAATATGTATCATAAGTTGATGCTTGAGGACAAAGTGAGGGTACCCCCCCAGCGACTGGGTGAGAAACTTGAAAAAGTGATTCTTGAGGTTCTGCAGGAGCAGCTTGAAGGCAGTATTGATAAAGAGATCGGAATTTTCATCTGTGTAACCAAAGTTCATGATGTCGGGGAGGGTGAACTCGTACCAGGTGACGGGGGCGTCTATTATGATGTAAAGTTTGAAGCGCTCGTGCTCCGTCTTGCGCTGCAGGAAGTCATTGAGGGACTGGTTGTCGAAACAACAAGTTTCGGGGCTTTTGTCAGTCTCGGTCCTATCGATGCGATGCTGCACGTAAGCCAGATCTCGGATGAATACATCAATTACGATGAGAAAAATGCCCGTCTTATCTGCCAGGAGTCCAAAAGATTCATAGGCGTAGGCGATGTAGTCCGTGTCCGTGTTGTGACGCTCTCCCTCAATGAGCGGGAGCCACGTGACAGCAAGATCGGACTCACGATGCGACAGGCAGGTCTGGGCACGGCACTCTGGCTTGAAGAAGAAATGAATAAGGAGAAAGAGAAAGACCAGAAATCCTCTCCAGCATCAAAAGAGGCGGTAAAGGAGAAGGGCAAAGGCAAGAGGAAGGAGCATGCCTCCGGCGAATAAGAAAAAGCAGGGAAAGGTGTGCCGTGACTGTCATCGTGTCGTTGATGGCGAGAACTGCGTAATCTGCGGCACAACAAATCTGAGTGAAGACTGGTCCGGCTACCTTGTCATTATCGATCCGGAAAATTCCGATGTTGCGAAACGGATGAACATCAAACTTCCAGGTCGCTATGCGCTGAAGGTTCGCTGATGCTCACACTTCCTGAAGAGTACCGGAAGCTTTTCCAGGAACCTTTCGGGGAGCTGCACCGGAATATTGATGAGATTATCCCCTTAATTGCAGACAGCCCCGTATATGCAGTCGGGGATGTAGTTACTCACAACCTCCAGAAGAGGGGGATTACACCTGCAATTGCCGTCGTTGACGGGTATACCATGCGCTTACCATGTAAAAAGTTGCCGGTAATTCAGGGAAAATGTATCAGGGTGAAAAATCCTGCAGGCACATTAACCAATGAGCTGATTCGCGCGCTCGATAACGCAATTATGCATCCACCAGCGACGGTCATTGTTGATGGGGAAGAAGATCTCGCGGTAATCCCGCTTGTTATCGCTGCTCCAGATGGCGCTATCGTGTTATATGGACAGCCACATCAGGGTGTCGTAATCCGCAGAGTAAACTTTGAGGCAAAAGAAACCGCACGCCAGTTTCTGACACATTTTATCCACACGGATGTATGAATTTCCCTTTGTATCCATGAAATAACCTGCATACTGTTTTTTGTTTCTGCAATTAGTGCCGGAATCAATGTGAGGCTCATATTATAAATAACCCGGTTTCCAATAATTACAGGATATCGATGGACTTTGAGATCACCGGCGATAAAAGAAATGAGCTTTTATCCAGAAGAGAGGTTCAGTTTGACCTCAAATACGATGGTGCGACCCCCTCCCGTATGCAGATTATCGGCAAACTGTGTGCCCTGCTTAATGTAAAAGAGAATCAGATAACCCTTGACACCCTCAACAGCAGCTTCGGTAAGACAGAAATAACCGGTTCAGCACGTATTTATGATAGTGAAGAGGGCAGGAACAAGACCGAACGCCCACACCTTGCAGCGCGCGGAATGCCAAAACCCAAGGAAGAGGGGGCTACGTAACAATGGCAGCAGCAAAAAAAGCAGCCGCAGCTAAGGGGCAAAAGAGGGGTTCGTACTTCAAGGTTGAGGGTGCTAAGGTTACTACAACCAAGAAATACTGCCCCCGCTGCGGACCGGGTATCATGATGGCGGACCATAAGGACCGGACCACATGCGGCAAGTGCGGATATACTGAATTCAGAAAATAAGATCCAATGCCTGTTTTTGGGCAGATACTTGGAATTGAGGGAACAGCATGGAACCTCAGTGCCGCTCTTTTTGACGAGGATCTCATTTCACTTGTTTCGCGACCGTACAGCCCGGCTCAGGGGGGTATCCACCCGCGTGAGGCGGCGCAGCACCATGCATCAGTGATGAAGGAACTCATCTCCGTAGTCCTTCAGGAACCTGAAAAGATTACCGGAATAGCATTCTCCCAGGGCCCCGGGCTTGGACCCTGCCTGCGGACAGTTGCAACAGCAGCCCGGTCGCTTGCGCTGGCACTCGGCGTCCCCCTTGTTGGTGTCAACCATTGCATCGCTCATATAGAAATTGGGCGTTTTGCCACCGGTTGTAATGACCCGATTGTCCTCTATGCAAGCGGAGCGAACACCCAGGTGATCGGGTTCCTGAACGGCCGATACCGGATTTTTGGTGAGACCCTCGATATAGGTATTGGCAATGCTCTCGATAAGTTTGCCAGATCCAAGGATCTTCCTCATCCCGGAGGTCCAATCATAGAGGCGCAGGCAAAACTCGGCCAGTACATCAACCTTCCTTATACGGTCAAGGGAATGGATCTCGCTTTTTCCGGCCTTGTATCAGCAGCGAAAGATTGTAAGGAGACACTCCCCGATGTGTGCTACAGCCTGCAGGAGACTGCTTTCGCAATGTGCGTTGAAGTGACCGAACGGGCCATGTCACTTGCCGGAAAAGAGGAGGTGCTCCTTGTTGGAGGTGTTGGAGCAAACCGGCGGTTGCAGGAAATGCTCCGGCTGATGTGTGAGGACCGAGGTGCACAATTCTACGTCCCGGAACAGAAATACCTTGGAGATAATGGCGCGATGATCGCCTACACAGGAAAACTGATGCTTGAGAGCGGATTGTCACTCCCCATTGAATCTTCACAGATCAAGCCCTCATTTCGCTCAGATGATGTAGAGGTGACCTGGCAACAGGAGATTATTCATAAGAGACCTGTTGTTTTTCCGGATCGTAATACCTGGAAAAGGGGTGCGGAAGCCATAGTTACGTTCCGGAATGGCAAAGCTGAGAAGCGCAGGCTTCCGAAACTGTACCGCGCGCCTGCACTTGACAACCGACTCATTACAGAGCGAACCCGGGCAGAAGCACGATTAATCGCTGCTGCACGCAAAGGCGGTGTTCCCACACCAATCATGAGCGACATCACAGCTGATACCATACTGATGGAGCAAGTGAAGGGGACATTACTAACACAGAATCTTACTGAAGCAGCAGCATACAAAGCAGGGCGAATGATCGGCAAGCTGCATACATCATGTATTATACACGGTGATCTCACGACAAGCAACATGATCCTGCGTGAGGACGACGGTGCCTGCGTACTGATCGATTTTGGGCTTGCACAGGTAAATTCCGAGATCGAGCAGAGGGGTGTAGATATTCATGTCCTTTTCCAGACGCTGGAGAGTACAGCACCGGAAAGTGCTGATGTGCTAAAAACTGCGTTTGCGGCGGGATATGCAGACACTTTTGCTGAAGCTGCAGACGTCATAACCCGTGAACATGAGATTGAACTGAGGGGGAGATATTTATAAAACTCACCATGGTTACGAGCAACACCAATAAGGCAAGGGAGGTAGCGGAATTTTTCGGGGGTTTACTCGAGGTGTGCCATGTACCGCTCGATATTCCCGAACTCCGTTCAGACGATGTATCTGAGATCTCGCGGCAGAAAGCACAATATGCATTCGATCATCTCCACACCCCACTCATCGTCGATGATACCAGCTTTTCTATCGATGCACTGAATGGATTTCCCGGCCCGTATGCTGCGTATGTGCTGCATTCGATTGGTAACGAAGGTATTCTCAAAATTATGATGGACGTGAAGAATCGTAACGCTCATTTCACGACAGTGATTGCATTCGCAGATGAACAGGGCGTCCGTCACTTTCCTGGAACTATCCATGGCAGAATCGTTGCAGCCCCCCGTGGGAGCAGTGGATTCGGGTATGACCCGATCTTTGAGGTAGATGGACGGACACTTGCAGAACTCCCGCTTTCAGAGAAATGCAGAATTTCTCACCGTGCACTGGCTCTTACAACATTCAGGGACTGGTTCACGCAAGAATTCAGACTAGTCAAACGTGACGCAAATGGTTAATATGTCTTACAGCTTTGTTATAAGGGCAGACAGGAGTGTATTTCTATGGCAAAATTCCCCGAAGCCGAAGCCCGGTTACTCAATGTGAAAATATGTATGCATTGCAACGCCCGCAATGCAATACGCGCAACCAGCTGCCGTAAGTGCGGTTACCAGAACCTGCGCCCCAAGAACAAGGAAAGAAAGGCGTAATTGTTATCTTCAATATTTTTCAAGTTTTTTTACTTTTTTACTATTACCTGTAATCATGCCGAGTAGTAAGTCACCCGCTTGCCTTTCTTGGCATATTCCCCGGCGAACGTTTCGATATTCCGTTTGTACCCTATCCGTTCAATAAAACCCAGCGTGCGGAGTACTTCACGCACCCGCATCACATCTGTCTCATCTGCCCAGTTTTTTGTATACACATAGATGACTTTTCGGTTATCGCGTGATTCCGGGTTTGGTTTTGATGTGCTCACTTTTGCAGATATACCGAGCTCGAGTGCCACTGTAGCGTTCCGGATCTTTTTCCATGCTTCATCTGCCATGTCCGGCTCCTGGAAAATCAGCCATTTCCCTGCATTTTCATCCTCGATTGCCTCAGGAGCACTTCCCGGAGCGTCCTGCACAATCCAGTACGCCTGAGTTGTTTTGGTTGGGATCACCCCTTCGCCGTTGCAGAGCATCCCATAAATTGTGTCAATATCGGAAAATCGTTTCAATATTGCCTCTGCAAGCTGTGGATATTCATGAGCAAACTTCTCAAAAATTATGGAAAGTTCCGGTTTGAAGTCAACTCCGCCTTCGACCAGTGCATAAAGGTATTTGTCCTGCTTCTGGAGCCCCTGGTTCAGGGAGTGCTCGAAGATGCCGTATGCCACATCAGCCAGCGCTTCGGGATCGACTTCAGCCATGCGTACCAGTCAGATGCCAGCAAGAAAATAGTTTCTGTATTGATCCTGCGGAAAATACCTATGCCCAACCCCCTCTGCAAGGAAGCATCTGATGAATCCATGAATAGGCTCAAAATTTGCGCCGTTTATTGCAATTGTCGAATGTTTTAAGAGCGCCCATAACGAACATGTACCACTTATGGAATGGAAACGTGACTGGGGCTTAACAGGCAGGATCGTACTGACGGGATTCCTGCTGCTGATTCTCTACCTTGTCTTCATGACCATACTCCTCGCGTTCGGAGCAGGTCTCTGGTTGATAGTGTTATTAGCTGTAGGAATGGGATTAGTCCAGTACTTTTTCTCAGATAAACTGGTACTCTGGTCTACAGGGGCACGGATCCTCGAAAAAGATGAATATCCTGAACTTCATCAGACTGTCGGGAAGCTCTGCAAGGAAGCAGACCTTCCCCTCCCAAAGATTGCAATCATGCAGAGCCCGGTACCCAATGCATTTGCAACTGGCAGGAGTCCAAAACATGCCGTTGTCGCATGCACAGACTCGATCATGCGGCTCCTGAATAAGGAGGAGCTCGAGGCCGTTCTTGCGCACGAGCTTGCTCATGTGAAAAACCGGGATATCCTTACCATGACAATGGCCAGTTTTATTGCTATGATTGCTTCGATGATCATGCAGAGTTTTTTCTTTTCCGCGGTTTTAGGGGGGCGCAACCGGGAAGGCGGAGGAACAATCATCATCTGGATTGTCTCAATTGTCGTATATGCGGTCAGTACGTTACTCATCCTTGCACTATCGAGATATCGTGAGTTTGCAGCAGATCGTGGAAGTGCCCTTATCACGAAGAACCCCAAAGCACTCATGTCCGCATTAAGCAAGATCAGCGGACGCATGGATGCAGTACCTGCTGAAGCCAAGGCAAAGGTGGAATCGGCGAATGCTTTCTTCATCATCCCGGCACTCTCAGGAAGGTCTTTTATGGAACTTCTTTCCACCCATCCACCGCTCGAAAAGCGGATTGCAAACCTTGAGAAAATCGAAGCTGAAATACATGGGTACTAACTTTCCGGTTTTCACCCTTTTTAATTCAAAATAGTCATCCTGTTTTATATCGATAGTTACGCATCTCTTCAATCGTTTATCCCTGGGTCGATTTGCAGGTATTTTCAAATTTGATTTTCGTCCCAGTTGACCTTCATATCTCCTCTTGAGATAATGATGAGCCGTCATAAAAACCCTATATTTATATCTGCCGGGACTCATTGAACTACTAATAAAGGGTGCTCTGACCTTGCTGTCTGTCCTCCTGATCGATGATGAACCTGCGCTGCTTGAAGTGCTCAAACTGTTCTCTGAACGGTCCCGTGAAATGAGTGTCCACACAGCAGAATCCGCAACAGAGGCACTAAAAATCCTTCCTGAAAAAACCTTTGATGCCATCATAGTCGATTATTCCATGCCGGAGATCGATGGAATTGAATTTTTAAAAATTCTCCGCTCTGAAGGCAATACAACGCCGGTGATTATCTTTACGGGAGCCGGGAATGAACGTACAGCAATCGAAGCTATGAATAATGGTGCAAATTTTTACATAAAAAAAGGTGAAGATCCACAGACTCAGTTCCGTGAACTGGTGACTTTGGTCAAAACTGCCGTGGAAAAGACGTATATCGGAAAAAACCTGGGTACGACGAAACAGGTAATCTCAGATATGATCAATTTTTCATCCGATCCCAGCTTCGCCATAGATCGCGAAGGCAGGGTTGTTGCCTGGAATACCTCAATGGAACAGCTGACAGATACACCGGCAAGTGCATTGATTGAAAAAAGCGATTATTTCTATGCAGAACCTTTTTTTGGAACCCGAAGAAAAATGCTGGCAAATCTCATCTTTGAACCGGATGATGAGATAAAGAGACATAAATATATGATAGTCAGCAGGGTTGCAAAAGGCCCGATTATCGCGGTTACCAAAGGATTAAAACGGGACGGAAGTGAGTGGACACTCTGGATGAAAGCGATGCCGGTGTATGACGGGCAGGGGAACTTTATCGCGGCTGTCGAAACGGTGCGCGACGTCACTGCGACATTCAAGGATATCGTGATACATGATGAGACACAGGATGCAGTTGCCCATATAACGGAAGCCGCGTCCCGGCAAACATCAAAACCGGCAGGGCTGGTCAATAAGCTTCTCGGCACGTCGTCAGGCAAATCCTCTTCCCTTTACAAGGAAGGAGTCAGTCTGTACCTGAAGGAAAAGAAATACCCGGAGGCGATTGTCGCATTCAATAAAGCCCTGGAGATTGACGATAAACTTCCGTATGTCTGGAACGATCGTGGCCTCTGTTTCCGGGAAATGGGGGACAATAAAAGTGCCCTCAAATCATTGCTTCGGGCAGTTGAACTTGCCCCGGAGAACCCGGAACTTCTCTTCAATCTTGGTGAAACACTCGAAATGATAGGCGTCCTCTATATGAGCAACAAATATCTCGATTCCTCAATCCAGACCTTCAAAATGGTGGCAAACCAGATGCCTAATAACGCGAATGTATGGAATCATATTGGCATTTGTTATAAAGAGATGGGAAAACCTGAGGAGGCCAAATTCTATTTTGATCGTGCCCGGGATATCCATTTATGGAAAAAAGATACCCCGATTATTCCCAATCATGATAAATTTCTCTAAAAAAGGTATCCTGTGCTTAAAGTCCGGTATGCACGATTCTTTAATGGAAGGTTCCCTCCCTCGGTGACCCGATTGCCTGCAATCTGTTTTTTCCTGGGGGTAGCTGGTCCGAACTTCAGGTTTATATCCTCTAGGAATCGATACACTTTTCATGACCAGACGCTGGCTGCTTCTTCTGTTTTTAATCATCCTGATGGGAATTATATTTCCGGTGGATTCCCACGTACCGATCAGTGCCGACAATAATAATAATCTAAATTCAGCACTTTTTATTGAAAATCCCCTCAAATCGTACGTAATATACGGGCATCTCCATGATGCCGGGGAGGGAGGGTATTACCGGTTCAACCTGAATTCCGGTGACCAGCTCAGGCTTTCTCTGATGACTCCCGGATTCGATGCGCCGGTCCCGGATATCATCGTTCTGAGCCCGGGAAATTCCGGGTCCACCACCACTCTTCCTCAAACCATTGAGATCCCGCAAGGTTATAGTGCGGAGGTGATCAAGGGTCAAAAACCAGTCACTGCAGAGTATGAACCATTCACTCCTGCTGCAATTTTTAACGTTGCATCCTACTCAAAAAACATCACCCAGCCAGGAAGCTACTATGTCGCGATTGTCAGTCCGGCTGATGAAACCCAGTACAGTATTGCTGTTGGTTACCTTGAGGAGTTCAGTATTTCAGAATGGATTCTCGTACCTGTCAGTGTTATAAATACGCATATTTGGGAGGGGCAGTCCCTGATCGCAATCCTGGCACCGCTCCTTACAATCATGATTCTTGGTCTTATCCTCATAGCCCGACGAGAGCAAAACAAACCAATAAAAAAACCATGGTCATTCTGGCTTGTTACAATTGCCGGATTATGCTATTTTGGTAGCGCATGCATTCTACTTGTTCAGATGGTACGGGTCCTTATGGTAACTGGCCTTTCTGCTGGTGTGATTGTAACACTCATCTTTGCATTCATTCCAGCCATACTCGGGGTCTGGATTCTTCGTATTGCCCGTTCAACATTCCCGTTATCGAAACCGAATCGATTTTCGCTCGGTATAATCGGACTTCTGGGACTGCTCTTCTGGGCAGGGCTTATTATCGGGCCGGTAATTGCCTTTATTGCAGCCCTGGTACCGGAAAGATACTAACGCAGATACTTCAAACAACATTTTTTTAAAAATACAATTCCTCTTTCTTTTTTTAAAACCGTGAAATGGGAATGATTAATACTACTGCTCACTAAAATTGTAAAGCATCATAGCATCGATGGTCTAGTGGTATGACTTAGGCCTTCCAAGCCTATAGCCCGGGTTCAATTCCCGGTCGATGCATACGGGCTCGTGGTCTAGCTGGCTATGACGTCGCCTTCACACGGCGAAGATCTCGTGTTCGAATCACGACGGGCCCATATCAGGGTATTTTGGGTACCAAGTCCGGAAATTTCTTTTAAAATTTCAGGAGTTGTAATCTGATTTTTTACCCGCACGCAGGAAAAACCGTGCAAATCACCCCCTCTATCCACGCACTCAGGCACTCATTCAAAATACCGATCAACGACGGGGCGGTCATCGAGCGCTTTGTATTCTCGTATATCATCTTTGGTGAAATGATCACATTGATTGATTCGGGTGTTGCTGGTTGCGAGAAAACCATCTTTGAGTATATCCGGTCCATTGGCCGCGACCCATCTGACATTGCACTTATGATCCTGACTCACTCCCACCCTGATCATATAGGGGCAGCAGCGGCAATTCAGCAGTTGACCGGATGCAGCGTCGCGGCACACCCGGCTGAACGCTCTTGGATTGAAGATGTGGCACTCCAGAACCGCGAGCGCCCGGTACCAGGATTCGCAACGCTTGTGGGTGGATCGGTGCATATCGATAACGAACTCGTGGAGGGGGATTCGATTGAACCCGATGACACCAGGGCAGGGGAGATGCAGGTCTTGTACACCCCTGGCCATTCTGCGGGTTCAATCTCGCTCTTCCTGCACCAGGAAGGGGCTCTCTTCTCTGGTGATGCAGTCCCTGTTGCAGGAGACCTGCCGGTGTATGATGATGCCCTTTTATCTGTACAATCGGTAAAAAAACTCAAAGCGATACGGGGCATCAGGGTCCTGCTTTCATCGTGGGACGAGCCCCGTAACGGGGATGATGCTTACCTGGGGATGGACCTTGCGCTTGACTATCTCCAGCAGATCCACGAGGCTGTTCTTGCTTCCATGGGCGATGATTTTCCTGACCTGATGAAACTCACCGGAAAAGCAGCCGCAGTCCTTGGACTACCCCCTCAGGCAGTCAATCCACTTCTCTCCCGCACCTTTGCCGCGAACCTGCGGCTTCAAGAGCGAAAGAATCTGCTATCAGATTCCTAAAGGGGAATTCTATTTTAAATCATAAGGAGAGAGATTGTACTTCTGTTGCCGAACGTCATCCAGCCAGGCATCAAAATCATGATTAAACCGCATAATCTGCTCTGACTCATCTGGTGTACGGGCAGAAACCTTTTCGCGATAATACCGTGCCTGGTCCTCACCATCCCAATGGTCCTTCTCACCTTCAATCGGGTAAAGTTCAGACTTCTCCATTTATAGAGCACCGATCGTTTTTGCTTTTGTGACAGAACGCGGCACTCACTGCAGACATCAGGGGTTTTACAGCGCATCTTGTTTCTGAATAACCGTCCCAATGATCATTGACCGGGAAGCCGGCCCTGCCAAGAGGGCGATCCCACGTTGCATCCACCAGAATCCAGCGGCACCCAATCTGAACCCTGCAAGAGAGGTGGTATGCAACAGGAAGCCGGACAGCCTGTTTTCGGATGTCCGGAGGGTACTGGAGGTCAGGGTCGTTCCACGAGAATGCAATCGTTGCAAATACTACACTCAAATTCAGTTTCCTGTACATCTCCGCGAGCAGGTAGTGCTTGGGGCCGCATGATCCTTTACCAGCAATGAGTAGTTGTTCCATTGAGGTTTTGGGATCCTGTAATGGAACAATAAGTGAGTACGGGATATCACGGATATGCGCAAAGATTGAAACCATACTGTCTCGGGTGTCCAGTCCATGTGTCCAGTCATGAAATTTTTTATCAACAAGGTACACCATGGAACAGTCACATCTTAAAAAATACCGGAATTAAACCATTTTTACATGGCAAAGCAATTCAATCTTTAGGTCCGGCGAATTGGATATCTGCAGGACTTCTGAAGCAGTTATAGCGTATTTTTAAAATTAGGTAAAAGAGTCTGAAGCGAGATACTTTCCTGTCAGGAGAAAATATGTGCAGTCCCGTCATGCCGGTTTTCCGGCATGCAGACGGACTGCGTGCAATAGCAAAAGTGTAATTATGCGTTTTTCATCTTGGCTTTCGCGACGAATCCGTCCTTGCCGATATAGTACATGAAACCGGATTCTTTTGCGATCTTTTCAGTGCCGACTTTCTTCTTCTTGCCGGTCTTGTTGTGCTTCATCGGGGCGGCCCATACATAGCCGTCTTTGCCGATGAAGTAAAGGTAACCCTTTTCACGCTGAATTTTTTCTTTTCCAATTTTGGTTCCCATTTAAACACCTCAAAACCACGATTGGGTTTTGATAATGAGAATTAACGCCTGATAATATAAAAGGTTTCCGTCGGAAGTCCGTCGAAATCCTGATTTTTACCAAAATTTTGAGGGTATTTTTGGCATTGTGACGCACTATTAAGGCCGATTAGAATCCCAATTAAATCGCTCTGTTTTGATTTATTCGGTTAAATTTCGGTTTTATTCAACACTTACGCCGTAATTTTTTTAACAGGGAAAAGCGCATCTTTTGCAGTTCAGACAAGGATACCTCCCGGGGGGCAGGGCAATGTGTGTGAGTGTATCCTAACGGCTCTTGGATCTCAGCAAGAGGGATCCCGCCGGGTAAATTGCCGTTATCCTCCTCAATTAAACGTCAGTGTTCCCTTCTGTCAACAAGTCGTTTTGGGCGTCCTTTCAGTGTATAGAAATCGAGCCCCCGGGGCCCGGTAAATTTAAATTCGATGTGGAATGACTGGTCGTGATAGTGTTCTGCGATCAATGATTTGTACTTCAGGAAACGCGAAACAAACTGATCTTCTACAAGGTGCCGGTCGCAGTGTTCCGGATCAAAGCACTCGAGATTAACCCGCAACACGGATTCCCCCGGCATATCCCCATCGTACACATAGGCTTCATACTCGCCGGTAATATATGCCATACTCGGATGCTGGAAAACTGCTGCCTCTATGTCACTTCGGTTGAAAGGGTTCCCGAATAACCAGATGGTTTCTGCTTCTCTCTGGGGATTGATGATGCGCATGTGAGTCCTTCCGCACCTGCAGCGCTCGCGGGTGAGAACTACAGTAGTGTCCTCGGTATCATAATTGATCAGCAACATACCACACTTACCACCAACCGGCAGCAGCGTGGTAAGCACTCCCCTCCCGCACTCACCATCATTCACAAACGACTGCATCCGGGGATCATAGACATCAAGGTGGACGAGATCTTCAGGGACATGAAGCCCGGCAATCTGCGTGCATTCACCACACATCGTACCTTCCGTGCTCCCATAAGTGTTAAAGACCGGCACTCCCCACAATTCGGCAAGATAGGCCCGGGATTCGTCCGCAAAAGCCTCACCACCAGCGACCAGCTTATCGATCGATGTGTCAGAAGTTTTGATCCCTTCCGAAGAGAGCCGTCGTGCGAGCCTGAGCAGTTTGAATATACTCCCCACAATTGATGTGGGTTTATAACTTTTCAGAATCCGTGATTCAAAGGTACATTTTCCAATGGGGATAATACCCATGCCAATGCGCTGTGCGGCTATCGTCATCGTATTCGCACCAACATTCATGCCATACGATGCGCAGACTACAATCCGGTCCTTATTCGAAAATCCCTGTGAGACGAAACTCCGGGCGTACTTCTCAGCATAACGCTTCCAGTCATCCCAGGTCAGGAAAAAACCCTTGGGTGTTCCACTTGTCCCACTTGTTTCCTGAATAGAAAAGACGTTGCTCCAGCTGGTGGATAAAAATTCAAATTCAGGTGTAACAGGGGGCTGGTGCTCCCTTATTGTTTTTCCTGAAATAACTGGCAGGGTCAGGAGATCCTCATGTTCCCTGATTTCTGCGGGGTTGATGTTGTTCTCAGAGAACCACTTCCGGTAAAACGGGGAATGTTCAGCGGCGTATTGAACGGTGTAGCGCACCCGTTCATCTATCAAAGCATCGAGATCTCCCCGCTCCATAGTCTCAATCTCTGGAGCATAATACCGGTCCACGGACATACCGGATTATTACCAGAATGGTTGTTTATAGATTGTGGCATTTCTCAAAAAAATTTATGGGATTTTTTTCGCCACGGCAAAAAACCCAGCCATTGCATGCTGCCCTTTTATCGTCTGTCACATCTCATATGTGATAAGATTTTCGTGCACTTCCACCTCATAGTCACAGATGAGTGTAATCTCTGCTGCAGCTACTGCCGGGGTAAAATATTCGAAGCTAAGGAAGGTGCGGAGGGCCCGGATAAAGTATCCCTGGAGATAGACCGGTTTCTTCCCCCAGAACTTGATGTTGATCTCCCTCTTATCTACAATTTTTTAAAAAAGGATCCTTCAGCAACACTCACCTTCTATGGTGGCGAACCACTGATGCGCCCAGATCTTGTCAGCACTATCGTTCGGGAAGCACCGGTGCACCGGTTTATGATTCAGACCAACGGGCTCCTGCTTGACCGGTTATCTCCTGAAATTATCAACCGTTTCTCTACGATCCTTGTCTCTCTAGACGGGAGGAAGGAGCTGACGGATGCAAACCGGGGTGAAGGGACGTACCGGAAAGTAATGGAGAATATTAAAAAAATCCGCTATAATGGGTATATTCATGAACTTATTGCCCGTATGACCGTAAATGAGAATACGGATATTGCCGAAGAAGTCCACTGGCTTGCTGACAACCCGGATTATTCCTTCCCTTCCATTCACTGGCAACTGGATGCCAATTTTGCCGATGATTTTTCACATCGACAGTTTGGAGACTGGGTTATTGAGAACTACAATCCTGGTATCCTCAGACTCGTATCAGACTGGGTTGACCATATGGAAAACGAGGGGGAGGTGTTGCACTGGTACCCATTCCTTGATCCCATGGAAGACCTTCTTCTTGAACGCCAGAGCAGTCTCAGGTGCGGTTCAGGGTATGCCAACTACAGTATTATGACCGACGGACACATCGCTCCCTGCCCGGTGATGATAGGGATGTCGCAGTACTACGTAGGGCACATACTGGATTCTGACCCCCGCAATCTTCCGGTCGTTATGGTAAATGGGGAGTGTGCAGACTGTCAAATCCGCGGATTCTGTGGGGGGAGATGCCTCTATTCAAACATTATAAAACCATGGGGGGTGAATGAGCGCAGGATAGTCTGCAGTACCGTAGAAACTCTTCATACAGGTCTGATGAAGGCTCTTCCTCGTGTAAGAGACCTTATCGCCTGCGGTGCAATTCATCGAGCAGATTTTTCCCATGAAAAGTATAACGGATGTGAGATCATCCCCTGAGATTGTAACAGGGCTAAACTCATTCGTCACCATGCAGATGTATTTATAATCTTGGCAGAAATATTTAAACTGCAGAACAAAAACTGCAAGAGTAATAATATGGAAAAGAAGAGTTATGGCAGCCCGAAAAACTTCGGTCCCAGAGAAATGACAAAAACGGTCTGTTCAGACTGTGGAAAAGAATGCGAAGTCCCCTTCAAGCCAACAGAGGGCAGGCCTGTCTATTGCAGAGACTGCCTCCCAAAACACCGGAAACCCCGGTACTGATCTGATTAAATTTTCTCCCTTTTTTATGGTTTTTGATCTATAAAGCACCACTCTGTGGGATCCCTTTATAAAAAAGAAATCCTCTTCTGTTTTGCCTGACCTGTACTTGTACTATGGCAATATCTTGGAAAGAAGCAAAGGAATGTGCAGCCCGTGAGGGACTTCCGCAGGTCTATCATGATTGCGATGCTGATGTGTATGGGGCATGTCGACCTGGAGAAACACAGGGATCCTTCAGAGAAGGTATCTTTATAGAGCACCGGTGCATCTGTATGCCTGCACACCTGATTCCTGAAGAACTTGAAGCAAAAGAAAAGAAATTCCTTCTGGATAATCCTGACTGGTGATTTAACCAGGTTTCGCTTTTTTATTTCCTTATCCGGATATCTTCGCGGATGCGGTGGAAGATATCATAGAGCATCACCCGGAACTCCGCTCCGATTTCTTCCCATGATCTCGCATCTGAAGTCGACTGAGCTGCTGAGACATACCGTTCACCATTCACCAGAATAGTATCACTTTCCCCTTCACTTTCGGTCTTTGGTTGCTCAGAGAGCTGCCTGAAGATAACATAATACCCGGTTGCGAGAATGATGAGAAAAACGAGAGGAACAATTACCGAGGGGATCAGCCAAAAGAACTGCGATACTGTAGTGCCATACGTATTGTCCACCCATTGAAAGACAATCAGGATGAATGCTATGCAGAATGCACTGCCAAAAGCCCTGATAATAGGGGCTGGCAGGTTAAGGGGAAATTTAAATGTACCGAATATGTCAGCAACAAACCAGATAATCAGAATGAAGAGCAGAAGCCAGAAATTTGAAAAAAGAATACCATCGGCTGCACTTTGATAAGGACCCTCGGGTGTGGTGACTGTCGTCAGGATCGTTGCCAGGACCATGACGATCAGAAAACAGATGATCGTCATCATCCGTGTAACAAAAATCCAGCTCAACGGCTTCTTTTGATAGCTTACCATACGCTTCTTCACCAGAAAGGCTGTACAGGATTTGTCATGTTTCCTATATAGTGATTGACCTTCCTTCCTGCATTTGGGGTAATTTGTGCATTTCTCCCGGTTTTAAACGCCGGAATTTACGCCATTTCGAAGAGCCTTGAAATCTCTTCTCCTTCCCGGGGATTCCCAGAAAAAACCAGAAGATTGTTTTAGTAAATGTAATCGTTAAACGCAGCCTCATTGACTCGGCCTGCTCTTATCACAAGAACTATTATTCGGTTTGAGAATCATCTGGTATGCAGGTCAATTACAAGCGATACGGGCTCTACCTCCTCCGTTGGCAGGCAAGCACCCCAATCCTGGCCGGGGTCGGCATCCTGTTAGCCCCGTATGGCTGGCTAGTCGCAGCTATAGTGGCAAACCTGATTGGAGGACTGATCTTTTTCTGGGTGGACCAGTTCATCTTTACATCACAATCGCTCGCTGCACAGTGGGAGGTCAAAGACAATATCTCATGCGTGGACTGCGGAAAGGTTGCCCGGGGATACCGCCTTGTCAGATCGGGAGAATATGACAGGACAATGGATCATGAGCCTGAATTCAGGTGTGAGGAGTGTTCGAAAAAAAAGGCTGAAGAGTTGAAAGTGCGTGGAGTAAAAACCGAGTAATCCTGAAACAAAAAATTTAAAGCCCTGTCATAAACAGCGATAATGCATAACCGCCAGGCATTTATTCGATCTACATTTTTTCATCAAATCATGCATGAATGAATCCATTGGTCAATAATTGCTATTATGCATTTAAAAATGCATCAATAACCAACAAAATACAACAATGTATAAATATGTACAAAGTTGAGCTGTATACAGAGAACCTTCACTGTTGCCGGGAAGAAACTGGCCCCCCACAGCAGAACTCCAGAAAGTTACTGGGGGATTGCAAAAACTATGAAAAACCGTGTGGTTCACGATGAAGCCCCAGGGGAGGGGAAATTTCAGCTATGAAAAACGATCTCATCTTAAACCTTGGACTGCAGGAATACCTCACCGCAGTGAATGATCAGCCAAAACCGCTGATCATCCCCCTTTGTGCTGAACTTCCGTTGCCGGATATCTCACCCCTGGATGTGTACTCAGGCACCAGGAACGGATGTGGATTCCTGCTCGAATCTATGGAAGGCAGCGAAAAAATTGCACGCTACTCTTATATCGGAATTGATCCCGAATTCGTGGTCACGATAGGGCATACAGCAGATGTTCAGGGAAATGAACCGTATACTGCGATTGCAAAAGATCCTGAAGGGGAGAGCCCAGTCGACAAGATCAAATCAATCCTCTCCCGGTTCTGCTATATGAACGTAAACGCACCCCGGTTTTTCGGGGGAATGGTCGGTTACTTCGCGTATGACTGCGTGCACTCCCTCTTTGGAAAAGTTGGCAGGGGAACCAACAGCAGCCGGACTTCGGTACAGAACCGCGACTGCGAAAATCACGATGCCCGGTTCATGCTTACCAAAGACTGCATCATCTTTGATCACGCACAACGCAAACTCTTCATCTTTTCAAGCCCGTTCCTCACCTACGATTCCGACCTTGTCAAAGAATATCACCACAGTGTTGATAAGATCCAGACCCTGCGGGTGCATATTGCCGGCCTGAAACCTAAGAAACATACCGGCGCTGTGCTGAAGCAGGGAAAAGGAAAAAGACCGGAATATATCCCTTCACTATCGAAGAGAGAGTTTGAGCGATCCGTGAGGAATGTACAGGAACATATTTTCGCAGGGGACATCTTCCAGGCAGTGCTCTCGCACAGGATGGAGTGTGCGGTGAAGAACGATCCATTCGCGATCTATGCCGCCCTCCGGGAGATCAACCCGAGCCCGTATATGTATTATCTCGATTTTGGCGACGAGCGGGTTATTGGAGCGAGCCCGGAGATGCTTGTGCGGGTCGAAAAACGGCGGGTGACAACAGTACCGATCGCCGGTACCCGTCCACGGGGACACGATGCCCGTGAAGACGCACTGCTTGCACGCGAGCTCTTAGCGGATCCCAAGGAGCGGGCTGAACACACGATGCTCATAGATCTTGCACGAAACGATCTGGGAAGGGTGTGCAGGTTCGGTTCCGTGGAGGTCGATGAATTTATGGGTATCGAGAAATTCTCTCATGTCCAGCATATTGTTTCAACGGTCAATGGCATGCTCAAAGATAACCTTGACTGTTATGACGCATTCAAATCCTGTTTTCCTGCCGGCACGGTTTCGGGTGCCCCAAAAATACGGGCGATGCAGATTATCGAAGAAGAAGAATCACAAAAACGTGGCCTCTATGCCGGTGCTGTTGGTTATATCGGGTTTGACCGGAATCTTGAATTCGCCATTGCCATCCGGACAATTATTGTACGCAATGGGAGGGCTTACATACAGGTAGGAGCGGGAATTGTTGCTGATTCGATCCCTGAAAATGAATGGAAGGAGACCGGAAGCAAGGCATCCGCAATGCTGCGTGCGATCGAGATGGCGGGTGTATTTTCATGAAAGTCCTTATTGTGGACTGCTATGACAGTTTCACCTTCAACCTGTACCAGCAGGTAGGCAAACTTGGGGGCAATCCGGTTGTTATGACCTGCGATACACCTCTTGAACGCCTTGAAAAGTCCGGGTGCGAGCGAATTATCCTTTCACCCGGACCGGGGACTCCTCATGATTCGGGGGTCTGTCCGGAAGTACTGGACACCATGAGCAGGACAATTCCAACGCTGGGTGTCTGTCTCGGCCACCAGGTTATATGCTCTGCATTCGGGGGAGAAGTCATCAGGGCAGATCACCTGATGCATGGCAAGACTTCCGCGATCCAGCATGATGGTAAGGGGATTTTTACCGGTATTCCGGCACCATTCATCGCAACCCGGTACCATTCACTGGTTGCTGGTAAAGATTCGCTTCCGCATGAACTCAGGGTGACTGCTACGAGCCTGGATGATGGGTATGTCATGGGAGTGCGGCACTCCTGTTTTCCCATAGAGGGGGTGCAGTTCCACCCGGAGAGCATACTCTCGCAGGAAGGCGATCGGATTATCAGAAATTTCCTTACCGGCACTTTGGTGGCATAATGATGTTCAAAGAGACTCTCACAAAACTTGCCGGGCGGCAGGATCTTACTGCTGCTGAAGCTGCTGATGTGATGAGAGAAATTATGGAGGGGAGAGCATCACAGGCGCAGATCGGTGCTTTTCTCCTTGCATTACGCATGAAGGGTGAAACCGCAGAAGAGATTGCTGCATTTGCCCGGGTAATGCGGGATCATGCAATAACAGTAAAGCCGGCGATAGGGCGAATACTGGTAGACACCTGCGGTACCGGGGGAGACGGGGTGCAGACCTTCAACATCAGCACCGCTTCTGCCTTTGTTGCCGCAGGGGCCGGTTGTCCGGTAGTCAAACACGGCAACAGGGGCATGAGCAGCAGGTGTGGTTCGGCAGATGTCCTCGCAGCACTGGGAGTAAATTTAGCAACTGCACCGGAATTGCAGGCACATATTGTGGAAAAGGTCGGAATTGCCTTTTTCTTTGCCCCTTATTATCACCCTGCGATGAAACATACCATGACCGCACGAAGTGAGATCGGGTGCAGGACCGTGTTCAACATTCTCGGTCCTCTGGCAAATCCCGCAGGTGCACAGGCACAGATCCTGGGCGTCTACCGTTCGGGGCTTACCAGTACCATGGCAGAGGTGCTGCGCATTCTCGGGCTCTCGCGGGCGATGGTCGTTCATGGATCCGGTCTCGACGAGATAACAACTACCGGGGAGACCGTGGTTGCCGAGCTTCATACCGGTATAATCCGGGAGTACACGATCCATTGTGACAGGTTTGGCATAGCACCTGCACAGCCAGCGGATCTCAGAGGAGGTGATGCTCAGACGAACGCCGGTATCATCAGGGACATCCTGCAGGGTGAGCGGGGTGCAGCACGTAATATCGTGCTCATGAATGCAGGAGCAGCAATCTACGTTGGCGGGGTGGCACAGGATCTTCATGAAGGGATACGGCTTGCCGCCATTTCCATAGATTCAGGGAATGCATCTGCCCGGCTCACTGCACTGGTGGATGCAACACGAGGGATAGCATGATCCTCGATGAGATTATCCGGTGCACCCAAAAAAGGGTTGCCCGTCTGCCTGCATCTTTTACCGAGAACGGTTTTTACCCTCAGGTAAGCCTGATCGATGCGATACGGAACCGAAACGGCATGAATGCTGTCATCGCAGAGATAAAATGCACCTCTCCCAGCCGGGGAGTCATCCGGCGCAATGTGGATATGGAGATGATGGCCGGTGCACTTTCTGGAAGTGGATGCGTCGCACTGTCGATCCTGACGGAACCCTATTACTTCGGGGGAACAGGACAGGATATCGCACGGGTAAAATCTGCAGTAAGTATACCGGTTCTGCGCAAGGACTTCATTATCGATGAACACCAGATCGCTGAGTCCCGGGCACTCGGGGCTGATGCGGTACTGCTGATTACAGCGGTGCTTAAAGATCGTCTTCCTGTATTTGTTGATCTTGCATACGATTACGGCCTTGAACCGCTTGTCGAGGTCCATAACGCAGGGGAGGTGGAGACCGCCCTTGCCACGCGGGCTGAACTGATCGGGATCAATAACCGTAACCTCTCGACTCTTACCATCGACCGTTCCACTACCCGCCAGCTGTCAGAAAGCATTCGATCTGCCGGGAGAGCGATCGTATCCGAGAGCGGTATGCGGTCAGCAGATGATATCAGGGAATTGAAACCCTTCTGCGATGCATTCCTGATCGGTTCATCGATCATGGAGCAGCAACGGCCTGAAAAAAAACTCGAGGAATTTGTATGCGCATAAAGTGCTGCGGAATTACAAGGCCGGACGATGCCCGATTTGCGGAAGCGTGCGGCGCGGATGCAATAGGTGTCGTGATTTTTTCCCCCGCATCCCTCCGGAATGTCACGCCGGCACGGGCTCGGGAAATATTTGATGCGGTGGGACCATTTACCACAAGAGTCGCGGTGAGTCACACCTCATCAGACAACGACCTCGAACAAATCCTTGCACTCAACCCGGATGCAATCCAGATATCTCACCCTTTTGTATTCCTGAACAAACCGGGCGCAAGGGTGATCCGGGTAATCGGGCGGGACAAACCGCTGCCTGAAGACTGTGACGCAATTATCGTAGATGAGAGCCACGGCAGCGGGAGAGACTTTGACAGGTCTCATGCCCGCGATGTTGTCGGGAGAGCGAAAGTACCGGTAATCCTTGCAGGAGGCCTGAATCCGGAAAATGTGGCAGAGGCCATCCGGCAGGTCCAGCCGTATGCCGTTGACGTAGCAAGCGGTATTGAGAAGGTACCGGGTATCAAAGATCACCAAAAAATTGCTGCGTTC
This sequence comes from uncultured Methanoregulaceae archaeon, assembly GCA_963841015.1. Taxonomy (GTDB): domain Archaea; phylum Halobacteriota; class Methanomicrobia; order Methanomicrobiales; family Methanospirillaceae; genus Methanoregula. The sequence continues at coordinate 399,294 of CAWJAX010000005.1, read as the reverse complement.
ATCGCGGCAGCACGGAGTTGAGTAGTCTGACGACAAAGGGAAGATATGGAAAATACGGTGGGCAGTATGTCTCAGAGACCCTGATGAGCGCCCTCATCGAACTTGAAGATGCGTACGGAAGGGTAAGAAGGGATCCGCAGTTCATCAGCGATCTTGCAGCATTGCAGGCAGAATACGCGGGGCGCGAGACACCACTCACCTTCTGTCCGAATGCCTCACGGGAACTCGGGTGTATGATATACCTGAAGCGCGAGGATCTTGTGCATGGTGGCTCACATAAACTGAACAATACCCTTGGGCAGGCGCTTCTTGCACAACGGATGGGCAAGAAACGGCTGATTGCCGAGACCGGCGCCGGGCAGCACGGGGTTGCTACGGCGATTGTCGGTGCAGCACTTGGCATCCCTGTCGAAGTCTACATGGGCGAGGTGGACACCCGGCGACAGGCGCTCAATGTCTTTCGCATGGAACTGATGGGCGCAACGGTGATCCCGGTGAAATCAGGGACACGGACACTCAAGGATGCGATCAATGAAGCACTCCGCGACTGGGTTGCAAACGTCCAGGACACCTACTATCTTATCGGCTCTGTTGTAGGCCCGCACCCGTACCCGCTCATGGTCCGGGACTTCCAGTCGGTAATTGGCCAAGAGGCACGGGAACAGATGATGAAAAAAGAGGGCAGGCTCCCCGATACCATTGTTGCCTGCGTAGGCGGGGGTTCGAATGCGATCGGGATCTTCTACCCGTTCCTTTCTGATGAGGTGGAACTGATCGGGATCGAAGCCGGAGGTGAAGGGATTGAAACGGGCAGGCATTCTGCCACGCTCTGTGCCGGCGATGTGGGAGTACTGCACGGGACGCTTTCTTACCTCTTACAGGATGAGAACGGGCAGGTGTTACCCACGCACAGTATCTCAGCCGGGCTTGACTACCCGGGTGTTGGTCCGGAACATGCGATGCTCAGGGACAACAACCGCGTGACCTACGCAGCAGTCAATGACCCTGAAGTACTGGACGCTTTCAGGTTCCTCTCAAAAACTGAGGGAATCATACCGGCACTGGAGTCAGCCCATGCGGTAGCCTATGTGATGCAGAATGCGGACCGGTTTGACCGTGATGACATCGTTGTCATCAATCTCTCGGGGCGTGGCGACAAGGATGTGGCTGAAGTGGCAGCCATAACGGGGAGATCCTGATGGGACGGATCGAGAAGGCTTTTACCGCATTGAAAAGGCCGGCGTTCATCGGCTTTGTGGTAGCCGGGGATCCGGATAAGGACACCTGTATCGGGATTGCCCGGGCGTTGATAGCCGGGGGAACGGACATCCTTGAACTGGGGGTGCCCTTCTCTGACCCGGTGGCGGATGGTCCGACAATCCAGAAAGCCGATGAAAGGGCGCTTGCCGCCAACACAACACCGGATACCGTGTTTGACATCGTACGGGAGATCCGCAGGGAATCCGAGGTGCCGATCGTGTTCCTTACCTATTACAACATTGTCCATCACCGCGGTATCGAGCGGTTCTACCGTGAAGCGCACGATGCAGGTGTTGACGGTATCCTGATAGCCGATATGCCGGTCGAAGAGGCTGGGGAGATCTGTGCAGTTGCATCGCGGTACCGTATCGATCCCATCTTTCTTGTCGCCCAGACAACCTCTGATGATCGGATGAAAAAGATCATTGCAAAAGCACGGGGGTACCTTTACCTTATTGCAGCATTCGGGGTAACCGGAGTGCGTGAAAAGGTATCCGAAGAGGCAATCGATCTCCTGTACCGTGTCCGCAGGCACACAGCGCTTCCGCTTGCCCTCGGCTTTGGCATCTCAACTCCCGCACATGCACAGACATGCGCCAGTGCTGGTGCAGAGGGTGTTATAGTCGGGAGTGCAATTGTTGAAATTGTCGAACGGAACCTTCAGGATAAGGATGTAATGGAGCGTGAGCTGAAGGAATATGTATCTGCTATGAAGGGAGGGAGGTAAATGTCACAGCAGTACCAACAAAATAATTATTCAACCCGTTCCCCAAGATATCCGTGATCGGCAAGCGCCTCAGTCACGGCAGTATCCCATCGGGTATCACTGGGGTGAGGCAGCCGGGGGGTGATATATTCTTTCCAGATCTGTGCCAGTGATTCGTCACTTGTTTTTAGTTCGTTGCGTCCCAGTATCCTGCCACACTCATGACCCTCCTTATGATAGATCACCATCCGGTAGCAGCGGAACTCCCTGCAGATTTGCGGGCGGGTGGCATAGACTGCACAGGCAAAACCTTTGCCCGACGGGTTTTTCCGCATGAACGGGCAGCCTTTTACCGTTTCACTGTCTTTTGATGAGGGGGGTTGACTGTCGCCAAAGTCTCCTTCAATATGGGCGAGAAACAGCTCGTTCTTTATCCCGTACCGGCAATAATAATCGCGGCTGGTGAGCTGACGCTCAATTTTTATAAACTCCCCGAAGCTCGCACAGCACTTTCCGCACCAGGTACAATCAAATGCCACCATATCGTTGATGGAATGTTGGCGGGAGGAATAATAAAAAGAGCGGGGGGCTGTCTTGGACCCGGGTATCGGAAAAGACCTCCTTTTTCATACAAGTTCCAAAAAAAATTCAGTTTTTTTCTGGTTTTTCTAAAAAAAGGATAAATACCCGGAAATTCACCACTGTTAAAAGAATCCGGATGGCCCCAAAAAAAATAGTTCCGGAAAAAAGTACTGCTGCCCAGAGTCCAAGCGGGTATAACCCGGATAAAGGGTATAAGGTAGAGTCGGTGTTGAGCGCTGATGACCGTCAGCTGGGGATCCTTCCCAAAGACGGGCGGGGGCGGCAGTGTCTGTTGTCATTCTATGGTGAAAGCAGAGAATACCGCATAGTTATAAACGTGCCCTGCCCCATGATGCACGATACGGACAACTAAGGAGATAAAACTCGTAAACATGACACTAAAACCGCGGGTCCTCTTTATCTGCACGGCAAATGCCGCCCGCTCCCAGATGGCAGAAGGGCTGCTCCGGGCAAAATACGGGGAACGGTACGAAGCTTTCTCCGCCGGCACCCGTAAGGCTGTAGTGAGCGCCCGGGCGATAACCGTGATGCAGGAGATCGGGATCGACATCTCTCACCATCGTTCAAAAACCCTCGCAGAGTTTGGGGGGGCCTCCTTTGATCTCGCAGCAACTCTGTGTGACAATGCCCACGCCATTTGCCCGATTGTATCCGGAGCAAAAAAGACCATTCACCACGGGTTTTCAGATCCCCACCTGACACCCGGCAGCGATGAGGAAGTCCTCGAAGGTTATCGTAAGGTGCGGGACCTGATTGAGGCATGGATTGACACGACATTTGGAACAACCATCCCTTAATATTTCCCTGTTTCTCAAGACAAGATTGATAGCAGACCACCAAAAAGGGACGGACGGGAGATCTCACTGATGCAATGCAGGGAGCCGGTGTCTGTAGAGGGGTGTCAGTGCCGGCAGTCATTACCCCGGCCATGATCCGGTCAATGAACAAGGATCCCATTGTCTTTGCACTTGCACATCCCATGCCGGAGATTCTTCCCCATGATGCCCGTCAGGCCGGGGCGGCAATTGTAGGAACCGGACTAAATGAATATCCCAACCAGATCAACTACACATTTGCGTTTCCAGGGATATTCCGCGGTGCTCTTGATGTACATGCTACTCGGATCTCCGATGAGATGAAGGTTGCAGCCGCTCATGCGCTTGCCGGGTTTGTCAAACGACCACAAAAAGAAAGGGTCCTCCCATTGGTTCTCAACCGACGTGTTGTGAAAACCGTTGCCTCTGCCGTAAGTGCTGCTGCAAATACCAGTGGCCGTGCATGAGAAATACAATAATTACCCGGATCGGATTTTAAAAATACGCGGGCGGTAATTTTTAAAAATCCGGTGTCTTTAACACCCTGCACACCTTTGTCATCAGCGCGTGATGTCGCACAACATGATCCATATGCGTACTGCTTCGCTGGTCCATGGGTATCGGAATCCACTCAATTCCGCAATCGGTATCCCAGAGAATAAGTCCTTCAGCCGGGGCTGGCTGCAGGGGTCTTTTTGCTTTGTCTTCAAGAAGGGATGAGATAAATGCCTCATCCTGTTCATTTTCACCCACTTGAAGAAGCGCCGCAGCCATACACCGGACCTGGTGCCACAAAAAGCTTTCCGCCTTCACTTCAAGATAATGAAAACCCTCATTTTCCCCGATCTTAATCTCAAGGATGTTCCTCCAGGGATTTTTATCACCGACACGGGCAAAATTTGTGAAATTGTGACAACCTGTAAAAGAGTGTGCAGCCCGCTCCATGGAAGAGATGTCAGAAGGTGATTTTGAGAAATAATAGCGGTACGTTCTGGACTTCGCATCGAACCGCGGGTGAAACTCAGGAGGCACTTCAGCAAAGCCGGTGCACCAGCAGTCTGGAGGTAGCTTGAGATTCATTGTCAGAATTGCACGGTCAGGGAAATCTGTCGAGAATGCTGCAATCTGTCCGCATGCATGGACGCCGCGATCGGTTCTTCCGGCAAAAAGGAATCCTGCTTTACGCCAATCGGAAAAAAGACTCAACCGCTGGCAGGTTGCAACAAATTCGCCCTCAACTGTGCGGTGTGCTTCCTGCATCTGGGAGCCAAAAAACCTGCTTCCCAGATAGGATACACGGAACCCCAGCCTCATCGGAGATGCACGCGCCGTGTAAATCGTTTGATCTTTCTCCATGTATTGTTCAGAGACTGGTGTGTGTAGGTCCGCAAAGGTGTCTGTCGTCCGCCACAGGTTAATTTCCCGGCCCGGATTGCAGCAAGGATTGAAGGTATGTCCCGCTCGGCATCGATAAAAGTTCTGCCGAATCCAACGAATCGCGCGTGATGGGCATCACTCCCTGCAACACAGGGTTTCCCCAGCTTTTTTGCAATGCGTGCAGCTTTCCGGTTTGCTGAACCCACAATGTACCGGCTATTGAACGTTTCGATAGCATCAACCGCGCCCATACCGGCTTTTTTCCGGCGGGCAACACCATGACGCCAGACATGGTAGGGATGTGGCAGGATCAGGAGCGCCCCCATTTTCCGGGCAATCTCAATCGTATCAACTACATCAAGTCCAGCCGGAATCAACTCAGTCACTCCAAGAATTATAAGGTGCCCCTGCTTGGTTGAGACTTCGATACCCGGAATAACAAGAACAGATGTAGTGCACGAAAGTGCTTTTTTTGCACCGTCAATAGAATCATGGTCGGTGATAGCGATTACGTCAAGCCCGACCTCTTCTGCTTTTTTGAGGATCTCTTCGACACTGCTCTCCCCGTCTTTTGAAAAATTGGTATGCACGTGCAAATCGCAGATAAGCATCTGATCATAGTGTTTTTATCTCTCTGATATTAAGGGAACTTATGCGCATCCTCCTGCCCACTGGTGCCGCCACCGAAGAAATGGTAAAATGTGCGGCGGCGGGTTATGACGCGAAGGTAGTGGTGACGGGAGAAATTGCATCGTTTATTACACCCCACATGCTCCATGTTCTGATCAAAAAAGGAGAGTATGATCTGGTAATCGTCTCCGGTATGTGCACTGCATCATTTGAACAGGTAGAACGTGAGACTGGCGTCCCTGTTTACCGCGGTCCCCGGCATGCTGCAGACCTTGCGATGATCCTTCCACTTCTCGATACGATAACGCTCTCGCGCACAATTCCCGCTGACGACTTTCTTGCCGGGAGAAAAGCAGAAGCCGCGTACAAAAAAATCGGAGAACGGGAGCATGATGCCGGATTCGATTTTGTGATCCGGAATACCAAGATCGGTGACGGATCACGGATCAAGGTTCTTGCAGAAGTGATGGATGCCCACAGGTGTCCCAATATCCGGGAGGTAGTAGAATACTATTTTGGTTCGGGTGCCGATATCGTTGACCTTGGGTTTGGCTTCGATGCTATACCGGAGGATGTGTCGCGGGTCTTCTCTTTGTTAGATGATATTGACCGCCCTCTCGCTGTTGATTCCCAACACCCTGATCTGATCCGTACAGCACTGGTGCGGGCTGATATTATCCTCAGCCTGCAGGAGACCAACATTCCCGCAGTGGGTGCTGATGTTGCGGATGCAGGGGTTGCAGCTGTTATTGTACCGGGCAACAGCACGCTTAAAAAGAACCTTGCGCTGGCAGAACGTGCGGGCATTGAATGTATCATTGCTGATCCTTTGCTCCAGCCGGTGGGTTCCGGTCTTGTCACTTCCCTGAAGAATTTTAAGTATACGGGGTATCCGCTCTTCTTTGGTGCCGGGAACGTTGTTGAGCTTCTCGATGCAGACTCCATTGGTGTTAATGCATTACTGGCCGGCATGGCATATGAATCGGGCGCTTCAATAATCTTTACCAGCGAGCACTCGGACAAGACCATGGGATCAATCCGGGAGATGCGTCGGGCGACAGAAATGATGTCACTCTGCTCTGACCGCCCCTATCCAAAAGATCTCGGCATCGATATGCTTGTGCTCAAGGAAAAGCGGAAAAGGCGTGAACCACCGCTTGACTATGATACAATAACCCCTGCAAAGAAAATGCCCGCTGAAATCACGTATGATCCAAAAGGCAACTTCCGTATTGGCATTGAGGGTGATTATATTATTGCAGTGATCCACGGCAAGGCTGTTCGGGGAAGGCACTGGCAGGATGTGCTGTACACCATCCTGTCGCATGAGGATGTTTCACTCCTTGATCATGCCGCGTATCTTGGAAGAGAATTATACAAAGCAGAGCTGGCAATCAGGTATGGCAGGAGCTTTGAACAGGATGGGGATTTCTAAAAGGGATCTGTTCTCCTTGCCATCAATTCTTTTATCCCATAATTCTTCCAATTCTAAGTATGGTACAACAGGCACGTGCATCCCACATCCTCGTAAAAACTGAGGATGAGGCAAACAGAATAATGAAAAGAATTAATGATGGTGAAGATTTTGCTGCAGTTGCAAAACGCTTCTCGTCCTGCCCCTCCCGGAAGGATGGGGGAGATCTCGGCTGGTTTGGTAAAGGTCAGATGGTGCCGGAGTTTGAGAAAGTTGCATTCGAAAACGATCCCGGAAAAGTTGTTGGCCCGATAAAGACCCAGTTTGGCTACCACGTCATCAAGGTGACGGGCCGGAAATAATATTTTAGTGTCGTTGGTATTGAAGGAAGATTCCCAACCATGTTTTGAGGTAACAAAATTACTCAATTACATCCCCTCATAAAATCTCCAGAACCTGTATCAGATATTCTTGATAAATGGGATGATGTCCATTCCCTGCCAGAAAAAGATTTCCTTCTCTTTGTTGCGAGAGTTTATTTTAGGAACACAACAAAAAAGATCGGTACAGCGCTGATGTGCTGACAGAGGACCAGAATCATGAATATTCGCGGAATCCGACAGGAACTCCTGTTACTTCTCCTTGAGTTGGGACGCACCAGCCACCCCAATGAATTCGTCGCCCTCCTCCGCGAACGGGACGGCATTATTGAGGAGATGAATATGCTCCCGGGCACCATAGCCGGAGAGGATTCCGCATCACTTCTCTTTGATATGATGCCACTTGATACCCATCTTGCCGGGAGCGCCCACAGTCACCCGAACGGTATACTTCGCCCTTCGCAGGCAGATGTGAATTTTTTTCCGCGGACAGGCCGGTATCACCTTATCATCGGTTACCCGTATCACGAGTCTGACTGGCAGTGTTTTACGGCAGATGGCAATCCGCACACCATTGAGGTGATCGGGTGATTCCTCGCCGGGTCGTCGCTACCGGGACGTTTGATATCCTCCACCCGGGGCATCTTTACTATCTTGAGGAATCAAAAAAAATGGGTGACGAGCTCTGGGTAATCGTTGCCCGTGACGCAAACGTCAGACACAAACCCAGTCCTATCATTCCCGAAGAGTACCGCCTCCAGATGGTCGCTGCCCTGAAACCCGTAGATCATGCAATTCTTGGGGATAAAACGGATATGTTCCTCCCGATCAAAGAGATCCAGCCTGATGTAATTACCATAGGATTCAACCAGCATTTCGATGAGAGAACACTACATCTGCAGCTCACTGAACGCGGGCTGGCTCCGGAAATTGTCCGCATCGGCAAATACGAAAACGGGGATCTCTGCAGTTCACGGTTCGTTGTGCAACGCATCATTGAAGTGCGGGGCAAAAAGGAGGATAACCGGGAATAGACCCAAACATCCTTCACCTGAATTCACGTTCATAGCTGATAATATGCAGATCGGTGCACTATCCGCACGTTAAATCCTCCAGGGTTTTATGAGATATCCCTACCCTGCGACATTCAAAGAAAGGTTACCTGTAGGTTTTGAATGTACCGCTCCCGTTTATTCCTGGGTCAGACACCAAATAATCAGAGCGGCATACCTGATAAGCATAACGAGCCGGGCACAAACTTTTATTGGTACCTGTTCTCATCTTCTCTTTTGGGAGCTTTGGGTGTGTTTACGGATATTTCGGATGAAATTGAAAAACTCACGAAAATTGCGAGCGGAAAGGGTGTTATAGTCAAGATAATTACACCGGAAAAAATTGTTGTATCCCAATGGGTTCGGTTCAAGTGCCGGTATGGCTGCAAAGGGTATGGCAAGCATTTCGGCTGTCCACCCTACGCCCCGTCCCCCGATGAAACCCGCCACATGATAGACGAGTACTCCACCGGATTGCTGCTCCGGTTTGACGGGGTACCTGGTCGGGGGTCGTTTGGGCCAGAGGATATACCGGATGACTTTCATGACTGGTTCAGGGACCTGATCATCTGGGTGAATGGAACAATGCACCTGCTTGAAAAGACTGCTTTCTATGATGGCTTTTACAAGGCATTCGGGTTTGGCGGTTATCCCTGCATATACTGCGAGCACCAGCACTGTGTTGCTGAGGAGGCGCCTGGAGTAGTGGACGAAAGCATGCGCCGGAAGTGCCGGCATATGGATAAGGTACGGCCGAGCATGGAGGCTGCAGGCATGGACGTGTTCGCAACTGCCAGAAATGTTGGCTGGGAACTTGAAACGGTCCCATGCAAAAATAATGAATATGGGAAGATCATGCATTCCGATATCCACTCGATCGGGCTTGTGCTGATCGAATAATACTCAGCGTCCCGGATGCACCCGGCGCGGGGAGGATTTTTTCCGTCCCAGGTGCAGAATCCCACTCCGTAACGATGAACTGTATTTTGCCGCAAACGATCCAACGATCGATGTTACGATAACCATCGCTGCAATCGTGGTCCCGATAAGCGGAGAGCCATAGAGAACAGCAATAGCAATGGAGAATTCCCCCCTGCCAATCGTATTTCCCCAGATTTCAAGGCCTGAAAGCGCCGAACCATGAATGAATATTCCGGTTAGCACACCGGATATGAGCTTACTCACGATAGCGAGGAGGCAGATGATAGTGATCGTAAACCAGTTTACCCCTCCGGAAAAGTCAATAGTGACACCGAAGAAAACAAAGAAAACGACCAAAAAAACATCCTTAAAGGGACGAGCATGCTGCTCAAAAGCATCTGGATCCGTTGTTGCAAATGCAACACCAAGAGCGATCACCATCATTGATTCGGGAATTCCCAGGTACATAGAGACTGAGGCGGTAGTGAGCACGGCAACAAATGTGAAGATGATCGGAAGCTCATCATCACGGTCAAGAATCGAGATAAGAAATTCTTTACCATAATGGGCCAATGCATAAAGCACCCCCAGAACACCGAGAATTTTCACAAGGAAAACGATCAGGTTCTGGTTACCGGCTGAAATAAGGGCAAGAAAGATGATAAGAATAAGATCTTCAAAGACCATCAGCCAGATGACCGTTTCGGCTTCTCGGAGCATCAGCTTCCGGTTTTCGATGAGCGAGGTGATTGCCATCGCTGTACTCGAAATATAGAACGCTGCAGCAACAATAAGCGACTCGGTAACCGAAAATCCCAGAAGGTATGCCCCAGCAAAACCGATAATCATGTTGACATTAAGATCGATGAACCCACTGGTGAGGACGGAAGAACGGTTTGCTGCAATACGCTCGGGTTTCAACCCGAGACCCATGAAGAACAGTAAAAATATCAGCCCCATTCCGGACAGGAAACGGCTGATCTCATCTGAAGTGACCAGCCCGAGCCCCGCACTTCCCAGTAATACCCCGGCAAGAATATAGAAGGGTATTGCAGGAACCGACAGGTACTTGGTGATGAGCACCAGGAGAAGGCAGACGAATAGCGCAAGGACGATCCCTTCCATTAATCCACCATAATTTCGCGCTCAAACATTCTGATCTGGTCACTTTCTCCAATAACCAGTGCCGCATCACCGGTCTCAAAGACAAATGCGGGAGGGGGGTTGATAATATTCTTGTCATGCCGGCAGACCGCGATTACCGTCGCCCCGGTCTTTGCCCGTATCTGGAGATCTTCAATTGTTTTTCCGGAAATGGCTTTTGGGATGATGAACGAATGGATAGTAACCCGGAGATCGGCAAGCGCCGAGAATGCGATCTCGACACTTTCCTGGTCCGCTTCCATGATCGCACCGGTGAGGATGTTCCCCAGTCTTCGCGCCTCAACAAGGGTCATCTCCGCTGCGCTGGGTGTTTTGCAGCCTTTCTGGAGGGTATACATCTGGATAGTTCCGGTTTTTGTGAAAAAAATTGCAACCGTATCACCTTTATCGGTCTCGAATTCATATTTTGTTCCGACACCGGGGAGATTGAGCGAGCGAAGAGACATAGAAGACATTAGAGAAATGATCCTAAAATATATTATGATATGTGACAGGATACACCGACGTATCAGCTCATCCAGAAAAAAACAAAAAGAAAAGTGGTTTTTTTTGGTTTTTTAGGTTTCTGTAAGGTTTATGAGAGGCCGGGAGGGGTAAAGTGCAATGATCCTGCACCTGACACTGAGGGGTTTTTCCTCCCCACATACCTTGTTGAAATATCATATCTTTAAACACCTCACCGGGCAGGGTGAAAGTGATTCAGATATGCTGCTTGAGCACCGGAGTCATGCACGATATGATACTTTTTTCTTGACCCATGTTGATGTATTAAGATAGTTTCGCGATCTCTTTTCGCGCTTACTAACATATTATGTATCACCGCAGGAGCTGGATACCATCACTGAAATTCCTAAAGAAGAATACGTGCTGAAATGTACATCCGCGTGTGCCGGGTGCAGCGATTCGCTCGCACTCAGGTACGTGCTCAAGGCGGCAGGACCTGATACCGTTCTTGTCGTGCCTGCCTGCTGCACAAGTGTCATACAGGGCATTTACCCGAACACAGCCTTCAATATACCCGTTTACAACATCGCCTTTGGTGCTGCTGCTGCATGTGCATCGGGTATGTCAAATGCGTTCCGTGCCTCGGGAAAAAAGACCAATGTGATCGTATATGCCGGTGATGGAGGAACCCTTGATATCGGCATCCAGGCGATGTCCGGTGCTTTTGAGCGGGGCACCGATTTTCTCTACATCTGCTATGACAATGAGGCATATGGCAATACCGGAATGCAACGGTCGGGGGGGACACCGATAGGCGCCCGCACGACCACCACGCCAACCGGTAAGACAGATGCGAAAAAGGACATCGATGCGATCATCGCCGCACACAACCCGCCCTACATGGCGACTGCCTGTGCTGCTTACCCTCAGGATCTGTTCAAGAAAGTGCAGAAAGCGCTCACCTTCCGGGGGCCTTCATTCATCCACATCCTTGCACCCTGTCCTCCCGGGTGGCGTTATTCCACGGAAAAATCCGTCGAAATGGGAAAGCTTGCCGTAAAATCCGGAATGTGGATACTCTACGAACGCGAGTACGGAAAGCTCTCCATCAACCCCCAGTCAAAAGCTGCAATGAAAAAACCTGTTCCTCTCGAAGAGTATCTTGCCCCCCAAGGACGGTTTAAGGGTATCGATGCAAAAACGCTTGAACTGCTCCGGCAGAATATCGCAAAAAATGTCAAGAAACTGGCTGCTGAGGAGGCTGAGGAATGAAAAAGATCGCAACCGGTAATAAGGCAGTCGCTGAAGCAGTAAAACAGGTTCAGCCGGCAGTAATCGCCGCGTACCCGATTACACCCCAGACAGAAATCGTCGAACAAATCGCAGAGTTTGTGTCCACAGGGGAACTGAAAAGTCGTTATATTCCGGTTGAAAGTGAACACTCCGCGATGGCCGCATGCATCGGTGCGAGTATCACCGGAGTACGGACATTTACCGCAACAAGCTCCCATGGTCTTTTGTATATGCATGAAATGACAAACTGGGCAGCGGGCGCACGTCTGCCTGTTGTCATGGCAAACGTAAACCGATCCATTGGTCCCGGGTGGAATATCTGGGCGGAGCATACTGATGCAATGCAGGAACGCGACACGGGCTGGCTCCAGGTGTACGTGAGCACCGTGCAGGAAGCATACGATGCAACGCTGATGGCATTCCGGATTGCCGAACATAAGGATGTGCTGTTGCCGGTGATGGTGAATCTTGACGGTTTCACCCTGAGTCATATCATGCAGCCGCTTGATACGGTCGAAATCGGGGATTTTATACCCCCGATGCGCCTCCCCCATGCTATTGATCCGAAGAATCCTGCGGGATATGGCGGGCTTACCGGCCCTGACCAGCATTTTAAATTCCGCTGGGATATCGAACGCTCGATGCGTGATGCAGTTAAAATAATCGGGGCAACCGAGAAGGAGTTCGCGAAGCGTTTTGGCAGGAAGTACGGATTCACCGAAGACTACCGATGTGAAGACGCCGATGTGGTCGTTGTTTCCATGGGCACTCTCGGCAAGGAGGCCGAAGTTGCGATCGATATGCTCCGCAAGGATGGTATCAGGGCAGGTTCAATGCGCCTGCGCTGGCTGCGCCCGTTCCCTGACCTCGATCTCAAAGGAAAGGAAATCGTCGTTATCGACCGCGACTATTCGTTTGGATTCGGGGGAATACTCGCAAAATCCATCCAGGCTCAGCAGAAGACCGATGTGTTCAGCGTGATTGCCGGTCTTGGTGGCCAGGAAGTCACCTATGAAGATATTGCGGATTTCATCCTGAAGCGTCATGTCGGCGAAGAGTTCTGGTTCGGGGTGAGTGACCATGTATGAGATCCGCATCCATTCCAGGGGCGGACAGGGAGGGGTCACTGCCGCACGGCTCCTGGCTCTTTCAGCAATCCATGATGGGAAGTACGCAACCGCATGCCCGTTCTACGGTGCCGAGCGCAGGGGTGCACCAATCGTATCCTTCGTCCGGATAAATGATACACCAATCAGGATCTACAGTCAGATAAAAAAACCTGACATGGTCGTGGTGCTCGACTCGAGCGTAATGGATGTTGTCGATGTATTTCAGGGATTAAAAAGCGGCGGAAAAGTCCTGGTTAACAGTGCTCACAAAAAGGAGTTTCCCGGCTTTAAGACAAGTCATGTGGACCTGACCGGTATTGCACTCAGGGAGAATCTCGTCGTTGCCGGAAGCCCTATCCTGAACACACCGGTGCTGGGGGCACTTGCAAAGATGAGTATCATTTCGGTTGATTCAGCAAAAAAGTCAATCCGGGAAATGTTTACGGATGAGCGCAATGTCAAGGCAGCTGAAGCGGCATTCATGGAGATGAGCGAATGAGCCAGAATCGACAGCGTCTCGCAATGAGTAAACCTATACTGGGAGCGGCAGGAAAGACCGGAACGTGGCGTGTCTTTAAACCTGTTGTGGATAAAGACAAGTGCAACCAGTGCGGTCTCTGTGAGATGTATTGCCCGGACTGTGCGATCGATGCAGATCTCAATGTTGACCTGATGTTCTGCAAGGGGTGTGGTATCTGCGCGAATGAATGCCCGAAAAAAGCGATTGCTATGATACGGGAAGAAAAATAGACAGTTTCTTTATCCACAACCTTTTTTTATCCACCCTCTAAATATCCTCGTATGAGGGCATACAGATGAATGTAAAATTTTTCGGGGACACAAAAGACCTGTTTAAATACGATCTCATAACCGATATCCTCAAAAATTTTCATGGAAAAATCGACCGGCTGGTCATCATCCCCATGCTGACAGCCTATTATCCCCGGTTCCGGGGGAATCCGGGATGCAGGAATAAAAACCTGATCGAATGTTTCCGGCGTTTTCGTACAAAAGAAGATGTGGACAATTATTACGCGACCCTTAAGGAGTATTTCAAAGAACTCAAGGAGAGCATCGGAACAAAAAAAGTGCGGGTTCGGATCGAGAAGGAGGAGACTTTTTCACAAGCGACACGATCAACCTATTTTTCCGGTATTCTTGAACACTTCCCCCAAGCCTGTCTCCTCTTCATCGACCCGGATATCGGGATAAAAGAGAACAATTACACTGAAAAACATCTCTCATTTGCCGAGCTTAAAGGATTCTGGGATCAGCTGGATAACGAATCCATTCTGATGATCTACCAGCATTTTCAGCGAAACCGCGTTTTTGGGCGTAGTGATCCCGATTCGAAAGCAGCAGATGTGACCCAATTGATCGGCGTATCCCCGCTCATCATTGCAGACACCACCGTCATGTTTATTTTTTTGACAAAAAATCCTGAACTCCGGTCAGAGCTCAGGGAGATCTTAAAAAACTACCAGAAACGGATCCATAATTCGATGAAAGATCCCAAAAAGCGTCGTACCCTTACCATAACCGGCTAAGATGCCCCACATATTTCATAGCTTTTTTCCAAAACCGAAATTACCGCAGTATCATGAAAAATAAGGGGTCTCTTTGCTACACTTTGAGTTCATCCTTTGCCAAGTATTCGAGATCGAATTTATAGAAATGGGTGAACCCGCAGTTCTGGCAACGGACCGTAAAGTGACGGCAACCTATCGTAATATCATGGGAACCCGTCACGTGACAGTTTCTGCATTCCGCGGTTTCACGAAGATTCCAGACATCATAACACCCGATCTTGGTAAATGTTCCGGGCTGAGTAACATCTTCAATGCGGGGGATAAAGATACGGGTCGCACCGCAGTTATCACATGCTACCTGCGCCTGGTAAGGTACTGCTTTTATGATCTGGTCTGCCACCTGCTTACAGTGGTAGCAATCCGTCATGAATTTTGTAAAAATGAACCGGTCACTCATGGGAAATACTGGATATGTCCGGGTTCATTAACCTGTTGCATAACAAACAATCAGCCTTAACGTTCCAACATTGGAAATGAGGGGGTGGCAAAACTATTGCCCTGGATTACAGATTGGAACTTTTCGATAAGAAAAAAAAAATTTATCAGGATAAAATCATGGAATTTTAGCCATGTTCAGGTATTTCGAATTTCAAACGATTTTTTAAAGAGCGGGGAGGAAAATAATCGCGAGCAGGTAAGTAAATTTAATTACAGGGTGAAAACAATTTACATTTCATGAAGAAATGTATTGTTTTATTTTTTCTTGTGATTGCTTTTGTAGCATTCATGGGATGTACCCAGCAACCTGTACCAGAACCAGTCACTACCACTCAGCCAACGATTGTTACGACTCCCATTCCAACCTCCGAATTGACCGTAGTAACGACATCGATTCCAACCACTGTTGCAACAACGCAGCTCCCCACAACAAAAAGAACTGAATCCCCGACAGGTAAAGTCGTCACTGTCATCCAGATGAAGAATAATTCATTTGTTCCCCAGGTACTGACCGTTCTTCCTCATACAGGAATCACATGGAAAAATGATGATGGAACGGTCCATTCCTTAAAGATGAGCTCCCCGGAGGGCGGTTTTAATTCCGGGGAGATTATACCGGGTGCAACATGGAGTTATACCTTTGGTTCGTGGGAAGGCACTCATGAGATCACCGATCCCAACTACCCGGACATGAAAGGTGCAGTAATTATCAAGAGTGATGTACATCCCTGATTCGTTCACTCTTTGTTCAGGTTGCGGTAACAAAAAGGGGAGAGCAGTAAGAAGAGAACCCCTCTTTTTTTCCAATTGAATTCTTTTTTAACGATTTTTTTAAAAAAATCCCGAGAACAGAAGAGGGGGGAATAATCCAATTCCGGTAAATATTTAAGATTTATTTATGTATTTTCAACAGATTCTGTCCTCTATTTTTTATGGTGCATTCATACAGGATCGCATTAAAAAATATCAAGGAGAACGAAGACGCACCAAACATCTGAAATTGAGAACAAAAAAAATAAAAAAAATGGATTAGTAATCGCCCATTCCGGGGGGCATGCCACCCATTCCGCCCATACCACCCATGCCACCGGGGGGCATGCCGCCCTCAGGTGCGTGGCTCTTGGACGATGCAATGACATCGTCAATGCGCAGAATCATGATAGCAGCTTCCGCAGCCGAGGAGATTGCCTGCGTCTTGACGCGGAGTGGCTCGACAACACCGGCTGCCTTCATGTCGACTGCCTTGCCTTCGAATACGTTCAGACCGTGTGTTTTCTTTCCCTTCTCATGAGCTGCACGAATCTCGACAAGCATATCTATGGGGTCAAGTCCTGCATTCTCTGCGAGGGTTCGCGGAATAATCTCGAGGGCTGATGCGAATGCTTCGATGGCGAGCTGTGCCCTTCCACCGACCGTTGCACCGTATTCACGGAGACGGAGGGAAAGTTCAGTCTCTGGTGCGCCACCACCGGCGACAACTTTCTTATCTTCAACGACAACGCCAACAACACGAAGTGCATCATGGATTGCACGTTCGAGTTCGTCAACTACGTGCTCAGTACCACCCTTGATGATAATTGATACTGCCTTGGGATTCTTGCACTGCTCGACAAAGGTCATTTCTTCGCCGGAAACCTTGCGTTCCTCAACGAGCCCTGCCTTACCAAGTTCTTCCTTACTGATCGCATCAATCGAGGAAACGAGGCTGGCACCGGTTGCACGGGCGAGCTTTTCCATGTCGCTCTTCTTGACACGGCGGGTTGCAAAGATTCCTGCCTTTGCGAGGTAGTGCTGGGCAATATCGTCAATACCCTTCTGGCAGAAGAGAACATTTGCGCCGCTTGCTACAACCTTGTCGACAATACCTCTGACCATTCGCTCTTCCTCGTCAAGGAATGCCTGGAGCTGATCAGGGCTGGTGATGTTAATCTCAGCGTCAACTTCGGTTTTCTTGAACTCGACTGCGGCATTCAGTAAGAGAATCTTTGCATTGGTGACTTTCTTTGGCATCGACGGGTGGACTCTTTCCTTATCAATGAGTACTCCTTCAACAATTTCAGAGTCCTCAATGCTCCCACCAGTCTTCTTCTCGACTTTGATGTTCTCGATGTCAACGGTTCCATCGTCATCAGTAACCATTGTAATCGCTTTGACGACAAGGTCGCAGAGCTTGTCCTTGGATGCCTCGGCACCCTTGCCGGTCATTGCGGTACCGGCGATATTTTTAAGCATCACCTTATCGGTCGCCTTAACATCAAATGCAATTTCCTTAAGGATAGCCTGCGCCTTTTCAGCTGCCTGACGGTAGCCTGCGGCAATGATGGTTGGGTGAACATCCTGCTCAAGGAGATCCTCTGCCTTCTTGAGAAGCTCACCGGCAATAACGACAGCTGTGGTTGTACCGTCACCAACCTCATCATCCTGCGTCTTTGCGACCTCAACCATCATTTTTGCGGCCGGGTGCTCGATGTCCATTTCCTTAAGAATTGTGACACCATCGTTCGTGATCACGACATCGCCGATTGTATCGACGAGCATCTTGTCCATACCTTTTGGACCGAGTGTGGTCCTGACTGCACTTGCCACTGCCTTTGCGGCGGTGATGTTCATACCCTGAGCATCGCGGCCCCGGGTACGGGTGCTGCCTTCTTTAAGAATAAGTATCTGCTGTCCACCTAGTTGCTGTGACATTAAATCACCACTTTTAGCACTAAAATTGGTTTGTGGTTCTATATAAACATTATCTAAAACAGATTATTCACCGATCATATCAAGAAGCTCAAAACCATCGGTAATCCGGTGAAGGCGATCCTCCCCGATTACGAGTGTTTTTCCTATCTTTTTCTGCTTGTAATGATCAGTGATAACACACATTGCATGTTTCTTTGCGATCTGTGATATATTTCCAATAAGAGCGGCGCGTTTAATGACTTTGTCAGCTGGACCGTATCCGGTGAGAATAGTATGTTTCTCAAAAGTGAGAAGCGCCTGGAACGGGGCACCATGGAGCGTGTGAAGCTGCATGCCGATCTGTTTAAAAAACTCCATCGGGGTCTGCGTGCCCGTCCCTTCGTCCCGCTGCTGTCCCTCCATCACTCGGGGGGGCTCGTGAAGAATAAGATTTATGGATTTTACCACACCGGTATTAAAAAATTCCTCGATCCGGATCGCCACATCAAGGGTAGTACCCATACCACTCTCATATTTACTGATCGTGCGTCGCGATACCCCCAGCACCTGCCCGAGATCCCCCAGCGACATACTGCGTTTCTCCCGAAGATCACGGAGCACCTCACCATCGATGTTCACGTAGAGTCCACCTGGAGATGCATAGACAAGCGGGGGAATCCCCTCCACAAAATAGTCATAGAGTGTTGAGGGGCTGATAGCAAAAATACCGTACCGTACATAGACAGCCCCGCGCTCAAGCTCTGCGTCGCGGGCTCGTTCACCAACCACCAGAGGGACCCCCCCAAGATGGCGCGAGATCACTTCAAGGTCAAATGCCACCTCTTCGCTTATACTGTCGATATGGGATACCACTTTAATGATGAGAAGCGTCCCGTTGTTACGGGCGATAAGGTCAAAACTCCTTGGACGGATGGAGAACCGTTCTGATACATCAAAACCTGCGGTGATCATTACACTGGTGACCAGCTGGAGTTGGCGATCCTGAGACATTTCCGTAAAGAATGGATATAGCCTGAGGGTATATTAATATAGATATGCTCATCGGGATTGATGATACGGATTCACCTCAGGGGATGTGCACGACATACCTCGGTGCAATCCTTGCACGCCGCCTGATCTGCGAACATATGAGAGTCCGTGAAGCACGGCTCGTCCGGCTCAACCCGAATGTAACCTTCAAAACACGGGGTAATGCAGCAGTCGCACTCAATGTTTCAGGAGACAGGGACGCTGCATTTGCGATCGCGTGCACGGTTGTTGAGGAGCTTGCCGATTTTTCCTGTGAAAATACCAATCCCGGGGTTGTTGTGGTCGATACACCACCGGACCCGGCATTTTATTCAAAGGCTGTAACCGATTTTTGCCAGATCGAAGAGGCAATCGAACTTCTCGAAGAAACTGGTGCCCAATACCGGGGGTACAAAAACAGGCGCGGCCTGATTGGTGCTACTGCTGCAGTCGCAAGCATGTTTGAGGATCGCACTTCTGAAATCCTGGTATACCGGAAACCGGAACACTGGGGAACTCCCCGCGATGTTGACCGGCAAAGTTTGTTCGATGCGGAACAGGCAACATTCCCGCACACATGGGACACGGTGGATACAACAAATGATGTTGTGGTCTGCGTGCCGCATACTCCGGATCCGGTGCTTTTTGGCATCCGTGGCGAAAGTCCTTCGTGGGTGATGGTTGCCCGTCAGATGGTCAAATCAGAGAAACCGGGGATCGAACAGATCTGGGTCACGAACGAGGGGACAGATGCGCATATCCTTTCCGGCAGGATTGGTGAACTCCGGGAAGGGCTCTCGTTCCGGGTTCAGGGTATTGTAGCGGGGGCTCCATCAACCACGACCGGAGGGCATGTCTCGTTCACAATCAGTGATGACGATCGTACCGTGCGCTGCATGGCTTACGAGCCCACGAAAAATTTCCGGCAGATAGTGCGTCAGCTCGTCCTGGGCGATGGAGTGATTGTGGTCGGGAGTTACAAGAAGGGGAGTATCAATCTTGAAAAAATCCGGATCACGAAACTTGCTATACCGGTATCCTCACGCCCACCAATATGCATCCAATGTAACAAACGTATGACAAGCGATGGGACGGGAAAAGGTTACAAATGTAAAAAGTGCGGAGCACGTGCGGTTGATCCGGACCTGCAGGTAATTCCCCGAAATCTGACAACCGGATGGTATGAAGTGCCACCAACCGCACGGAGACATCTGGCAAAACCGCTCTGCAGGGGAGAGCCGGAATATTGATACATTCATTGGCAATCCGAAAGGTCGTTCCTGTGACGAGGGCAGAGCCTTCCCATAACAAAGCGTATCATCTTACCCTGCATTTCTTTTGAGAAGTATTGTCCTGGTATCAATCCGGAAAGACGAGGGTGTTACAGAGATGCGGGGCGCACGTCCGGTGGTTACAATAGAATCAGCAAAAAAATTTGCAGAACGGCAGGGCTACTGCTGGGTACCTAATCCCGATGCAGATATACCCTATGATGCCCTTGCCTACCGAGACCATGATGCGATCGCGATCCGTGTGCGGACGAGCCGTAACTCTCCGGGTGAGTTCGATATGTGGGAGGACTTCTTCCGCGATGATTTTGAGATTCTTAAAATGCTGCCGATGCCAGAAGGGATCGGCCGCGAGCTGTGGGTACGATATGTCTGGAGCCGTGCCTTCCAGCGGTACCGGGTACACGAAGACAGGTTATATGAGATTAGCATGATTGACCGTGAAAAACCGGTTTTCCAGAAATGCGTCAAATTCAGGAGCGAACCCCTGAACCTTCCAACAATCCGGGGGGATGAAAGTGAATAAGCCCAATTTAAGCCCCGTTTGCCAATCGGACGAAGGTCATTTCCGGCTCCAGCGGAAGTGCGTCAACCCCTGTGGAAAATATTGATATACTTCCTTGTTTTTAAAAAATAGCCGTTTAAATCAAAATAAGATCTGTTAAAATAGCGGTCTTCCAGCAGCCCCTTTTTTGGAGGGTTACTTTATGCCATGGCGAAAAATATCTGCGTTCCAGTAACCACTATAATACTGTTTTTTATCGTCGAAGGGTTTTATATCCTTACTGCCTCTTCTACCACCGCAACCTCATCGGCGGTTAGGCTGTATAATCCATACACCAGCGAATCGATCTGACGGTCGATCGACTCGATCTCTTGCCTGATGATCCGTTTTTCCTGATCCGTCTTCGCATGACTCAGGTGTTTGTGTAATTCCAACATTTCGGTGACGAGAGTGACCATGCGATCGTGCCGGGTTTTGTCATTCGGGTTGTCAAAGTCGATTGTATAGATAGGGAGTCTGGCAATACTTTGTGGAAAGAATCTCAGATATCCACCGTGGATCGATGCTGTATTTTTACAATAATAAAAAGTGATCAACTTTGAGTTTAACAGCCCCAACAGGTATTTTTGATTACTGACTATGAAACAGCCCGAATGTGCACAAAAGAATTTCCCAGTTTCATCGAGAGTGAAGTATCCTCGTGGGGCAATATCCGGGTAAAATATTTTCGGTTTTTCAAATTCTTCGTAATACTCACACGCTCGCAATTCCCACCAGTAATCACCCTTATCAGAACGGATTTCTGCAGTTTTTTTAAATGGCTCAAGATGTTGAGAAACAGCAGGATAGTGTTCTTTGAACCACTTCCCCTTATTTTTCGCATCTCCCGATAGTTTGTTCGTCCATCCTTTTGGCATTAAAATAACATTTTTTCCTTTTTCGGGAGGAATGTAGCGTTTGATATCTTTGCCGGTTATAAATGGTTTGATAATTGTTGCGTTCCTTGGATCAGCATCGATTAATTGATTTTTAATTTTTTCATTGATCACAAATGCATCATTCAATCCGGTAATTATTCCCCGATAGATCCCTCCCATTACATATTCTTCCAGCGGCCCCCCGACACTCTGCAACTTCTTCAACAAATTCTCCGTTCGCTTGTCGCCGAGCGTCCACCCGCCATCAGTGAGCATTTGCTGATCCATTGGGTGCCGGTGCTCCTTCACGTATTCGTTAAGGCTCGGAAAGTCAAGCGTTTCCAGCTTTGTAACGCAGAATGCTTTTGAAGGTTTATTGTTGGAGACCCGGATAATGCATGGGCACGTTGTCGCGGTTTTAAAGACCGGCAGATCACCAAACTCCACGATCTCCTCGATCTGTTTTGTAAGCAGAAACTTCCGCAGTGACCGGGCAGGGTTTGTTCTGAGAAACGTATCCGGTATACAGAAGGCAAGCGACCCTTTGGGTCGGAGTAGCTTCAACCCCTTCTCGATGAAGTAACCATAGAGCCCGGCACCCTTTGCGTAAACATTGTAATGCGTTTGGAAATATTCGTCCCGTGCTTTTACCATGAAAGGCTGATAAGGTGGGGGTGCACCGATTATCGCATCAAATCCCCCGCGATCAAGGACATGCGGAAATGCCTCCTGCCAGGAAAAAGCGTTGACCTTGAGGCGTTCCTCTGCATTGAACGGGTGTTCCTGCCGTCCGGAAAAGTAGTCATTGGCAATCAGGGCGTTCCCACAACGAATTGTACCTTTCAGGCATTCGCATATTTCCCGCAAACAGTCCGGTGAAACAGGACCATATCCTGACAGCTGGCACTCCTCAATGAACGAAAGCAGGATGATGAAACGAGCCGTGCTGACGTATTCGGGATCGATGTCTGTGCCGTAAACTGACTGGCATGCCAGACCATGCAGTAACTCTCCTGTCTGTTCCTGACGATTTGATTGTTCGGTCTTGCGACGGACAAGAGCCCTGTACGCAGCGAGCAAAAAGATCCCGGCGCCGCATGCGGGATCGAGGATCCTGACCCCCGTTCTGCAATCTGTTTCCGGTTCCCTGATCACCTCACTCATCGTCTTATTCACCACATATTCGACGACCTCCTGCAAAGGTATACCCACGTTTCCGGTATAGAGCACTGCAGACTTTCCGGTATGCTTCACACGGTATCCTTCTGAAACCTGCATTCTTGTCCCAAGAAAGTTTTCAAAGATTACGGCAAGGTGTCCAATTGGGAGTGTGGAGATGGGCACGGGAAATTTCTCAGAATCCATATAACGGATAATTTCACGGAGCGCATCATCGGGAACTTCGGGAGTAGGACGGGGATCGTCCGGCCCTTTCTCGAAGAGGATATCCGGCATTAGCCCCACATCTGAGCATGCCCGCGCCATGCGCCGGCTTATACCGTCACTTTCAGCAAGAAGGGCGAGCGTTCCGGGCTCTACAAACCCGCAATCCTTTCCGGTTCTGAGGAAGAGGACCTGTAAAATTGATGAAAAGATTGTGTAATTCAGGTCGTGATCGGTAATTGAGTGATACTCCTGAACCAGCCGGCGGGCGAGAAGATCCCGTAAGGATTCAAGTATCGGAAGAAAATTCCCTGTTAGATTAGATAAGGAAATTGATGCTATGTTATCTGATCTTATAGATTCCGGCATTCGGATAATAATTGGTTCGGATACCGATAACTTTGTTGAAGCATGACTATGAAATTGGAGTAATTTCTATGCTACTCGAACAAACGGAATCTGGAGGAAAGCAGGTATCATCAACATTTTTTTACTGCGTGTGTTTATGGGTATGAACGTAAAATTAACAGGAACAATACTTGTGATACACTGATAAACTTAAGAAAAAACAAGAGTATGACAACATCCTGGGGGAATATATATCACAATGCAATGCGATGAGCCGGTCACCCAGCTCCATGTCAAACCAAAAATGACCGTTAATGAGCTGGTTATTGCGATGGGAAAAGCCGGTGCGTATAATGGGGGGGCACTGGCAAAAGCGGCAACGATTTATGAACAGATGCTGCGCGATAACCAGGCAACAAAATTCTTAGGTCTTGCCGGCGCGATGGTGCCTGCCGGTATGGGCGGGATCGTTTCCGATCTCGTGAAAGCCGATCATGTCGATGTGCTGGTTTCGACCGGCGCAAATCTTACCCACGATATAATCGAGGCGATCGGGTGCCGGCACTTCCATGGGACGGCGTTCTGCAATGATATTGCGCTCCGGCATGACGAAATCAACCGTATTTACGATGTGTATCTCCCCAACGAAGCTTTTGAGCACTTCGAGGAATTCATGCAGAACGTCTTCGGCAAACTTGACCCCGGGAGTACAATCTCCATCTCCGGCCTTCTCAATCATATCGGAAACCATCTGAAATCCGGCATCCTCCATACCGCTGCTAAAAAAAATATTCCCGTTTACTGTCCCGCAGTCCAGGATTCGATGGTCGGTCTTCAGTACTGGCTTTTCTCACAGACAAATACGGTAACGATCGATGCATTCGCTGATATGCCGGCCCTCATGGATACCTGCTTCACTGCAAAAAAAGCCGGGGCACTTCTGGTTGGCGGGGGTGTGCCGAAAAACTTTATTCTCCAGAGCATGCTAATGACCCCCAACGGCTTTAATTATGCAGTACACTCACCGGTGACCGCCCGGATCTCGGCGGACTCTCTGGTGCAACTCTTGATGAAGCACGCTCGTGGGGAAAGATCACGGAAGAGGCACAGGCAGTTACCGTTTATGGCGACGCGACAATCACCCTCCCCATACTTGTCGCCGCTGTTCTGGAGCGGATGCATCATGACTGAACTGATTCTTGCGCTCGATGTACCTGAGAAGAAGAAGGCGCTTGCTGTTGCACATGCATGCGCACCACATATTGATGCAATAAAACTTGGTTACCCGCTTATTCTCTCATGCGGACTTTCTATAGCAATGGAGCTCGAGGAAGAAGATCTCCCGCTGATCGCTGATTTCAAAGTTGCCGACATCCCGAATACGAACCGGCTCATCGCAGAGCAGGTATTTGATGCAGGGTTCTCATCCATCATCTGCCACGGTTTCACTGGAAGAGACGCCGTACAGGCATGTGTCGACACCTCTTCCGATTACGGAGGTGCGTGTTTCGTTGTGGCAGAGATGAGCCACCCGGGCGCTACAGAATTCTTCCAGGGAGGGACCGCGGAGCGTATCGCACAGCTTGCGATGGAGTGTGGAGCAGATGGTATCATCGCTCCTGCAACCCGTCCTGACCGGGTAAACGTGCTGCGACGCATCGTCGGCAACCGGAAGATCCTCTCACCAGGTATTGGTGCTCAGGGAGGGGATGCCGATGCGGTCGCCAGGCTCGTGGACGGAATTATTGTAGGTCGCGCGATCTATGAGGCTGACAACCCGGGCAACACTGCAAAGGGTTTTGCCCGAGTTCGTTCGGTGTAACAATATATAAATAACCTCCATTCTGTGACCAGATCCGGGTATGCGCGGCTGATTATCCAGATATTGGCCGTTCGTTGAACTATAAGGTTCTAAATATTTATTAAGGACTTCTACAATGTTATAGTATGGATTGGACTGCAGATCAACGAACATTGGCTCAAAAATACAAGCGTCTGGACGATATTCCGGAAAAAGAGCGTAAATACAAGTGCCACACCTGTCATCTTATCGTGGAGGAAAAGCCGTGCCCGAAATGCGGCGAGACGCACCTTGAGGTCATGTGCCCTCTTGACCACTGCCACTGCACCCATGAAATCATCTCGGGTATTGAGTACTGCCCCTTATGCGGGAAACCTGTCTGCCCGGACTGCGGCTCTCATGATGTTACCCAGATAAGCAGGGTAACCGGCTATCTTCAGGACGTATCAGGCTGGAACGCCAGCAAACAGCAGGAACTCAAGGACCGCATGCGTTATTCCGTCGCATGAGATACCATTTCGATACAAGTACTCTTTTTATCCACGGGAAATTCCGTGCTGCAAGTACCGGAATCACCGGGGGTATCCGCCCGGTCACAACTCTCATAAACCACACCGTTCCCGTTGGTTGGAACCATGAGGAACCCGAAAAGATGCTGGAGTTCATTGCAGCCGGCGCTGGTATTAATCAGGGGTTTTTTGGGCTTCTGACTGCAGTGCCTGTTCAGCAATGCTGCATACTCCAGTATGATTACGTTACTGTATTCATAACTGCAGGTGTCCGTCGAGAACCTCCGGCGAATGCCGGCACCATCAACATCATTGTATGCAGTAGCGAGGGGATGGGGGACGCGGCGCTGCTCGAAACGATCATGGTCGCCACTGAGGCAAAAGCCGAGGCATTGCAGGCAATGGGTCTCCCGCTGACCGGTACACCCACAGATGCCATAATAGCAGGATGCGAGGGAGAAATACTGCACCGGTATGCCGGGCGAAGCACGGAGGCTGGCCGGCGTATTCGCGAAGCTGTACTTCATGGTATACCGGAAGCTATCAGACGTCACGATGCGGCAGATCCGTCCGCCCACCCATCATTTTTCATCTTCAGCCGTTTCAAGGGTGAGCATTGGGTAGAATTGTCACCACATGATTGCCCGTACTTTCCCTGCCACTTTCCCGGCCAGCGATGCGATTTTTGCTATTGCCCGTTCTACCCGTGTGGGGACGAGAATCTCGGAAAGTGGGTTGAGAGTTCCAAGGGGGGGCGGGTATGGAACTGTGCCTGGTGCACACTCCTGCATGAACCTGAAATTGCAGATTATCTCAAAGTATTTCCCGGGGCGTCACGTGCAGAACTGATTTGCTTGCGGGATATAAAAAAGAAATAAAAAATTACTCTTTAATTCCGAGCGCTGAAAGGAGCTCAGGTAAAGGGATGCCATGCGCTTCGGCTGCCTCCCGGATAGTTTCGCCCCGGGCGATCGCGCATCCCACACAGCCCATACCGAACTTGAAGAGTACTTCGGAAGATTCTGGTTTCGCCTTTAATAGATCATAAATCGTGCTGTCAGCGGTAATTTCAACCATGTGTCTCTTAGTCGGTGTTGTAAAACATAAACTTCACGATTGCGGCGATTTACTTTCACCATGCATGCTTCGCAATATATACGCATGATCAGAACCGATGAGTACCTGGAGATGTATGAATGGACTTTTCCGAAGCAGCAAAAAGAATCTCCCGAAAGTTTTCAGAGAAAGGAACAGATGTCGATCCAACGAAGATCGAGAGCAAACTCCGCCGGCTCGTCAATGAGTTCGGTGTACAACCCTCCGAGGCGGAACGAAGTGTAACGAATGAACTTGCAAAAGAGTTCAACCTTCCCACAGCAGGAACGGGCAGTGGTGGAAAGAGCGGCAATGCAGCTGAAAAGAAAAAGATCGCTGAGGTGGCACCCGGTGAATGGGTAACCATCGAAGGAAAGGTTGTCGCACTCTCCTCACCTGCATCACCAGCAATTGCCCAAAGCGGTATAATCGCTGATGACTCCGGGGGCATACGGTTTGTGGCATGGACAAAATCGAATGCGCCTGCGATGACCGTGGGCTCATGGTACCATATAGAGTCAGCTGTAGTAGACGAGTTCAAGGGTATTGCAAGCCTGAAGATCCATTCTGGTACGACCGTAAAAGAGAGCGAAACCGATGGACCACTCATCCCAAGTACGGTATCGGTTGTTAATCTTCACACGGGTGTTGGCAGTGTTCGTGCCAAAGTGATTCAGGAATGGGATGCTTCCCATGAGAGGATGCTCCAGTCCGGTCTATTGGGTGACGAGACGGGAACAATAAAATTTGTGATATGGAAGGAAGCGGGGAAGGAAAAACTCGCGGTGGACTCTGTCTACAATATCTTCTATGCTCAGGTAGACGAATTCAACAGCAGGCTCTCGCTCAACTTAAACACAGCAACGATCATGCAGGATGATGGTGACATATCGGTAAGCGGGGGGAATGTAGCAGTCAAAGGTGCCATGGTGCACATCGCACCTGGTTCCGGGATTATCAAGCGCTGTCCGATAGAAGGGTGTAATCGTGCCCTGTCACGTCAGAATTATTGCCCTGTCCACGAAATCCAGCCAAAATTTGTTTATGATTTGCGGATTAAAGGGTGGCTCGATGATGGTGAAAAAACGCATAATATCCTGCTCCAGCGGGAGGTCGTGGAATCTCTTACCGGAATAACCCTCAGTGCAGCGCAGGAGATTGCGGAGAACAACCCGCTTGGGATGGATGAAGTATTCCTCAGGATGCGCGATGCGGTACTCGGGCGCTATATACTCTGCGAGGGCAGGGAGATCGATAACCGTATCCTGGTGAACTCCTGTGAGCGTCTGACATATCAGAGCGGAGAACACGCAGCACTTCTAAACAGGGCGGGGGGTTCGTCATGAGTACAAACCCACGGGACATGGGGCGTAAGGAAGGTGCGTTCGAACGTGAGCCGGCCCGGAGGGTTTTTGCGGCGGAGCTTCGCGAGTGCCGGTACCAGTTCAAGGATGGCGATGATGAGAAGAGTCCGACATTTGTCCTTCTCCCGACGGGAGAGCGCTGTAACCGGATATTTCTTGTTGGTACACTGACAGAAAAGCAGCGTCAGGGAGACCAGAACATTTTCTACCGTGGAAGAGTTGTTGACCCTTCAGGAACATTCTTTGTTATGGCAGGTAGTTATCAACCAGAGGCCATGCAACAGATCGCAAAAATCGACACGCCGGCATTCGTTTCTGTTATCGGAAAACCTAACCTTTACCAGACACCCGATGGAGCTTTTCTCGTCTCAGTCAGAGTCGAATCAA
The DNA here is from genome assembly GCA_963841015.1 of uncultured Methanoregulaceae archaeon. Lineage (GTDB taxonomy): Archaea > Halobacteriota > Methanomicrobia > Methanomicrobiales > Methanospirillaceae > Methanoregula. Next base: position 370,802 of record CAWJAX010000005.1, on the reverse strand, counting down.
TAACAGTCGTTGATAAAGAGACCCGCGATCTCTGGGTACTTGACACCGCTGCACGAACGCTTGACCGGATTAACGCGTTCAAAACAGGTTTAGGGCCGGATATTGTAAAGGCAAAGGAACAATATCCGACCATTGACGTCGCGGTGTTCCGGAAAACTGCGTACGATGCACTTGCGCAGGTCAAAATATAATCAATTTTTTCACTCAACCAAAAGGAAACCTTATTTCATTGTGTACTAATCACTCTCCGATATCTATGGAGCCAAAAGAGTTGAGTGTACTCATTAAGGACATTGATACAAAAGTGCTCAAAGATGAGGCAAAGAAACTAGGCCTGAAATTCGGGCGTTGTCCTACAAAAATGAGCATTGCAAAAATGCTACCAGCGGAAACACTGGAAAGACTCGCAAAAAAGTGATCATTGTTTCTTTATCAGGAATGGCGTGTCCGGGCTTCCCACCGTTCCAGCACTTCAGGACCTTCCACAAAAATGAGCCGGTGTTTGCGTGCATAGAGCCTGGCATCTTCTTTTGACAGGGCATACCCGGATTCGTCATCCAGCATCTCACAGATAGTGATGGCCGGGGTTATGCCAGCCATCTGTGCCATCGCGATTGAGAGCTCGGTCTGCCCCTTCCGCTGGTCAAGAAGCCCATCCGCGGCCCGCAGGAGTGCCATGTGCCCGGGGGTGCGGAAGACCTCGTGGAAGTTCACAGCTCCACCGTTGAGCGCCCGTTTTACCTGCTCGGCAATCGCGTTGACGGTAAGCGTCCTGTCGCGGTCGGTTATGCCGGTGAACGTATTCCTGTGGTTTACCCAGAGGGAGAAGGAAGAGTGATTCTTTCTATCATAGGGAATATCCCCCTCACGTTCTGCCACTGATATTGCCCTGAGGGCATCGCTTGCAAAAGGCAGCCCAAGGCGCAGGGCTGCAGTCGGGTGTACCGCAGTGCAGATCAAGCCCCCCCCATCTTTGCGCATCTGCACAATATGGCGTGGAGTAACCGCATCAGACCTGATTGCAAAATCCGTCTCTCCTTCACGGTCGTCAAAATCGTAAAGCAGGATAAATTTTCCATCCCTCAAGGCTGCCAGAGCATCATCAATCACTACCCCACCTCGACTGTCACTGTATCAGTATCCCCGACACCAAGTTTCCTGCGAAGCGCTACGGGTGCGATAATTTCAATGATGTCTTCGGGATAGTGTGTCCTTCCGGGTACGACAATCCCACAGGGAATTGAACCAATACGGCACGGAAGGCACTTCGCATCACCAAACGTTCTGCCGTCGGTAGAAAAACCCTTGATCCGGATCCAGTTGAGATTATCAATCTTTTTGCGTATGGGAAGACTTGAGCTGGGAAGACGTATGTTGAGGGTTCCCGGGTATGGTTCAAACCCAAGATGCACATTGAACTGTTGCTTGTAGGGTTCCAGGCTCATGTAATATTTGCCTTCACCAATTCCACTTACCACGGTACCGGAAAGGACATATCCATTGTTACGCTCCGAAAATATCCGGCAGTACTCCTGATATTCATTATGGAGCTCCGCTTCTCCTGTTCTAGTCACCGTAACATGCTGACCATCTGCAGCAATCGTCCGCGTAATGAATCCCTGGGATTCGAGACCTTTTAACCTGCGGGAGGCGGTCTGCTGGCTGATTGCAAGCATATCGCCAATAGTCTGGGATGAGACAAAAACCGGGCTTTTGCAGCCACCCTGCAATGCAATCGCCTTGAGACACTGGAGATCTTCAGCGGGTATCATGCTTATCAAAATTGAGGTGCTTATTATTTATGGGTTGCTCTCCGGACATCCCCCCGTCGTGATTCGTTTACTGTCGAATGCACGTTCGTTAATTATTTAATACTCCGGGTTCTTGGTAATGAGCATGAAATCCGGATTGCGGAACCAGCTTGCCGAAAAAATGGCAGGTGAGATAACGCTGTCGGACTCACCGGGGCATGCGCTGAAAAAGTGGCGCATGAACTTTGAGATCGCACCAGGTATCCTTGCGGATCGTCTCGGGGTCTCACCCTCTGTTATTAGCGATTATGAGAGTGGCAGAAGAAAAAGTCCTGGCACTGCAGTGGTTGGAAAAATCGTCGACACACTCCTTGCCATGGATGAGGAAAATGAGGGGAAACACATCCAGAAATTTTCAACCATGCTCTTTTCCAATATTGAAGATGATGTTATCTACGATATTCATGAGTATGCTACCGCCATTCCTCTCAAAGATTTCTCTGATGCGATAGGGTGCTCACTGCTTTGTGGTTCCATGGACCAGGTCCTTTTTGGTTATACTGTAGTGAACAGTCTGAATGCCATCATGCAATTCTCATCAGAGGAGTTCAACCGAATCTATGGGTGGAGTACAGAAAGAGCGGTGGTCTTCACCAATGTTTCAACGGGAAAATCCCCGATGGTTGCAATCCGGGTTACACCCTTCAAACCCCGATGTGTGGTGCTACAGGGACTTGATATCGCTGATGTTCACCCTATAGTGGAGAAAATGGCAGAACGGGATCGGATCACAGTAATGTGCACGATGATGGATATTGACAAAATTGTGAGTACATTGAGGGATAAAGAATGGTAGGCATCATTACCTACGGTGTGTATATACCGAGATACAGAATCAAGGTTGAAGAGATTGCACGAGTCTGGGGTGCAAACGCTGCAGATATTTCTGGAGGATTGGGTGTTTTTGAGAAATCTGTCCCTGACCTCGATGAGGACGCTGCTACGATTGCAGTCGAAGCAGCACGTAATGCTCTTCTCCGAAGAAAGATCGATCCAGAAGATATCGGCGCTGTGTATGTAGGCAGTGAATCCCACCCTTATGCAGTGAAACCGACTGCATGTACTGTTGGGGAAGCGATCGGTGCAACGCCAAACATGACCGCAGCGGATTATGAGTTTGCGTGCAAGGCGGGAACAGCCGCAATCCAGACCTGTATGGGCCTTGTTAAAAGTGAGATGATCACCTATGGTTTTGCAATCGGCTCGGATGTGTCTCAGGGCGCACCAAGCGATGCTCTCGAGTATACCGCAGCAGCAGGAGGAGCTGCATTCCTGATAGGACGGGATGATCCTATTGCAACCATCCATCATACCTGCTCGTTCACCACGGATACCCCAGACTTCTGGCGACGTGAAGGAGAGGACTATCCAAGGCATGGGGGGCGATTTACCGGTGAACCTGGCTATTTCAAACATGTTGAAGGAGCCAGCAGTTTATTATTCAGACAGACCGGCAAAAACCCGAAAGATTTCACCTATGCGATCTTCCACCAGCCAAATGCAAAGTTTCCGCAGAAGGTCGCAAAGAACCTGGGGTTCACGACTGAACAGATCCAACCGGGTCTTGTGGTGCCCAGATTAGGTAATACCTATTCGGGGGCATCCCCCATTGGCCTTGCTGCAACACTCGATATCGCAAAACCGGGAGACACGATATTTGTCTGTTCCTTCGGCTCCGGTGCGGGGAGTGATGCTTTTGACATTGAGGTCACCGACGCAATCATCGATGGAGAATTCCGGCGAGACGCTGCCCCGGGTGTTGAACAGCTGTTGAAAAATCCCATCTACCTTGACTATGCCAGGTATGCCGTACATAAGGGGAAGATCGTGATGCAGTTATGAGAGACGTTGCAGTAATCGGTGTAGGGTGCACGACCTTTGGTGAAAAGTGGTCGAGTGGGTTTCGTGAGCTCTTTGTTGAAGCGGGTGCGCTTGCTCTTGAGGATGCACAGCTTTCCGGTGAAAAGATCGATGCGATGTATATTGGCAACATGAGCGCAGGACGGTTTATCGAACAGGAGCATATCGGTGCATTAATTGCTGACTATGCCGGGCTGGCAACGCACCATATACCATCTACCAGGGTCGAAGCAGCATGCGCCTCAGGTGGTCTTGCCTTCCGTCAGGCAGTGATTGCCGTTGCAAGTGGAATGGAAGACATTGTGGTCGCGGCAGGCGTCGAAAAAATGACCGATGTTGAACCGGGTGCCAGTACCGATACACTGACCGGGGCAGCTGACCGTGAGTGGGAAGGATTTGTGGGTGCAACGTTTCCCGGACTCTATGCAATGATAGCTACGGATTACATGCATCGCTATCCCCTGACACGCGAGCAGCTTGCACAGGTTGCTGTGAAAAACCATTACAACGGGGCGAGAAATCCCATTGCACAGTACCAGCAGGAGATCACCATCGAGACCGTCCTGAAATCAACGATGGTAGCCGAACCCCTGAGGCTCTTCGACTGTTCTCCAATCACCGATGGTGCTGCTGCAGTAATCGTGGCACCTTTTGATCGGGCCAGGGAGTTTACCGATACACCCATTAAGGTTCTTGCGAGTGCTCAGGCAAGTGACACAATCACTCTTCATGACCGGCGTGATATATCGACCCTTGATGCAACAGTAGCTGCAGGTAAGAAGGCATTCAGGCTGGCAAAGCTTACCCACAAGGATATCGACATGGTGGAAGTCCATGATTGTTTCTCGATTGCGGAGATTTGTGCAATTGAGGACCTCGGATTCTGCAGGAAAGGAGAGGCAGGAAAATTTACCGCTGATGGCGAAACCGCCCTGAGCGGAAAAATCCCGGTTAATACGAGCGGAGGGCTGAAGGCCTGTGGGCACCCGGTTGGTGCAACGGGGATCAAGCAGGTATACGAAATTGTCCAGCAACTCCGGAACGAGGCGGGGAAGCGCCAGATCGATGATGCGAAGATCGGTATGACCCATAATGTGGGGGGAACCGGAGCGACGGTTGCGGTTCACATTCTCGGGAGGACCTGATATGTCAGTCGCACGATTCTGGAGAAAGATACCCCAGCGGTATAACATGATTGGGACAAAGTGCGAGACCTGTCACCGGCATTTTTTCCCCCCGAGGACATTCTGTCCAGACTGCCGCCGGAGTGGCAGGATCATCGGATATAAGTTTGCGGGATTTGGAACGATTGTGACATATACCGTTATCCATACGGCAAATGAACAATTTGAGGCATTCACCCCGTATGTACTTGCCATTGTTAAGCTTGATGAGGGACCGCGCATGACAGCACAAATTGTCTGCACTCCTGAGGAAGCGAAGATTGGTATGCGGGTAAAAAGCGTGTTCCGCCGAATCGCCACTGATGGTGAAAGCGGAATAATCCACTACGGTACTAAGTTTGTGCCAGTGGAGTAATCTCTGTTTTTTTAATGTTCGCGAATTCTGACCACTTCTTAGGCTGTAACCAGGTAAGTCTGGTATCCCTTATTGTGATAACTCCTTTTTTGTACGTTTCAAGAAGGGGCCGGTAGTTACCGTCAGTTTCTGGCAATGCATTGTACAAAACCCAACGCGGTGTTTTGTGCGAAAAGCATCGAAGAGGAAAATCAGGGTAACCGGAATTCCCAAAGGGTTTCATCCCTCCCCAACTTTCACCTCATATACCACATGCCACTGACCCGGTGAGTACGACCGCACTACCCTCTCAGCACTAATTTCCCCACCAAGTTCGTGTATGCTGTCATTGTGCTCACCCTCTCGTGACACAAGTGAGTAGAAATGGATTATCCCGCCGGGTCTGCACAACCGGAAACCATCGAAAAGGAACTCACTGCCAGAGAGGGGGAGATTCATTACTATCCGGTCAAATTGCCATGGAATAATTGCGGGGAGATGATGCGCGTCCGCGAGCACCGGGAGCACATTGTTCGTGCGGTTTTGTGCAAGATTTACCAGCATAAGAGAAATTGCCTGCGGATTTATATCCGACGCGACAACAAGGGCTGCCCGCGCGGCAAGAGTGATTGCGAACGGCCCGACACCGGCAAACATATCAAGGACAATCTCTTGATCTCCCATCCGTTCAAGAATGCGCTGTCGCTCTGATGAGAGACGTGCGGAAAAATAGGCGGTTGAGAGATCAACGGTATACCGGCGCCCGAACTCGACAACTTCGGTCCGCGTGGTAGGGATACCGGCAAGGACCTTAAATTCACGAGTGCGGTACTCGCCTGAGACCTCACTTACAGGACAGAGTACAGAATGAAGTGACGGGCGCGATGCGAGTATGTTCTCCGCGCCTGCCGGATCACAATCCTGCATGATAGCAATACCACCAACCAGCTCGTGCCGCGGAAGTGCCTGCCGTCCTGGATGTGGTTCAAAATTACACCGTTCTGCAGTCCCTTGTTGATCGGTTACCGGTAGCAGAAGTGTAGAACCTTCGCGTCGGACTTTGAGCGTAAGATCGAGTGTCCCATTCTCGATAAGTTCACGCCGGACTTCTTCACCCCTCTGCGCCGGCACCCGGATACACCATTGCTCGACCATCCCTATTGACCACCGGTATCATAAATTTATACGATGTACCACTATTCATGGCTGATGATGAGGAGCACCGCGGGGACTCCGTCCGCGAAGAGGGATCCTGTCGTGACACCGGGAAGGAGGATATCATTTATACACAACTGAAGAACGGCTCGCTGAAACTCTATGAACTGGAAAAAGAACTCCAGCCGCTCGATGCCATCCGGGCCCGGAGGGAATTTATCGAAAAGGAGACAGGAACAACCCTTGAGAACCTCGGTATTTTCTCACTCGATATTGAGCGTGTCGTAAAACGTAACTGTGAAAATATGATCGGTACCATCCAGGTCCCGGTCGGTGTAGCAGGGCCACTTCTTGTCCAGGGTGAATACGCGCAGGGAAGTTACTACCTTCCCCTTGCAACAACGGAGGGTGCGCTCGTCGCTTCTGTTAACCGTGGTTGCAGCGCGATCACCCGGGCTGGTGGAGCACAGGTACGCATTCTCCATGATGGCATGACACGGGCACCCGTCTTCGCAGCTGAAAATGTCGTGCATGCAAAACAGGTTGCAGACTGGGTGGCAGCGCACCATGATGAACTCCGCGCGGCCGCAGAAAGTACAACCTCACATGGAAAAATGACAGGAGTTGTCACCTATATTGCAGGCACAAGCGTTTATGTCCGGCTTGAATTCGATACCAAGGATGCGATGGGAATGAACATGGTTACCATCGCGAGTGCAAAGGTAGCGGAGATAATTGCGCAGGGAACCGGTGCGAGGCTAATAGCCCTTTCCGGAAATATGTGCACCGATAAAAAACCCGCTGCAATTAACGGTATCATGGGGCGGGGAAGAAGCGTGGTTGCCGGTGTTGCACTCTCTCATGATCTTATAAGTCAGATCCTCAAAACAGATGCAAAAAACCTGTTTGAGGTGAATTATCGGAAAAACCTTGTCGGCTCAGCACGTGCCGGTTCAATGGGATTCAATGCCCACGCGGCAAATGTTGTCGCCGCAATGTTCATCGCATGCGGACAGGACGCGGCTCATGCAATCGATGGCAGCACCTGCATTACCACAGTGGATCTTACAGATTCAGGGGTCTATATCGCAGTCACCCTCCCCTCACTTCCCGTAGGAACAGTTGGCGGAGGAACAGGATTGGAGACGCAGCAGGAATGCCTTCAGATACTCGGCATAGCCGGAGGAGGCAATCCCCCGGGGACAAATGCCAAAAAACTGGGGGAGATTATTGGAGCCGGCGTGCTTGCCGGGGAGATCTCACTGCTCGGTGCCATTGCTGCCCAGCATCTTGCCCGGGCTCATCAGCAGCTCGGGCGTGGTTAAAACCTGAACCACTTCATCATCACGAGGGCATCTTCCCCGTTGGAATAATACCCTTCGATTTGAAAGATGTCCCGGTAACCAAGCCGGCGGTAAAAACGTTGCGCTGTCGTGTTTCCCACCCTCACTTCAAGCTGGACACCGGTAGCAAGTTCGAGTGCAAACTGGTGTTCGAGCCTCCGGACGAGCAGCCTCCCGATTCCCTGGCGACGGTACGCAGAGCTCACGCCAAAGTTGCACAGGTGCCCATAGATATTTTCACCGGTATTCTCCAGCCCGCCAACGATAAAACCAGCTGTGGTTCCATCGCATATTGCAACAAAAAAAGTCGTTGCAAAGCAGGAGAACGCTTCAAAAAATACGGAGGGTTCCCACGGGTCGATGAAGGATTCTTTCTCAATTGCAACAATCGCCTCAATATCTGATGGGGCTGCACGGCGGATGTGAGGTAACGGGTAAATAGCAAGATCGTGCGGTCGGATCATCAGACTGAACTCCTGTGCCCATCAGACTTAGTAGGATCATCACTGAGCTCTTGTAAAAACATAAGGTTTGTTCTACAGAAGGGTGCGGGAAATTATATGGTAGCACACCCAACAATGTGGACAGGTTATTTCTCGCTCAATGGGCAGGTGGAATGCATGGTCAGAATCTATCGTTTTGCAGGAATGCGCCCCAATCCTTCGGTTGCATCGGTAATCGCGGCTGTTCCATACGATGTTGTGACCGCCGAGGAGGTACGGGCAATCACTGCTAAAAATCCCGGAACATTTTTACGCGTGAGTCGTTCAGACGCGGAATTACCCGAGCTAGCACCTGATGATGACCGTGTATACCAACGGGCACATGAAAATTTCATCGCACTCGAATCAACCGGACGCATGAAACAGGACCCGAAACCAGGTATGTACCTTTACAGGGTGTCACAGGAAGGCGAAATATTTCTCGGGCTCTGTTGTTGTCTTGATGTTGACGACTACCGGAAAAACTACATTCGACGGCATGAGCAGACCAGATACGACAAAGAGGAGGACCGGACCCGGCACATTGAAGCAGTCAAGGCACATAACGGCCCGGTTGTTCTGCTGTACCATAATACTGATGGGATTTTTTCCTTCATTGAATCGCTTGTTCCACTGTCGCAGGAACCCGATGCAGAAGTTACCTTAGATACAGGGATCACTCATCAGATATTCCGGATCACCGACAAGAAAGATCTTGCCCGGCTTGAAACTCACTTTTCCTCAGTTGCTGCGCTCTATATCGCTGATGGACACCACCGGGCAAAAGCTGCACTGAACGTTGTGGATCGGCGCATTGCTGCCGGAAAACCAGTAAAAGGTGAAGTTACACGGTTCATGGGAGTCATGTTTGCTCATGACCGGGTAAAGATTCATGGCTATCAGCCGGCTGCTTACGGATCTGGGTACCTTTACTCCAGAGAGTTTCATGAAACGGCTCAGAGACTGTTTTGATGTCAGAATATATGGTCCGGTTAACAGGAGCGAGTACAACATCACTCCAGGTATCATCCATCCGGAAAAATTCCATGTATTCCACCTGTATCTTTCGGGGCGCTGGTACGAGTGCACCCGTCCGGTCGACATCAATGCCTCGCCGCTCGATACTCTTGATGTTGCTATACTTCAGAAAGAGGTGTTTGAAACTATGTTTGGCATAACTGATCCCCGGGGAGATGCACGTTTGCAGTATCTCGGCGGGGCCCGTCCGGTTTCGGATCTTGAAAACCTTGTGGACTGCGGTAAATACCGGGTAGCGTTTGCCATGCAGCCAGTCAGGGTCGATACTGTGCTTTCTATCGCTGATGCAAATGGGGTGATGCCACCAAAATCAACATGGTTTGAGCCAAAACTGCTGAGTGGTCTTATAGTCCATACATTTGAATAAACAGAACTTACCCTTACCCTTTATCGTTTTTTGAGGTGATTGTATATCGTATGATTACTATTGCACTGCCCAAGGGGAGTCTTGAAGCGCAGACACTGCAGCTCTTCAAAGAGGCTGACCTTGAAGTCAAACGTACCGACCGCGATTATAATCCCCGCATTGTCGATGACCGAATCGGCAAAGTGAAGATCCTGCGCCCCCAGGAAATCCCCACCTATGTGGAGAAGGGATATTTTGATCTCGGTATTTCCGGTCTGGACTGGGTAAACGAAACAGGATCCGAAGTCGTTGAGGTAGCAAATCTCTCGTACAGCAAGACCGGGGAGGGGAACGTAAAGATAGTTGTAGCGGTACACCGCGATGAACCAATTGATGACGTCACCTGTATCCGTCCGGGAAGCAGGGTAACGACCGAATACCCACAACTGACGAAGAATTATTTTGCACGATTGGGAATCCCGGTGCAGCTCTTCCATTCGTATGGCGCATCCGAAGCGAAAGTGCCGGATCTCATGGATGTTGTGGTTGATCTCACGGAAACGGGTACAACGCTGCGCAAGAACGGACTCAAAATTATCGGACAGATTATGGAGTCCTATACGGTTATCATCGCCAATAAATCGAGTTGGGCAGATCCGCAGAAACAGAGGGAAATTGAGGAGATTAAGACACTGCTGTTCGGTGTAATCGAAGCGCGGAACAAAGTGCTCCTTACAATGAATGTTCCGTCTGTATCCATGGAAAAGATAGTTGCTGCACTCCCGGCGATGAAAACGCCAACAGTAAGCAGGCTCCATGAGATTGATTACTATAGTATTCAGACGGTTGTTCCCAAGAATGCTGTTAACCAGCTGATCCCCAGACTCAAGGCGTGCGGTGCAGAAGACATCCTTGAGATTCCGATAACAAAAATCGTGCCGTGAACGGGAAAATTAAAAATCTTTTATATTCTGTTCTTCTATTCCAGTGAGTAAGTACACAAATAATCCGGTTATTATTGCTGGCAGATTTGCATCTGTATCGGAACAATGACAATGTATCGCAATCATCCGGAACAGGTAATGGACAAAAATGAATACCAATATTTATATCTGTTGTTATCTAAATAAGCCTTTAAGAAAGAATATGCACAAATCTATCCCCATGATTTTCGCCATATTAGCACTGGTCGTCGTTACTCTCTGCAGTGCATGCGTTTCGACACCCCCCTCCAACGAGACCTCTCGGCAAAATACCGGTCTTTCCCAGATCGATATGCAGGCAGACACCTCACCCATAAGTTTTGAAGAAGCAAAAGAAAAGCTGGTTGAATATCAAATAAATAATTTAAATGAGCCAGTTAATGGAAAAAAGGTGTATTATATACGTTCCAGGGATGTGGATGGATCTGGAAATGCCACTGGTTGGACCTTTGGGATATACAATGGAAATGAGACAGAATTTTTGGTATACGACAGAACAGGGTGGACAACCATAGCGAATGCAACACTCCCTTCAGAAGAGATAGTTCTTGATAAAATCGTATCTCCAGGGCGTTTGTTCAGCCAGAACAAAGCAGTACTGGCAGGTAATCCATCCCTTGCAATTCCTGAACAGCGGGATATTGAATTGCAACGAGGAATTTATAAAATCACCATTACTTCCGGCAATGCAGGCAGAATAATTACGTTCAATGCAACCACAGGGGCGTTGATTACTTAACGATGACTGACGAAAACGGAAATCTATCTATCGATTTTCTTGCGGGCTTCACAATTTTCATGCTCGCGTTTATCTGGGTAGTATCGATGATCCCGGGTCTGATGATCGGGTTGCAATCTTATACCATTGATTATGATGCAGTAGCTTACCGGACTGGTGTGATTCTTGTGGAGGACCCGGGATGGCCGGTTTCTCCACCATGGGAATCCTATATCGATCAGCAAAAGTCTAACGTGACGCGGTTCGGTCTTGCTATATCAAAAGATACCCCCAATATCCTCTCCGAGGATAAAGTGAACCGGTTTTTTTGCTCTACAGCATTTATCTATCCCAATGACTACCGCACCCGTGTAATATTTGGCGATTACCCGTACGGGTTTAATATATCCCTCATTGACCTTGGGGGGCAGAATAGGACAGTTGGGGATGTTTTACCGGATGGTTACGGGTATATCAGGCGTGCCGTAAAGATAAAAGGAACAAGTAACGCCACGATTAACCAGTCATATATCCAGAATCATGGTTTTACCAAAGCCGATAATGCAACAACGCATGTCTTTTCGATTCTGATCGACAATCCCAAACTCCTGGGGGAGGTTGCCGACCCTGCTTACCAGATCGATCCGGCACGGGAACAGATTACGATTAACATCACTGATCTAAGGTCAACCATCACAAATTACCCCCCCGTTATAAACAATACAACGAGTACGGTTACCTTAAGTAACATCAGGGTGTTTAAGCAGGATGGAGGGATTTATTCCAGTGTGCCCCTGCCAGCAACTGATTATCCCTATATTGACGGTAGTAGTTCTCGGGTAACAGTAATGCCCGCACCTGTCACGGACAATATTACGCTACGATTCAGTCCGCAGTTCTTCGACCGGTTGAAAGCACAGAGCTCCAGAATTTACATAGCTCTCGGGTTTACCGTAAGCCCGGAAAGTACATTTTTAAATAATACGCAAGCTCTGCCGGATTTTAATACCTTAGACGGACAATTAACCTTCAATAATCCGAATACCACCCCATTTTATTATGATTATAACCCGGCAAATGTCACGCAGCCACATCTCCGCGATGCTGTTGTAGAAGTGGCTGTATGGTCAGGTGCAGTAACGTCGTACGGTGGAGGAGGGCCAACCCCAATAAACGGTACACACACAATCTATGCATCTGCCGGTAGTGGCGGAACAATCTCCCCGATTGGTTCTGTTATTGTGAGCGATGGAGCTAACCAGCCATTTACGATCGCCAATAATATCGGTTACCATATCACCGATGTTGTCGTTGATGGTGTGTCGAATGGAACCATTTCCAGCTATACATTCAGCAATGTGACGCAGGATCACACGATTGCAGCATCATTTGCAATCGATACGTTTAATGTAAACGCATCCGCAGGGGCCGGAGGGGCAATCACACCAACCGGTAATGTGAGTGTAAACTATGGAGCCAGCCAGCCCTTCGCGATTACTCCGGATGCCGGACACTATATTACCGATGTTTTTGTTGATGGTGTGTCGAACGGAACCATTTCAAGCTATACATTCAGCAATGTCATGGCGAATCATACGATCAACGCATCGTTTGCAATATATACGTATGTCATAACCCCAACCACACCATTAGTTGATGGAGCGATAACTCCCAATACACCACAAACGGTAAACTATGGCGACACCCCGACATTTACGTTCACGCCAAGCGCCGGTTATCATCTCGATACCGTGTTAGTAGACGGGAATCCCATGCCCCCCACAACACCGACTACCTACACCTTCCCGGCAGTGACGGCAAATTATACGATTGCTGGAACGTTTGCGATTAATGCATATACGATTACTGCATCCGGAGGACCCAATGGCGCAATCTCTCCATCAGGTGCCGTGAATGCAAATGATGGAGACACCCCGACATTTAATATTACGCCAAATGTCGGCTATCATATTGCAGATGTTCTTGTGGACGGAGGATCGGTCGGAGCGGTCCCGACCTATACATTCGCGAGCGTGCACGCAGATCACACGATGTCGGCAACGTTTGCAGCGAATGCACCCGTCTCTCTATTCTCTGATGGCTTCGAGCCTGTTCGCCCGAGTGCTAATGGCTGGACAGAAACAGGAACTATAGACTGGTACATAGGGGTTCCAAAAATTGGAACCCATAGTGTTCAGATGTTGGGGGGAGCACCTGCTGAATCAATATACAGAACTATCTCAACTTCAGGTTATTCGGGTATCACGGTTTCATTTGCCATGGGGGGTAATAGCATTGATGCAGGAGAGTATGTTGCCGCGGAATGGTATAACGGAACGACTTGGACTGTTCTGAAACAAATTAATGATGGCGATCCGGCAGAGAATAACGCATTGAATCCTTTCAGTTATTCGCTCCCCGCAGGTGCCGACCACAATGCCAACTTCCAGCTGCGATTCAGTATTGTGGGAAGTGGAACCGGGGACTATGGTTTTGTTGACAACGTTCTAGTAATGGGAGTGCCGGATTAATATGAAACCCGATCTATTCCAACCGTGTTGGGGAGCCGTACTGAAATGAAAAACACAGACGGACAACTGTATACAATTGAGGGGTTCGCAGCAGCCCTGATCATGATCGCAACAGCGTATCTGGTCGTTAACGCGACATCAGTCTATACGGCTGGAGATACCCATATCAACGATATGCAACTCGAAGCTCTGGGAACTGATGCACTGAAGGTGATGGACATACCAGTATCCAGAGATGAGCATAGTATGATGCAGGATATAATCGAAAACGGGAACCATCTGGCATTTGGTTCAAATTTTTCGTATCTGATCAACAACAAGACCCAAAATAGTGATCATATCCAGTATACAGCTGAGCTATTCCTATCGGAATACAACTGATAATTCTGTGAGCAGTGCTTTCATCACTTCCTCCCGTAACCTTTCCGGAGGAGAACATGCGGTAAGAGCGACGAAATGGGTAGTGGTGAATAAACAACTACCTGGCGATATAACGGTTCACGATCGTGCCGTTCTTGTGGAGGTGCTGATGTGGCGAGACTGAATGATGATGCACAGTGGATTATCCTGATGGGATTTTTGGTAAGCTTCAGCTTCTTCTTCCTTGCGATGGTCATCAACCAGTCAACAGTAGTTGGACAAACCACCGCGGAAAGTGTAATCGAATTCCCGAAAAATGATATCCGGGATATCAGGGAAGTGATCATTCGCAATACAACGATTTCGAACCAGACAGTAGTAAAAAATGATATCACCACGATCGCGCTAAGCAGGAAAAATGCGGTTGTATATTATAAGCCTCCTGAGATTAAGGATAATCATACCGTTATAAACATTCATTACAACAACGGAGTGACTGAGTTCAATGAAAACTGGACGTCCCTGTAAAAATAATGATTCTGCAGCAGCAAATATGATCGAATATATCATGATTAGCGGAGTTCTCATGGGGCTTCTTATGGTGATGCTCCTGCTGGTAAACACGAACATCATGGAGAATCCCGCTAACAGGTTGGCTTATGTTGCCTTCACCGATATTGGCAATGGTGTTTCCACGCGGGTCGTTGATCTCTATAGCATTGCACCACGAGACGGAACGGTTACTACCCGCTTTGATATTCCTGACGATATTGCCGGTAAGGATTATTCTGTTGAAGTCGGCACGCGTCCAAATCTGGTTAATAATGAAAAGAATGACCAGTATATCAGGATATCCCGGGGTTATATTACAACAGATATATCGATATCAGGAATTGGAGTTACCCGCAATGCGAGCGGGAGCACGACCGGCAAAGGAATGAACAGGATTAGCTATGATTCAGAGGGATTTGATTGATGGCAAAGCATACTACAAGACCGAATGACAGAGGAGTTTCCGAAGCGATAGGGTTTATGCTCATCTTCGGTATGGTGATCGCAGGTATTGGTCTTGTGACACTCTATGGATATCCTTTGCTCCTTCAGCAGCAGGTAAGTGCTGATGAGAAGATCATGGAAAAGAACATGATTGTATTGCAGAATGATATCAAAAGCCTGGCGTACAAGACCGTGCCGTTCAAAGAGACGTCCCTGAAAATCGGCGGAGGAGCATTGTCGGTATATAATTCAAGCGATACATCGCCATCGTCATCAATAAAAATCACTAATGGGACAGGCACCATCTTTCTGGATTCATTCTCCCCTGGCGAGCTGCGCTACGAATCGGTAAGCGCCCAGACAGATATCTCTGTTCAGAATGGAGCTGTCGTTTTGCGCCCACGTGTTCAGAAGGGATCTACGATGATTGCTGAACCCCGCTGGTTCTATGATTCCCAGACGAATACAATGGTGATCAATCTCATTAACATCACCAGCACTGATATCATGGCAAAAGAAGGCATCGGAACCGTTCAGATGGCACTGGTGGGGGTTCCAGAATACAATAACTACCAAGAAGACATCAACACTTTCCTGTATCTTGAATACACTCCGGATTCGGTGCAGGATTACTCGGTTGCCTGGAACAACTATTTCATCAATACCTTGGGTATGACGCAGACAGGCGGTGGACCACCAGGTACAGGAGTATCAATTAAGTATCTGCTTCCCACCGATACAACCCGTCCGGTTACACTTATCATAAAAAAATTCGAAGTTGAAATCAAATCAATCTGATTTCTCTTTTTCATGAGGTTTATAAATCTACCCCGATCAGTCGCAAATAGGTGATTGCTGGTCCAAAAGTTTGGTGAGATTAATTTTTTTTCGTGGCCTTTTTTTAAAAAAAAGAGACTCGGGTCAAAAGTAATATCATTCCACCAAGGCAACCAGAACACCATCAAATTTACCGATCTACAAATGAATCCACAGTTTGAACAAATGGCCCTCCCCCTGTATTTTTCACTGTTTCATTCATGAGGGATTCAGTTTTCCTTGGAAAAACTACTGCTCTGAGATCTTCACTCCTCCTGAAATGGATTTCAGACGCAATGGTCCTGTGACCTTTATCGCGTCCTCTTTTTCCTTTTTGTTTTCCTCCCAAACTGGATTCGTCCGCTTATGGGTTCACGGTTCTGTGTTTTTAATGCTTATATGGAGACCTCGAATGCTGTAATAACGTGAGATCTAAAGTAGAAGATTCCGAGAAGCGGGAATTGTGCTTCTTGGTAGAGCCAGTGATTCTTTACGCACCATTTACACGAAATTCTCCCTAAATCGAAAACAATACCGATCTATTACCTGAATTTTGAGGGATTTATTCGTGTTTTTTCCCGAGATCCTTTGAGGATATTCAATTATCAAAAAAATTCTGCCCATTTCAGGGATATTGATATGGTTTATTGTTCCCTTTTCTCATGAAGGGTTAGTAAGGGAGATTACGCAAAAAAAGAATTATTGGAGTTTGATGAAGGTTTTTCCACGATTGCCAACAATAACAGGATCACTAAGCATTATAGTGGTATCAGCTGCGTCAGAGGCGATCGCGTATACCATTATCTGGTAACTCCCTGGCGGGAGTTTTGTTACATCGAGTTGTGCATATTCAACATATTCCATAGTGAAAGGATCATATGGGTGTGTTTTTATGTCGAATTGTACCCAGGGTCCTTTATCATCAATGCGATAGTAGACCTTTTCAGTAAGGGTATTATTTCCTGTATAGTTAGTGTTCCACATTACCGGAATGAGAGCCTTGATCTCTCCGGTCTCGGTACACGTCAGATTTTGGAGGGTTATCGTTTTCGTGGTAATATTCGTGACCGAAAGGTTGGGTACTACCGTGATGAATGTCTGAGGGAGGTTTAGGATCTCTGTACCCCCATTGAAGGACACCGTTGAGTGATTGCCGAATACATCAATCAAGCCACTCTGGTTGACTCTCAGCCGGAATGTCGCATTCCAGGATTGACCAACTTTTATTGTTCCGATGTTGAAATCCAATTTATTATCTGCATTCCAATCAGCGGACTGGTCGGTGACATTCGTTGCTCCATCCTGCCAATTAATCTTTGTCGAATCGGTTGGATGGGATACATAGTCAAATACCTGGTCACCATCCATAGCAAAATTGGTAACATTAACGTTCTCGAAATCCGCCGTCATGGTGGCGTTCACACCGGCTGTATCTTTCAGATCTTCGGCGATCTCCTGATATACATTTTTGAGATCTGTTTCTGTTGGAGCATATTTGTAGAATCCTCCCGTTGCATCAGACATTGTTTGAAGAACAAACCTTAAATTAGCATAATTTGCACTAGGTGTAAATCCTATAGAATATACGATAATACCTGATTCATTGGCATATACGGACATATTCTGTTTTGTGTCTTCAGCATTCGTGAAATACCAAGATGATTTTGTTTGATAATTCTGCGTAGTTTCATAAACATCATTAGCCCAGGTTGTTCCTGAGTCATATGGTTGTCCATTCGGGAAAGATCGAGATCCATATGTTGAATTTCCGCCACCAAGATCGTCAAAGTATCTGTATTTGTCGACGACTCCGACCACATTACCTGCCCATACTGAATGTAATCCACCTGCCATATTTTCACTTGAACTAAATGATTGATTGAACCCGATTGCACCAGCTCTTGCCAGCGGGTCCCCTTCCATGCTCCACTGACCATCAGTCATATGAATAATTGTCGGTACAGCTCCACGATCGTTCCAATTATTCATCAGCGTAATACCCTGATAAAGAGCATACCGCGTTCTAGTATGGTAACCCTTAGTGTCTGTTCTTGAATATCCGGATATGGTGTTTTTCACGCTGTCCAGATCATAGGTTAATGGAACACACACAGAAAAGTTGGGGTAGGTCTTCTTGTCATAGAAAATAACTCCGACGCGATCTCTTCCCGGAACCATTTGATCGATGAAGGTTATCGCAGCTCGTTTTGATTGGGATAATCCGGAATTAGTATCAGTTGATGTTCCCATGGAACCTGAATTATCTAACAGGAGAAGGACATCAATAGGTCTGGGCTGCAAGGCCCACCCATCCCCTCTAAATTCGATGGTAACATCAATAGTTTTGTTTATCTCAACGGTCAGGGGGTTTACCGAGGTTGACACACTCAGGTAAGGATAATTCTTCCAGGTGACAGGAAGTTTTTTTGTGGAATTTCTCCAGGTTGCATTCACTATACAATGCCCGGTTGCCGTAGCATTGTAGCCGGGGTTGCCTACCGTTGTAAAGCTCCCAGGTCTGAATTGGACCAAGGCCCGTCCATATACATCTGTTATAGCGCTGGCAGTAAGATTGGGATCTGATGAAACGTTATACGACGCATCGTAGGTTATATTTTCAATAATAAAGTTTACGGTCTCTCCTTCAACCGCATTTCCCGATATGTCGGCAACCGTTGCGATAATATTTGAGGTAAAGGGGGGATTTGCATCCTGACTTGGCATAGTGTCAGGATTTGCCGTAAGGGAAATGATTTCCGCGCCCGTGTTCTTGAATTTTACCCATTGACTACAGTATACTGAAGTATTACCAACAGCAGTTGCAATGATGTTAATCTCACCAATTGAAGTCCTGGGACCATATTGCACCGTAACCTGACCCACATTGTTTGACAGGAACTGTCTTTCCTCACCGGCTGACGGATGTATTTACCCAGATAAATTGTTTATTCGTTGGATTCCCGTATTCATCAAACAAATTATAAATTATCGTGAAATAACTCACGCCGTCCGCGGGAAGTGTCGGTGGAGATCCCGAAGGTGAATAAACCTGAGTCATCGAAAATGGTTTACCTACTGCCTCGGCAGAGATCCATTCGAGTTGGTTCGGGATACTCTCATATGCGTCCATCGCAATGTTGTTGTCACCTATTTTAGAGGTTAATTTGACATTGACTGTGGTGTTTCCATTGGCGTCCAGTATACGGGCACTATCATGTCCATAGCCAGCTTCAGCAAAACCGCAGTCATCCGGGAAAGGACCATGAACGTGGAGATTTATTATATGGTCTCCTCTTCGATTATCCAAAGGATTCCGATATTGGTCAGTGAGTGATACCGTGAAAGGAACTTCGGATGCAACGGTTCCATTGATCGGATGCGAAAAATCTGCGAAATATGCACTGTTGTGATCGATATTCTGCATTGTGGAACCAGAAACGCCACCCGGTGTAGATGCATTTATTTGTGCTGCCCCACTTTTGGTGCTCACTCTGAAGGTGCTTGAAGCCATTCCCGAAACATTTGTGGTGACTTGTATGGGACTTATGTTTCCATATAACGGATCAACTTCAAGGTTTACGATTACTCCTTGTACCTCCCCGTTATAGGGAGCTGTTGTATTCGTTACTTTTACCGTGATAGTGGATTGATCCACATTATTGGCTATGATCCAAGGTTTGTCGGTGGTGACAGTCAAGGTATCCGGAATCCCAACCGCCGAAACGGTTCCTATCAGGAACAGCAAACCGATGATTAGTAAAATGCCAGCGTTCGCTCTCATAATAATTCACTATTAGGACGATTACATGTAAAAATATATAAACATATCTTTTTTTAAAATACTTTAAATTTTATTTTTTTGGTTAAAAAAACAATTTAAAATGGCTTAAAAATAAATTTTATGTCGTTCGTATTAGGAATAATTTTTGATTCCCAGGACCGAAAACCCTGACAGCTGCAAACAGTAGGTATGTCATGAGTACTGGTTCCAATCATGATTTCAAAACTGAAAAAAAAAGAAAAATCTTAACAGCATTCACAAATACTTATTACGCCGGAGCCACTCGACCTGCGGGCCGGTATACCGGTAAATGATATCACATTTTTCGTCCTGGAAGTTCCATGGAATGACTATCAGGATATCCCCTTCACGGATCCAGACTTTCTTTTTGATCTTTCCCTTGATTCTCCCCATCCGGGTCACGCCATCGAAACAACGGACACGGATATGATTTGCACCCATCATTAGTTCAGCATTGCCAAATATTTCCCGGTTCCGTTTCTGAGGCAACTTTACCCTGACGATCTCATCACCCGGGGGTGATCCCGGTTTCTTATCTGTCAGTGCAACCTCTCCTCGTTTTTCTCCATTTTGATTTCCCTTATCAAGTGCTCAATTTTTGGTGTAAGAGAAAATAAAATTATTCCCTCAACGCTCGCCCCGGTATGCCGGAACAGCAATTGGCGGCTGGTTCAGAGAAATATATATTTTTTTTCCCGGGCGATGCGCACAATCAGATTCTCGTCCCCTGGTACTGTGGATAGAGTGAAGAGAGTTGATCACCAGGGCAGCCCGATTGCCATAATGAGAAGAATGAGCACACCTGTGCCAAAACATGAAATAAGCAGTCCAGACACACGGTTGATCAATCCCAGGTTTGCCATGCTTATACGGGAACGCACAGATCCAATGGACCCACAGAGCACGATCCACCAAACCGTGGAGCCAAAAAAAACTCCTGCGACAAATTCTGCTGCAGACAGAGAAGAAATCCCGTGGATCACGAAGCCATATCCTGGTAAAATTACCAAAAAGAAGACCAGGGTCAGCGGGTTTGCAATCGCAAGGGCAACCATGGAGAGGTAATCCTTCATATACGTCTCATGCTCGGTTTTTGCGGTAATGGCTGCGGGGACAGACAGGAAAACCCGTATGCCGATAAGGATTAAGACGACCCCTGCAAGGAAACGAAAAAGATACTGGTGGGTGATGATAAAGCCGGAAATAACCGTAAGACCAAGAAAGGTGACAGCAGCATAGAATGAATCAGCGGTCGCCACACCCATACCTGAAAAGATCCCATGAAGACGTCCTTCTTTTACTGTACGCTGGATGCATATGAGAGACAGAGGACCGACCGGTACAGCAAGGGTCAGGCCGATGATAATTCCCTGAACAAACAAACTTACATCCATGCGATACCTGAAACGGTGAGGAATGACGGTTACCACTCTTGGGAAGAGGGGGAATGGTCCATGTACTGCACATCATCAGGACCAGTTCCGGTTCCCGTCATGAAAGTTTCTCAATACTACCTGTTGATTGTTCCCTGTCATCAATGTTCCATAACTGCATGCAGTGATTCTTATCATTGATTGCCAGGGTGGGAACAATGACAGAATCTGGAAAGGTAATTGAAAGAACAGGGAAAATATGCGGGGAGCCGGATTTGAACCGACGAACTCCTGCGAGAATAGATCTTGAGTCTATCGCCGTTGACCAGGCTTGGCTATCCCCGCGCCTGTGATGGATAATGTTGGCGACAGGAATAATTAAGGTACCTGATCGGCAGAAACGCCGTGCAAGGAACTGTGCTTTGATACCTGGTGATTCGGATTGTATCAGTCGCAAAAACCGGGGTAATATTCCTAAAAAAATTACATGAAGTCGGCAAGCCCGAGCTGCTGCTGCTTTTCCTCACCAAACGTAGACGTGATAGCAAGTTCAAGCACCTCGACACGCTGCTTGGTGTACTCGGATACCTTATACTTCCTGCAGATCTCCCGGGACATTTCGAGATATTTCTTGACTGACCCTTCATGGACGGTTGGAATGATATTGCCGTTGCAGACACCCTTCCCCTTAAACTTCGTGCATTTGCCTGCAAGGGGCATCCGCCGGTAGCTTGTGTTGCATTTGGAACACCGGAACTTCTGTTTGGAGAACGCAGAGAGATTGCCCATAAGGTCGCGGATGAAGTGGGTGGTAAGTACCCGTTCCGCAACGTCATCCGCGTCAACCGCACGTATCTTTTCAGCCAGGACCAGTTCAGCCTCAAGTTTTTCCGTCATGGTCTTGAGCTGGGTGTACATGGATTCTATCGGGCCCGCCGAGATATCAGAGGTATCATGAGTAAACTGGAAGCCTTCGAGCTGTGAGGGGGTCCCGATTCTCCGTTCAACACGATCAATTAACTCTTTGATCATTTTAGGTTCGACATACGTGAGTGCACTTGTGTAGAGTTCCAGAGGATAACGATCACAGACATCGACATTCAAGGCTTCCTTGTCGATTTCCGCAGGATCTATCCTGCTCGTCAGGACAAGCGGGGCATCCATCGATCCCCCACGGTTCTGGGGCAGGAACGAACGCGAGAAGTTTATCAGGCCATCAAGAAGCAGCATAATGCAGTCTTCATCACCATCGCACTGCCCGGTAAAGATACCATTCGCGACAAGCGTATGATCCTCAGCAACGGTCAGGCAGTAAACTCTTTCTTCCGGAGCCGGCACAGCTACAATAGACCGGATATAGTCGGCGATAACGTTCGCACCTTCGAGCACGGGCACTGCATCGCCGACTTTGAGTTCCAATGCCCTGATCTTGCGAAGATACAAAGTGTCCCAGACCAGCATCGCATGATCGGGTGTAACTGCAATCTCTTTTCCGAGTTTTGTGATGAAGTGGAGAAGAGTTGAAGGAGAACGGTGAATGGATACCGATGTGATCCTGCGGATATGCATGACCCCCCCAGTATCAATGGTTCGGGTGTAATAGGGTTGCGCCGGATCTGAATAGTATGTCCCAAGCCTGTCGATGCCCGGTTTGCTCACATCAAAATTTTCAAGCACAAATTTTCGCACGGGAGATTTTTCCCAGTGTTTTCCATCAAATACTTCAACCTCGGTATCACCGTAGAAACAGTTCCGGCGTTTGGCAGCATGGAAGAACGGGTGAGCATAACCGACGTTTGCCCTGGTGAACCCGACAATCCGGGCAAGGACACCAGCGCTCGTGTGGGGCGCAAGCCCGATCACAAGATGCCCGATGAGATCATCGGGTTTTTTAACATTGTAGAATGGGTCAAGTCCGTAGCATTTGACAAGCAGGTCATCCATGAATTTCGCAACGTTCACCATATATTCAGCGCATGAATCGGAGATGAGAAGATCCTGAGGACGTAGTTCCACAACCTGCGATCCATTCTGGAGATCATATCCAAGGGTATCTTTGACATACCCGAGTGAGCGGAGTTTTTCAACAGAAACCCTCACCTCATTAGGACGGATATGGGTGAGTGGCAGGTCGATCATATCAAACCGCGTTGTCCCATCCTTGAAAACAAAGATGTTCTGGATTGCACGCAGGATTCCCTTTTCCATCGCCTCCACTGCTTTTTCCCTTGAGATGATCCCCTTCACTCCCTTGACGAGTGCCACACTATCGGTTCTGAGTCCCAGCCGTTCCATTGCCTTTGCGTATTCCCCTTTTACATTCAGGGAAATTCTCTGATTGCAGGTAGTCGGGACATCACAACCGGGACACCGCTCCATTAACGTCTCTCTCCCGCATTTGGGACAGGTTGTCACGGCGACGGTATGTACTCCGCATTTCTCACACCGGTTGGTATACGTAATCTCCTGGCATTCAGTGCACCGCCGCCTTCCGACCTCGATCTCGATGATCCCCCCTTCCTTCTGAAAATCTATCTCCGTGATTGTTGCATCCACTTCTGCGGTGTGGTTGGATGCAGACTGAAATGATCGCCGTGAACCTCCTGAGTCGCCGAGAGGGAACAGGACATGGGGAGGGGGATTCATCTTCCGGGGTTTGGATTTCCCCGGCCGGCCCATGCGGCCGCCTATCCGCGTACCCGCACGTGATCGGAGTTTTATTCCTGAAAGATGCGTGATGAGATTGAACGGGGTATCATCAGGTGCATTCCTCCATGCATCGGTTTTTTTCAGGTTTTCATCGAGCCCAAGGCAGGTAATGAACGCACGGTAGGTTTTAATCCGGATATAACCATTACGAACCTCATGGGGAATGAGGAGTTCTTCAAGAATTGTTTTTGTTAAGGGTTCATTCGGGATCTGCAGGAAGCCATCCACAATTTTTCCCTGCCTTGTGGCAGCGTCAGCAATAGTATGGATCTGTTCTAAAGAAAGATCGTCCCAGAACCATGTGTACGCAGGATGGAGATATCCCCCGCTTCTTGCAAGGGCAATGGCTTCTTCTTCGTTTCTAGGAGGCTTTGTGCCCGCGGCAACTTCAACCAGCCACCATTCCTCACAATAACCACAGGGGATCAGCGGGTGGTTGTTCTCGAGGAATTCGCCAAACGAGATGAGGATTTCACCTACATCAAGGATCTTTTCAATACCGGGTACAAGTTGTTGTGCTGTCGCTGCATCATCAATCCGCAACACATCGCCATTCTGCATCCGCACGGTCGGTCCTTCAATGGAATCAACGGGAACAACCCCGCATGCCTTGCCAGGGCGTTCGGTCTTCATCTGGGTACCGACCGCAAGAAATTCCCCAAGAACATACAGTGTTGCGGGATGCAGTCCTGCAGCAGCAAATCCTGTATTGCGGGACCTCCCGTAACGGAGCCGGAACCCCCCTTTCCGCATCGGATAAGAAAATACGGGTCTTCCCCCGATCAGGTCCCGAAGGTACTTGTCTAAGGGTTTGATACTGACTGTTCCTTCATCTGTTTTGTTTTTAATGAGTTTTCCCAGCCAGTCCCAGCCATCCATCTTCATCATATCAACTTTGCTCCTGAGTTTTGGAGCCTTCCCGGCAATGCCTTCCGCAAGGACCAGGGCCATACCACCCCGCACCGTGTTTGTCTCTACCCGCTCAAGGTTGCGGTGGCCTGAGACCTCTTCCTGTTCGGTTGCTTCCCCATCAATGCACACCGGGCAATTCTCAACTATAAGACGGATTTCCTGTTCGCTGGGCAGGTACTGGAGATTCATAATGGTGTTATATTGCCGGATCTCCTCGATATACCGCTCAACCTCTTCCTGACGGGGATTGTAACGACTGATGCCAAGCTGCCGGCGGACGTAATCGCCTACAAGTACCGAAAGTGCCTGAGCTGTCCCTCCTGCACTCCGGATTGGCCCGGCGTAAAAGATTTTCAGGTACTGGCTCCCGTCATCATTTTTCCCGAGTCCGACTTTTGCGATCCCTTCGGTGGGTGCCGCCACGACTCCTTCAGTCAGGAGAGCCATTGCTGTACGTATGGCATGATCGAGAATCTGTTCGTTCGTCGTTTCACCAAACTTCCGGGCTACAAAATCATCTCCTATTCGCAGAGCAACCTCTTCCCGTGACATGAGGGATTCGAGCTCACGTATCCGCTCTGCCACTCCTTTAATTCCAAGAAGCGCTTCAACCCGGTCCGCAAGGTCACTGGCAATAGGAATCTCGATATCGGTCGAAGGATCCAGACCCCGGGAACGGGCTTTTTTTGCTATCGCTATTGCGAAAAGGAGATCGTCCATCAGCGATTTTTCATACGCCTCCATCGCTGGCGAAAGCACAAGCATACCGGTACGGTTTTCGCGTGAGCTGATTTATCTGTTCGTGTCGGCATGCAAAAAAAAATGTCCGGTAAAAAAAGTGCCACGCTGGTTATTCTTCTTCCTGCATCTTATCCACTATCGCAGGAAGCCCGGTTTCACCCATCTGCCAGAGAGTAAGGGTGGCACATGACCTGATAATTTCGTCAGCGTCATCAAGTCGAAGAGTGAGGGGGCCGACTGCAGGTTTTCCTATCCGGCAAAGAGCGAGAGAGAGAAAACCACGCAGCACACGGTCTTCGTCAGCCATCGCATCGATTACTGGTTCGATTGCAGGAATCCCGATATTTCCCAGTGCTGCCGCTGCATACCTCCTGAACTCATTCTCAGGATGAACCCGCATTGCCGAAATCAGGGGATTTATTGCCGGGGCGCCAACATGAGACAATGCAAGTGCAGCGTACCAGCGATTATCGTTATCGGAAGCCCCTGCAAGCGCCTGAATAAGTGGTTCAACCGCAGGACTGCCAAGTTTGCCAAGCATCCGTATAGCCTGATGACGTATGTCGGTGGAGGGATCAGATAGTGCTGAAATGAGCCGGTAAATTTTTGTATCTTCAGGGGACGGTTCCATGGTATACATCTCGATCTTTATTCTCTGATCTGGTCATCTCATTCTTATGATCATGTCCGTCCCGGAGTTTCCGTACGAGGGGTTCGACCGTTGGAATCAGAATTGCATCCAGTGCATCCGCTATTGCTTTTCGTTCGTCCTCATCTGCATTCTCAAGCATCTGGATAAGCGGCTGGATGGCATCAGTGTCCTGTAATTCACCAAGCGCAGTGACAACTTCAAGTCGTTCAGGTCCATCTGAAAATTTTAAAAACTGTAACAAAGGCCCTAATGCGGGTTTTCCGATTGCTGCAAGTGATGACGCAGATTCTGCACGGACATTCTCGTACTTATCAGCAAGAGCCCGTATCAAGGGTTCGATAGCTCGTGGATCACGAATTTTGCCCAATGCGATGGCGGCACCCCATCGGAGATTTCCATCGCCTTCACGGAGTGCACGCATGAGGGGGTTGACCGCGGGTTCACCAATTGAGCCAAGAGCAAGAGCTGCATGGCTCTTGACAAACCTGTCCTCATCGCAGAGCAATAGAATGAGAGGTTCAATAGCCTGCGGATCGCCAATCTCCCCCAATGCGACAGCCGCTTTCCACCTCACGTCATCATCGTCATGTCGCAGTGCCCCGATCAGAGCAGGGACAGCAGGAGAACCTATTTTTGAGAGTGCTTCTGCAGCCTTCCACCGAACACCACTGAATTCATCGTTTTTCAGTGCGGTTGCCAGTGGTTCGACTGCCCTGGAGTCCCCAATATCACCAAGTGCTTCCGCCGCATCGTATTGTATTTTGGGATCCCGGTTTTTTAAAGCGAGAATCAGCCCTTGAACATTCCGTGTTTCTTTAAGCTTTTTCACATCTGTTCCAAAGAATCCTGCACAGGTGAAACGTTCAAGAAAAGACAGTGCTGCCACGATGAATACCATCAGGTAAAGGTTGCATTTTTTTTCCCTGCAGTGCGGCGGGATACGTTTCATCTGATGATAGTATAAGGATAAAGCAGATAAATGAATTGTGTCAGAAACAAAAAAAGGGGCAAAACGTTAAAGGTTTGAACAAATATCTCCTTATCAACATGATTGGTTAATCACCAAACGGGATAATGTATTGAGATACGCAATGAAAAAATAATCAACCGCAGCACTATGCACAGGATTTGTACCCATGGAGCAACTCACAATCGTTAATATCCTGCTCATAGGTATATTCATCGTTGTACTGGTGCTCCCGTTCAAAGTTAAAAAAGTCGAGGAGAACCTTGAGGTATTTCTCTTCATCTGTGGAATCGCTGCACTGAGTATTTCCAGTTTTGCGACCATGGAAGGAGAAACATTCGGGTGGACGCCCGAGATAGTTGTTGAAGCGCTTACTGCTCCGGTCATGATTACAACCGTTGCCGGTATTCCCGTTGGCATTGTTCAGATTGTCCTCATAGTCGGCCTGATTATTTATTTTGCACATCACCAGATCCAAAAGGGGATCCAGTTCCTCGTAAACAAGGTGCCTCTTCAAATACTTGTCTTCAGCCTGATTTGTGGCCTTGGTCTTATTTCCAGTATCATTTCGGCCATCCTTGCCGCTATCATTCTTGTCGAGATTGTGTGCGCCCTGCCACTGGGACGGCAGGAAAAGATTGGAGTGACGGTGATCTCCTGTTTTTCCATCGGGATTGGGGCAGTACTTACTCCTTTGGGTGAGCCACTTTCTACCATCGCCATCTCAAAACTATCCGGCGAACCTTATTTTGCAGGATTCTGGTTCCTTCTGGTTCTGCTGGGGATTTATGTCGTCCCGGCTGTCCTTGCCATGGGTTTTGTTGGGGTAGCTTTCTTAAGAAGGCAAGGTACTCCTACGGAAGGGCTTGAGTGCAAACTCAACCGTGAAAACCTCCGTGATGTGGTGATCCGTGCAGGAAAAGTGTACCTGTTCATTATGGCACTGGTTTTTCTCGGAGAAGGATTCAAGCCACTTATCCTTGAGTATATTGTCCAGATTCCATCTGAAGCACTTTACTGGGTGAATACTGTGTCAGCAGTGCTGGACAATGCAACCCTGGCAGCAGCGGAGATAGAACCATCACTGAGCGAGATCCAGATAAAAAGTGCGTTAATGGGGCTTTTAATCGCAGGGGGTATGCTGATTCCCGGAAACATCCCCAATATCATCTCAGCCAGCAAAATGGGAATCACCAGTAAGGAATGGGCGAGATACGGGGTTCCTCTTGGTTTTGCCCTTTTGTTGATCTACTTTGCGTTCCTTTTTGTGCCTATATATCTTGGATTTTCCTGAACTCCCTCTTTTTCAAGCAGTTTTTTTAATAAGCACTTCGCCACAATCGGCAATTTCCGGACTCTTTTTTTGAGGGATTGAAAAAGAGTTACAGAGGCAAAAAACCTCTAATCGTTCCACTTCAGTCATCTTGGATAACAATACTGTTGCTTTTCCCGGAAGTCCAACGGAAAACTATTTATTAAACTTATAGGGTATAGTCAAATTGATATAAAAACGTGTTTGTCTTGGTTTTATGGTAAAGGATATCACAAAAACGATCAATGCATTGCGGTGCACCGCAGTCGGTCGATGCAGGGAGCGGCTTGAGATGGCTGCCCAAAAAGCCAAAGGTATCCTGAAAAATGGGCAGCAAGATGAAAAGAAAGAAACCGCCCCGCCAAATGAAGAGCAGTACGGGGTTACTTCTCTCATGAAACGCAAGCACGGGTTGTAATGGAGGATATATGGAAGAGGAGAAGACTCTGCTGCAGCAGATACGGGATAAAGAACAGGAATTTTCAAAAAAGATCGAAACGGTAAAACAAGAAACAGATGCACAAATCGCAGCGGCACGAAGCGAACGGGAGGCAACGATCAGTGATGCAGGACAATCAGGTAAGACCGCAGCTGATGACCTCTACCGGAAGGAAAAACAAAACACTGAAAAAGAAATCGAACGGATGAAAAAAGCGGCAACCATTGAAACGGAAGTGGCAAGGATCAAAGGGGAGAAGAATCGCACACAAGCGGTGGAAAAAATCGTTGGCTATGTGATCATGGAATAGTCCGGATACTACACGGAGAGGGTTATGCTCCAGAAGATGAAAAGGATCCAGGTAATAGGGCCTAAAAAGGAGTTCAACCACGTAGTTGACCTGTTATATCACGAGGCCACGATTCATCTTGAAGATGTCAGCCAGTGTGTGTCTCCCGAAGAGATTCATCTCTCCCGTGTCGAAAAGGGGAAAACCGTAGAAATCGCAGAAATAGCAAGTAAAATTTCCGTAATCCTGGCCACACTTCCCAAAATCCCGGATGATGCAGCAGCTCAGGCGCGTATTAACCATGATTTGCAGGACAAAACCCGGGATGAAATAATTCAGCAGGCAAAAGAAGTGATCCATGAACTCGAATACGTCACAAAAGACCTGGCAACAAAGAAAAGCGATCTGAAATTGTCCATTACCACGCTGGAAAGGTATGCAAAAATCCTCAATATTATCCAGCCTATGGAACGTGAAATTCCCGTTCTCGAAAACTATGAAGTAACTATTCTTCTTATTCAGAAACAGTTTGAGGATATATTAGCCCTCATCAGAGAGGAGATGGCGAAGATCACCGGTAATCGGTTTGAGATGTCCTCGACTTCAGTAGATGAAGAGACACTCGCCACCCTCATGATCTTCCATAAACGCTATTCCCAACAGGTTCATTCATTTATTTTTTCAGTGAATGTCAACGAAGTCCGTCTCCCGCAGGAATACATGGGAAAACCGTTTTATGAGATGTTTGCCGGAATTGAAACAAATAAGCTCCAGAAATCCCAGGAGATAACAGTAATTGATGAAAAACTTACAAAACTATCGATCGCATGGTACCAGGAACTGGTAGTCCTTAAAAAAACCTTTGAAGATATTGGCGCGGAACTCGGGGAGTTCAATAAATTTGGCCATTCAGAATTCACGTTTGTCGTTATGGGATGGATCCCGAAAAAATTTCTGCATCGTATAAAAGATACCATAAAAAATGCATTTGGAGACATGGTTATCATCCGGGAACTGGATGTAAGCGCTGAAGAGATGGAAAAAGCCCCCACCTTTTATGATAACCCCCGGTGGGTAA
Organism: uncultured Methanoregulaceae archaeon; assembly: GCA_963841015.1. Taxonomy (GTDB): domain Archaea; phylum Halobacteriota; class Methanomicrobia; order Methanomicrobiales; family Methanospirillaceae; genus Methanoregula. The sequence continues at coordinate 340,571 of CAWJAX010000005.1, read as the reverse complement.
AGCCATTTGAATCCATCATGCAACTGGTCCGCCCTCCCAGGTACAGGGAAATTGATCCCTCCCCTTTCATTGCGTTATTTTTCCCCCTGTTTTTTGGGATTATGGTGGGTGACATCGGGTACGGCCTGGTTATCCTTGCTTTCGCGCTGGCTATTAAAAAGAAGCTTGGGACTATCGAGTTTGTAAGAAATCTCGCAGATATCCTGACAATCTCAGCAATTTCAACAATAATTTTCGGAGTTATTTATGGCGAAATATTTGGTGATTTCGGTGAGATGATGGGATGGCTGCATCCGGTTCATTACCTCGGAGTGACCTGGAACCGGCTGGAGGCAATACTACCCATGCTGATATTTGCCCTTGCGATTGGGGTTATCCATGTCTTTTTGGGCCTTATCATCGGAATTATCAACGAGGTTACCCGGAAAAACAAAAAACACCTTTCAGAAAAGGTGGGGATGCTGCTTGCACTTTCAGGACTTATCAGCATCATTTTCCTTGCTCTTGGGATGATTCCTGCATGGATGCTCTATCCTACGGTCATTATTTTCATCGGTGCACTTCTGTTGATTATCTATGGTGCCGGAGCTATGGGGCCCCTGGAGATCATGAGTTCGGTAGGAAATATTCTATCTTATGCCAGGTTGATGGCAATTGGTCTGGCATCGGTGATACTGGCTTTTGTGGCAAATAAACTCGGAGGAGAGATAGAAATCCTGGCAGTCGGAATTCTCATAGCTGTACTCCTGCACGCGCTAAATATTGTTCTTGCCATGTTCTCCCCCTCAATCCATTCCGTGCGACTGCATCTTGTGGAGTTTTTCTCAAAATTTTATCAGGGAGGAGGCATTGCATACAAACCTTTCAAAAAAGAGATTCAAAGTGGTATCGAAAATCAAATACCAGGATAACCGGCGCTCTGTTATGGGTGAGAGAGTTTTTTCTTTGCAGCTTTTTTCTTTCTTTCTATAATCGTTTTTACTTTCTTCAGTCTGAACAGATCCTCTCTCTCGCGCTCCTCAATTGCATTTTTAATATACTTTGCCTGGTTTTTCAATTCAGGTATCAGGATCTGTTCAAGAGCGTTCACCCGACGCCTGTTCATCTGGATTTCTGTACCAAGTCTTCTCATGGCAGTTTCTGTTTCAGCCAGCTCAATGAGAAGATCAAGTTCAGCTTCAAATCGCTCCGCAGTTTCATCGATTCTGCCACTTGTTGATATGATACCGTATCCCCTCTCCATCATGCTTTTTGAGACGCGTTTTTTCTCAATAACCGGAACAGGTACCCCCATAATGTTTTTCCCGCTGATATCTACGGTAATCGATTTGCGGGTAGCAAAGGATGCTGATTTTAATGCAACCGGGTCATCAACGGACTGCGCTATCAGGAGGGCAAGGTCCGCGGCGCGGGAAACCTGCTCAAGCTCTTCTCTGGAGTTTGAAACGGTGGTCAGGATTTTAAAAAATTCCTGTATGAGTGCATCCATTTTTTCCCGCAGGAGATCCCGACCCTGTTCTGCAAGTTTTATCTGGGCCTTTTTTTTCATCAGCTCCATTCTTGTCGGTTTTACCTGCTCCATAGCTCATCCTTCCTTTCCTTTATGCGCAGGGTGATATTTTTTGATATACTCACGTTTAATCCGCTTGAGCTCAACTTCCGGGAGAATAGCAAAGAGGTCCCAGGCAATCGAAAGAGTTTTTTCAATGGAGCGATCTTCATCCCCTTGAGAGATGAAATTTTTTTCTATCTCATCTGCAAACTTCAGGTATTTTTTGTCCATCTCAGTGAGGGCTTCTTCCCCGACTATGGCCACGAGCCTGCGGAGGTCTCTCCCATAGGCATAGGATGCATACAGCTGGTCAGCAACCCCCCGGTGGTCTTCCCGGGTTTTTCCCGGACCTATCCCCAGATTCATAAGCCTTGAAAGGCAGGGTAGCGCATCAACCGGCGGGTCCGCACCCCTGCGATACAGGTCACGGGAGAGAACAATCTGCCCTTCGGTAATATATCCGGTCAGATCAGGGACGGGATGGGTAATATCATCATCCGGCATCGTCAGGATGGGAATTTGGGTGATGGAACCGGTCTTTCCTTTCAGCCTGCCGGCCCGCTCATAAATAGATGAAAGATCGGTATACATGTAGCCAGGATACCCCCGCCTGCCAGGCACTTCTTCGCGGGCTGTAGAGATCTCCCGGAGGGCTTCACAGTAATTGATCATGTCCGTCAGGATCACCAGCACATGAAGGTTGTGGGTGAATGCCAGAAATTCAGCAACCGTAAGCCCGCAGCGAGGTGCTGCCAGGCGTTCAACCGTTGGATCATCTGCCAGGTTCATGAAAAAGACCACACGTTCCAACGCGCCGGTGCTTTCAAAATCCCGTATGAAGAAGGAGGCTTCTTTATGAGTGATTCCCATAGCCACAAAAACGACCGCAAACTGCTCGCCCTCGCCAAGGACTTTAGCCTGTCGGGCAATCTGTGCAGCAAGTTTGCTGGCGGGCAGACCGGAGCCGGAGAAGATGGGCAGCTTCTGACCCGTACAAGGGTATTCAGACCGTCTATCGTGGACATACCGGTCTGTATGAAATCTGCAGGTTTATCCCGGGCTGAGGGATTTATAGGGGTTCCGGCGATATCAAGAGCGGATTCCGGTATAATATCCGGGCCTCCATCACGCGCCTTGCCAACACCATTGAACACACGGCCCAGCATATCGAGGGATACATTGATCCGGGCGGGTTCGCCGGTGAACCGGACCTTCGTTACCTGGGTGTCAATGCCCCGTGTACCCTCAAATACCTGGATGACGGCCATTTCTTCGGAGATGTCTAGAACCTGCCCGGTCCGTTCATCACCATCCTTAAGAAAAATCCTGACGATCTCGCCAAATGAGGCCCCTTTAACATTGCTGACAAATATCAGGGGACCTGATACATAAGTGATAGTCTGGTAATCTTTGGTGAGAAGGGATGCCTGCTTCATTTTTCCACCTCAAGTGTTGCGAGCTCCTGGCTGACATCATCAATCATTTTCCTGATGTTTTCAAGAACCTGGATATCTTTCATCCGCCCTATGTTTGTTTTAAGGGGAAGTGACTGGATTTGTTTTAATGAGATTCCCCGGTTCATAACCTCATTGACCTGGGAAAAGTACGTCATAATCACCTTGAGCATCAGATACTGCTTTTCCATGGGACAGAACGAATCGGTGTCGCTATAGGCGCTCTGCTGGAGGAAGTCCTCGCGTATCATTCTCGTTACTTCAAGAATTGCCTTTTCGCTCTCAGGCAAAGCATCCGGGCCAACCAGCTGGACGATTTCCTGGAGTTCGACTTCTTTTTGTAAAAGGTACATGGTTTTTTCCCTGAGCTCCCGCCAGTCTTTTGCTACATGCTCGACATACCAATCCCCGATACTGTCAAGATACAGGGAGTAACTTTTTATCCAGTTGACCGAGGGGAAGTGCCTGCGGTAGGCGAGGTTGGTATCCAGTGCCCAGAATGTACCGACAACCCGCAATGTGTTCTGGGTGATTGGCTCAGAGAAGTCTCCCCCGGGAGGTGATACTGCACCGACAACAGTAACAGAGCCCGTTCTTTCCCCCGCACCGATACACACTACCCTGCCTGCGCGTTCATAAAAAGCGGAAAGTCGTGTGGCGAGGTAAGCAGGATAGCCTTCCTCACCGGGCATCTCTTCCAGTCGTCCGGATACTTCACGCAGTGCCTCACCCCAACGTGACGTTGAATCAGCCATCAGCGCAACATCGTACCCCATATCCCGGAAATACTCTGCGATGGTAATCCCCGTATAAATCGATGCCTCACGGGCAGCAACCGGCATATTAGAAGTGTTTGCGATAAGAATCGTACGTTCGATAAGCGGGAGATTTGTCCGTGGATCGATAAGTTCCGGGAATTCGGCCAGGACATCAGTCATCTCATTCCCCCGTTCCCCACACCCGATATAAACCACGATCTGTGTATCGGACCACTTGGCAAGGGTCTGTTCCGATACGGTCTTTCCAGTTCCAAAACCGCCCGGAATCATAGCTGTACCCCCTTTTGTGACAGGGAAAATACAATCAAACACTCTCTGGCCGGTGATCAGGGGCAGTATGGGATCCAGCTTTTTTTGTATTGGTCGCGGGATCCTGACCGGCCAGACCTGCATCATAGACAACGGGATCTTATCATCCAGGACACAAATGATCTCTTCGACTGTAAACGACCCGGTATTAATCGTGGTCACCTTACCGGAGATTTTAGGGGGCACAAGGATCCTGTGCTCAAAATGAAATTCCCTGACAATCCCGATCACGTCACCTTCAAAGAGTGTGTCACCTTTTTTTACTGACGCAAAAAACTCCCATTTCTTCTGACGGTCAAGTCCAGGGGCCGAGATCCCCCGTTCAATAAAATTCCCGCATTTTTCAAGGAGGACCGGAAGCGGACGCTGTACACCGTCATAAATTGAGGCGAGAAGACCAGGGCCGAGTTCAACGGAGAGGGGGGTCTCCGTATTCTCTACTTTTTCACCGAGGGTTAGTCCGGTCGTATCTTCATAAACCTGGATAACCGCGTTGTTACCTTCCAGGCGAATAATCTCCCCTCTCAACTCCTCATTGCCAACTTTGACCACATCATACATTTTTGACCCGTTCATTTCGCGGGCGATGATGACAGGGCCGGAAATTCTCGAGATTGTGCCAGAAATCATACCTTCACCTCCTCAGGACGATGTTGTAACCAATTGCCTTTCGTAAAAGCCGCTCGATATACGATCTCCTGTCGAGTTCCTTTGATTTCGAAGGGATGGGGATGATGAGCGGGCGGGCCAGTTTTTCAATACGGGTCATCAGTTTCTCATCAAGGGTGAGCATGTACTCCTCGTTTACCGCGACGATCCCGATATCGTCTTTGTATAACAGAGGCGAAATTACTTTTTTCGCTTCCTCCAAACTGCCCGCTTCCAGCACTTCAACTCCTGCCAGCCGGAACCCTGAAGCACGATCGCTATCCGTTACGATGACAAATTTATACATACACCAGTTCCTCTTTGAGCTGTTCATCAGGGAGATCCACCGTTTTACACCGTGAAATAATCCGGATATTGGTTATTTCGTTATACTTTGCCCAGAAATATCCGATAACTGAGGCAATACTCAGGGGATCTCCTGAAAATGCATTTACTCCTTTTTTTACCAGGAATTTTTCCAGTTGCTTTTCGATGACGGAAATTTTTTGTGTTTTTATGGCAATTTCGGGAACCTCTGCAAGGAACCGGTACGGGGTTTGTTCCAGTTCTTTGAGGACATCTTCAATAGAATGCAGTGCAATAAATTGATGTAATTTTTTCAGAGGTAGTTCCTTGCCTCCCTCTATCAGAAATTCCTGTGCTTCTTCACTATCAACGTGGTCGCGGATCATGCGAAAAATGGTCCTGAGGTTTACAACGTCAATCTCTGTTGCGAGGATATTACGGATCAGCATAGTGTTATAGGACGTGGTTTTTACCGACTCCAGGGCATCCTTATAATAATATTTATCAAGTGCACATTCAAGCACGGCAAGATCACTTTTTTCAAAATACTCAGGAAATTTTTCGGTTAAGGGTTTTGCATACACGATTTCCCAGGTTGCAAGCATATCGATGACTGCCCTGACATCAGGCTGCCGGACAAGTTCGTTGAGTGTCACCTCATCAAGTTCGCCGGCGGGTACAAGACAATCGAGAATTTCATCATTGGTGATGTGGATATTTTTGCCACGGAGAATGGTTTTTATGTTCTGGACATCCCAGCGGTGCAGGAATATCCTGATAAACCGTTCTGCTTCGCTTTCCCTGACATACTCGAGGATTTTCTGGAATGTTCTGACAAAATTTTTTCTCAATGCATATTCGATACAAAGGACTCCCTGGTACAGGACTTTTGACTCTATAATATCCTCCTTATAAGGGGTTTTTTCAAGATCAGAAATCAGAGAATCGAGATCGGGTTGAAAAATCAAATCTTCGAGTGTGTGACGGTCAAGGAGACGGCTTTTCATTCCGCGGATTCGTGCATTCACATACCCGTAATCCATGTCAATCACCGTACAGGACTGCATAGATTTCGAGTTTTTTTTGTTCTTTTACCCTCTCCAGGCGTGATTCAAAAGTATTTGATATTTTTATGGATTCATTCTGTGTGCTGACAACAAGACCACCGGAACAAGTGAGATCCGCAATGACTTCTCCTGACAGATGTAATTCGGATAGTATCTTTTTTATGAGCTTTTCGTCCCGTTTGTCAATGTGGATACGGAATGTCTCTCCTTCAAGAGCTCCGACTGCTTCGATAGTAAGTTTTTTTAAGATATCCGGATACTTCGGATCCTTTCGTACGTGTGAGAGACGCTGTTCCGCTTCAGCAGATGCTGTTGAAAAGATCCCCTGTTTTGTTTTGATCAGTTTTTCCTTATTCTCGCCTTTTGTGAGATAGAAAAGTTTATTTTTCTCAATGGTAGCAGCCTTTTTTGCCTCTGCCAGAAGCAACTGTTGTATCTCAGTTACCTGATTCTTGGTATCCTGAGAGATTAATTCTACAGCACTGCGTGCTTTTTCTCTGAGCTCGCGCTCCTTTTCCTGCGCGCTCTCATCAACAGATTTTAACAGGTTTTCGTATGCCATTGCTTCACCCGCTTATGTTAATGACTCCTCCATGACCAGAGGTGCCTGGAATGCTCCCGTTTATTCCCGGTTCGGGAGCCCGGAGAAAAGTTGTTGAATTCGGGAACGCGATGTGACACTTGGCTGCTACTGTTGTCAGATTATTTGACCATCAGGATGATCATCGATGCAATCACAAATCCCAGGATGACCAGTGTTTCCGGGATCGCTTCGATAATGATGATTGAACCTGCGGTCTCAGGTTTTTCCGCAATTGCTCCTGCTCCGGCAGCACCAATCCGTGACTGTGCCCATCCTGTTGCAATCGCTCCTGCGGCAAAGGCGATTGCTGCACCAATAGGAACCTCCCAACCAACCATTTTTTTATCCTCCCCTGAATGATAGTATCCTAACAGGTCATCCAGCATAAAAGTATCGTGTAGAATCATGATGAATTTCGGGCTGTATGAAAAGAGATTTTAATAAATTTAATTATATTCTATTACTTAATATATTATCTAGCAGCTTCAGCATATCATTCGTCAAGGGGGGTTTGGCTTTCACCGTTTTTCCGATAGTGATCAGGGAACGGATATCATTTATTGATAATTTTGAGAAACTATAGTTCCCCCATTGATGTCGGTCGATAGATGTCCATACTTCCCCCAGAATCTCTTTAAGAACCTCAGAATCGGACGAGGAAACCGAATTCCACTCGGTTCCTGTTGTATGCCGTATCTTCTCCAAAGCATCTTCGACTGCTTTTTCTTTCTGTACCTGGAAAAGCCTTCTTCCCAGAGTATCATCGGTGGTTCCGTACATGGGTTATGATTTGTGGGAAGTATTCCGTTACTGGTTAATATTGTTTTCCGCATTTCTGCTTTTATCAGGAAAATTTTTCTATTATCTATCAGCAATGGACCCGGGTGCTGTATTGTTCGCCACAAAGTATATAGACAGGGAATGGAATTGATTCATCATCCCCAAATGAATAAATGGAGGAGAACACAATGCCGGATGTTTCGCAGAAAGAGATTGGAAGACGGATGTACCATGTTCACCGTGAAAAGAGTGTGGAAGAGGCAATAAAAAAAATAAAACATGGGGTAGGAACTGAGTGGAGTTCGTTTACCCGTGAAGATATTGATCTCCTCGGGCACCTGTTGCAATGCACCTGGAATGTAATTGATCAGAAAATCTGGGCTGATGTACCCTTTGGCAATATGAAAAAAAATGATGTCCGGAAAATCCTTTCCTACGGGGAGGGTGTTGGCCCGGGAAAGAATCCGGAACCGGCTGCGGTTGCAGAGATAAAAAAAATTCTTCTCTCAATCAAGGAATAACTTTCTTTTTTGTTCAATATTAGCTTAAAAACTGTATTATTCAAAAATTGTCTGGAACAAGATACCTCAGATTAAGAGGTTGCTACGGCCACGCACTCTTCAATCGAGCCAATTCGGGCAACCGCACCGCACATATCTGGTACATAGGCCAGCGCTTTACCGCTGTTTACCATAATTGCCGGGTATTGTTCCATTACCGGTGAGACCACCATACAGGTGTCGGCATAAACCCGCGCACCACTTTTCTCTATTTTATCGATGATCACACGATTGAAACCAATAACTCCCTGTGCGGCAAAGATATAGAGAGGTTTTGTGACGGTTTTCCCTTTCAGGAGCCGGGCTATTTCAATAAGTTCATCGGGTGAGCAGTGCGGACAGCCAACAGCGACTGCGTCAACAGGAATGTCGGTAAAAAGCTGGTCAATATCAGCTGGTTCGATACTGATGACCTCAAGGTCTGAAATATTATACTGGTTCTTCTTCGCCTCCGGGGTTACATCATTGACATGATAGAGAGCCACCGCCCCGGTTGCCGCCATTGCAGCACCGAGTGCTTTCAGCTGGTCATGATTGGGAATAATACCCAGAAAATACGGTATTTTATTTCCCACCAGCTTCCCGGTATGATAGCCAAGCGCACCATAACGGGCAATGCCCCAGTCTTTTTCATCGGAATTTATTTCGATGACCACATCGGGTGTACGGTTTTTATCAAGATGCAACCCATAACAGGGGGTTTTTCCAACCAGGGCTGCAGCAAGCGCACCTGGCCCCCCCTCCCGGTTTGTCCGTGCCCCGATGACCGAGTTTGCGTAACTGACCGCTGATGATTCCGACCATGCAAGATGATCGCCAAAGGAGGTTTCATGCAGGTAATACGGAGTGCAGGTACATTCAAGGTTCACCCCAAGCCGTTCATATGCCGCGATCACTGCCTGCTGTCGCGCTGCAAACCCGGGTTCGATACCCATTTCCTTCCAGCGTCCACGCGGCATGCCAATGGGGTTCAACACCGCCGGGACTACTGCACGGGCATCAAGACTCGAGAGCCATGCAAGCCCGTATTCACCAATTGTTTTATAGGAAGCCCCGCTGATCTGAGCACTTCTGATCCTGACAAGACGCTCGGCACCAAAGACCTTTCCCAGAGCTACGAGAAGTTCAAGCATCTTTTGAAGGGTCTCACCGTTCTCGCCGGCAAGCATCTTCTCTTCGTCAGGAGAGAGGAACATCTGGTTCACCAGGTCGCACGCGAAAAATCATCCTCGCGTCCAAGCACCATGGTCGCATCGACCCCGACTTTCACATTCGTTCCATCCTCAAGCTGGCATGGATCGAGTGATGAACCCCGGACACCCGTGATTACCATAACATCCCGGTCACCGCTTACGCGGGTTGCAATTGCATACTCAACGTCAACGGGATCATTGGGATCGATATCCTCGTCTACAATCACAACGTGTTTTAAAGATGTGTGAGCGGCAAATGCAGCCATAATTGCATTTTTTGCATCGCCCTGCGTACTTTTTTTAATCTGGATCACCGCATGGAGATAGCCGCAACCACCTTTGGTCAGCACGACGTTCCTGACTTCAGTCACTCCGGCTGACCGCCCGATAAATTTTCGGTTCATAGGGTGCACCCATAAGCATTTTATGTTCATCACCACCAGGAAGAATACCATGATAGATAAAGTCAGGTTTAAGGTGCATACCGGTAAATTCAATCACCGGTTGGCGTCTCACGGGGTCATAGGTTCCGGTAATATCAACAAACGGTCCCTCCTCAGTGACTTCCCCCCCTATATATCCTTCCAAGACGATCTCAGCATCCGGCACAAGGACACCATTCCCGCACTGCCGGACGGTCATTTCACCTCCCAGAAGTTCAGCTGCAAAACCAAGTTCCATCCCGGGGGGGACACGGGTGCAGCTGGCAAATGTCACCGCCGGGTGTGTCCCGAGGGTAACCGCAATAGGGAGTTTCTCGCCCTTTGCCAATGCTCTTCCCAGCATCACATGCGTATGCCTCCCTTCAACAAGACGTGCGGCAACCCGGTGGTTGTCCAGTACCTGCATCCGGTGAATGGATGCATTTTCAACACCGTCAAAACATGAGAAAACAATCCCCGAGGTAAGATACTTCCCGGCGTCCTTGGGGAAATGGTGCATGATGGGAATTATTGAGAGATCGGGTTTTTTCATCGTGATACTGCCTGCCGTTGTTACTTTCCCATCAAATTTTGCATCGGCAAGCGTTTTTACCATCCTCTTCTCATCCATGGCGAGAGCAATGGAGAGAGCGCGACGGCTCGCGGTGAGGTTCATAACTGCCCGGGCTCCTTCGATCTTATGGAAAAACAGGAGTTTGTCTGTTGAGGCCGCCATCCTTGGCGCCTCCATATCAGCTGAAACGGGCTCTTCTACATCAATAACAAGTTCATGTTCCCGCATTTTCTCTATGAAGTCACGCATCGTAACCGCTCCAGCGCTTTGCAAGTGAATGTTCCACCTCGAGATGATCAAGGACACGGGCGACGACCATGTCAACCAGATTATCAATCGTTTCCGGATTATTGTAGAACCCGGGACAAGCGGGCATAATCGTCGCCCCGGCATCCTCTGCAGCAAGCATGTTCTTCAAGTGAATCTTTGAGAGCGGGGTTTCCCTTGTAACCAGAATACAGGTACGGTGCTCCTTAAGGCAGACATCCGCAGTCCGGGTAATCAGGTTGTCTGCATATCCCATAGCAATTGCAGCAAGGGTCTTAGCGCTGCAGGGAATTACTACCATACCGTCAAACCGGTTGGATCCGCTTGCGATCGGTGCCGCAATCTTGTTAATTGAATGGTATGTTGCATTGAACCCTTCAAAGGAAACACCTTCGTGATCGGCAATCTGCTGCGCAACCTCCGAAACGATAAGGTGAACCTTTGCATCCCTGCAGAGCACTTCGAGCAGTCGTCGTGCATAGCACACTCCGCTCGCCCCAGTCACTCCGATAACAAATTCTTTTTCCATTGTATCCTCGCGCTCTCCTGTGATACCAATGTCTGATTCAGGATAAAAAGAGTTTATGCCGGAATCCTGAAGAAAAATTTAAAAAATCATTTTGTTTTTGGTGGCGCAAAGAAGCGGTACCGCACATGCGCTTCTTCCACGCGACGTGCATGGGTGGGGTTAAGATCCCGGCGCGCTTCAATTACAAGAGTATTGAGAATATTGTGAAGGCGAAGTGTATCGTAATCCTTGTCCTTGTGTTCGTTTAAAAAGTCCAAAAGATCGCTTGTGCTCTTGAGCACACCGGAACTTCCCACAAGGTTCAAACGGTTGAGCGTGATGGCAAGGTTCTTTTTTGCGATGTCCATTTTATAAGGATCACCAGTAGCGAGGTTCAGCTCGGTAATAGCATTCAACAGATCTGTATAGACCTTGAGTTTGTAGGTGCTTTCGTGCATCCTGCGCTCAGCACTGCGAAGTTTCAACAGTGTAACGGTCATGACAACAACAATCGCCACAACACCACATATCACAACAATCCATTCTTCAATCATTGCATTCATCTCAATAATCAGGGATTTCTTTTTGCAACAGCGACATCCACTTTAACGCGATTGCCTCTCATCTCGATTTTGTATGGTCCCGTATTATACATTGGTATCAGGTGCTTGAGCTCAAAACCATTGGTACGACCATACCCGTAAATATCTGACTGCCCTGTATCAGTATTGGTAACATTCATTTCAAACCAGCTATAGACGACGTTGTCTGTCAGCGGAAGAACATCAAACTCAATTCCCCACGAGACCGTGTCAACCCGGATCTCTTCAGTATAAATTTGCTGCTCACTTTGGAAGGCGTACGTTTTCTTCAGGTAATGATCGCTCATGGAAAACGAGGGTTTTTGAAGGGGAATCGTTGGGGTTTGTGCTATTTCTGATGTTTGTATGGGTGTGGGTGCCGGTGTTGTACCAGGTAGCAGACCCTGGATACATCCGGCACTGATTGCTAACGCGAAAATAAGAATTAGCAAGATGAATATCCTGTTTTTCATATGGGTGAGTGTTGGGAGATAGTAATATAATATTTTTTATTAATGTGTCCGCGGGAATCCGTCAAAACAGAGTATCCTGTCGTGTCGGTTTTTTTAAGTGTAGAACCTCACAGCCAACTTCGGCAACCAAATCCCTGTGCTCGGGAAGGGTATACACACCGAGGCGCCACTGTGCCCGTCGGGTAATATTGAGGGTTCGGATGCGAGGGGAGATCTCGTTAAAACCGACAACCGTATGCCGGTTCTTCACCCGTACTCCAAGTGACATCTCACGGGGAGTTGAGGGAATATCTACCAGGACCTCATGCGGGAGGAGGCCGGCATTCGATGCGATCTTTATAGCGAGTTCACGGCATTTTTCTAGAGGTATTCCCTGCTCAAAGAACGGGGTACTTACCTGATCGGTGCCCACATAAATTGCCCGTTTATAGAGCCGGCGCTCATAAAGACGGAGGGCAAGTTCTCGGGCAACAGGATTTTCTGAAGTACGCAATGCATGCAAACAGGTCGAGTCATCCATCTGGAAGAGTTGTTGGGAGACCACTTTTTCTCTATCACTGATATGTTCCAGTACTGCCAGCTGGAACATGCTCTCACCAATCCGACTCACATGATGATAATACACGGTCGGCCGCATGAGCGTGCGCGCAATAAGAAGCGATTCGGCCGCATTAACCCCATTCTCATCAAGAACCGTACCCTCACTGGTCCGGATCAGGTGCCGGATGAGGCGCTGTGCATCAACTGAACCGTCAGGGAGCACCGGTATAATAGGCGTCCCGGAGAAGGTAGTCCATCCGGTCTACATCCAGATCGCCGTGAATTATTTGGGACAACGAATGATTTCCTTTCACAACAGCACATAGTTCATCCGGATCAATCCCCCACGTACGGAGCACACTTCCCACCTGATCCTCGATAATAATTTTAATATCATCATGGGTCCGGTGCAGGAACTTCTCCATAAGCGGTTCGCTCGCATGGGAAAAAGGGCCGTGACCGATGTCATGAAGAAGGGCCGCAGCAACCACCAGGGTATGTTCACTTTCAGAAAGCCCGAATCTGTGTGAGGCTACATCTGCAAGAAACATAGTACCGAGCGAGTGTTCAAAACGTGTATGATTGGCACCGGGATACACAAGGTACGAAAAACCGAGTTGTTTAATGTAGCGGAGACGTTGCAACGCCAGAGAATCAAGCAGGGCTAATGCAAAATCCTCGACTTCAATATAACCATGAACCGGGTCTTTAATTATCTTCACGATTTCACTAAAAGAATCTTCATATATCACGCATTAAAGTATTGAGTAATGATTACGTTCCTTTCCGGGGGGACAGGCACCCCGAAGCTCCTGCGGGGAATGCAGAAGGTTATGGACAGGCATGAGATCTCTGTCGTCGTTAACACTGCCGAGGATATATGGATATCGGGAAATCACCTCTCTCCAGATCTTGACACGGTTATGTACTTGTTTGCGGGTATTCTCAATACCGATACATGGTGGGGAGTCAGGAGCGATTCATTTACCACCCACGATGAGATTGCCCGGCTGGGCATTGATGAGTTCATCGCTATCGGCGATAAAGACCGTGCAGTGCAGATCGCCCGCGGTGAAATGATAAGAAACGGGATGCGACTGACTAATGCTACAAAAATTCTCTGCGACCGGTTCGGCGTTCGGGAGAATGTGCTCCCCATGACCGATACCGAAGTGACAACACTGGTAAAAACAGATCTTGGCCTGATTCACTTTCAGGAATACTGGGTTCGGGCAAAAGGAAAGATCGAAATACAGCAGGTAGTGAGGAGTTTTAATGAACCACCTGTGGCAACCGAAGAGGTTCTTGCCGTGATTGAAGCAAGTGATGTTGTAGTGATCGGGCCGTCCAATCCAATCACCAGTATTTCTCCGATTCTTGCATGCGAGGGAATAAAATCTGCCCTAGGGGACAAATTAGTAATTGCAATAAGTCCGTTCATTGGTGATACCCCGGTCAGCGGGCCTGCTGGTGCTCTCATGCAGGCAGCAGGATTCGAACCCAGCTCAAGGGGGACATTAAAGTGCTATGAAGGGATCACCAGCATATTCGTGCAGGATATCCGCGATACGACGGAGCTCAGCAATTCGGTCAGGTTTGACACACTCATGATCGATGAAGATAAGAGTGTCGCACTCGCTCAGGAAATCCTGCGCCTTACAAGGTGAAGTTAATCGACTGTCCGGATGTTTTTTCAAGGACAATTTTTTTTTCCAAACCTATATAATGATGCACAATAAGGGTTATCGTGGGAGAGATGGACGTAAAAATGGACAGAAAGATTCTTGTTTCAATCTTAGTATGCTGTGTGTTAATCTCCGGATGCATATCAGGTCAGGAGAAAGGAACCCTTCAACTTGCCTCATCGCCTTCCGAGGCTCAAGTGTACCTGGATAGTCAATATCAGGGTAGTACACCAGAGTACAATTACAAATGTGGAACCAGGAAATCATACGCTTGAATTTCGTTCTCCCGGTTATCAAAGTTGGTCAACAGCCATTTTGGTTTCTTCAGGTACATCTCACTATTATGCTGCATTAACACGTCTTCCCGATACTCAGGTACCTCAGGATAAAATTCCCATTATTATTCCTTCACCACCCAAAGTTACCGTTCAGGCAAGTAAAGAGACAATGATTATTGGAGACTCGCTTCTGTTTTCAGGAACGAGTTCTGGCCCTGATAACGTGTTATTGACACTATACGGGCCAGGATATTACACTTATGGAGTGCTTCTTGGCAAACCGAGCGTTAATTCCGTCGGTTCATGGAGTTATACCTGGAATCCAGGATTTTCTATCCAGTCAGGTTCATACACTCTGGTAGTGGAGGATGCAAAAAAAACAACATCCGGCAGGGTTGAGTTTACGGCTGTTGGTGGGGGTGTTGTATCCATTGCAGCGAATTCTTACGCAGCTGCACCTGGAGAGTCCATCACATTTTCGGGCCAATGCACAACTGGTGCACAAAATGTTTTACTCGTATTATATGGGCCTGCACGGTACTCCAGTGGTGTTGAATTAGGTTCGTTATCGTGTTTGGCAGATAAAACATGGAATTTTAAATATACTCTTGAAAGCTCAATGCCTGCCGGTTATTATACCATGTATGTGTATGATCTCCCAAAAACGGCATCCAGTACCACCCAATTCACGGTTGGCTTCACCTCATAATTTAAAAAAAATGCAGCGGGGGGCTATTCCCCTCCCTTTTCAAAAAACTTTTTTGAAAAATTGATAAAATTGTCATACTATGATGGAACATCAGTGAGTTTGGCCTGAAATCAAACCCTATCCCTGAAAACTGTCAGTACATTGTTTGTTCCTCGAGGGTTTTTATTACCTCACATCAATGGGATGTTCCACACCTCAGATCGATAAAAAAACCGGTTAAATTATCCCAAAGAGGTTTAAAACCTGTCACAGGTATCCGATACCTATTTGAAGGATTTTATACTAATACTCGTTCGGAGAAAGTACATGGGTATCACAAAGAAATTTGTCAATATGTTTAAGTCAGGCAAAGGTGATGAAGGGGGGAAAAAGGAGCGGGAGGAAGCACAATTACAAACGCAGACTCTGCGGTATGAAAGACTTCCTCACGGCACTTAGTGAAGGTGATCTGGATACCCGGTGGAATGCAGTGCGATCGGTTGGCGACCTTGGCGAGCCATTCATCGAACCGCTCATCCGTGGTCTCAAGGATGAATACTGGATAATAAGGCGGGGTTCAGCAGATACACTCGGAAAAATAGGTGCTCCTGCTGTGGGACCATTAATTGAGGCACTGCACGAGCCAGGTGAAGATGTCCGGCAGGAGATCATTCGAGCACTTCAATTGATTGGTGAGCCTTCAGTAGGTGCTTTAATTCAGGGGTTAAAACATGGTCACCCGTTCGTCCGGAGAGGTGCTGTTCAGGCACTCGGGATTATGGGTGAAACACGGGCTGTACCCCAGCTTATTGAATCTCTCAAAGATCCCGATGCTATGGTACGATATGAAAGCGCCGTCGCACTTGGCAGAATCGGGAATCCACGTGTAATAGGGCCGCTTATAGAAACACTCAATGATATAAAAGAGCCTGTCCGGATGGCCGCAATGGCAACACTCTGTTCTCTCGGTGAGCCAGCTATTGAACCACTTATCCGTGCACTCATCGATCCAAATGAGGATATCTGCCACAGGGCAACTCTCGCACTGGTTACTATCGGAGAACCTGCTGTAGATACTTTGATCAAAGCGCTCGGTGATCAGACCCCGGGTATCCGCAAGGGTGCTGTAGAAGTGCTCGGGCAGATAGGGAACACTCGGGCAATTCCTCCAATCATGGAGAGACTTAATGACCCGGAGCGGTCAGTCCGTATTGAAGTCGTAAAAGCACTGGCTGCTCTTGGAGTTCCTGCCATTGCGCCTCTCATGCAGGTATTCCGTACGGGAGATGCTATGGTTAGGACAAGCGCTATGGAAGCGCTGTGGATGCTTGGGCAGCCTGCGACGACACCTCTCATCATGGTATTAAAAGACGACCAGAGCGATGTACGGAAGCGTGCCGCGCTCCTACTCGGTGAGATCGGCGACCAGAAAGCTGTTGATCACCTGACCAGCCTCCTTACTGATGAAAATGTCGCCGTGAGACGCGAAGCATTCGAAGCACTTGAGATGATCAAGAAAAGAACTCCACACTAATGCCTGTATTTCCCTCTTTATTTACCTTGGAAATAAATGAATTTTTTTTGGACCGCAGGATTTTTTCGATTGTTTGATTGAGAGAACCCCGGAATCGTTTTTTTTTGAAGTAATCCTCATAACCTTCCGGATACCTTTTTCATGTATGATTTCGCTTGCAGAAATCAAGGAAGCTGAAATACGGATTTCCCAACACATAATCCATACCCCCCTTGTCTACTCTCCAACAATTTCTCAGATAACCGGGGCAAAGGTCTACCTTAAGCTCGAAACACTTCAGAAATCGGGATCATTCAAGGTGAGAGGGGCAACAAATAAGATTCTTTCTCATATCGATGCAATCAGGGAGCAGGGAGTTATCGCTGCCTCAGCCGGAAATCATGCGCAGGGTGTTGCGGTTGCAGCACATTCGGCAGGCATTCCCGCCACAATCGTCATGCCTGAATGGTCTGCCATCTCAAAGCAGGAAGCGACCAGAGGGTATGGGGCACAGGTTATAATTCATGGCCAGACTTTAGAGGAAAGTATCCTGAGGGCGCAGCAGATCGCATCTCAAGGGCGACTCTTTATCCACCCGTACGATGATGAGGAAGTGATTGCCGGGCAGGGAACTATAGGACTAGAGATTCTCGCTGATCTCCCAGAGACAGACATGATCATAATCCCGGTCGGAGGGGGAGGATTAATCGCCGGAATAGCCACGGCTGTAAAAGCAAAAAAGCCAGAAATCAGAATCATAGGGGTCCAGACAGAAGCGTGTCCCTCCGTTGGAGAAGCGATCCGGCACGGATCTCCATACCGGATTCCGGTGAGAGAGACTATTGCTGATGGTATCCGGGTGGCAGAGACAGGTAAAAACACGCTACCTGTCATACAGCACTATGTTGATCATCTTGCACTTGCATCTGAAGATGAGATCGCCGACGCAATGCTCCTGCTGCTCGAACGCAAACATGTAGTCGCCGAAGGTGCAGGTGCTGTGCCGCTTGCCACGTTACTGAATGGTTCCATTGATGTGCAGCCCGGCAGTACGGTTGTGCTCGTGATAAGTGGGGGGAATATTGAAAGTGCCCGGCTCTTCCGGGTCATCCGGCAATCTCTTGCCCGTAAGGGACAAACTATGCACTTTTCCGTAATTCTGGATGACCAGCCCGGAGCTCTGGCACGCCTTCTGGCCGTGATCGCAAAGGAGCAGGGCAACATTCTCCATGTCCACCATATGCAGGGAGAGAGTGATTTACCCATGCAGATGGCGAGAGTGAGTATTGAGCTGGAAACACGAGGGTGGGAACATATCGAAGCATTCAAAAAAACGTTGGCTGATAATGGATATGAAATCCATATGGGATAAATCCCTGACTATTTGCATCCTGTTTTTTATAAAAAAGTTACAGCTCACCTATACCTTTCCAGTAATCATACTCATGCTTCCAGATATCTTTGTTGAACATTACCAGTCGCCTGAAGTATTCCCTGCGTTCTGCGTGTTGTTTTTCCTGAACCGGATCCTTCCATGTCGACCTGATTGCATCAACCAGTTTCCTGCCCAGCTCTTTTGCCTCCTTTTCTGCCGGTACAATCGCGTTCGGGTCGGCACCGACAAGCACCGCCACCTTGCCGACAGTTGTCGCACCGAGATGCAGCATCGTCGCGTTCATATAATCCGCAACCTCGTCTGCCATGGAACCCCCTGCTGTCGAGACTGCGCAACCGTACTTTCCCGTAAAGGACTGACAGTGGATCGAATCCGCCATCCGGTCGAACATAGTCTTCAGCTGCGCAGTGACCGAGTCAATATAATTTGGTGAACCCCATACAATACCATCTGCATCAAGCATCTTTTCCAGCAGTGCCGGGAAGTCATCATCATGGATGCACTCTCCCTTCGCGTAACATGAACCGCACGCTGTGCAGTATTTGATTTCAATGCCGCAGATGTCCACAAAGGTTACATCAGCCCCTGCCTGACGAGCTCCCTCAAGGACTCCCAGAACAAGCCTGCGTGTCTGGCTCTTTTCCCTTTTCGGACTCCCGTTTATACCAATAATCTTCATAATCCTCTCCATCTAGTGATTTCACTATCGAAGTATAAAGATGTGCACGAGGAGATTCCCCCTATTTCATTGTGCCACAGATAAGGGTTGATGATGGAGAACCTGGATGGAAAAAAAGATACGCTCGGTTTTTTACAGGGTCATAACACGGCGGGAAAATGATATCTGCATATCGGGATAATCCTATGACTGATATGAGCGGACTAAGACAGAGAATGTATTATCATATCTCAAAAAACCGATTGGAAACTATCATCGATGGCATCTTTGCCATCGCAATGACTATTCTCGTACTTGGGATTAATCCCCCAAAACCGGATATATCCCAGGCTCAGGAAGTGCTTCCCAACCAAATTTTCGGCCTTATTCCGGAAATCTTTATTTTTATTATCGCTTTTTTGATTCTTGCAGGTTTCTGGCTGGATCATCACCACCAGTTTCATTTCGTCCGCACCGTCGATTCCCGTTTGCTCTGGATTAACATATTCCTGCTTATTTCTGTTGTCCTTATACCATTTTCCACCGACGTGGCTGGAGACTACCCCGATATCCTGATTGCCGTGCTGCTCTTCCACATCAACATTCTTATCGTCGGGCTCATTTTTACATACCACCTTCACTATATTTCACAATCCAAATACCTGCTCGATCCCGAGGCTGACAGTAAATCCCTGAAAGTACTTTTTTATCAATCCCTGCTGATACCAGGTATCGCTTTGCTAGCTGCGATCATTTCATTTGTAATTCCTTCAGTCTCATTGCTGGTTTACCTGATAATTCCGTTCGCCAGGTATTTTGTCGAACGGTTCGGTTCCTGAATCATCCAGGATAGTAAAAATCAGAAGTTTGCCAAAAACCACACATAGTGGGATGAACACCTTTACATGACCATGATTCCGGTATTTTTCCGGATAGGTACAAGTAACTATTTTTATCAACTCAATACCGTATGTATAGACTGAGGGGACAGGAAGAGCAATGAATACAAAAAATGAGTCCGGGCTTGGAGACATGTCTGATCAGGAGCGGGATCTGGAGGACAGGACAGCACTGGCCCTGGATATCCGCAGGGACGCGGGACTTGAGGGGTTGGTTGGCAACCTCAATGCGGTGATTATCGCCACAGAACCTGACCACCTGGTACCTGCAGTGTACGAACTTCTCAGATATACCGGCCTATCCTGCGTTGAAGCTTTTTTCGAACAGGAGTTCCAGAGCTATGTGCTGAGTACACCAGGCTCCGCATCAGTCATAGTCCGTTCACGGGATTTGGCGGAGAACCCGTTTATTGAGCTTAACAAAGCAAGGATGACTGGATCCCTGCCGAACACACGTCTGGAGACGTTTGTCTTTGACGCGAAGAACATTCAGGATTATGTTGCCATCCAGAAGGAGCGGGGTGTGGAATTCCTGACCGCTTCACCCGTTGAATCAGAAAACTTTTCGTTCATCCAGACTGTCCCGTCACGATTCACCGGAAACTCCCTCGGATTTATTGAGTGGCATGGTAAGGACCGTATATATGTCCCACAAAGGGGGACCCGCATTTCTCCGGATCTTGTAAAACCTGCATATCGGCACCTTAAAAATATCTCCGTTCTCGATCATACGGCGACAAGGGTCCGGGCTCAGGACCGTAGCGATGCGATCCTTGAATTTGTTGCGCTCACCAACTACCATTATGACTTTGCCGTCCACGTAAAATCACTCAACTCGATCACAAGTGTCACACGTCGTAACCCTGACGACTTCGCGATGGTCTTTACATCAGGTATTACCCGATTTACAAACGATGTGGAATCAGGCCCTACCGAGAAGTTCATTCAGAATTACGGAACCCGGGTCCACCATATGGCGTTCCGGACCATTGATATCGAAGCGACCGTTGAGACCCTGAAAAAAGATGGATTGGCGTTCCTTCTCGATCTTGTGGGTTCAGAGAGCGAGGGACTCAGACAGATTTTCTCTGAACCTTCGCAAAACACCCTGATCGTGAACGAATATATCCAGCGCTATGGTGACTTCGACGGGTTCTTTACGAAAAACAATGTGGAGCGGCTGACACAAGCAACGGAGAAACAATGAGTTCCTCCCATATATAAAAAGAGTAAAGTGTTATTTTAGCCCCTAAATTTTTCATAAAATCTTCGGAAAATAATACTCCAATCGATAGTTATCACGCTCCTGGGGGCTTTTGCAAAGCCTCCACCCCCGCCGCTGAGGCGACCCCCATATCGCGATATACCCGAATACAGGAGCCATCAACACGAAAAAGAATGCTTGAAAATCATACTCACTTTTTTCATTCCAGTTTTAGTCACATAATTTTTTTTTAAAATGTCGTCGTAAGAATAAAAAAAATCAGGGGCTAGAGGGGTATATTACCATAAATTCCCCATAAAAAATTATCAAGCAATAGATTCAGTTTTTTTCGCAGTTAACGCCAGATTCATCACCTTTTGCTGTGTAAAGAATTGTGATCAACTATGTCGCACAGGAAACACTTCCTGATCGTGCTCGCCACAGTCGTGCTCATGCTTGCAGCAGTCCTTGCAAGCGGTTGTATGAGCTCCCCGGCAACAGCACCGTCAGCGGATATAAAAAAGTTCAGTTCAGCAGACGAAATTCGCGATTACATTAAGAACAATACTCAGCTTGTACAGGATGAAAATTACCGGACCGACGGAGCATTGGTAGCAGCTCCTGCCCCGATCGCAGCAGCTCAGGAATCGGCAAAGGGAGTTTCCCTATCCGGTGCACTCCCGTCAGCCGCAGGCATAGGCTCACCCGATTACTCGCAGACCAATGTGCAGGTTGCCGGTGTCGATGAGCCGGATTTCGTCAAGAATGATGCACGGTATATCTACGTGATCTCTGGCAATACGCTCACAATTGTGGATGCGTACCCTGCCACATCTGCATATGTCCTTTCAAAGACCGAACTAGAGGATACACCCCGCGAGATATTCATCAACGGTGACCGGCTCGTCCTCCTTAAGACCGGTACATCGGATATAGAAGCTCAGTGGCACACCGCAGGGAACGGATATCACAGCAAAAATTGCCATGATGCCCCCGCGGTACCCGTATTACCGCTCTGCACCGGTTACCCATGCTGTCTTCTATGATATCAGTGACCGGGCACACCCGATGGTCCTCAAAGACTACACTATTGACGGGGATTACGTGAACGCCCGCATGATTGGCAGTACGGTTTACCTGCTCTCCCGCGAATCGGTGTACCCGTACAATGAACGGATCATAGTTCCTGCAGTGCGGGAGAATGCAAAAATTGTCGTTACTCCTGATGTCTACTACTTCGACAATCCCGAACGGCAGTATGACTTTACCACCGTCACTTCATTCGATGCCAGAAACGGTGCCACAAAGGATGCAAAAACGTACCTTATCGGCAGCGGTAATATCCTCTATGTCTCACCTGATGCAATGTACGTGAGTTACCAAAAGTACCACAATGTATACCGGCCGATGAGAGGGCTGGCAGAACCTGTCCTCGATGTGGTGCAAAGTTCCGGTGGATCCGCTTCCGGTATCACAGAGGGATCATCACCCGCTGTCGCAGCAGATTTCAACACAATGAGCGAGAGTGAGAAGCAGGCTGTCATAGCAGAGATGAAGAGCGGAGAGCAGGAAGCAATCCGCAAACGCGAGATCGACCAGAGCACTACCCTTATCCATAAGATCGGGATCAACAACGGTGCAATCACTTACCTCGCGAAAGGGGAGGTGCCGGGATATCTAAAGAACCAGTTCGCGATGGATGAGTATGGGGGTAATCTCCGCGTAGCGACAACATCAGACGTCTGGACGAGCCGCGGGCAGTACCAGTATAATAACGTCTTTGTGCTTGATGGTGTAATGAAGACGATCGGGTCACTTACCCATATCGCCGAACAGGAAAAAATTTACTCGACCCGGTTTATCGGCGACCGGCTCTACATGGTCACCTTCAAACGAATTGATCCTTTCTTTGTTATCGATCTCTCCAATCCCTTAAGCCCGAAAATCCTTGGCAAACTCAAGATCCCCGGTTACTCTGATTACCTGCATCCTTATGATAAGAACCATATCATAGGCGTTGGCAAGGAAACAGCATCAAATGAATGGGGCGGGGTCTCTACAAAGGGGCTGAAGCTTGCGCTGTTTGACGTATCTGACGTTGAGCACCCCAAGCAGATCGACAAGGTGGAGATCGGTGATTCCGGTACAGACTCTGCCGCGCTCTCGGATCACCGGGCATTCCTGTTTGACAAAAACAAAAACCTGCTCGTTATCCCGGCTCGGGTTGTCAAAACGATTGATATGCCGGAAAAGTTCAGCGGCGACCAGCAGCGGATCTGGTACGGGGCATACGTGTTCGGTGTAACTCCTGAGAAAGGTTTTGACCTGCGGGGAACGATAGAGCACAGCACCGGTGGGGGGTACGCGTGGTATGGTTCACCGTACGAAGTAAAACGCTCGCTCTATATCGGGGATACTCTCTATACTCTCTCACAAAAACAGATCCTTGCCAATTCCTTAAGCAGGATCAATACTACTATCGCTACCATCCAACTGCCCGGGCAAGGGGATGTACTTTACCCGGAAATGAGAGGAATTTAAAAAGGAAAAAAAATTTTTTTGCGGCTGTGTGCTTATATCAGAATCCTGCAATCTGTAAATATTAGCCATTTTACTGATTTGCTATTCCCATAAAATCCATTATCCCCTGCGCCCCATAGATATAGGACTTCATCATGCGCATTCCCATACAATCAGTAACACCTGTAAGCGGACAAGCAGAAATCTGCGGCTGGGTCCATGAGGTCCGGGATCTCGGGGGTCTTGCCTTCTTTTTGATCCGCGACCGCACCGGAATCATCCAGGTCACCATCCCCAAAAAAAGAGCTTCAGAGGCTGTGCTTGCTGCTGCAAAACAAGTCTCCCGCGAATCTGTTGTACGAGTCGCAGGGATGGTAAAAGCTATCGACAAGGCACCGGGTGGACGGGAGCTCGTTCCTGATGTGTTCGAGATCATCAGTTTAGCTGACAGCCCACTCCCCCTGGATGTTGTAGAGAAGGTCCCGGCTGACCTGGACACAAGGCTTGACGCCCGTTTCCTGGACGCCCGAAGACCCCGGGTCGCTGCAGTTTTCCAGATCCGCAGCGCCGCAACTCACGCCATTAACCAGTACCTCCATCAGGAAGGTTTCATCAATATCACCACTCCCAAGATAGTAGCAGCTGCGACAGAGGGCGGGACGGAGCTTTTCCCTATTGCCTACTTTGACAAAGAAGCATTCCTCAACCAGAGTCCACAACTCTACAAACAGATGATGATGGCGGCAGGATTTGAAAAAGTCTTTGAAATCGGGCCTATTTTCAGGGCAGAGGAACACAACACAACAAAGCATCTGAACGAGGCAACATCGATTGATATTGAAGTATCGTATGCAGACCATATCGAGGTAATGCGCATCCTTGAAGAGCTGATCGTTAAAACGTACGAATATGTGAGGGCTACCTGTGACGACCAGCTCGCCAACCTCGAAATCGCCGATTTGGTTATTCCACGTGCACCATTTCCCCAACTTCCGTATCGTGAAGCGATAGAGATTGCAAGGAAAAAGATCGATGACCCGATCAAGTACGGTGATGATATCAGTCCCGCAGCAGAGAGAGCTATTGGAGCGGAAATGGGCGGGCACTACTTCATTGTGGACTGGCCCAGCGAGATCCGCCCTTATTATGCCATGCCCTATGAGAACGATCCCACAATCTGTAAGGCATTCGATCTTATGCACCCAAGAATGGAGTTATCCAGCGGGGCGCAACGTGTTCACCAGCATGATCTCCTCGTGCAGCAGATCAAAAAGAAAGGCTTGAATCCTGAGAGTTTCGAGTTCTACCTGCGCCCGTTCCGGTACGGCATGCCACCCCACGCTGGATGGGGGTTGGGAACCGATCGGTTGATTATGACGATGCTTGGATTGTCAAATGTTCGTGAGGCAGGACCGTTCCCTCGTGACATGCACCGGCTGGTTCCCTGACCAAATACATTTTTTATCACCGCGGTCGATTCGATTGTACAATTAATTATCCGGAATACCTATGGTAAAAGACTATTTCATCGATAAAGTTCTGGCGACAACCGTGGTCGGGAGTTACCCCGTCGTGAAAGGAAGTAGTTTGAGAAGTCTCTTTGACCCTCTCCATACCGCGGTCGAGACGGCTGTTGCCGACCAGATCGCTGCAGGCATCGACATCATATCGGACGGTCAGATCCGTGGTGACATGATCCAGGCGTTTGCCTCAAAACTTCCCGGGATTAAAGGTCAGGAGGTTATCGGTAAAGTACAGCCAGCTTCCGGACCAATAACGGTGGGGGATACGAAGTATGCACTGGGAAAGGCCCCAAAAGTGAAAGGGATTGTCACCGGGCCCACCACCCTTGCTCATGGTCTTCATATCAGTACCCCGATGTACCGGAACAAGGAGGAACTGGCACTGGATCTTGCCGCTGCACTGATTCCTGAGGCAAAAGCATTGGAAGCTGTCGGAGTAACCCTCTTGCAGATCGATGAACCGATATTTTCTACTGGCATGGCTGATCTTGCTATCGGAAAACAGGCCATTGAAATGATCACGACCGCATTGCGGATTCCAACCTGCATGCATGTGTGCGGAAATTTAGGAAATGTACTCGATGAAATCCTGAAATTCAACGTTAATGTTCTGGACTTCGAATTTTCGAATAATCCTGCAAATCTCGATCTGCTCTCCCGCCGTGATCTTGCCGGGCGGATGATTGGGTACGGTTGTGTGGACTCATCGATTGAAAAGATCGAAAGCATTGTGGAGATCAAAAAAAGAATTGAAAAAGGGATTGAGGTATTCGATCCAAGGATCATGCTGCTCGATCCGGACTGTGGAATGAGAATGCGGTCCCGTGAGGCAGCTTTTGCCAAATTAAAGCACATGTCTGAAGCAGCAAAGATGGTGCGAATCGGGCTCTGAATTTTTAATTTTTTCCCTGATTCTCCAAAAAAATTTCCTCAGGACGAGTAATTCAAGAGAGTTACAGGTACGTATGGCAGGAGATTGCAGATGCAACCAATTGCGAAGGCTGGTCTGGATAAAAGCAGTCACTTGCACCAGGCTGCTATTTCAAGGCAACGGGAATTCCTGATAGTACCATAGACCACATCAATTATTTGCCAGAACCACAAGTCCAAAATGTGCTGCGTATCATAGAATGTAGTGAGAAAACTACTATGTCAGGAATGACGGGAAATTCGATCCGGGTCAGGGCTTTCCAACACACACCTTCAGAACCACTCGGTTATTTTGAACATATTTTCTCAGAAGAGGGCATCCCGTTTGACTATACACATCTCTGGGACGATGACCCTGTCAGCGCCGGGAACGCAAACCGCCTTCTTTTCCTTGGCGGTCCGATGAGCGTAAACGATGAAAATGATTTTCCGTGGATCAAAGAGGAAAAGAAGCTGATCCGGCAGTCAGTAAGGAAGCGGGTTCCTGTACTCGGTCTGTGCCTCGGTGCTCAGCTGATCGCATCTGCAAACGGGGCGACTGTGTACCGGTTTCTGAACGAAACCGGCTGGTGCCCAGTACATTCTACTCCCGATGCAATCGGAGTTTTTGCGTCTTTCCCGAAGACTTTCCACGTTTTTCAGATGCATAGCGAAACATTCCACCTGCCTGTTGGAGGAAGACTCCAGTGCAGGGGGGATCGAGTACCATACCAGGGATTCCGGCTCGGGTCAGCTCTCGGTCTCCAGTTCCATCTTGAGATGACCGAAGGCCTGATCCGGGACTGGACCCGTGGTGAGAGAAAATTCCTGAAAGAAAAGATAGGACGCGATTCGGAACGGTACCTTGAGACAAGCAATAAATTGTGCCAGCGGGTGGCAAGGGAATTTTTGTACGGAAAGTTCTGTAATACACACGAAATAATCAAAAAAAAATAGGTTAAAGAATTTTTTTAAAGATTTATGATAATTTCCCCGGGTTTTTTATCACCGGAAAAATTTCAGATTTTTGTTTGAGGGATTAAAGATAACTACTGGAGTGAATCCAAATACCATCCCCAATTGCAA
Source organism: uncultured Methanoregulaceae archaeon (assembly GCA_963841015.1). Lineage (GTDB taxonomy): Archaea > Halobacteriota > Methanomicrobia > Methanomicrobiales > Methanospirillaceae > Methanoregula. The sequence goes on along the minus strand of CAWJAX010000005.1, from coordinate 313,616 downwards.
TTATGGGCATTATAATAATTGGAGTATGCCGGCAACCCTCAAAAAAAAATAATTGAAATAAATGAAAAAATGATTATACGACCCTGGATGTAGTCGATGCTTCGATGCCATTGTCAGTAATGATGAATGGAAGCAATCGCCGTGGCGACGCCGAATCCTTCATCTTGTGCACTGCCAGTGTCCGCTCGATCTCGGCCTGATGAATATCTGTCTTGAACTCAATCACAATGTCTGCCGCACGCATGACCCTGGTCATTTCTATGGGCGCATGAATCCCCGTGTAGACGACAAACATAATATTTGCACTACGTTTCTTCATTTCTTCACGGGTCAGTCGTAAAAACTTAAGTGCTTCCTCAATTCCGTACTTAATAATAATAGTCGAGAGTGAGTCAACAACAATACGCCCCCCCGCCATCTGCGGGATATACATCTCGGGATGTAGATCCGTAGCGTCGAGCATTCCAATCTCAACGTCACCATCGTTCATCAGATAGGTGCCCTCTTCCCCTTCCACCTTCCAGAACTGTAACGCTGCAAGATCTACACCGGCTAGCGGTGTCCCGTAGACCATGATAATGGTCCCTTCGGGAAATCCACCATCCAGTAAAAGGTTAAGACCTACAATACCGGTGGTACGTTTTTTCTGTTTTACACTATCCGGAATGTCCTGGATGTGGCTTTTTGTATTTGCCAAAATGCTTCTGGCATATGTTTTTTTTGTCGCTTTAAAAGGTTTGTGTGAACCCTTGGGGGTTAACTGGAGACTATTCAGGTTATTTTTTTGTAATAAGAAGGCATGTAAACATTTTACACAGGTTTCTGCCTCACCTGTGTTATAGAAAGAGCTGGAGACAGGAGTTCTTAATCCCGATTATTCTCAAAACAATCGTGTTTTTTAAGAGTAAGCTATTTCTGTAGCTTCTTTTGTAATATCCATCCTGATATCTATGGCAGAAGAAATTCAGAAAATGCAGGATACTCAGAAAGAAAAAACCTTCCAAAACCGGGAACCGGTCTCGCAGACGGGAGAAAAACCTCAGGAATCAAAAGATGTGGAACTGGATGATGAAGAGACAGAGAGGGACCGGACATCCAGACACTCCCATTCGGGTGGCCGGGGCAAACCACCGCGCCGGGTGATTGAGGAATCGGTATACGATCCGTACTGTGAATAGACGGGTACCCTGGATAGCCTGCAGACAAATAATACAGGAAAACTTTTAATGAGGGGAGTATTTACAGTATGTCAAGAAAACCCGCCAGATCCGCTGCATTGATGATCTTTACTCCGATATTCTGCATGTCCCGGATATTGGCCCGGTGCACCTCATCTGATGCTGCCCCGGTCGCATCATCGATCAGTACCACAGGATAATTGTACGCAATACCATCGAAAATGGTGGTCCGGATGCAATTCGGAGTCTGAATGCCGCAGACCACGATACTCGTTACACCAATTGTCCGGAGCATCAGGTCGAGTTCCGTGCCAATGAACGCACTCATCCTTGTCTTGGTGAGGATATACTCACCTTCAAGAGGTGTTAGTTGATCAATTACCTCTGCCCCTCGGGTACCGGCAACGGCAAATGGCTGCTTATTGAAAAGCTCCTGCCGTATGATCTCCACGTCCGAACCATCCGCCCGGTGTACCCGCAGGACGTGGAAAACCGGTAGGGATCGTTTCCTGAACTCAGTCAGCGCAGCCTGGATCTTCGGTATTACCGTACCGGCCCCGGCAACTCTCAGCGGTTTGCCTTCCAGTACGAAATCGTTCTGCATATCGATGATGAGCAGTGCAGGTCGTCCCATACTTTATCCCGTTAGACTATTGAGACTGGGGGTATAATAACTCTGCAGCAGATTTGGAGAGCCTGTGGACCCGATCCTGTATTTTTTCAGCCTTATCATCACAGGGATTACTGCGGGAACCGCTTCCGGTCTCTTCGGGGTCGGTGGCGGGTTCCTGATGACACCGGTCCAGTACTGGCTCTATACGGCTGGCGGGATTGACGGAACGCTTGGCACCCGGCTCGCGTTCGGAACCTCCCTCGCCGTAATGATCCCGACGATGACCAGCGCGGCGTTCGCCCACCACCGCCGCGGGGCAGTGAACTGGCAGGCAGCAATACTGATGGGTTGTGCCGCAGTCTTCGGGGGTCTTACCGGAGGGACGATCGCCGCCCACCTGCCGGGCTATGTACTCCGGACGTTCTTTGCCCTCCTTATCATCGCGACAGCAGTCCGTATGGTCTGGCATATCCAGGCTTGTTCGACTTGCGAACCCCGTGGATCAACCGGTATATACCTCCTCATCGGTTTTTTGATCGGCATCGTCTCCGGTCTTGCCGGGATTGGCGGGGGCATCCTGCTCGTACCAGTTCTTGTGATACTCCTTGGATATCCCATGCACACAGCGGTCGGCACTTCCTCAGCCTGTCTGATCTTCTCGTCAATCGGCGCTGTGACTGCGTATGTTATCAACGGGTGGGGAATGGCGGGCCTGCCTCCCTACTCGATGGGTTATGTCAATCTCATGACGTTTGCTATCCTCGCTGCAACTACCATCCCGCTCTCACGATTCGGCGTGCGGTGCGCTTACCGCTGCTCCGGGCGGAATTTACAGATCGCATTTGCAGGGATACTGATCTTCATTGGCGGGATGATGCTCGTAAGCGGGTAAAAAAAAGAGTTACTGGTATTCCGGTGGCTGCACCTGTTTGGGGAGACCACCTTTGAAGTGCTGCTGGATGTTTTTGTAATATTCTCTAAGCCTCTCGTTCATCATCGGGTGCACCTTTTTCTGGGCTTCCTCAAAGTGGCGCTTGGTTACTATTGTAGCATCTTCACGTAGTGCCAGCATGCCCGCTTCCCGGCACATTGATTCAAGATCCGACCCGACGAAGCCTTCAGTGATTTCGGAGAGGGTGGTTGCAAGCCGGTTGCGGGCTGGATCTGAAAAGACAAGGTGCTGTTCACTCAAAAGTTCAACAAAACGTTTCCGGCGTATACCAACAGATGCTCCAGTACTCCCTTCAGCAGCTGGTACGATTATTATCTTGACATCTTCGATATCAAGAGTCCGGTCTTTACCCAGCTTTTCACCAAGTTCCGCTATTGCCTCTTCACTGTAACTTTCTGTCAGGTCCATGATCGCTTCAAGCGCTGAATCTTCAAGCGGCATATACCTTGTGTGGATCTGGATAATTTTTTTCCGGTCCTCGAACGTAGGCTCCCCTATATAGACAAGGCGGTCAAACCTTCCTGCCCGCAGGAGTGCCGGATCAACAATATCAGGACGGTTTGTAGCCCCCATAACCACAACATCCTTGAGCTCCTCAAGACCGTCCATCTCAGTCAGGATCTGGTTAAGGACGTTATCAATCACATGCGAATCGCTGGAAGTACCCCGTGCAGGTGCGAGTGCGTCAATCTCATCAAAGAATATAATTGATGGTGCGACCTGCCGAGCCTTCTTAAACACCTCCCGCACCGCACGTTCGCTCTCTCCAACCCACTTGGAGAGTAGCTGGGTGCCCGAACCGGGATAAAGTTTGCCCCGCTCTCGCTCGCGACCGCTTTAGCGATCAGCGTCTTCCCTGTTCCTGGCGGACCATAAAGAAGAACTCCACGCGGAGGTTCAATTCCAAGATCTTCGAATTTCTGCCGGTGGGTCAGAGGGTACTCAACTGCTTCACGGACTTCGGTCTTTGCTTCTTCGAGTCCGCCTACATTATCCCATTTCACATGCGAAACTTCGAGCATCACTTCCCGCATTGCACTGGGACCAACATCACGCTGGGCGCTGCGGAAGTCACTGGCGAGAACCCGTAACGAATCCAGCACTTCTGCCGGGACTTCCTCGGCATCGAGATCCAGATCCGGAAGATACCGGCGCAATGCCCGGATTGCAGCCTCACGGGCAAGTGCTGCAAGATCGGCACCAACAAAACCGTGTGTCTGCTGGGAAAGAATTTCAATTCTCACATCTTCGGCAAGCGGCATGCCGCGGGTATGAATCTTGAGGATCTCGATCCGGTCCAGCTCGCTCGGGACGCCAATTTCTATCTCACGGTCAAATCTTCCCGGCCTCCTGAGGGCGGCATCAATTGCATCAACCCGGTTCGTCGCTCCAATCACAACGACCTGCCCGCGTTCTTCCAGACCATCCATCATGGTCAGGAGCTGAGCGACCACCCGTCGTTCCACTTCTCCGGTAACTTCCTCCCTTCGGGGTGCAATAGAGTCGAGTTCATCAATGAATATGATTGAAGGGGAGTTCTCCCGTGCTTCCTCAAAGACTTCACGGAGCCGTTGTTCGCTCTCACCATAATATTTCGAGATGACTTCGGGACCGGCAATCGAGATGAAATGTGCACCACTCTCGCTTGCAACCGCTTTTGCGATCAGTGTCTTGCCTGTTCCTGGAGGACCATAAAGCAGAACACCCTTGGGGGGTTCTATTCCCAGTTTCTGGAAAAGTTCCGGGTGGCGCAGCGGAAGTTCAATGGTCTCACGGAGTCGTTGTAGTTCGTCTTTGAGGCCTCCAATGTCCTCATATGAGAATCGCTTGATACCCTCGAAACCTAATGCGGGTTTATCGGAGAACTCAATGGACGTGTTCTTGGTAATGATAACCGCCTCCTCGGGTTCAATCTCAACAACCTTGAAGGCAACGATCTGGGGTTGGATAAATGGCAGGCCCAGCATAATAGGCACTGAATCATTCTTCGCGACCGGGAAATCGATCAATCCATTCACCACATGTGGATTGTTTGCGATCGGTATCTTTTTCGGGAGATCCTCAGGGGGGGCCAGGACAACCCTCTTTGCTTCCACTTCATCAGCAATTTTTACAACCCTGACTGTATCACCAATGCTCACTCCGGCATTAAGCCGGGTGAAATTATCAATGCGTATTTTGCGCTGGTTCCAATCCTCAACAAGCGCCCGCCACACTTTGGCAACAGTCCTGCGTTTCCCTTCAATCGCCACAAGATCCCCCGGCGAGATCTTGAGGAGTAACATCGTCTCGGGATCGAGCCGGGCTTTTCCGCCACCCTGATCGCCGGGATACGCGGAATCCACCCTCAATTGAACTTCAGGCATTACCTTAAAGGTCATATACGCAGGGATTTATAAGTACTGTAAATGCGAGTCCTTGTTTTTGATCCGTTCCACGGCGCCGCGGGCGATATGATAATCGGTGCACTGCTGGATTGTGGAGCGGATAAAAATTGTGTCATGAGAGCGATGCAGTCCCTAATCGCGGAGCCGGGCATAACTGAAGTGACCCGGGCCGGTCTCCGGGCAGTGAAAGTAGATACACACGCCACCCCCATTCATCGAACACTATCTGAAGTGATGAAACGACTCGATACTGCAGAAGCAGATGTCCCACCTGAAGCACTCGCAATGGCTAAACGGGTCTTTGAACGTATCAACGATGCTGAGAAACGGGTTCATGGAAATCACGTTCATTTTCATGAAGTGGGAGCAGATGACGCGATCGCTGATGTAATCGGTGCTTGTACTGCCCTTCACTCCCTTTGTGTTGATGGTGTTACCGTGATGCCAGTCACACTTGGTCGGGGGACATCAACAGGTTCCCACGGCGCATTCCCGATACCAGCACCCGCAACTGCCGAAATTCTCAAAAGTTCGGGACTTTTAACCCGGCAGGGAACTGACGAGGGGGAACTCTGCACTCCCACCGGTGCCGCGCTCCTTGCAGAGTTCTTAACGATGGCCCCAACAGAACTCGGAATATATACCATACAGGCAATAGGGTACGGTGCCGGTACACGGGATCCAGAGGGCACACCCAACGTGATACGGGCAATGGTTATCGAAACAAAGGGTGATGGCGACACACTTGCTCAGGACACTGTTGATATCCTCGAGACAAATATTGATGATGTCAGCGGGGAGGTAATCGCCCACGCAATTATCCAGTTTTTAAAAAAAGGTGCACGGGACGCGAGTGCAATACCGATCATTATGAAAAAGGGGAGACCCGGCTTTCTTATCCAGGTAATCTGCACCAGCGACAAGAGCGGGGAATTCGCTGAACTGATGGCACGGGAGCTGGGGACGCTTGGCATACGCTGTATACCCGCGGTTCACCGGTTCATTGCCGAGCGGACCATTGAACTCGTTGATGTTGAAATTGCGGAAAAACATCGTACCATGGCAGTCAAGTTCGGGTGGATGCATGGTGAGATCTATTCACTCAAGGCAGAATTTGATCAGGCCCGGGACTGGGCGACGGAGCTTGGTGTCCCGGTCAGCGAAGTCTTGCGTGCTGTTGAACATGCCGGCTGGAAAACTGTTCAGAAAAATCGTTCTGCACCAGGTGACCAATGAAAACGGACCGCCGGAGCAGTGGGAATACCGCGCTGGACCGGATGCTTGGTGGCGGACTTGAAGTGCGGACAATTACCCAGTTCTATGGAGAACCGGCGAGTGGCAAGAGTACGTTATGCATGATCGCTGCGGTTACCTGCCTTCGGTCCGGACAGACCGTTGTGTTCATAGATTCTGAGGGTTTTTCCATTGAGCGGTTCCGGCAGATTGCTGGGGAGGATACGGAAAAAATTGCCGACAGGCTCTTCCTGTTCGAACCCATCGACTTCGAACACCAGGGAGCCATGATTGCAGAAGCCGAGAAGGTTCTCAAGACCCACAAACCAGGTTTGCTGGTCATGGACTCTGCCACTGCATTGTACCGCACCGATCTTGAGAAGGGAAGGGACTCGATTCAGATGCTCACCCGGCAGATGATCCAGCTGCTGGGGTATTCCAAACGTTATGATATCCCGGTGATTATCACCAACCAGGTATACATGGATACCCTGAAAAACACCTACTTCGGCCTCGGGGGTACTGCACTGGAGCACCTTTCCAAAGTAATTATCCGGCTCGAAAAGACTGACCGTCCTGGATTCCGCAGGGCACGGCTCGTCAAACACCGATCACAACCAGAAGGGGCCTCCTTTGATTTTGAAATCGTTGAAGACGGGATAGGGGTGCGAGAGTAATCATACGATTTTTCCCTGGTTAAAAAGGATAGCAACTATTTCGTATTTTTTCAGCCATATTATTTTCATCCGGCTCATATTCCGAGAAATTTCTCCCCATTAATGTCATTAGGTTGTATCTGACAGAAAAAGGAAGGGTATATTGAAGGGTCAGTAGGAGATCTTTCCGGAAAAAACCGTTGTCGCCGGCCCTTCCATTTTTGCACCGTCTTTGAGATAGATGGTGAGGGGACCTCCCCGTGTTTCAACATTTACGGTATCCCCGGTGTATCCCAGTTTGTGCATAACTGCAGCAGATGCCGTAGCGCCGGTACCGCAGGAGAGCGTCTCTTCTTCCACACCGCGCTCGAACGTGCGTATCCTGATACTGTCAGATCCGGTTCTTTCAACAAAATTCACATTCGCCCCTTTTTCGAATGTTGCATGGTGACGGATTGGAGGAGCCACTGCTTCGACATCCATGGCATCGATGGCGTCAACGATAATAACTGCATGGGGGACGCCGGTATTTACCGCGTAAACATCGAACTCCCCTATTCTTTCCTTGTATTCCCCCTCCCCGGTTGCCGGTATGTCTTTCCGGTCAAATTTCGGTGTTGTCATGGTAATCGTTGCAGAAAATTCGTCTTCCTGATACCCCATGGCGACACTGATCTCCCCGGCAGGGGTTTCCACGGTGCAAAAATCCTTTACGTACCCGGCATCAAATGCATATTTAGCAAGGCAGCGGATGCCGTTCCCGCACATTTCCGCTTCACTCTCATCCGGCTGGAGAATACGCATTCTGAGCGTGCTTTTTTCAGATTTTGAGAGATAGATAACCCCATCCGCCCCGATCCCGAAACGGCGGTCACAATAAATTGCCGCAAACTGCCCTTTCATATCATCCGGTATAACGATTTTCTCATGCTCATCGATCAATACGAAATCATTACCGTTCCCGTGAAGTTTGGTAAATGGTATTTCCATGCGTATCTCCCTCAGGTGTTGTCCACACTATCTGAAACATCGTTCACAACTCATTCCTCATTTCTGGTATTCATCTCAAAGGATTTATGGAATTCTTCGATGCCCCATCCAAGGTACTCTCTGATGATGGTATAGGCCATCTGCGGCGGAATAGCACCTGCCTCCGTTACGATAAGATCGATATACTCCGCCGGCGTCACATCAAACGCTGGATTACGTACAGTAACCTGCGGAAGTGTTCGGGCTATTTCATCGGTGAGAATCTCATTTCCCGCACGCTCCTCTATCGTGATGAGCTCTCCGATAATTGTCCGGGGTGCAAACTTGTAGGTCTCTGCTGCGACAAGGACATTCACCCGCGCTTCATGAGCGGTATGGGCAACCTGAGAGGTGCCGATTTTATTCACCACTGCGCCATTAACCGTTACAGCATCGGCTCCAACGATAACAAGATCAACTTCATGGATGAACGAGCGCACAGCAGAGTCAACAATGAAGTTGGTTTTAATACCGGCATCATTGAGGGTCCTGATGGTAACATATCCCTGGTTTCGCGGGCGTACTTCTGTTGCAAAGACCTCAATCTCTTTGCCGCTCCGGTGCGCTTCAATGATGCACCCAAGCGCAGCTTCAGAATTGCAGTGCGTAAGAAGTGTGTCCCCGTCGCGAATATGGCGTGCACCAAACTGTGAGATATTTTCCACTGCGTGCCGGGATGAGTGAATGAACTGCTCTGCGCGACTGATGACTCCGTTCCGCGCCTCTTCAAGGGTCACTGCCCGCTCAAGCCCGGACATTACAATGTGTACAGCATTCGGAAGGGAAACCGCTGTCGGGCGCGTTGCGATCAGGATTTGTGCGGCAGCATCCATCTCATGCTGGAAAAACCTGATATCCTCAGCCCGGATTTCTGTCGCATGACGCCGGAGTGCTTCAGCAGCCTCACGCGCAATTCTTCCGGCACCCCTAATCTCCATGCTCTTTATCTTCTCTGCGGTTTCAGTTACGAACATCAGCTTCATTGATTCAATGTTCAGAAAAGTACATAGAGTTTATCACCGGGTATCACCATGTCATTAGCGGTTGTCTTTGACAGTGCGGGAACACTCCTGAACACGTACCGGGTTGCAAAGGATATCCGCCACAAAAAACTTCTGCCCGGTATCGAAACCACAACACTTACTTTCAGCTCCCCAGATCGTGTCCTCGTCGTTTTGCCCGTGCATTCCAAGGATATCATAAAAACACCAGGTGAGATGCTCCTTTCTTCCTATCTCGTTGAACATAACGTTGGATTTGGTGTGAGCTGTACCAGAAAAATTGTTACTGCAGAAGAGATTGGGGATGTGCTCTATACCGATTGCCAAGTCCGGGTGAGTGATCTTCAGGAATGCATCCGGAATGTCTGGACCGTCTGTAAAGCGGAATCGATCGTGACGTTGAATAGTGGCGCGATTGTCAACATGGCAGACAAGCTGATTGAATTTGCCATTACAGCCGGGGGCTGGCCATTTGACGGTGCAAAAGAAGCAATTACTGCGCTTCACCGCATGGGGGTACCGACTTTCATCGCATCCGGTGACCGGGTAACAAAACTGGAAAAAATGGCAGACCATCTTGGTATTCCCCGGGACAGGGTGTATGGCGTAGCAACACCGACTGTAAAAGCACAGATTGTCAATGATCTGCGACAGGAATATGACAAAGTGCTGATGGTCGGGGATGGGATCAATGACCTTTGTGCCATGCAGAATGCTGATATTGCAATACTTACTATCCAGCAGGCCGGTGACCGGCCGGAAGAACTCTACAGGGAAGCTGATTATGTGGTAAAAAATGTGAGTGAAGTTGTTACCATCGTACAGAAGTCGCTTGCATCAACAGGACGTTTCGATCGTGACGACTGTGATGTATCATATAAAAAGTAATATGTTCCAAGTATCACATTAGGTATAAGGGTATTATGAAGGCTCCACTGATCACGGTAGAAAACCTCTGCATGAATTTTGATGGCACGGAGGTACTCAAGAACATTTCTTTTGAGATTGCCGAAGGGGAGATCCTGGGAATTATTGGAAGGAGTGGCGCAGGTAAGACAGTACTCATGCACCTCGTTCGGGGCGTTGAACAGCCCCCGACAAGCGGAAAGATAATATACCATGTTGCAGCGTGTAACGGATGCAATTACATGGATGTAGGGAGTTCTGCCGGGAAAAACTGCCCTCATTGCGGTGGCATACTCTCTGCACTCAACGTAGATCTCTGGAGTGAGGGGGACGAAGCCCTTAAACGCCGGTTGATGCGGCGTACCGCAATTATGTTCCAGCGCACCTTTGCATTGTATGGTGATGACCGTGTGATCGAAAATGTGCTCCACGCCCTCGATGATATTGATTACCCCCAGGAGAAGGCCATCAACCGTGCCGCTGACCTTATCGACCAGGTAAAACTGTCCCACAGGATGATGCATATCGCGCGTGACCTTTCAGGAGGAGAGAAACAGCGTGTAGTCCTCGCACGTCAGCTTGCAAAGGAACCTTTCATGCTCTTTGCTGATGAACCGACTGGCACTCTCGATCCTGGCACTGCCCGAATAGTTCATTCAATGCTTATCGAAGCGGCCAAAACAAACAATATGGGAATGGTTGTCACCTCCCACTTTTCACAGGTTATTGAAGATGTGGCACATCGTGCAATCCTCCTGGTGGATGGTGGGATTGCCAAAATTGGGACTCCAAGGGAAGTCATAGCGGAATTCATGAAAGGGTATGATGACTCTGAAAAATTTGAAGAATCCGAGTTGGGGGAAAAAGTGGTTGTTGCACGCGACCTGTTTAAACGCTACATTTCTGTTGATCGTGGTGTCGTAAGGGCAGTAAACGGGGTTACCTTCGAGGTTTATACCAAAGAGATCTTCGGGATCATCGGGAAGAGTGGGGCGGGAAAGACTACCCTCTCAGGGATTATTGCCGGTCTAGTCGAACCAACAAGCGGGGAGATGAATATCCGGATTGGCGAAGAATGGATAGACATGACCAAACCCGGCATTGAGCAGCGGGGGAGGGCAACGGGATATATCGGACTCCTGCACCAGGAATATGACCTCTTTCCTCATCGCACGGTCCTTGACAACCTTACCGATGCGATCGGGCTGGAATTTCCAAAAGAACTCGCGATGCGAAAGGCTCTCGTAACGCTCAAGATGGCGGGGTTCTCTGATGAAAAGAGCAGGGAGATCCTTGAACGGATGCCGGCGCAGCTCTCAGAGGGGGAACGGCACCGTGTGGCACTCGCTCAGGTCCTCATCCGTGAGCCGCGAATCGTGATTCTGGATGAACCGACCGGAACAATGGATCCCATTACAAAGATTGATGTAAAGCATTCAATCATGCACTCCCGTGAGGAGATGGAAGAGACTTTTATTGTCGTTTCGCATGATATGGAGTTCGTACGGGATGTCTGTGACCGGCTCGCACTTATGCGTGGCGGCAAGATCGTGCAGATTGGCAAGACTGCCGACGTGCTTGCGATCCTTACTGAAGAAGAGCGCAAGCTGATGAGTCAACCTGCAGCATGACGAGTGGAATGATTGCCATCCACCTCGATGGAGAGAGGATGGAGGTCAGAGAGGGAAGCACGCTCGGTTCTGTCATTCCCCACCATCCGCATGGATGTAGTGTAGCAATTATTCGCCCGTCAACGCAGGAGCAGGCAAAGACAGGTACTCTTGCGCTCAGCACCACCGCAGGAGAGGTCGCGATTGAGATTACAGGGGGAAACGAGGTTTTCCTTAAATCTCCCGAAATTGTGCAAAAACTCACTCTTCACTGGAGTGATCGTTACGCTTCGGCGTTCGGGCCATTTCCCTCACCGGTTCACCCGGTGCGTAAACCCCACCTCTACGAACGAGGGGATGTGATTCTTGGCTGCGGGGGTTATGAGCCCGCCCGGTCCTACCTGATTTTCTCAAAGTCCCGCCATTCTGCAGATCATGGGGCTGATGAAAGCGGCGGGGTTTTTGCAAAAGTTGTAAGCGGCAGGGGGATACTCGACCGCTGGACAACAGGGGACCGCATTACGAAAATCGAGCCGGTCATCAGCTGGGCGGACACAAGCCGTTCCTTCACTACAAATGACATGAGCCTCGTTATTGAAGGTGGAATGCAGATCGTTACCAGGGTAAACGTGATAGCTCAGGGGTATACTCCCGATAAGATCACGACGGAAGCTGCTGGTAGTGTCGAACACCTGCTTCTGGCACTCCGATCAGGAAAATTTTCTGCCAGCCGGGTGACGAGCACCCATATCCTTGATTCCCGGCTCGCAGGTACTGAAGATATCGAACCAGAATTCCGGCACCCACGCAGGGAGGGGACGGTTACCGTACGAACCACAGGGCAACTTGCCGGAGGTATCTATATTTACCGGAATGATGTTCCCAGCAGTCCCGTTCACGATGTTGTCGGCCAGATTGTACATGGCATTGAACTGGTAAAACTGGCTAAAGAACACGATATCTTCACCATCAGTGTTCTACCTCAACGGATTGATCTTCTCGGACTCTCCCTCACAAAGGCAAAGGAGATCGCTGCCGCAGAGAAAATTTCACTGAACGTTGATAAAGAAGAGGGAGAGAGAATTGTTGTCTCGCAGGATCCAGGTAATACCCTGGATGTCCTCAAAGAGCGGATGGTTACGGTAACGACGGCTTCCCTGGAAAAAGTAATAGATATTGAGCTGGATGACGAAAAAGCACCAGTCAGCTGCGACATTTTCCGCCGAATTACAGGTCTTAAGCAACACGATGCCGGGATGATACCGGTCTTTTTTAAATTCGATGACGTAATTTTGTTCAGATCTGTCATTCCGGCAGGGACCAAGATCAATCCTGAGAACACGCCTAAGGACGAAGTTCCTGGGGCCACACTTGCAATTACCAATGATTCCCGCAAAGCTTCCGGATTCGTTGGCGTGCGCTTGTCAGCAAATAAAGAGTTCGGTCCCACATCCGAGCCTTTTGAGGGTACGAATATTCTTGGGCGTGTTATCGATACGGAAAAACTGAAAAAAGTAAAGGAGAAGGAGAATATGTATATCAGGGTGGTAAAGCGGTGACCGGATATACCCCGACACATGTAGGTACGGTAACCAGGTACGTTGTGGTAGAATCGTTCGATATTACACCGGCTGATCTTGCACTCCGGGCCTATGAGATCTCACAGGGTGTGATGATCAAGGAGACCTGTTTTGGGATTGTCATTAGTGGTAAAGACGGTGAGGTCGATCGCGTCATTGCTGGACTCCGGATACTTGATCCTGATCATATATTTGTCAAAGACCGCGGATTTCCTCCGGGGGATCCTCGCCGCTGCAGAGCGAATCTCGGCGGTGCACGGCCTGGATACAATGGTATGGAGCACGAGATGACGATACTTCCCTATGTCTCACACGGGCTTGAAGAACTCAAAAAACACGATGAAATGACCATTCCTCTTCCGGAAAATCCTCGGGAACGCCCGCTGCTTGACATCTACAAACTCAAGAAACTGATCGATGCACAGGAGTCCTGAAATGGTAAAAGTATTTATCTACCCTGCAACCAGCCTTATCCTCTCTGACATGGTGGCACGATTCGGGCACACCCCACTGTCATCAGCAACAGCTATTCGTGAACGTGTCCAGACTGCAGGACTCGAATCCCCCCCACTCCAGATCACTCCTGAAGAGCCAAAAAAAGGACTGAAGTGGGCAGCGGTCGAAGTGCCAGCCGGTGTCCGGGGCCGAATGTCTCTCTATGGACCTATGATCGGGGAATGTGAAGCTGCCATCATCATCAATGATGCAGATCTCGCTTTCGGATGCATGGGATGTGCCCGCACCAATGAGCTGGTTAAGTTCCTCCTCCATCAGAAAGAGATCCCAAAACTCGAGTTGTTCTATCCAAAAAATGAGGAGGACGGCGTGAAATTCGTGGCTGCCATCAAACGATTCCTTATAGAACTGGGAGGTTCGAAATGACACTCCCTGTACGCATTGCACAACTCTCCTGCGGGCCGGAATATTCCGGGATCCAGCACGAGATCGAGTCCGCGGCACGAGATGTGGGGGGCGAGATTTTTTACCCGGATGTCGCTCTCAAAGACATACGCCGGGATTTTGATATGTTCGGGCTGGATGTAAGAAGCCCGGACCTGAAACTCGCCATTGCCAGAGCTATGGCACTCGTGGAGGGGCGGGTGGAAGCAGATGCGGTCTTCATTGCAACCTGTTTCCGGTGTGCAGAAGCAGCAATCGTTCGTAATGAACTCAGACGTTACATCAATGAGCATTCGAAACTTCCGGTTGTCAGCTACTCATTTACTGAACGGACGACTGCGGGAACACTCCTTACCCGTATGGAGGCGCTAACGACAATTGCCCGTCGTCGCGCACTCCTTGCACGTGAAACCCAGCAGGGTATAACACTGGGGCTGGACTCGGGTTCCGCAACTACAAAAGCGGTTGTGATGAAGGACAACAAGATTATCGGCACAGGCTGGCAGCCAACCACAGAAGTTTTAAAAAGCGCTCAGGAAGTGATTGCCCATGCCCTTTCAGAAGCGGGAATCACGAGGGACGAGGTGCAGGCGGTCGGCACCACGGGATACGGCCGCTTCCTTGTAGGGAAAGAGATCCGTGCAGACCTGATACAGGAAGAACTGACCGTAAACTCGAAAGGAGCGGTATATCTTGCCAACCGGCAGCATGGGCCTGCAACGGTTATTGATATAGGTGGGATGGACAACAAGGCAATTTCAGTTATGGATGGAATTCCAGGAGTCTTCACGATGGGGGGGATCTGCGCCGGGGCAAGTGGCAGGTTCCTTGAGATGACGGCAAAGCGGCTCGGCGTTGATATTACCGAGCTGGGTCCGCTTTCCATGAAAGGATTCGGAGGACGTGTGCCGATGAACAGTTACTGCATTGTTTTCGGGACGCAGAGCCTGGTCAATGCACTCGCAGCAGGCAGTACCCGAGAAGATGTGGCTGCTGCTGCGTGTCATAGTGTTGCCGAACAGGTATTTGAACAGCAGCTGCAGGAAGTTGATATTAAGGAGCCCGTTATCATGGTCGGAGGCACATCACTCATTGAGGGGCTCGTATTTGCGATGGGTGAACTGCTCCAGACGAAGATCGTAGTACCTCCCTACTCGCAGTATATTGGTGCGGTTGGGTCGGCATTGCTTGTATCAGGATTTATAAAGGACGATTAGATGCCCGCCATTGAGTACTTTGAAGTGGAATGCCCCGAACCGGTGGGTGCTGAGTACTACAGGCAGATAACAAACGACGTCCTGTTGGACCACAACCTCCTGAGAGTTATCCATAAGCTTCACATCTATATCGATCCGAAAGTGCCGCTCTTTGTTGCAGTAGGAATATTGAAAAAGATCACAACCCAGGTCCGGGTGGGGGATTTTGCCAATGTGAATCCTCTCGAAGGAAAAATCACGCTCGTTATTTCAGATGAGACCTACCTTGCACCCATGCTTAAAATTTTCTGGCAGAAGTTCGGTAAAGACCATGTGGACCAGCCAGATCGCTTCACGGTTATCCTGTATGATGTCAAGGCAGACCTCAAAGAGATCGAAGAGACTATTGTTGCCGATCCGAGCGAGTCGCTCTATAAGGATCTCATCTATGCGTTCCGGTGTATTGCACCGGAAGGATTCCGCCTGCGCAGCGAGAAATTCAACAAAGAAAAATTCTCTTTTGTGGCGAGTGAAAACACGTTAAATGAAAAAATCGATGAAATAGTAAGGGACAGGTTTGCACGAATGGGGGAGGTACCATGACACTTGTCCCGATTACCTACAAGGGAGGTATCTACCAGCATGATATTATCACAGATCTGATTGAGGACCTTGGCGGGTATATAATCCAAAAACATGTAATCGCAGCGGAGGTAGTGCTCCAGTGCTTTGTTCCCCGTGAGGATATTGAACTTATCCGCCAGATAGCAAAACCCCTTTTTGGGGAAGTAACTGATACTCCGCTGGTCGGTACAGAGATTGCGATTGTCAGTATGAGTCTTGAGATCCATCACCTGCCCCACCCCTCCTGCGATATCGCTGAATATGTGCGGCGAATAGGGGCCAAAAGCAATATGGTCAGTCTCGCCCGTGGTCCGGGAAAACGGATCGCCGGCTTAAATGATGAGGAGCGGGATGTAATCAACGAACACGATATTGCAGTATATCTTATGGGTAATTTTGAGACTTGTATTGAATATAAAATGCCAACTCTTCGAAGAGGAATTGAGATCCCTATCGTGCTCTGCGGGGGCCCGGACAAAGAAACCCTCAAAAAGATCATAGATCCACCAGTAGAGGGTTATGTTGGCAATGTCGGGAGGTTCATGCGCCGGACAAAAGAGGCAGACGAGCTTGAAAAACTCGATGAGATTATCGCTGAGATCATCAGGGTACTGGAAAAAAAGCGAGAAGATATCCAGAAAGATCCCCTCTCTGTTTCTCCTGCGAGACTAATGGGTATAATTAAAGAAAAGGTCCCTGCGATAAACGGGGTCACTTCTCCGACACCACTCACGGTTCAGATGGCCGGGCTTCGTGTTAAGCTGCCATACGATACATTTGCCGGTGATCTCAGGATGCTCGAGATCGAAGACGGTATTAAGCTGGGCGATCTCTCTGAAATTGTTCCTTCACGGATGCGGGACTATATCCTTGTAAAAATTCTGCCATTCTCAGAGACAAATATGGTGATATAATGGAAAAAACAACCAAAGAAGAATTTGAGGAGCGTCTGGCACAGATTGTAGCTCGAGGCGCAGATGTAACGGCCGATACGTGGATGAAGGAGATTGAAGCAGAATATGGGCGTGTTCCTCTTATTTTCAAACGGATGGGGGAACGTCCTGAAGTACTCATTTCCCATCTCCTCTATAAGGGTACGGTGGCTCAGACCAGCCCGCTCGATCCAAAATATGTCGAACTAATCAGCCTTGCCGTTGGAGCAGCACTCAAATGTCCACACTGCACGGGATACCATATGCAGGCAGCTCTTAAAATGGGTGCGAGCAGGGAAGAGATCCTGGAAGTGATCCTGCTGGCCGGTATGATATCCAACTCATCAGTGCTCGCGAACTCCTACCGTATCTTTGACGAGAAGATGGAAAGCTGCATACCTTGTGAGACAAAAGGAGTAAGCAAAGTAAACCCCAGACGAAAAGCGACATCTTCAAAAAAGAGATGACGCTTTCTTCATACCTGCAGAATATTCACCTAACTATTTTATCATACAGGGTCCATTTTTACCATAATGTGCGGGATCGAATCCTCTAAATAGTGACTCCGGACAGAGTTATGTGATATATTTCTGAACAATACTGCATTAAATCGGTTCAGGATCCGGATACATCATGAAATCCATCATTCTTGCTGGAGGAGTCGGAACGAGACTCTGGCCACTCTCACGGGAGTATTATCCTAAGCAGTTTATCCCACTTGACGGTCATTCACTTTTTCAAAAGACGTACGAACGGGCAAACCGGCTCTCAGATCCCGGGGGGATATTTGTAGTTACCAACGAAATCCACCAGTATCTCGCCCGTAATCAGATTGAGGAACTCGGATACTCCATTTCTGATGATCATCTTCTTGCAGAGCCAGTAGGGAAAAACACATTGCCTGCCATCGCATGGGCAATGCAGCGAATCCGGAGTTTTTCTTCCTCTGACACCGTAGTAGTATTGCCCAGTGATCACATCCTTGGCGATTCTGCTCTCGATCAGATTCGTGCCGCAGAACCACTTTCCAGAAAAAACCTTGTCACATTCGGTATAAAACCAACCTCCCCCCAGACAGGTTATGGATATATTAAACCAGGAAAACTGCTTTCCCTTGGGGCAGTTGTTGATGAATTCAAAGAGAAACCTGATGAAAAAACAGCACAAGAATATGTCCGGAAGGGATATCTCTGGAACAGCGGGATATTTCTCCTCTCTATCGATTCTTTTTTTCAGGAACTGAAAAAATATCGTCCGGATCTGTTCAATGCATTCTCCGAGGGGCACATTGCGGATTACAGAAAACTTGAATCGATTTCCATCGATTACGGGCTGCTGGAGCACTCAAAAAAGGTTGCAGTTGTGACTCTTGAAACCGAGTGGAGTGATCTGGGTACATTCAAAGCCCTTTATGACCTCGAGGTGCATGATAGTGAGGGGAATGTCGGTAAAGCCGAATATTTTTCAGCGAAAAATAATTTTGTGCAGGCACCGGGAAAACATGTAGGTCTGATTGGTGTTCATGACCTCATTGTTGTTGACACATCCGATGCGCTCCTGATATGTGACACCCGGCATACGGAGCAGGTAAAACAACTTGTCAACAGGTATAATGAGCAAAATGATCCGGTTACGAAATACCACCGTCAGGTGCACCGGCCCTGGGGATCTTACACGGTTCTTGAAGAAACGGAAATCTATAAAATCAAACGTGTTAGTGTCAAACCTGGCCAGAAACTCTCCCTTCAGCTGCACCATCACCGGAGTGAACATTGGGTTGTGGTAAGCGGGACTGCGGAAGTCGAACTGAATGGAGAGACCCGGTTTCTCAGGCAAGGTGAGAGCACATTTGTCCGCAGTGGTATGAGGCACAGGTTAAAAAATCCGGGTATTATACCGCTTGAAGTTATTGAGGTTCAGCTTGGAGAATACCTTGAAGAGAATGACATTGTAAGATTCGACGATGAATACGGAAGAAGATAATTTTTTTTTAAAATGAATCGGCTTTCACAAACAATCGCTGCAAAAAATATTGCGTCCGTTGTGTAAGATTTTCATTCTTCGTTTTACAATGAACCAGATTCCTGTAAAGACTGTGATAAACACGCTTTTCAGAATAGTACATTTTAATCATATTACTGCTGTTCATTTAGGGAGGGCTCACCTAAAACGCTGATGGATCACGTTATTTTTTTCCTGCTCTGTTTTAATGTGACCTTATTATTCCCCCTTTCAGTAGCAGGAACAAGAAACTGCCCTCCGTTACCAATGAGATCGGTTCTTCCTGCTAAGGTAAGTCCTTCAATAACTAATCTCCTGTTGTCAGGATCACGATACTGCATCAGAGCACGCTGTATCTTCTTTTCATTTCCCTTCGGAACGTGAACCGGCTCCAGAGTAAAGGGATTGAGGCTGGTATAGTACATACAGGTCGATACACTCATCGGTGTAGGGGTGAAGTCCTGCACCTGCTCGGTATAGAGCTGGTGGTCACGGATATAGACAGCAAGCTCGACCATATCTTTGACAGAACAGCCGGGATGCCCTGACATGAAGTACGGTAGCAGGTATTGCCGTTTCTTTTTTCCTTTCTGCAATTTTTCGAAACGTTCGCAGAACCGATCAAAAACTTCACGATCAGGTTTGTTCATAACATCAGTGACGTTTTTTATCACATGTTCCGGTGCAACTTTAAGATGTCCGGAAACATGATGATCACAGATCATTTCCAGATAGCCGGAATCGTCCGCAAGCGCAAGATCATAACGAATCCCCGAACCAATAAAGACTTTTTTCACCCCCGGAATTTCGCGGATGTTATTGAGGAGTTTGCCTTGATGCCGATGGCTCGTATCCAGATTTTTACATGACGGGCTGCAGTGTTTATCCCTGCAGGCTCCGTGTTTTTCCCAAAGGTCACAGGACAAGCAGTACATATTTGCCGTAGGACCCCCTACATCCTGCACGATCCCCTTAAATTCCGGCATCCTGGTCATACGGGTTACTTCTCGGATGATCGATGCACTGCTCCTGCTCTGGATGATCCTGCCCTGGTGATGGGTTAAGGCACAGAAAGAACAGGCACCAAAACATCCCCGATGACTCGTAATGGAGAACTGTACGGGTTCAAGAGCAGGAACTCCTTCTGTATATGATGGGTGAGCACGCCGGGAGAAAGGAAGATCATAAATGTGATCAAGTTCTTTGGTCGTCAGTGGCAGTGCCGGGGGATTCTGAATTACAACCGTCTTCGGGTGTGGTTGCGCTACAGGCCTTCCCCGAATGGGATCCTGTTCGCGATAATGCATTGCAAAAGCACTGGCGTATAAGGTTCTATTCTGTGCAACTTCAGTGAACCCGGGGAGTTCAATAATCCCTTCCGGTCGTTTACTGCGCCACTCTGCGATTTCCAACCTGAACGCAGTTCCCCGGATATCCCGTAGCGATGCAATAGTTTCACCGGATGCAAGCCGCCGGGCAATCTCCACCACCTGTCTCTCTCCCATGCCAAAAACAAGCAAATCCGCCGGGGCGTCAGCAAGGATTGCTTGCCGGACGCGATCCTGCCAGTAATCATAATGGGCAAACCTTCGAAGACTTGCCTCAATACCCCCAAGGACAATCGGAGTGTCCGGAAAAAGTTCGTGAACCCGGTTGGTGTAGACAATGGTTGCCCGATCGGGTCGTTTGGGAATTCCCCCCGGGGAATAGACATCATGACTCCGCCGTTTAAGATTCGGTGTGAAATTATTCACCATGGAGTCAACATTTCCTGAAGATATACCGAAAAAAAGTCGCGGTTTTCCCAACTCAGTGAAGTCAGCAGAAGTTGTCCAGTCAGGCTGTGCAATGATTCCCACGGTGAAACCGGCATCCCACAGAACCCTGCCGATCAGAGCAGTACCAAAAGAGGGATGATCAACATATGCATCCCCTGTTACCAGGATGATATCCAATTGCCGGATGCCCAGCCTGTTTTTCTCTATGCCTGAAATGGGAAGAAATTCTGGCTGATGCATCATAACCATTGAAAAGTATTCGTGAAGAATCTGGTAAGCAAAAATTTTCTTCACAATGAAGATCTGCCAGTCAGGTCACGGATAATATCGGCAAGTCCTTCGGGTAGATCGTCCATCTGTTCTTCATCCTGTGGGGATTCTTTACTGGATTCACCTGAATCGACGGCATCGATTGTGCCGGGAGAGGTTGTCCCCACTTCTTTTCCCAGTACCGGAAGATGGACCTGGGTTCTTTTATCAAATTCCCGTCGTGCGGAAAGACCGTTAAATTCCATAATAACCGCTTCAACGATAAGATATGTTATTGCTTTTTCCCTCAGACAACCGGTGAGGGCATGCCCGGAACGACCTACCGAGGCATGATAATGGATATGCGGGCCTCCTTCACCTGGATAAATTGTTCCCACACCAAAAACTTCCCAACCCCCCTCAAACAATACAAAATGAGGGACCGGTGGTATTACAGGATCTTCGGGTCCGGTTACCATCCTCCCGTTCATCAGGGCTCCGAGAAAAAGGATCGAGCCGGCCTGGATACTTTTGTCACTGATAAACTGGCGCAGCGAAATCAACATATCTTCGCCATCGTCAATCCTCACGACAAAAACCCTGCCGATCTGTCCTTCCGTATATTGCATAGTATCAGATTCCCTTTTTGGTATTCATATGGTTTGTGCGGATTTATAACTTTTATGATGAAAGCCAAAATGGCGTTTTAATTATTGCCAAACGTCAGAAAAATGATACGTGTTCAATTATCACACGTACCTGGAGTTTTCAGGGTTCAAATCTCATCTCCCCCCGGCGCCACCGCCACCAAATCCTCCTCCACCACCAAATCCTCCTCCACCAAAACCACCAGAACCTCCTGATTTTCCGTGACTTGGTGGGCTGAAGTGCATAAGGGGAACGAATGCCGTGTTCATTCCCATAACACCAATAGGGACACCTGTTTCTGCTACACGTATGTTGAGTGCTTTCATTGCCCGCTCTACTTTATCCCCTACACCCAGAGCAGTTCCATACACAAGCCATTCACCCCACATCGACAGATCTGCCGGAGCATACTTCTGAATCATTGCCATATCAGAAAGGAAGCGGGTGAAGGCATCCCACTCAAGCTTTTCTTTATACCGGTCATCCTTCCAATGTCCGAAAAGCGTGGAAGGGGCAGCAAAAGAAAGTATTGCCTGGGCTACAACTACTCCCCAGAGCACTGCAGCAGGGATAAGAATGTATGATTGAAGGGACGCAATAAAGGCAAAGATCAGGGTTATTGCAAACAAAACGATGCCTGATAGCAGGAGAGGTACCAGGAGATCCCGTCCATCAACGATATACTGAGATATAATGGACGTATCAACCCTGCGGGTTACATCATTAAGTGAGCGTTGATATTTTAATGCTGTCTCTTCTGCAAGGGGATTTGTTTTTGCACGAAGAGCCAGTGCTTCGATTCTGGAAGTATCCAATACACTGTTTTCTGATACAAGGTCGACAAAACCAAGGACACGCTGCTCGTAGGGATCCGTCGTAGCACCGGAAAGTACTCTGATTTCAATTCCCTTTCCTTCATCTTTTTCAGTAATTGAGATGATCTTTCTCCTGTGAAGATCGAGTAGCGAAGCGTAATACCCATCCTCATCAAAATCGAGAGCATCGCCTTTGAATAGCAGGTTCACCTGCCATGGTTTCATAGCGGGATTGGGAATCGTGCTCAGGTACTCGGGAACCGTGAATGATTTTTCCCTGCCATACCAGTGGTAAATAGCGAGGAGAAGGAAGGGGACTGATATTACTGCAATTTTTGCACAAAAGTTCAGGAAATACGCTCCATAATACGTAAGATTGTACCAGAAAGCAGCCCAGCTTGTTGCTTCCCTGACATTCCCGACTTTATTCCTGTATCCCTGAATCTGATTAAAACCATCGGCATTCGAGAGGATTTCGACAGCCAGGTTTTCATTTTCTGCAACACTCCCCGAGATAACAAATGCTTCACCTGTCTTTTCGGTTTTCAAAGAGGGCGGATATACATAAATTTGTTCGACCTTTCCTGAAGGGACAGTGATTTTGACGTTCCGGTAAGGTATGTGACTCGCCCCAGCGAATTTCAGGTTGAGATGCGATGAAGTGGTATCGTATTCGATAGGGGGATGAATGAGGAAGGTGTATCCAACGGAGTATTTACCCTGATTGTAATACTCTGGTCTGAATATTCCTACTTCGTTGGTTTCGGCCAGATTTCTGATTGTTGCTTTCGAGGGACTGCCTTCGGAAACACCGATAACAACCACATTACCCTCCTCGTCCTTTGCATAGCCAATAGTACCAGAAGGTGGAATTGCCGAAATAAATTGCACAGACGGGCTTGAACTTGTGCCAAGGGTGAGGGGGGCCTCCCATGAACGGTACAGCATGCGGTACTGGCCGGATGTTTTAACATCATAGGTATATTGCTCGGTCAGGGTCCCGTTTTCGTACAGGACAGCGTTATACGAGTCAACCACAAGGTCGCCTTCGAAAAGTGGAGGAATCACTATGACGAGACCCAGTCCGATTATGCCAAGGACCAGAGTCGCGATAAAAAGTGAGACCAGTTGTTTTATTTCACTCACAGCTATTACCCATTAGAACTCAATCTTCGGAGGAGTTTTGATCGCTTCTTCAAATTGCAGGTATTCAAGCTTGATAAGCCCGATCATTCGCCCGATGAAACTGGAAGGAATTGTATCCATCATCGTGTTGAACTCCTGCGAAATGTTGTTATAGGTATAGCGCTGCCGTGCAATTTCTTCCTCAATTCCTTTTACCGCGTCCATAAGACTGGTTACCGTTGTTGATGTCTTAAGATCAGGATAATTTTCTGCAACAGCTAACAGCCGTCCGAAGATCGATCGGGATTCGGCCTCAACCTTATTCAGATCACCCGGAGAGGCAGTTGCTACACTTGCCCGCATTGCGGTAACACGTTCGAAGGTTTCTTTCTCAAACTTCGCATAGCTTTTAACCGCACCAAGCAGCTGGTCGATCATGTCCAGCCGTTTTTTCATGGCTACACGGATCTGTCCGAGGGTTGCCTCGGATGAATTTTTCAGGCTGTAGAAACGGTTGTAGATGCCGACAGCCCATATGATCAGTCCAATAATCACAAGGGTTATGACACCCAGTACAATCCATCCAAAGATCTCCATATCTATCAATGTACAGATAATCTTACCACTACATAAGGTATTAGGAAACAGGGAGACCCGCTGAATATATTTGGTCAGGTAGATATTACAAAGAAAGCAATAAAAAACAAAAAATGGATTAAGAAATAATAAGACTCCCTACTACACGAAGCTTGCCACCTTCCAGATAATGGAGCACGACACGGGCACCAGGGGGGTAAATAAGAGCTTTTTCCAGGGAAAGAATGATGGTGGGCATCCTCCAGTCACTATCCACAACAACTTTTTCCAGGCGGGTGGGAAGGAACTGCATCCAGTGGCCGGCATAGAGCACCATGCCCTCTTTCAGAGGGGCCGGCCAGTATTTCACAAGCTGGGCTTTTCCCGATAGGGTGGTGGCATGTTTTATTGCTGGATCATTCGTAAGCACAAAACCCCGGTCAAGGTCTTCAGATTCAATATTTTTCAGGGCGAGTCCAACTCTGTCACCTTTGATCGCGTTGTCAGCATCATCATCATGTTTCTGGATAGAGCGGATCTGGGCGGTTTTTTCTGTCGGAAGGATCCTTAGCGTATCGTGCTTTTTTATTATCCCCTGAGCCACGAATCCAAGCACAACCACCCCGACCCCTTTCACATTGAAATGTGCATCAACCGGAACTACCCCTTTCCCCCCGGATTCATGAGCTTTCTGGTGGGCTGTCTGTTTTACGGAAATATCAAGCATTTTCTCGCGCAGACCGACAATATCTTCCTCAATCACCTCGTAATTCTCAAGAACCGTGCCCTTGAGAAGAGGCGCAATCTGATCCGGTGAAATATAATTCTTGAGGATAAGATATCCATTGGATTTTCCTGCGCACTGGAGCATCAGGACGCACTCACCAAAAGTAGCATTAATTTCATCAACAACCAGGACCACCCGATCCGCAATGGATACTGCATAAAACAGCGATGATAACTTTTCCGGATACCGTGTCGGCTCAATGAAGGTGACCGTTGCATCCCCTTTTTTCAGATTATAGAAAGTAATATCGCTGGTCGTTCCTTTTTTTCCCAGATCTTTGGCATAATCGGGGGGAGCAAGGATAGCCACGGTAAGGTTGGACATAGAGAATTATTGGATGTTTAGAAATAAGAGATTTTATACAAAACTCATATCTGATGCCTTCTCATCAATCAATCCTTTCCAGAAAGGCAGATGTGATAATACTCTGTTTTTTTCCTGAACACATTTTCGATCGGCTAAAAAAACTGAACGGCGCAAGCACAAAAAAAGGGTTGGAAAGGCACACAATACATACAATTTTTCAGAAATTTTCTGTAACATCGATAAAAATTCAAAGTGATTTGGTGAGTGTACACAAACGTACGACTATGAATCGTATTTCATAATTAAGGGCGATTTTACCGCATCGAGGAGATACTCAATACTGGTCACTACCGTTGACGATTCTTCGAGCATGAGATTGACCTTTTCATACCTGCCGGATCTTCGGAAATCCGTTCGTAATGCAATTACCTTTTTCCCGTTTGCGTATGCATACCCCATCTCCCATGCTGTCCCCGAATCTGCATCTGCACCATCGATAATTGCAACAATTATGTCAGCATTTTGAAGAGCTCTCAGATTTTCAGAAAAGATCCGGACCTGTTCTTCTGTGTTCCTCGTATCTGAATCATCACCCGCTTCCTGAGGGAGATATACCTCAAAAAAGTTATTTCTCAATTGCCCGGCAACCGACAGATTATAAACGCGTTCCGATTCTGAAAAAAGAGGTGCTGCCAGATAAACGCGATATTGAGAGAATGACGCAACGTCCAAAGCCCTGATTTGAGGGAATCGGTTTAAAAACATACCCCGACCCGCTTTCTTTGGAGGGGTGGTCCCATCACTTCCATAATAGGTACTTGTCACACCACAGGTAGGCGACGAATTTACCCCTATCATAAAAGCGGGAGGTCCCCGCAATTCGATGATCTCCTGAACCTCTTTTGCCATCACATCAAGGAGATGAGTGAATTCCTGCGTGTTGAGTCTTTCGAGAAAAGTCCCGGGTTTCCTGTCAGGTCCCAGATATACCGTCTCCGGACAAGGAAGTGGCAGCATTTCGATATTGAATTTTTTGCACCGTTCTATTGTGCGCTCGAACATCTCGAGATCCGAGGGTTTTGTGATACCCTTTGCACGCAGCGCTGGATTGAGAACACAGGGACTGCAGAGTACGTACATTGATACTGTGTGTGCACGCACAGATGATCAATGATGCCACTGTATGCATACCGGGATAATAGTTGCGACCCCAGGAAGTGTACAGTAAAAAAACTTGAAAAAGCTGGCTTTTTAAAAATATTCAACAAAATTTCCCAAATACCACGAAATACATTACTCCTTGATCCCACTGCAGAGCAGGCACTTTCACCGGCAGATAAGTACGTTAAATCAATAACTGTACTTGATTGCTCATGGGTAGTGCTAGATACGGGGAAAGTACGTTCCTGGCGAATACGACGGGCGCTTCCCTTTTTAATTGCAGCAAATCCTGTAAATTTTGGCAAACCCTGTGTTCTTTCATCTGTTGAGGCACTAGCTGCTGCATTATATATTATTGGTGAAAAGGATAGGGCGACTGAACTCCTTTCGAAAGTCAGTTGGGGTATCCGCTTTTTAGAAGTAAACAAAGAACCGCTTGATCTGTACACAAACGCAAAGGATAGTATTGAAGTAATAAAAATCCAGGAACTCTATATTTAGATTTTTGTTTAAAATCATCGTATTTTTCAGGTCTTTTTTAAAAAAAAGTCAGAAATTTTGCTTTTCATCCAATCCGGTAAAAAAATTAAGAGGCTAAAATATTATAGATTACCTGTAATAAAGTAACAATAGGAAAACGAATCTGGTTCATTCTAAAAGGGGTGTTAATTACATTGACCGAAAATGGGGTAATTTCAATTTTGTGCGTGGATGATGAACCATTTGTACTGGAGATTTTTGAGGATTTTTTTAAACGGGAGCCCGGGTTTTCAGTTAAAGCATGTTCAAATGCGACAGATGCATTGGAGCTGTTAAAAACCCAGCAGTTTGATACCGTCATCGCGGATTTTGGCCTTCCTGATATGGACGGGATTAATTTACTCAGGGAAACACGGGGCAGGGGATTTTCCGGTCTATTTATTATCATTACCGGGAAACATCGAGCCCATGTTGCCATCGATGCGTTAAATAATGGTGCGGATTATTACATTCAAAAAGGAGGTGGGATTGTAAATGATATGGAGGCACTGGTTGACTTTATAAGGGCGGGTGTCGGAAAAATCCGGGCTGACCGGGCATTGCTTGAGAGTGCGAGTCTGTATCGTTCAATAATTGAACACAATTCCGATCTTCTTTGCCGTTTCCTGCCGGAGGGAGAAATTCGTTTTGGAAATGAATCGTTTACGAATTTTATCGGGAACGGAAATCGGGATCCTGCAGGCAACAATTTTATGTTACTCCTACCGGAAGATGAGCGCGAAAAAATTGTAGGACAGTTACACAATCTATCACCGTTAAATCCCGAAATCCTCATCGAACATGCCATTAAAAAAGTGGATGGATCATCTCCCCGGGTCCAATGGAATTATCGTGCAATTTTCAATACTGATGGAGAAATCATTGAGTATCAAACAGCAGGCAGGTTAGTTTCCGAACCGGAACAGATGCATAAAACCCAATCTTCAAAAAATGTAAAAGATGTGGTCTCCACCATGCAAACAACTGCCTTTGGTACGGAATCTGAGGATGAGTGGAAAACATTTACAAAAACCATTGATACGCTTGAGAACCCGGTATTCGCTATAGACAAAACCGGAGTCGTAATTATCTGGAATAAAGCCATGGAAGAGTTGACCGGGGTTCAGTCAACAGAAATGATTGGTAAAGGAAATCGTGAATATGCCATTCCATTCTTTGGTGAACCTCGACCAATGCTGGTTGATTACATCGTAATATCAACAGATAAAAGACAATCCGGAAAATTCCCAGGCATAAAACGAATGGGGAACACATTCATCGGTGAAATGGAAAAAGTCAAAATTCGTGAAAAACCGATGTTTTTATGGGGTAAAGGAACCGCCGTTCACGATGGCAAAGGTGTGTTGATTGCGGCAATCGAGACAATTACCGTCGTCGAGCAACAGCAGGCAGCTCAAACATCAGGATATTCAGAAAAGGAGATATATATCGGGGGTATATCAAGTCCTACACTCAAAGTCGCCGGAGGGAGTGCGAGTGGAACGCTTGCGGGTCTCATCCCTTCACCACCCAGGGGTTATGGTATTTATGCAACAAACCGGCGGTTATTTGTTATTCAGAATCCCGATTTTGATCTTTCAAAACCAAAGGGAATGCAGTATGGACCCTATGTTCTGGACGACCTTTTTGGTACCAGAGCAACCATTGATAATCGCCCAAAAACTATCGAAACAATTGAAAAATTATTGGTCTACGAGATTGAAAAACAAGATCTGGTAACGATAGAATTGATGAATCCGGTTCTGCTGCCAGGTTTCCTGACACTGTATAACAAAACGGGTGAATCGTTCAGAATGTTTATCGATCATAAAACAGCGTTTTTACAGATTGAACATTTAATAAAATCATTCTATCCGGAAATTTTACGGTTGGAGTGAAGGAAATACTGATTTTTTTTCCCAATAGCTTTTTTGTATACTACCACCATGTACGATTATGATCAAGGTTGCCATCAATGGTTACGGCACAATCGGCAAACGTGTTGCTGATGCAGTTGCCGCCCAGAAGGACATGAAAGTGATCGGAGTATCCAAGACCCGACCGAACGCAGAAGCTTTTGTTGCAAAACAACGAGGATACCCCCTCTATATTGCGGACTTATCAAAAAAGGCAGCATTCGAGAAAGCCGGGCTTAGCGTCCTTGGATCAGTCGAAGACATGTGTAAAGCTGCCGATGTTATTGTGGATGCAACACCGGGGGATGTCGGAGCAACGAATAAACCGCTTTACGAGAAACTCGGGAAAAAGGCACTCTGGCAGGGAGGCGAAGATCATGAGATCGCCGGGTTCTCCTTTAACTCGTCATGCAATTACAGGGATGCAATTGGCAGGCAGTTTGTACGAGTGGTTTCCTGTAACACAACCGGCCTCTGCCGTATCATACATGAAATAGATAAAGAGTACGGAGTTGCGCATGTCCATGCAATTATGGTAAGGCGTGGATCCGATCCAGGGGAGATCAAAAAAGGACCGATAGATGCAGTGGTCCTCGATCCTGTGAGTGTACCCAGTCACCACGGCCCGGACGTCCTGACAGTACTTCCTCACATCTCTATCACAACAATGGCGATGATTGTACCCACAACCATGATGCACATGCATGCAATCCAGATTACTACCAAAAAACCAGTCAGCCGTGACAGCGTAATTAATCTCATCAAAAATCATCCCCGCCTGGGGCTTATCAAAAAGACATTGGGAATTAAAAGCACTGCCGAACTCAAGGAGTTTGCCATGGATCTCGGCAGGCAGCGGTCTGACCTGTGGGAGAACTGCATCTTCGAAGAGTCCATCTACGCCAATAAAAACGAGCTCTGCTTTTTCCAGGCAATTCACCAGGAAGCTGATGTAGTTGTCGAAAATATCGATGCTATTCGGGCAATGGTCGGACTCGAGAAGGACGCAACAAAATCGATATTGGCTACCAACGGGGCTATGGGATTAAACCTCATCCAGAATAACCATTAACACCCATCATAACCCATTATTTTTAATGGATACGCACGAGCGGGTAACCCGAAATACTGTTGAAATTGTCACAGAAGACGAGCTCCGCTCACTTCTCGGCCAAACACAAAAAAAAGTCTATGCAGGGTACGAGCCAAGTGGTGAGATACATCTCGGCCATCTCGTTACCATAAACAAACTTGTGGATCTCCAGGCTGCCGGTTTTGAAGTCACCGTCCTGCTGGCCGATCTCCATGCGTTCCTTAACCGCAAAGGAACGATGGAGAAGGTAGGAGAACTGGCGGAATATAATAAACGTTGTTTTGAAGGGCTTGGCTTGAAAAACGTGAAATATGTGCTTGGATCCGATCTTCAGCTGAATAGGGATTACGAACTGCTTGTACTCCAGCTATCCCAACAGATTACCCTGAACCGGGCAACACGAAGTATGGATGAAGTAGGGAGGCAGATGGATCATCCAACAGTTTCTCAGATGGTTTACCCGATCATGCAGATGGCAGATATCGCCATGCTTGGAGTGGATGCTGCTGTTGGGGGTATTGATCAGAGGAAGATTCATATGCTGGCTCGTGAACACCTGATCAACTTCGGATATAAAGCTCCGGTTTGTATCCATACACCGATTCTTAATGGCCTTGATGGAAAAAAGATGTCATCTTCGCAGGGAAATTATATATCGATTGCTGACTCGGAAGAAGAAATTCGCAAAAAGTGCCAAAAGGCGTTTTGTCCTCCTGAAATTCCGGAAAATCCAATTCTTCAGATATTCCAGTTTCATATATTTTCCCGTCTTTCTGAGGTTACCATCAAAAGGCCGGAAAAATTCGGTGGCGACCGAACTTTTACGAACTACCGGGAGATTGAGGCATCCTACGACAAAGGTGAAATTCATCCGCTTGACCTCAAGAAATCCTGTGGTGAGTCGCTTGTTGAGATACTGGAGCCTGTGCGGGAATATATTCGTTGAGTTGGAAAAATACCTTAAGGTTGTCGGGGGTTCTCTGTGAGTTTAGAGAAACGAATGGATCAATTTGATAAGAAACTTGAAGAGATGGGTGTGCGTATTAAAGATGCCAACCAGTTTAAGGTTTCCGAAGATGTTTTTGATGAGGTTACCCTCCTTGCACTTTACAAGCTTGTCCATAAAAAATGGCTCTCAGTAATTGGTGGATCAATTAGCACCGGCAAAGAAGCGAATGTGTTTTATGGTGAACGTGATGGAACAGCGATTGCCATTAAGATCTACCGCATCCGCACGGCAAATTTTACCACCATGAGCTCCTATATAGTTGGTGACCGAAGATTTTCCCGTGTGAAAAAATCCCGGAAAGAGCTGGTATTTGCCTGGACAAGAAAGGAGTTCTCCAATCTTGTACGAGCCAGGGGGGCGGGTATTCCCGTTCCCGAGCCCCTTGTATGGGACAGAAATATCCTTATTATGTCCTATTTAGGAATGGAAGAGATCCCATACCCACAGCTAAAAAATGCTGATATCGATAACCCTGCCCGAATCTATTCAACCATCATGAAATATATCGATACCCTTTACAACAAAGCTGAACTCGTCCATGGGGACCTGAGCGAGTTCAATATATTGTACGGTGACCAACCATATCTCATTGATATGGGTCAGTCAGTAACCCGAGATCACCCCCGTGCTTACCAGTTTCTGATGAGGGATATCCGTAATATCAACAGGTTTTTTAAAAACCGATGCGATGTGCGTAATGATGTCGAAATTTTCAATGCAGTAACCGGGCTTGATACCACTGAACCATGATGACCGCTGACCCCGTTATGATAGTTATAGGAAAAGTGGAATGATGATGATAATAACATCCAAAATTTAGAGGTGGAAAAAAATGATGCAGGAAGTAAAAATCGCCGGAAGCAGGGTGGGTGTTCTGATAGGAAAAGGCGGTGCAACAAAAAAAGAACTTGAAGTAAAGACCCACACAACGATTACCGTTGACAGTAAAGAAGGTCTCGTAAAGGTTGAGAGTTCTGAGGAGCACACAATATCGCTGCTGCGGGCCGTTGAGATTGTCAACGCTATTAACCGTGGATTCTCACCGGAACGTGCCTTTGAAATGATTGAGGATGAAGATCTGCTCCTCGATGTTATCGATCTCTCCGGTATGGCAGAAGGTCCAAGACAGCTTGATCGGCTCAGAGGCAGGATAATAGGAAAAGATGGTCGTGCCCGTGAGCAGATTGAGGATATGACGGATGTCGAGATTTCTGTCTTTGGAAAGACGATTGCCTTGATCGGTTATCCGGAGCAGCTCAAAACAGCACGCGCTGCGATAGATATGCTGATAGAGGGAGTACCCCATGAAAATGTCTTTGCATTCCTGGATAAGAAAAAGAAAGAGGCAAAGCAGGATATGATTAGTTATTATTACTGATTCCTCAAAATCCCCTCAATCATTCCCAATGCTTATAGATGAAATGGCTATCTTTCGCTTGGAAATTACCGGTGATTCAAACATAATTTATTTTTAAAAAAAAGTTGTGATTCGTACCAATTTGATGGAATATTAAAGGTTTATTAAAAGGATAAAAAATGCAAATTCAGGACCTTGCAATCCCAACTAATCTCAAGCAGAGGTATACCAGGTCTGGCATTTCAGAGCTTTACCCCCCGCAGGCCGAATGCGTGGAGAAAGGTATCCTTACTGGGAAAAATGCGCTCGTTGCCATCCCTACGGCAAGCGGAAAGACCCTGGTTGCCGAAATGGCTATGCACCACGCGATCGCAAACGGGGGGAAATGCCTCTATATCGTTCCCCTCAAAGCACTTGCAAGTGAAAAGTTTGAGGAGTTTGGCAATAAAGGGGTGAGGGTTGGTATCGCGACCGGTGATTTTGACCGTCGCGACGATATGTTGGCAAGAAATGATATCATAGTTGCAACCAGTGAAAAAGTGGATTCACTCCTGCGCAACAATGCACAATGGATTGCAGATATCACCCTTCTGGTCGTCGATGAAGTTCACATGATTGACTCGCTGGGACGGGGCCCGACACTTGAGATGGTGATTGCCAAGATGCGGTTCCGGAATCCCGCGCTGCAGATTATCGGACTTTCTGCAACTATTGGAAATCCTGATAAACTTGCCAGCTGGCTCGATGCGGAACTTGTGACTAGTACCTGGCGCCCTGTTGACCTGAGACAAGGGGTCTTTTTCAATGACTGCATTTATTTCCGTGACAATACCCGCTCCATAAAAGCGGTATCAAAGAATTACGATGATCTCAACCTCTGTCTTGACACAATAGCCGAAGGAGGTCAATGTCTTGTCTTTGTATCATCACGTCGTAATGCTGAGGCGTTTGCAAAACGCGCTGCTGCGGCTATAAAAAGCGAAGATCCTGCACTCGTTGCATATGCCGAGAAGATCCAGAGGGGTGCAGAGACGGATATGGGAAAATCACTTGCTTCCTGCGTAGCAAGGGGTGCAGCTTTCACCATGCCGGATTGGGCCGGCCCGAGCGTTCAGTTGTAGAAGAAGGGTTCCGGAAGGGCCTGATCAAATGCATCTCTTCTACCCCAACACTTGCTGCGGGACTTAACCTTCCTGCACGGCGTGTGATTATCCGGGATTACAATCGGTTTACTGCTGGTGAGGGAATGCAGCCAATTCCGGCGAGCGAATATCACCAGATGGCAGGGAGAGCCGGTCGTCCACGGCTCGATCCCTATGGTGAGGCAGTTCTCATTGCCAAAGATCAAGGGCAGGTAGAGGAGCTCTTTGAATGGTATATCGAAGCTCCACCAGAGGACGTGCACTCTAAAATAGCTGAACCTGCAGCACTCTATACCCATATACTTTCCCTAATCGCATCCGGTTTTGCTAAAAACCGTGACGAGCTCACCTCGTTTATGAACCGGACATTCTATGTTCACGAAAACCGACAGGGACGCCTCATACAGCGTGCCGTGAATGCTGCACTGGCATTTCTCGTGTCTTCAGATATGGTAGTAGAGGTTGGAGAACATCTTGGTTCAACTGAGTTTGGTACGCTTGTCTCAAAACTCTATATCGATCCACGGAGCGCTGCTATGATTGTCAGTACCCTGCGCGAGAAAGAATTTTATACCGATCTGGGTCTTCTTCAGGTAATTTGCAGTACACCGGATATGCCCAAACTCTATGTCCGGAATACTGACATCGGAGCACTAACCCGTATGATAGAGGATAATGGGGAAGATCTCTGGATCATGCTGCCCCAGGATGAAGAGGCTGCAGAGGCTTATTACCGTGCGCTAAAAACGGCGATGCTTCTTTCTGACTGGACAGATGAGTTATCGGACACAAAAATCTGTGAGCGATATTCTGTTGGGCCAGGTGATATTTATGGGATGGTGGAAAGTGTTACCTGGCTTCTGCACGCAAGCGCGGAGCTGACGCGAATGTTTGCATCGGTTTTTCATCCGAAAGTGAGGGAATACGAAATTTGTATGAAAAACGGCACACGGCGAGAACTGCTGCCGCTTATCCGGTTACGTGGGATCGGCAGGGTCCGTGCCAGAAGATTATTCAATAACGGAATGACAACACCGGACGAGATACTGACGCGGGGAATTGAAGAGGTGACAAAACTACTGGGACTGGGTGTGGCAGAGCAGATATTTGATCAGATTCTGCGAAAAAAGGGTGTTTTCCCTGTGAAAGATGAGGATATGAACTCATCTTCAGGTCAGTCAACACTCAATCGTTTTGGGTGATTATATGAAACCACCTTTAGTAACACACGAAATCCGGCAGGCAAAGGTAACCGTTAACAACCGTGATGGATTCCTTCAAATGATACAGGCAATTGCACGGTCTTATTCCACGCATATTGTCTGTTTTGATGCTGACAAACTGGCGGGGCGGGATCATGCTGAAGCTGCACTAGAACATGCTCATCGCTCATTTTTTTCAGAGAGACCGATATCCAACTCATTTGAGATGGAAGCATTATTATTCGCGGCAGGATCCCGCCAGTGTCTGGTTGCAGCAGTATTCGGGATTCAAGAGGGAGAGAATAGAATGTTCGTCTGTTCTTATCCGGCAAATGAGGATATCTGGAAGGATCTTTCAAATCATATGTATTTTGTCACCGAACCTTGGGATGAAATAACGCCAGACAAAGAAACAAGGCTCATGATGCTGTTCAGTATCACAGAAGAAGAACTTGGCGGGGTAGGTCAGGATCGAATAAAAGACCTGATACTTGAACGCATCGCTCTCCTCCATGTGAACCGGTAATGGTAAACCTTACAAAAATCAGGACAGTGATAATTCATAAAGGCCAGGTCTTGATTAAAAATAATTTCAGAGTCTATCTATCACAATTGCAAGAAAAATTTTTTTCTGATGTTATACGGGAAGTGAAAAAATATTATGAAATCTTATTTGCATGCGATAGAATGTGCGCGATCTCAGGAACAATAAGTTCCTTTGTACCAAGGGTGACGGCAGGGGTTGAACCAGGAATGCAAAAGATTGCCTTGCCATGACAAGTGCCAGCAAGTGCTCGGGAGAGCATTGAAGAAGTGCCAATTTCCTGATAGCTTTCATCCTGAACAGCTCACCGAACCCATCGATTTTTTTATCGAGCAGCGGTAAAACAGCTTCTATTGTGCAATCATCATGGGTAAGACCGGTGCCGCCATTCAGAATTACACAGTTGGATTTTTTCAATGCCAGAAAAATCTCTGAACGGATTTCTTCTATCCGGTCACCTACAATTGAATAGTGCTCTATCTGAATTCTTGCCGATGTTAAAATATCACAGATAGTCTTTCCACTGGTATCATTTTCCTTTGTCCTCGTACTTGAAACAGTAATTATTGCTGCGTGAACAGGTATTGTCTGGATGTGTTTAGGGTTCATTTAATGTTGATTAGTATTTTTTCCATTAATATAGTATGATGATGAGATTGACACCTATTACTATTTTTCAAT
The DNA here is from genome assembly GCA_963841015.1 of uncultured Methanoregulaceae archaeon. Lineage (GTDB taxonomy): Archaea > Halobacteriota > Methanomicrobia > Methanomicrobiales > Methanospirillaceae > Methanoregula. The sequence continues at coordinate 277,910 of CAWJAX010000005.1, read as the reverse complement.
AGTAAGATCTGGAGGTTTAAGTTCTGAAGCCACCCCTTGGTTTCGTGTGGAAACTATGTTCCAGGGTCTCCTTTTCAGTAAAATAATTGTTTATTGCCTTTTTTATCAAACAAGAAAAGGATATCTGGTGTTGAAATGTTTATATATTTAAAAATCCAGATCTAAATAAGCTCATTTTATTGAGATTTTAAACGATCTTAAGTCATACTAATGATTTCCACACGAAACCAAGGGGTCCCCCTCCCCAAAAATTGAAAGGAATCGGATAATCTTTAAAATCATGTTTATTTCTGACATTTAAACCAGATATTGCTTTTTTATTTTGTTTCAATCAAATCAATAATAAAGATTAAATTAAAATTTTTGGGCTTTATTAAGGAATTCAATTGTAAATTGCACTCGGTCCACTGGAAACAAAGGGGTTTATAAAAGGGATAAACCGATCGTTTTTTAGTCTTATGTCACTAAGTGTCTGATCCTTAGTGTCACTATGCCCGAAACAGCAGATCCCTCAACAGGGTTATTTAAAAAATACCTTGCCAATAACAAGATATTCCGCGATCGCGAAGTTCTCCGACACTCGTACCGGCCTCAGATTCTTCCCCATCGTAAGCCCCAGATTGATAATGTGGCGTCAATCCTCGCTCCCTCTCTGAGAAACGAAACCCCTTCAAATATCCTAATTTATGGAAAGACCGGGACCGGCAAGACAGCCTGTGTCAGGTATGTGGGATCAGAACTTGAAAAGGCAAGTAGCAAGATGGGCACCATATGCCGGATTGTCCATTTAAACTGCGAAGTGATCGATACCCAATACCGTGTACTTGCTCAAATAGCAAAAAGTCTTGATGAAATGGATGAAGCCGCCAGTGATAAGACCAGGCTTCATATCCCCATGACTGGCTGGCCCACCGATCAAGTATATGCCGAGCTCAAAAATCAACTCGAAGCTGGTGGCGGTGTGCTGGTCATTGTGCTTGATGAGATTGATAAGCTGGTAAAAAAGAGCGGTGATGACACGCTGTATAATCTTACGCGAATCAACACCGATCTAAAAAATTCCAAGGTGAGCATCATTGGCATCTCAAACGATCTGAGTTTCAAAGATTTTCTGGATCCCCGTGTCCTTTCATCGCTCTCTGAGGAAGAGATTGTATTCCCACCTTACAATGCTCCACAGCTTGTCGACATTCTTGCACAACGGTCTGATGCGGCATTCATGAAGGATGCCATAGCAGAAGGGGTAATCCCGCTCTGTTCCGCTCTTGCAGCACAGGAACATGGAGATGCCCGTCGGGCCCTTGACCTTTTGAGAATTTCCGGCGAACTTGCTGATCGCGATGAATCAGATCTGGTCAAAGAAGAGCACGTTAAGCAGGCACAGGCAAAGATCGAAACTGATAGTATGATTGAATGCATTGCAACACTTCCCACCCAGAGTAAACTTATCTTGTTCTCGATGCTCATACTCGAGCAGGCTCGGACAGAATATATTTACCAGCGGGGAAGTTTCACGTATATATCAGGACATTGCACCGAGAATTGAACTTGATGTACTCACTCATCGTCGCATTACCGATCTCATCTCTGAGTTAAACATGCTCGGTGTAATCAACACACGTGTGGTAAGCCGTGGGCGGTATGGCAGAACAAAAGAGATGTGGTTTGACTCAAACACGGGCAAGATCCGTGAAGTTGTGCTCAAGGATTCGCGACTGAACGGGTTAAAGGACCTTGATGTAAAGCAGATGGAAGCAAAATGGTTAAAAACATGGTTCAGGTGATGAGGTATGCAAGAAAAAGATCTCGAACTTCTCCGAATTCTTGAGGATAACAGCAGGCTCTCAGCAACGGAAATAGCTACGATGACAAATCTCACCCCCAATGAAGTGGAGGCACGGGTCCATGCACTTGAGGCTGCCGGGGTTATCCGGAAATATACAACTGTCATCAACTGGGAGCTGGCAGGCAACGGCGAGGTATCTTCCATCATCGAACTCAAGGTAAATCCCGAACGCGACTTCGGCTATGACCGGATAGCAGAACGGCTTTCCCGGTTCAGGCAGGTAAAAACCCTGCGCCTAATGACGGGCACCTATGATCTCCAGCTCCTTGTAACAGGAAATAACATGCAGGAAGTTTCCCGTTTCGTCTCTGAACATGTAGCACCTATGGATAGGATCCGAGAGACGGCAACTCACATTATCATGAAGTCGTACAAGGAAAATGGCAACATACTCTTTGAACAACAGGAAGCAGAACGGCTCCCGTACTCTTTCTAAGGTGTAGAATGCGGAATTTTATTTCAGAACGTGCACAGAACATCCCACCGTCAGGAATCAGGAAATTCTTCGATCTTGCTCTGACGATGGAGGATGTCATATCCCTGGGTGTTGGCGAACCTGATTTTCGCACTCCCTGGAATATATGCGAGTCGAGCATTTACTCAATAGAACAGGGGATGACATCGTATACCCCCAATAAAGGTTTGCCGGTGCTCCTTGAAACACTCTCCAACTACTTAAATCAGCACTATAATCTTCCTTATAGCAGCGAAGATGAAATTATTATCACGAGTGGAGTTTCAGAAGCGCTGGATATCGCTATCCGGGCAATTGTAGATCCAGGGGATGAAGTGCTTATCGCACAACCAAGTTATGTCTCTTATGCACCCTGTGTCACCCTGGCAGGAGGCCTCCCGGTTCCTGTTGAATGTACAGAAGCTGACCGGTTCAAACTCAATCCTGAGACACTCCAGGAAAAGATCACCGGGAAAACAAAAGCCGTAATGATCAATTTCCCGAACAATCCCACCGGTGCCGTAATGAACCGGAAAGATCTTCAGGCCATCGCGGATATCATTATTGATAACGACCTTCTGCTCATCTCTGATGAGGTATATGCAGAACTGACCTATGAAGGAAGCCATGTTGCTGCAGCAACAGTAAGTGATCTTTGGCAGCGGACAATTACCCTCAACGGGTTCTCGAAAGCGTACGCAATGACCGGATGGCGTGTCGGCTATCTCTGTGCACCAAAAGAGCTCTGCGAAGCAATCCTTAAGATCCATCAGTATGTGATGCTCTGCGCACCCGTCATGGGCCAGGTTGGTGCTCTTGAAGCAATTCGCTCTGCAGAAGAGGATAAAAATAATATGGTGCAGGAATACCGTTTAAGGCGCAATATGTTTGTTGCAGGATTAAACCGCATCGGCCTCCCCACTCATGTTCCTGAGGGGGCATTCTATGCATTTCCATCTGTCAAAGGTACCGGGATGTCGGACACCGAGTTTGCCGAACGACTCTTAACAGAACACCAGGTTGCCGTGGTACCTGGGAGTGTCTTTGGTGTTGGTGGTGAAAACAATCTGCGCTGTGCCTATGCGGTTTCCAGAAAGCAACTTACTGAAGCACTCGGGCGGATGGAATCGTTCCTCAACGGTCTCTGATATATAGGAGTAAACCCCGAAAAAACCATGTATTCTTCCTGCTGTGTTCAGGGAACTTTTCCTAAGCATACTTTATTTTGCAATTCGATCAATACTACTTGATATTACAATGAGCTGCACGATCATCGTTGGTGGATTTTTTGGAGATGAAGGAAAGGGTAAAATTGTTGCCCATATTGCATACAAAGACAAACCGGTAATCATCTCACGCGGCGGTGTTGGGCCGAATGCCGGGCACACTGTTCAGGTTGGAGACCGCGAATATGGTGTCCGCATGGTTCCGTCAGGTTTTGTGTATAAACAAGCTAAACTCTGCATTGGCAGCGGTGTGCTTGTCGACCCCCGCATTTTGAAACAGGAAATCGAAATGCTCGATGTGAAAGGCCGGGTATTTGTTGATAAACGCTGTGGTATTATTACCGAAGATCACATCATCAGGGATAAGGGAAGTGCTCACCTGTCAAAGAAGATTGGAAGCACCGGATCAGGATGCGGGCCTGCAAATTCTGACCGGGTGATGCGGATTTCTCCTCAGGCAAAGGATGTACCAGAGCTTGCCGAATATTTACTGGACGTCCCAAAAGCGATTGATGATGAGCTCAAACAAGGAAAGACGGTACTGCTTGAAGGGACACAGGGTTTTGGTATCTCTCTCTACTATGGTACATATCCTTTCGTAACAAGCAAAGATACCTCGGCATCCCAGATTGCAGCGGATAATGGCGTAGGACCAACAAAAATTGATGATGTAATTGTTGTTTTCAAGGCATATCCCACCCGTGTTGGTGAAGGCCCGTTCAGTACGGAGATGACTGCTGAAAAATCTGATTCAATGGGTATCCAGGAGTTTGGAACCGTCACCCACCGGAAGCGGCGTATTGGTGGATGGGATGGGGATATGGCCCGGTATTCAGCCATGATCAATGGATGTACCCAGGCAGCAATTACCGGAATCGATCGAGTGGATAAAAACTGTTTTGGGGTGACTGAGTACGGGAAATTGTCAAAGAAGGCAAAAGACTTTTTAAAGAAAGCAGAGGACGATATCGGCAGCCCTATTACCCTGATCTCTACCGGACCTGAGATGACCCAGATCATCGATTTGAGGAAAGAAATAGTATGAGACGTTCACTCATGGACATACTATGTTGCCCGATATGCAAAGGAGATCTCACACTTGAGGTTCAGAAAGAGGATGAAAAGGAAATCCTCGAGGGAGGCTTATTCTGCACCGCTTGTGGGGTAAATTATCCTATCCATGAAGGTATTCCCAATCTTCTCCCACAGACCCCCCCGACAAAATAAAAAAGGAGCAGGAATGAATTTCCCGTTGTCATTCACCGTGCTGATTGCGGCGGGTCAGGTCTCCAATGAAACATCTTTTGAATTTTATCTTAACCGCCTTGGGATTAATTTTATTGAAGTCCCAAAAGAAAACATATGGGTAAAAACAGGCGGTTCCCTGCGGTTAATTTTTAAAAACCGTGGAGCCCCGACTCATATTACCATCTCCACTCCCAATTCAGGGATGTATACTGATTTCTTCCACGAGAACATGTATGTGGTCGATGAAACGGAATTAACCATTCATCTGCGAAAAGACTGCCCAGAAGGATTCTTTGATCTGGAGATTATTACCGGATACGGTGGAACAAAAACGACCCTTCGGGTTGATGTCATCCAGGGATTAGCTATTGAGAAAAAGCCAGCAAAGGATGAACCTCCCCTCCAGCCGGTTGCCCATGGTCGCCCGCATCTTCTGATGATCATGATGGGAATTGCCTTAGTCCTCTATAGTGCATCACTTTATACGAAAATTGAATTTCTCAATACTGCCGCTTTTATCACCCTTATCGTTGGTGCACTCTACATATGGTACCGTCAGCAGTAACGATCACAGTCATTGTATTAATCTGCGCTCTTATTATTGATCGTCTTATCGGAGATCCACATTCGCATTGGCATCCCGTTGCAATCCTTGGCAGGTTTATTGGGTGGTGGGGTAAGCCGGAAAAATATTCCCCCCGGTTCCAGCGTTTTTTTGGTGTGGTCTTCTGGCTTGCCACAACAATTCTTTTCGCGCTGCCGTTTTACTTTTTTAAAGTTTTCAGCCCGTGGTACCTGTACCTGATCATTGCGCCCTTCCTGCTCAAATGCTGTTTTGCATGGCGATCGCTCGAAGAGCATACTCTTGCGGTTGTGGCTGCTTTGAAAGATGGGGTGCAGATTGGGCGAGAAAAGGTTAAAATGCTGGTATCGAGAGACACCGCATATCTTGAACGTGAACAAATTCTGTCAGCCGGGTATGAATCGATGACTGAAAATCTAACTGACAGCATTATCTCCCCCTTGTTTTATTTTTTATTCTTCGGGCTTGCCGGTGCTGCCATATTTCGTGCAGCAAACACCATGGATGCTATGCTGGGATATCGGGATGAAAGGGAACGTTTAGGCTGGTTCTCGGCTCGCATGGATGACCTACTGAATTTCGTTCCCGCACGGTTTACGGCATTGTTGCTTCTTGTGTATTTTGCCTTCAAGGGGACATTTTCGGATGCAGTGCGTGTGATGCGTCGCGACGGTCATAAACGTCCAGGTTATAATGGCGGTATTGTGATGGCAACTATGGCAGGGGGGATGGGAATACGGTTTGAAAAACCAGGGATCTATACAATTGGAGACGGGGCAAGAACTCTTGATGAAGCCGGCTCTGATATTATCCGGGCGTGCCGGTTTGTAACGATTACCTTTACCATTATTGCCGGTAGTACTCTGATTTTATTGGGATCATGGATCAATAGTACCGGCATATGAAACTTGAAGAACTGAGATTTGGCACTGAGCTTCTCAAGCGCGGCTTTGCATCCATGCAGAAAGGGGGAGTTATTATGGATGTTGTAAATGCCGACCAGGCAAAGATCGCTGAGGACGCCGGTGCCGTCGCAGTCATGTCGCTGGAACGGGTGCCTTCGGACATCCGGAAAATGGGGGGTGTTGCCCGCATGGCGGATCCCGAGAAGGTCATTGAGATCATTGATGCGGTCTCTATCCCGGTTATGGGAAAGGTGCGGATCGGGCATTTTGTGGAAGCACAGGTCTTGGAAACCCTGGGTGTCGATATGATTGATGAGAGTGAGGTCCTGACACCGGCAGATGAGCAATATCATATCGATAAGAAACTTTTCAAAGTTCCCTTCGTGTGCGGGGCCCGGGATCTCGGAGAGGCCCTTCGCAGGATAAACGAGGGAGCAGCGATGATCCGGACCAAGGGTGAGGCAGGGACCGGCAATGTTGTCGAGGCTGTCCGCCATATGCGCAATATTATGGGAGAGATACGGATGCTGAAAGGCATGGACCGGCAGGAAATGATCGATTATGCACGGGATATCGAAGCCCCCGCAGAACTGGTCATAGAATGTTCGGAGCGCGGGCGGCTGCCCGTTGTGAACTTCTCAGCCGGGGGTATAGCCACCCCATCAGATGCAGCGATGATGATGCAGCTGGGTGCTGATGGGGTTTTTGTCGGATCCGGCATTTTCAAATCCTCCAGCCCTGAACGGATGGCAAAGGCGATTGTCGAAGCAGTTAACCATTTCAATGAACCTGAGGTTATCGCACGGGTGAGTAAAGGTCTTGGCGATGCGATGCCGGGACTTGATGTGCACACCCTCAGGGACGATGAGGTGCTACAAACCCGTGGTCGTTAAGATCGGCATACTTGCACTCCAGGGAAATGTGAGCGAACACGTAGAAGCGTTCCTGCTGGCGCTTAACCGGATGGGGCAGGGGGAATCATCAGAAGTTTTTGAAATCAGACACCCTGCCGACATTTCTTCCTGCAATGCCCTTGCAATCCCTGGAGGAGAATCTACCACAATCTCCCGCCTCATTGAAAAAAACCACATGTACGGGCCGATCCGCTCGTTTTCCGGAGGTATTTTTGCTACATGCGCTGGCATGGTGCTGATGGCGACGCATGTGGATGATACCCGTATCCATACTCTGGATCTCATTGATATGACCGTGGACCGGAATGCGTTTGGGAGACAGAGGGAATCTTTTGAAGCAGACCTCCCGATTGAAGGACTTGACGGGGGTCCGTTCCATGCGATTTTTATCAGGGCACCAGTTGCCACAACTTCCGGAAGGGGTGTTTCAGTACTCTCCCGGATGGATCAGGGAATAGTTGCGGTTGAATGCGGTAAGCATATGGCATTCTCGTTCCATCCTGAACTGTCATGCGATACCCGTCTTCACGAGCGGTTTTTAAAGAAACTTGGTATCTGAATCCTGATAAGAAGAGATAAAATCCATCTTTATCTTCTTCCCTCTCCAGGAATAACGGTGAATTACCACAAAGGCATATCTTTCAAGAGCACGGTGGTTCAAATTCAACTCCTGAACCCTTGCAACAGTCGGTTATCTGCTTTGAGTTGTGGACATCCTGAGAAATTCTACAGATCTGAGAAATGGATCGATTATATTTTCCTGAAAAATAAAGGTATGATTTATGGGAATGAAAGAGAATTTTACCCCAGCGGAATGGGAAAACCTGGTCAGTCTGCCCTATGCAGTTTCGATGACTGTTATGGTTGCAGCCCCCTCTATCCTTGGATTGTGGGGAGAAACGAAAGCCATTATGCAGGAACCGGCGAACCTCGCTCCTGCAAGCGGGAGTGGCCTTGTGGGTCTCATCCTCGCCGAGATGCAGTCACGGGTTAAAGACCTGATGAAAGATCAGCAGAATGCGTGGAAACAGGATCAGGCTGGATACCGGACAAAGACTCTAGATGCCTGCAGGTCTGCAGCAACGACACTGACAAAGATCCCTCCCGAAGAGGGTTTGGCATATAAAAAATGGGTCCTGGCCATCGGCCTGAAGGTGGCAGAAGCGGCAAAAGAGAACGGGGTTGCAGTCAGCGATCCGGAAAAGGCAGCACTTTCTGAGATTACCTCAGCTTTTGGCATCGGAGGGTAGTCACAATAAAGAAGAGGAATCCCCGAGGTCAATCAGGCATCCTTTGGAAACATGGCGATTCGATAAGGATAGGGAGTAACTTTTTCTACATTTTTACAAAATTTGAGGGATATTAGGAGTATATCCCACTTTTTCAAATTGTAAATATATTCTCATTTGGAAGTTTGTACCAGCTGAATTGACATAAAAAATATGTTTAATACCTCAGTTGTCACTAAGTCCCTTTCAGAGAACAGGTACAGATAGTTCAGGAATTCTGATGGATTCATCACAAACCGTTGACAGCATCCTCTCGGCGCGCTACTTACGGAAAGGAGAAAAAACGTTCGCGGATGTCTGCCACCGCGTTGCAAATGCAGTTGCAGATGAAGAGAAAGAGGCGACCGACTATTATGATATCATGGTTTCTCTTCGTTTCTTGCCCAACTCCCCAACACTCATGAATGCCGGAACGGATCTCGGGCAGCTCTCTGCCTGTTTCGTTCTGCCTGTTCCAGACTCTATCGCTGGGATCTTCGATGCAATGAAAAACGGTGCTATCATCCACAAGGCAGGAGGAGGAACCGGGTATAATTTCTCGCAGATCAGGCCAAAAGGTTCCCGTGTACAATCTACGGATGGTGTTGCTTCTGGTCCTGTATCATTCATGGGAATCTTTAACGCAGCGACGGAGGTCATAAAACAGGGTGGACGTCGCCGTGGAGCAAACATGGGAATACTCAATGTCTGGCATCCAGACATTCTCTCCTTCATTTCTGCAAAAGCACGGGAAGGGGATATTGCCAACTTTAACCTCTCTGTCATGGTCGATGAAAAATTCATGGACCTCGTTTCCCGGAAGATGTATGAAAATATCTGGATGATCCATCCGTCTTCTGGTGAATTAATAACGGTCGGGCAGATATGGTCAGGAATTGTTGAGGGGATCTGGAAGAACGGAGAGCCCGGCATACTATTTTATGAAGAAATCAACCGTCATAATCCCCTTCCTGGACTTGGCGTTATTGATACGACCAATCCCTGTGGAGAACAACCACTTCTTCCGTATGAGAGCTGCGTTCTTGGCAGTATCAATCTCGCAACATGCGTACAAAAGGGTATTTTAAACAAACACGATCTGAACAAAACCGTGCGAACAGCAGTCCGGTTCCTCGACAGGGTCATTGACAAAAATATTTATCCGATTCCGGAAATCGAAAAGGCAACGAAAAAAACCCGAAAAATTGGTCTGGGACTTATGGGAGTCCACGATGCCCTTCTTTTGGTAGGGTTGCCGTATGATTCTGCCGAAGGAAGGACCTGGTGTGAAGAGGTTATGCAGAACGTAACAGATACCGCTGTTGACGAATCGCGTATTTTGGCGGAAAAACTCGGGGAGTTTCCGGCATGGAAAGAGAGTATCTGGAAAGATTTCCCTTTGAGGAATGCTGCACTGACCTCCCTCGCTCCGACCGGAACATTATCCCTGCTCGCTCAGTGCTCGAGTGGTATAGAACCTGTATTTTCGTTTGTTTACACCCGCATGAATACCATCGGTGAGACGTTTGTAATTGTAAATCCGGTATTCTGCGAATATCTTGAAAAATCTATAACTGAAATGAAGTTGTCACCCGAAGAACGAATGAAACGGGCAGATGATGTTATCACTCATGTGCATGAGAACGGAACCATCCAGGACCTTTTCTGGCTCCCGGACGAATTCCGGTCTTTATTCAAGACGGCACTGGATATCCATTGGAAGGACCACCTCCTGATGCAGGCTGCATTCCAGAAACATGTCCATGCCTCAATCAGTAAGACGATTAACCTGCCGAAAACCGCGACAAAGGAGGATTGTGCCGACGCCATTCTCATGGCATGGAATCTTAATTTGAAAGGGATTACCCTGTACCGGACTGGCAGCAGGCAGGATGTTGTGCTCTCTCTCAAAGCTACAGCATCGGATTCTGATGAGAAAACTCTGAAAAATGCATGTACCCTTAACTAACAGCGGGAGATTTATTTGCCAGCGTTTATGTTACAAGAGTGGTCCATCAATTTTTCCTGAATCTGACAATCCGTCATCTTCGCATCGACTTTCAGTTCCTTTGGCATCAGCTCTATCGCGTACCGCAGTGCCGTCAGGGGCATAGACCCCCCTCATATTCCCATCTTCCCAGCGAGTGTCTTAGCCCAGGCTGCGATTGCATCCCAGTCACGGAAATCACCTGTCGGTACTTTCATAAGCGTTGTCAGGCTTCGTTCAACAAGGTTCATTTTGCCAGCATCAAGAGTTCCGGCAAACATCGTTACCGCGACCGGACGTACGGGAGATAAGGCGGTGACAAGCTGGTCAGTGAACCCTTTCACATCGCCAGTCTTTGGAAACACTGGAGCAATGCCCGTAACAAATCCTGCAACCGGCACCCGTGAAAGCTCATCTTTATTGGTTGAAACAAATGCTGCCACATCCCCGGTTACCTTTCCTGTATACACAGGTGCACCTATCACAACTGCATTGTATCCCGCAAGTGAGGTGATCAATTTCATTTCACTGACATCAACAGTATATCCTTCTATGGTGAGTTCCTTGCCAATTGCCTGAGCGATCCCGGCAGTCGATCCTTTCCGTGATGCGTACGCAACAAGAATCCGTGCTGTCATGGGTGGTCCTTACCGTATTTTGTGCAGGCCCTCTATAAATGATCGGCCTGAAACTCTCTGTATCTTTCAAATGTCAGCACTATTTGATAATTCCCTTTTGGACTGCCTCAAGTACTGACCTGCCTTTCAGTTATTGGCACAATTTTTAAAAACAAGTGCAGATAATGTGGAGTATCAGGGATAAATGATGGCTACCGATCCTGTCTGTTTTGCAATAGTTGATGACGATGAGGCCCGATTCACAAGCACATACAAAGGTCAGAAGTATCATTTCTGCACGAACTACTGCAAAAAAAAGTTTGATGAAAATCCACAGAGATATTCGCAAATCCCATCAGATGTTAATATTGGCCCAGGCGGGGCTTCGTGTTAAACTGGTTTGTCAGGACACCCGGCACGATTCATTCCAACGAATGAAATTATATAATAAAATTTTACGAAATCTCAGAAGACATGATTCCAAAATCTTCTCTGGGAACACCCGTAATTTCTCAAAGCGGGTGATATCCATCATTCTTCAAAGCTCATATGAGTCCGCAACCTGTAATCCACTATTACCGCCGATTTGAAAAACATGCCACCGGGAGAACACCTGGATGATACCGTTTATTGTTGGATAAACAGAATTCCGGATCATAATAGGCGATAACACTTAAGGAAACACACCCGATTCTATTACAAGCTAACGAGGCAACTCACTATGTCTACCGATCCTGTCTGTCTGATGATTGTTGATGAAGAAGATGCTAAATTCACCAGTATGTACAAAGACCAGATGTATTACTTTTGCTGCAACTGGTGCAAACAGAAGTTTGAAGAGAACCCGAAAAGATATTCGCGTATTTCTACTGATATGAATGTCGATCTGAAAAGTGTGACCTGAAGGGGATTGACCGGGTATATACCTCTCATAGGAGTGAAGGTCAGTTATCGAGTATCCCTGCGTGAAATACCGTGCGGGGATTGCTGGTATCAGGTATCGGGTATCATTTAAAACCCGACTGGCAGTACAGATACACTAATTCATAGACCAAAACGTTCGAGATTTTTTTTTATGAAACCTGAAGATGATCCCTGGCTCAAAAACGCACATAAAAATGCAGAACTCCTTGACCGGGAGAACAAAAAACTCTCGGTTTTAACCAATCCAATACGGAATAATCTCCCTCTCATTACAAAATACCAGGATTTCTGGAACCAGGCAAAACTCATCACCTCGTTATTCAAAGAGCTGAAAGCCGCTTGCGAAGAGTGACCGGGATCTGCTCTGGAAACAGTTTCATGACCTCTGCCGGGAAGTTAAGGAGAAACAAAAGACCGAGTACGGGACGCTGGAATCCCTTTCGCAGGGACATTTTGATAAAATTATGAATCTGGTGGAGCAGGCACGGCTCCCAATCGATGCCCCGGCGCCGGAGATCCACGAACTGGTTGAACGTGGGCAGACCCTCAAAAATGCCGGTGATATACTGGGGAAATTCAAGCACGAGATGATTGCAAAACACAAAAAATCCTGTTTTGATCACATCCAGAAGATCCGCAAAACCCACGACGCTGTATGGGTGTCGATAAAAGCGGGAAAGCTCCGGCAGCAATCGGAAACAGGGTCCCGTGTCCGGAAGAATCTTGAGGCCAATAATGAGCGTTACCGGAAAGCGGCTGGCGCTCTTGAGAATTTCAAGATCGGCAGGGGCCATATACGCACATTTCTCGCTACCTGTGAAAACCCTGAGAAGGCAGCACAGGCATCCGCCCAACTTGCGGAAACCGAAGCCCGGATTAAGGATATTGAGGAAGGTATCCGGAAACTGGAAAAATGGATTGCAGAAGACGAGAGAATGCTGAAGGGGGATCCATGAGTATTATCCGTATTTTAATGATACATGATTGTCGGGTATCCCAGGATCATTTTTCCTGAAAATCTGAATCAGAAACAAGAAAAAAAGATTTATTAAATAAAAAGTGGCGCGAGCACGAGCGAGAGCGTTGCGAGCAGCTTAATGAGCACGTGAAGGGATGGTCCAGCAGTGTCTTTGCAGGGATCACCAAGCGTGTCACCAATAACTGCCGCTTTGTGCGCTTCGCTGCCCTTGCCGCCATGGGCGCCGGATTCTATGTATTTCTTGGCATTGTCCCAGGCACCACCCCCGTTGTTGAGGATCAATGCAAGGAGTATGCCGGTGATTGTGCCGACCACCAGAAACCCTGCAAGGGCTTCATATTTCATGGTCACGCCGATGATGATGGGAAACGCGATGGCAATTGCACCAGGCAGCACCATATTCTTTAGTGCACCGAGGGTAGTGATATCGATCACACGGGCATAGTCGGGTTTCTTGGTCCCGGCCATGATACCCGGGTCCCTGAACTGGACACGGACCTCTTCAATCACATACTGTGCGGTCCTGGAAACTGCACGGATGGCAAGGCCAGCAAAGACAAAGATGAGCATTGCTCCGAACAGGGCGCCGACAAATACCGGGATTGATGCAACATTTATGACTTCAAAGGGTTGGTGGATGAGATGGCTGATTTCGGACATGTAAGCGTTTAAGAGCAGGAAGACTGCGAGTGCAGCACTGCCTATGGCATATCCTTTGGTGAGTGCCTTTGTTGTATTGCCGGCTGCGTCGAGCTTGTCCATCCTCTTGCGGACGGATTCCGGTGCCTGGCTCATCTCAACGATACCCCCGGCGTTGTCAGCGATGGGGCCAAAGGAGTCCATGGCAAGTACGTAGGCACAGACCATGAGCATTCCGATGGTTGCAGCTGCAGTTCCATAGAGACCTCCGAACGGGATACCACTCTGGGCACCGAGCCAGAAGGAGAGGAGTAAGGAACCGCCAATAAGGAGTGCCGGGATAGCGGTTGTCTCAAGAGCGACCGAGAAACCGGTAATGATGTTGGTCGCTGGTCCGGTTTCCGATGCATCGGCAATTTCCTGTACCGGGCGATAGTGGTGGTCCGTATAATACAGGGTTACCCGGAGGAATGCAACGGATAACACGATACCGACAATACCTGCGTAAAAGAACCAGATGTTCCCGAGAAGCCACATGGTGCCAATGTAAAAGAACACGACAGAGATGGCTGCTGTGATATCATACCCTAAGTTCATTGCATCCATCGGGTCTGCGCCGTCCTTTCCGCGGACGCAGATGATACCGATCATGCTGGCAAGGAGACCCAGTGCACACATGACAAGCGGGAAGAGAACACCGGCAGCACCAAAGACCGGGAAGAGTGCGATACCGAGGATCATGGCACCAATATTCTCGGCAGCTGTGGATTCGAACAGGTCAGCGCCACGGCCGGCACAATCCCCGACATTGTCCCCGACAAGGTCAGCGATGGTCAGCCGGGTTCCGGACGTCATCTTCAGGTATGCCGGCTTCGACTTTACCGACAAGGTCTGCACCGACATCGGCGGCCTTGGTATAGATCCCGCCACCGAGCTGGGCAAAGAGTGCCACAAACGAGGCACCAAAGGCGAATCCGACAATAATGAAGGGGGTGGTCTGCGGGTCTGCACCGAGTGCATAGTAGGTAAGGGAGACACCAAGAAGCGACAGCGCGGTGATGGTAAGACCCGATACTGCACCGCCTCTGAACGAGATGTCAAGCGCCTTTCCGTCACTGGTCTGGGCTGCTGCTGCCGTGCGGATATTTGTCCTTACGGCAACAGACATGCCGATAATACCGGCAAGTGCACTACAGGTCGCCCCGACGATGAACGCAAGTGCCGTATAGGTAGCAAGTCCCTGCTGTCCTGTGAGGAAATAAACCCCAAAGATTACAACGGCAAGTACGATTGCCAGAATGGCGATTGTCGAGTACTGTCGTTTGATGAATGCCTCTGCACCCACCCTGATCGCATCGGAGACCTCACGCATCTTAGGCGTACCTTCATCCTGTGCTAGGACACTACGCGCAAGTATTGCCGCGAGGACGAGTGCGAAAACACTTATTCCAATAACTATTGCGAGTTCAAACATTCCTTAATCTCCCTCCAACGTTGCCCGGAATTCTTTTTGTGACAGGAACAATGCACATGAACCATTTGAATATCATCACTTATGCGAATACACGGACTAATCCATCAGGTAAGATAATTGGTACAGGCAGTAATCTGCTTAAATGACCCAAAGGAAGAACAATGGCATCGGGACTCTGCCCCACATATCCATAATCCATCCCTAGAGATTATTAGTTCATTTTTCAACCATTAAACATTTATCATTTAAAAGATTTTTTCCAACTCTTCCTCTCTATGGTCACAAGTTAATCAGGATTTTCTCTACGTAAATCCGTCTTTCTCAGGTTTCGTCTGAAATCTTAGAATGAAATACAAAATCGGGTGCAATTCAATATGATTAATAATGAAAAATACCCATATTTCAAAGAGGGAGGACATCGCGTGCAACTTTTATTATTTCTCATTTTGGGACCGCTTATCACAGCGTTCTTTATGCTTCTTGTGCGCAAAGACGCAGAACGCAACTGGATTGTAAAACTGTCTGCACTGGGTATCGGTGCGGTGACAATTATTCTTCTTGTGAGCCAGTACAGCAAAGGAACGCTATACTACTCGTTTGACGCCGAATCAATAGGCCGTTTCATGTTTTTTATCGAGATAATTATTGCAGTTTTTCTCCTGTACCTTGGTATAAAATTCAAGAATTATCTTGTCATCGGTCTGGTGCTTCTGATATCCTCACTTATGCTTTATTTTGAGGGGGTGTACGCTCACACCATCGATGTGAAGTACTCGCTCTTTATCGACCAGTTCTCGATCATCATGGCTCTGATTATTGGCATCATCGGGAGTCTGATCTGCGTATATGCTCTGGGTTACATGAAGGATTTCCATGAGCATCACAAGGAACTGCAGGATCGGCGTAATGTATTTTTTTTCATTATGTTTGTGTTCCTCTCTGCTATGTTCGGTCTGGTTTTTTCCAATAACCTTCTCTGGGTGTATTTCTTCTGGGAAATCACAACACTCTGTTCGTTCCTCCTGATCGGGTATACAAAAACGGAAGAGGCCACAAAAAATGCCTTTACTGCGCTGTGGATGAACCTGCTTGGCGGGGTTGCATTTGCAGTTGCTATTCTGTATCTCGCATCCCAGGGAGGCGGGATTATGGGACTAAATGAAGTGCTTGCTTCAGGTAAAGCCATCGTCCTTATCCCCGTTGTCCTCATAGGATTTGCCGGCCTGACAAAAGCAGCCCAGCTGCCCTTTTCTTCCTGGCTTGTCGGGGCAATGGTCGCGCCGACACCGGTATCGGCACTGTTGCACTCCAGCACGATGGTAAAGGCCGGTGTCTATATCGTTGTACGTCTTGCCCCCATTTTCCAGGCGACATTTTCCGGCTATGTCCTTGCGTTTATTGGTGCACTTACATTCCTCCTCGCTTCCGGGATTGCCATCTCCCAGAGTAATGCAAAACGTGTTCTTGCCTATTCAACCATTGCAAATCTCGGTCTTATCGTAGCTTGTGCCGGTATCGGTACCTATGAAGCGATATGGGCAGCAATTCTCCTGATCATCTTCCATGCCATCTCCAAATCCCTCCTGTTCCTATCCGTCGGAACGGTTGAACACAAGATTGAGAGCCGTGATATTGAGGATATGAACGGGTTGGTCATGCGGATGCCAAGGATTGCCGCAATGATGGTCATTGGTATTGCCGGCATGTTCCTTGCCCCGTTCGGTATGCTGATATCAAAATGGGCAGCGATCCAGGCATTTATTGATGCACCGTACGGTTTTGTATTTGTCATTATTCTTGCGTTTGGCAGTGCACTTACCCTTTTCTTCTGGGCAAAATGGATGGGGCGGCTTTTAGTCGTCACTCCGGAACAGGAGAATCTCGAAACACGCATTGATTCGAATATCTGGATTGCACTGATATCCCTTGCGGGGCTGACAGCGATAACCTGCTTCATCTTCCCGGCGATTTCGAGCACACTCATCGAGCCATTCCTGTTGCAGAATTATGGAAATGTAACCCAGTTGTCACAGGACAATATCATCATCATGATCATGATGCTCTTCATGATCGTGCTCCTGCCCTTAAGCATCCTCCTGCCACGCCACAAGCACCGGCATCTTACCCCCTATATGGGTGGTATGACAACCAATGCGGACATGTCGTTCTACGGAGCAATTGGCCTGAAGCGGGATATGAAACTCTCCAACTATTATATAAACTCCTGGTTTGGGGAAGTCAAACTTCAGACTCTTGGCATCTATCTCTGCACCGGACTAATCGGTATCATGGTTCTTACAGCAGCGTATGCGGGGGCAATAATATGATTTCGATTGTAGGGTTTATCGCATTCATACTCCTTGCACCAATAATCGGAGGATTAATTGCGGGTATTGACCGCAAGATAACTGCACATATGCAGGGGCGGGTCGGGCCACCGGTCCTCCAGCCATTCTATGATGTCGGCAAACTCTTTGAGAAAGAAAAGACTGTTGCAAACGATGCACAGCGCTTCTACGTGATTAGTTACTTTATCTTCATGATTTTTACCGGGGCACTCTTCTTTGCGGGAGGAGATATCCTGCTGGTTATCTTCGCACTCACACTTGCCCAGATATTTCTTGTCCTGGGAGCGTACTCAGCAAATTCTCCCTACAGCCATATCGGAGCAGAACGCGAATTACTACAGATTATGGCATATGAACCGATGGTCATTATCGCTGCGGTGGGGATGTATGTCGTTACAAAAAGTTTCAACGTTAGTGCCATAGCCAGTTATCCACTACCGCTGGTTCTTTTCCTTCCGGCGATCTTTATAGGGTTCATCTATATTCTCACTATCAAACTGCGCAAATCACCGTTTGATATCTCAACCTCCCATCATGCCCACCAGGAGATTGTGAAAGGAGTCACTACCGAATTCTCCGGTCCTACCCTGGGCCTTATCGAAGTGTCCCATTGGTATGAAACTGTTTTTCTGCTGGGATTCGTGTACCTGTTCTTTGCATTCAGTCCAATAATTGGTATAATCGCGGTGATCCTCGTCTACCTGCTTGAACTGCTGATTGACAATGCAAGTGCACGGGTGAAGTGGCAGCTGGTCATGAAAAGTTCATGGGTGATTGCCGCAATAGTGGGTGTGGTAAATCTTGCCATCCTTTATTATCTGGGGGTGGGGTGAGCAATGACCTATCTTTCAAAATCTCCCTGGATCCTGCATTATGATGCAACGAGCTGTAATGGCTGTGATATAGAAGTTCTCGCAAGTCTGACGCCGATGTATGATGTGGAACGGTTCGGGATCATCAATACGGGAAACCCGAAGCATGCGGATATCTTCGTTATCACTGGTTCGGTAAATGAACAGAACCGTGAAGTGGTGCGGAATCTCTATGAACAGATGCCCAACCCGAAGGTTGTTGTCGCAGTTGGAATCTGTGCATGCTCAGGAGGAGTTTTCCGGGAATGTTATAATGTGGCCGGTGGGATTGACAAGATTATCCCGGTTGATGTATACGTTCCCGGTTGTGCCGCACGTCCTGAGTCAATCATCGATGGAATTGTGACAGCGCTGGGAATTCTTGAAGCAAAGCTGAATGCACCAAAGTCTGGCATAAAAGAACAACAACCGGTGGAATTACAACAAGGAGGCGGAGCACAATGACAATCGAGGAACAGACCATCATCCCTATTGATGTGAGCGAGCTGGTCTCCCATGTCGAAAAGATGAAAAAAGAAGGCAACCGGCTTGTCCAGATCGGTTGCACCGGTGTTGAAGAAGGTTACGAGATCAATTACTCATTTGACAGGAACTACAAATTCCAGAATCTTCGGATCATGGTCAAACAGGATACTGTTGTGCCCAGCATCAGCGGAGTCTATTGGGGGGCGTTCATCTATGAAAATGAGATCCACGACCTCTTTGGCATCACTGTTGCAGGAATGAATATCGATTTCAAAGGAACACTCTACAAAACAACGGTAAAATATCCGTTTTCCATCCCGACTTTTAAGGAGGACAACCCATGTCAAAACAAATAATCGTTCCGTTCGGGCCACAGCACCCGGTGCTCCCGGAACCTATCCACCTTGACCTGGTGCTTGAGGATGAGACCGTGGTCGATGTTCTCCCGTCAATCGGGTATGTACACCGGGGTCTCGAAAAACTCGTCGAAAAACGGGAATTTACTGAATACACCTTCATCGCTGAACGCATCTGCGGTATCTGCAGCTTCATCCACAGCCTTGTCTATGTACAGGGTGTCGAGCAGATTATGGGAATTGAGGTTCCCGAACGGGCACATTACCTGCGAACGATCTGGTCTGAATATTCAAGACTTCACTCCCACCTGCTCTGGCTTGGCTGTTTTGCCGATGGGATGGGTTTTGAAAACCTTTTCATGAACTCGTGGAGGATTCGGGAGCACATCCTTGATGAACTCGAAGCAACCACGGGCGGCCGCGTTATCCAGAGTGCCTGCAAGGTCGGGGGTGTGAGAAAAGACATCTCCGGTGAACAACTGGAGGGAATGCTCCTCCGGCTTAAGGATATTAAAAAAGATATTCACACCATCACCAGGGTGTTTCTGGAAGACAGCTCGGTGAAACACCGGTTAAAAAACGTGGGTATGTTATCAAAGCAGGATGCATACGACTGCGGCGCGGTGGGACCCACAGCAAGGGGGAGCGGGGTTGCAATCGATCTGCGTGAAACGGGATATGCTGCATATGGGAAACTCAACTTCAAACCGATAGTTGCAACTGAAGGTGACTGTTATGCACGCTGCAATGTCAGGATACAGGAGCTGTTCTCGTCCATTGATATCATAGAACAAGCGGCAAAAAAGATCCCTGACGGTCCCATTGATGTGAAGATTACCGGTGCACCGAATGGTGAATACTTCTCGCGGGCTGAACAGCCCCGGGGAGAAGTAGTCCATTATGTCAAAGGAAACGGAAAAAAGAACCTTGTTCGATCGAGGGTGAGGACTCCCACATTCACCAACATTCCGCCTCTGGTCATGATGTTGAAGGGCTGCCAGCTCGCAGATGTTCCGGTAATTGTTTTGTCAATAGATCCCTGTATCAGTTGCACGGAGAGGTGATGAACGATGACAATCCTCAAAATGGCATCAACGGCCATAAAAAGTCTGTTTTCCCGCCCAGCAACGCTGATGTATCCTGTCAGGCCCGCAAAACGGACCCCGGCAACCCGTGGACATATCGTGATAGATCCTGCAAACTGTATCACCTGCCGTTCATGCCAGCGCAAATGCCCGACAGGAGCAATCTGCGTGGAAGTAAAAGAGAAGACGTGGCAGATTGACCGGATGCGCTGCGTGATCTGCAATTCCTGCGGGGATGTCTGTCCGACCAAATGCCTCACGATGGATCCAGCTTACCCGGGTGCACTGACTGCACGTGGCGGAGTTTACAAAGTGGCAGTTGCAGGGCCAAAGAAGAAAGAACCAGCACCTGCCATGGCGGAGAGTCCAAAAACCGAATGATACTCAATTTTTTTTTTATAAAAACGCAAAGGTTTCTGGTAACAGTGTCTGCAAGTCGACTACTACTGCCTGCGCTGGTGTCGGGTTCACGTTCATCTGTTTCTGGAATGCAGTCTGTGACTGCCATGTCCCGGCGTTAATCCCGAGCACGCCCCTGTACTGCGTCAGTCCTCGTATGTGGACATGTCCGGTGTGCAGGATCTCCGGCAGCGGGTCGATAATTAACCTGTCCGTTTTTCCTGCAGCAATGGGAGTCCTGCGCCCATATGCCGGGGCAAGATGTCGGCGCTGGAGCATCTCTTCCATCATCAGCCCGCTGTGATCGTATGATGCACCAGGTATCAGACCAATCATGTCATCGATTGATCGTCCGTGATACATGAGAACACGCACTCCCTGGAGGTTGACGAGTGCAGGGTTCTCCACAAGCATGCAGTTATCCGGGAATTTTTTTGTAAATTGTTGCGGGATCACCGGTTGGGGCTCTGCACCCCTGACTACATCATGGTTACCCGGGGATATGATGATCTTCATACGGGAGGGAAGGTCCCGCATCATTGTTCCGAATGCATCATACTGTTCGTAGATATTTTTGATCACCAGTTCGCTTTCCTGGCCCGGATAGATACCGATGCCATCGACAAGGTCTCCGGCAATCAGGAGATACGAGAAATCAGAATCCGAAAGCCAGTCTGCGAACCGGTTCCAGCACTCTTCAAGAAACGTGTCGCTGCCGACGTGGACATCAGAGATAAAAACGGCTTTGCCAGGCTGTTCACTTGTAAAGGGGGTGTTATCGATACGTATGTCCGGACGGTACAGCTGCTCGGCAAAAAAGAGTTTCCCGTCATTGGAGAGTTTGCCCTTCACCCCGATTACTTCGTCAGGGATAATGCGTTCGGCATCGGAAAAGACCGGCCGATCTTTTCTGAAGAGCACGGGAATATTTGCAGAAGAATCCTCTATCTCGGCAATCCGGTGACCGTTTGTTGTGGTCTTCACCTCGACGACCATACCAATGATTGTACATTCTTCCTGACGGTAACGGGTGTTCCGGGTCAGTGCCTCGATTGGCATCGCCCCGCACCGGCTCCGGATCATACCTCCCAGACGGTTGTACCGGTCACGGAAATAATGGAGGTAATCACTTGTCCCGTTCACACAGCCGGATGTTCCCGGGCTGCCGCTGATAATTTCAACAGAAGGGTCTGACAGGAACCGCGTCCCATCCCGTGTGGCATTCATGCCGGGAATATGTTTAGCCGAAACTACAATAGTCTCTCCGGGAACCTGCGCAATAATGCGCTCGATGAGATCCAGCTCATCCTGTTCCTGGATATAGCGCACGACATCGGGATGCACCTGCAGCTTGGTCTCTAGAAACCGGAGTGTTATCTGCTGTGCATCGAGCATGAATAGTATATTGGTTACGAACAAAATATAGGGTTTTATCCTGACATCGCAATATTCCGGAAGTCAGGCTGGCTGATGGTGAATGATTGATATTCTTTTCAGATGAAGTTAGCATTGCGAAATATCCGAGGATCCTCCCATGTTTGAAATATTCCAGATGTTTATCCTCGGATTTGTGATCGGTCTGACTGGTGCGCTCGCGCCAGGTCCAACGCTGGTTGCAACCATCAACGCATCGATAGCCGGTGACTGGACGACCGGGTTGAAAGTCTCTCTTGGCCATGTAATCATGGAACTTTTTCTTGTTTTCCTGATCTTTATGGGATTGGCGTCGGTTGCACTTCCCTACACCTCAGCAATTGCAGGAATTGGCGGGATTGCGCTGATTGCATATGGGGCGCTGACTATCGCAGGAAGCAGGAAGGCAACTCTGAGAACAACTTCTACCCAAACGGTTGCCAACCCCTATATGGCAGGATTTGTTACCAGTGCGGCAAACCCGTACTTCTGGATCTGGTGGCTCTCAATAGGGAGTGCAATGATTATTGCAGGCCTCCAGGGTGGACTGGTGCTTGTTGGAGCCCTTATGATCGGGCACTGGTCTTCAGATATCGTATGGTTAACGCTGGTTTCAACTGGCGTATCCAAAGGAAGGACGATTGTTTCTGACACGTCATACCAGAAAATCATTGCTCTCTGCGGAATTTTTCTTATGCTTTTTGGAGCATACTACCTGTCGCGCCTGCTGTTCTCACATTGAAATCTTCCGGCATTTTATAATCCGACATGGTTAATTATGAAGGGTTAAACATATTATAAAAAATCAGAGAATGAGAGCAAAAATGGCTGATAACGATAATAAACGGGGTATCCGCACGCTGGTCTCAAAATTCCGGGAAAGTGATCACTGGGGGGTGTCCCTGGCGCGCGATCTGATCTGGATCGTGGCGGTTGTTGGCGGGATCGCACTTACCCTGTTCTTAATCAGCGGTACCTGGCCTGCGGTTGTCACTATCGAATCTGAGAGCATGGTACCTCACATGAATGTGGGAGATCTTGTTGTCGTCGTCCAGAAGGACCGGTTCGGTACATTACAGACCTGGGTCCAGGGAAATACAACAGGCTATAAAAAGTTCGAGGATTACGGGGATGTGATTATTTACCAGCCAAACGGGGCAAAGAATCCTGTGGTTCCAATACCCTTCATCTCATCAGGTGTACATCCTATTATCCACCGGGCAATGGTCAAAGCTGACACAGCAGACCTGCCAAAATACCTGCAACTGGATCTTGAAAATATTTCAAAGTATTACCAACCTCACGGCGGATATATCACAAAAGGGGATAATAACAAAAATATTGATCAGGTCGCAGTTTACCAGGGTTTGGGTGTTATCGAGCCGGTAAAGGATGAATGGATCATTGGAAAGGCACTGTTCACCATCCCGCTGGTCGGGTACCTCCCACTCCATATTGTTGAAGTGACTATCATCATCATAGTCATCATGGTACTCCATGAACTCTATCTGCACTCCCGGGAGGACAAAACGAAAAAACCGCAGAAAAAGGACAGAAAAAAACAGCGTTAGATAGTTGCGGTAATTATGTCAGATATTTCAACACTCCTATCAGATGTACTCGGTGGACATCGTCTTACTGAGGTCGAGGCAACCCGGCTTCTGGAAATACGGGACCGGAATGTTTTCGAAATTATATCTGCTGCAGATGAGGTTCGGGAGCGCAAAGCAGGCAACATTGTAACGTATGTGAAAAACCAGAACCTCCATGTGACCAATATCTGTAAGAATCTCTGTGGTTTCTGCGGCTTTGGGAGGAGTGCTGATGATGATGGCGCCTATTGCAATGATAAGCTGGCAATTCAGGCAAAGGTACGTCTTGCCCTCAAGCGTGGTGTTACTGAGATCTGTCCACTGAGCGGCGTGCATCCAGAATTTACCATCGACACTTACTGTGATCTAATCTCATGGGTCCATGAGGTAGGACCGCATATTCATCTCCATGCGTTCAGCCCGGATGAAGTCTCCTATGCGGCATCAGGAAGCAATCTTTCCAGTGTTGAAGTTCTTGAACGATTGAAGGCTGCTGGTCTTGGGTCATTACAGGGTACTGCGGCAGAGATCCTTGTGGACTCTGTGAGAAAAGTGATCTGTCCCCGGAAATTGGGTACAGCTGAATGGGTCCGAATTATCAAAGAAGCACACGCGCTGGGGATATTTTCGACAGCGACTATTATGTACGGTTCCTGTGAAACTGCAAAGGACCAGGCTGAGCATCTTGGCATACTGCGCACGATTCAGGATGAAACACATGGCTTTACTGAACTGGTTCCTCTGACCTATATCCACACCAATACCTCGCTTTTTAAAGAGGGTATTGCCCGTGCAGGCGCGACAGGTCGGGAAGATCTGCTGATGACCGCTGTTTCCCGGCTGTTCCTCGATAATTTCAATAATATTCAGGTCCCGTTGGGGAAGCTTGGACAAAAGATGTCTCAGATGTCGTTACTCGCCGGAGGCAATGATCTTGCCGGCACCATGTTCTCCGATGATATATCTGTAAATGCAGGGGCAATCGATGCAGATTACCTTGATCCAGTGGTCATGGAACGGATAGTGTCAGACATTGGGCGAACCCTGCAGGAGCGGACAACCCTGTATAAACTGATCTAAAAAAAAAATATTCTCGATGTAACCATCGAATTCCTTTTTCTCTAAAAAAGATATCAGAGAAGCTCCAGCGCCTGCCGTCCGGTCATACCGGTCCGTATCCCGCGTCCCAAAGCAGATCGGTTTGCCTCCTTGATTATCCCTTTCAGGATATCTTCGGTATCTGCAATTGTCGGTCCGATTGCGGGTCTCACCTTTGCTGCAGGATAGCTGAAAGAATCCAGTGCAGCTGACGTCAAAAGCTCCACAACCAACCATCCCCACATCGGTCATTACCGCAACAAGATTCGCCGGGCCGAGAGGAATAATAAATCCATCTGCAACCTTTCTGGTCAGTTGAACTTCAACCTGTTCCATATCTCTCCAGTAGAGATGATTGGTGCAGGGGGATTAATAATCATGTGGGGTAAGAATACGATACAGGTAATTTTCTCTTAGACGCTACAATGTCTGAAGAATATCCTGGAGTGAGCAATGGATAATCAGCTGCGGACTCTGCTTGATGATATCAAAACCGGCCACCGTATGAGTAACGACGATGCACTGGATCTGTTTCAGGTCCGGAATCGACAGATTTGGGAAATCGCAGCAGCTGCAGACGAGATGCGTGAACGACGGGTTGGTGACGCAGTTACCTATGTCAGGAACCAGAACATCAATGTGACCAATCTCTGCGTCAATGCCTGCGGTTTCTGCGGCTTTTCAAAAAAACCTGGTGATGACGGTATCTATTATCACGACAAGTCCGAGATCCAGAAAAAGGCGTCCCTCGCAAAAATGCGCGAAGTATCCGAAATCTGTACGGTCAGCGGGCTCCATCCGGATTTTAATGCCCAATCCTATTGTGATGTCTACCGCTGGATTCATGAGGCTGCACCTGGCATCCATCTTCATGCCAGCAATCCGATGGAAGTTGCCTATGCTGCTAAAAAGAGCAATATGAGCACTCATGATGTGCTGATGGACATGAAAGCGGCAGGACTCGGGTCAATGTGCGGCACGGCAGCAGAGATCCTTGTTGATTCAGTCCGTAAAAAAATCTGTGCACAGAAGGTTTCAACAAATGAATGGATTCGCATTATCCGGGAGGCGCATGCCCTGGGCATTCCAACCACTGCAACAATTATGTATGGTCATTGTGAGACTGATGAAGACCGGGTGCACCATCTTGCAATCCTGCGTGAAATTCAGGATGAAACGCGCGGGTTTACAGAATTTGTCCCTCTTTCGTTTATCCACATGAACACTCCCCTCTTCCGTGCTGGAAAAGCGCGGGCAGGAGCGACAGGAAGAGAAGATCTCCTGATGGTCGCTGTAGCACGCCTCTTTCTGGACAACTTTAAGAATATCCAGGTTTCCTGGGTAAAAGAAGGCATCAAGATGGCCCAGTTAAGTTTGGTTGCAGGTGCCAACGATCTTGGCGGCACGATGTTCGAAGAGAGCATTTCAAAAGGGGCTGGTGCAATCAATACAGATTACCTTGATCCTTCTGAGATGCAGCGGATTGCAGAGGATATCGGACGGACACTCAAACGCCGTACGACGCTCTATGAACCGGTCTGACCGGGACCTTGCACTATCAATAGATAATATCCCCAAGAGGGTGTATGAGAAGAAGCGATCGTCAGATCACTGACATTGTCGAGATTGAATCTCTCCTCAACGATGCGCAGGTCTGCAGGATTGGTATGTCGGATGGCGTTGAGCCGTATATCCGCTTTGTTTTGGGTACATTGACGGAACAATTTACCATCATTCAGCCATGTCCGGAAAAAAAATTGAAATTTTAAAGAAAAATCCACAGTGTTGTTTTGAGGTAGACCTGTGTCAAACACTCATACGCACTGAGAAGCCGTGTGCATGGGAGATGCGATATAAAAGTGTGATCGGTTTTGGCAGTGCATATTTCATATCTGATCATGAGGAAAAGAAACACGGATTAAACTGCATCATGCACCACTATGGGAGTGGGATTCACGAGTTGTCCGATGAAGATATCAGAAATGTTTGTGTAATCAGGATCGATATTAAGTCGATGAAAGGAAAAAAACACGATTGAGGGAAACAGCATTTTATAGGATCAATCGTGGTTGCGTTTCACAAGCCTGACGATTTTATCGCCGATTTTCTGAGCTTTTTCTACTGCATCCTCATCAGACAGCACTTCGCCTTTATGATACCCGTTCCCTTTCACCGAACCCAGCGATGAGAATTCATGCGTGCTTAAGAACCCCTCAAGCGTCTGGATCGTCCGGCTGGCACCTTTATGTGCCTGAACCGCTACAGCGATCCCTTTTCTTCCCGCAAGCTTCCGGTCGTGATAGAGGGAATACGTGCGGTCAATGAAGTTTTTCAGGTGGCCGCATATATCGTAATAATAGGTGGGTGAACCTATAACGAGCACGTCGCTGTCGAGCACTTTCTGAATCACTTCGCCCCAGTCATCATTCTCTATCACACACCATTTCTTCTCCTTGCACTTCTCACAGCCCAGACACGGGTGAATTTTTTTTCCCGCAAGCGAGACAAATTCGGTTTTGATCCCTGCCTCATCACAGCGTTTGAGGATAACATTGACCAGATCTGCGGTATTTCCATCCTTTCGCATGCTTCCCGATATCCCAAGCACTTTCATATGTTACCCTTAACCTGTGGATTAATGATAGTTTTGATGATGGGATCGAGCTGGAGTCCACAGAATGCAGCGAGGATCTCCTGCTTTGGATCACCCTGCCGGTACAGGAGATGCGATGTACAGGAGCAGTCACTGCATCCGAACTTTGCAATGCCCGGCCTTGTTCAGTTCACGAACAAGCTGGCATTCCAGACGATCCCCTGTGATTGCGTAGACTGCATAAACAAGCGAAAAACAGGGTGAAATGAAGAGGTAGTCAACATGCCATTTCGGTTGTTTGTCATGCAGGAGGGCGAGCGAGATATGACGTTCAAGCCGTTGTAACCCCCCGCTACCCAGCGCAGATCCAATATAGATGTGCCAACCGGCCCGAAACGTAATCGCCCCCAATGCACCAGTTCTGATAGTGCAGCCGGGGTTTCGAAAAACAAGGCAGTAAATTCCTTTATCCATAACCGCTCTTCATCAGTCCCAGCGCTGAAGCGATGTGACGGCGTCCAGCCGGTTTCAACCGGTTCCCCATGGCCGGGGTAAAGCCCCTCCACATCAAGAAGCGAGAGCCGGTTGAGTGATTGTTCAAGTTCAATCCTGCTACCCCCCGGGAAATCATATCTTCCGAAACACCCGTCGGAAAAAACAGTATCTCCGCTGATAAGAACATGGTCCCGCTCAGAAAAGAGGCAAATGCTTCCCGGTGTATGACCTGGTGTATGCAGGACCTCTAATTCTCCTATGATGTCCCCCTCAGAAAGTACAATATCAGGAGCAATCCCGGGAGAACGTGCACCAAAGTGCATGGACAGGCTCTGGATGTCATCAACAAGCCCTCTGGCATCATTTTTATGAATGGCGACCTTTGCCTTACACATAAAGGCAATCTCTTTTATTCGGGCTGTGTGATCAAAATGGCAGTGCGTCAGGACAATTGTATCGATTTCATCTTTGAATGGTTTGACAGCCATTGGCGGCAATCCCGCGTCAACGAGAATCGTGCCGTAAATATAGGAGTTCGCAAAAGCCGACTGTTCGGGAATCCATCTGACCTGCATGCACAATAATAAGGACTCCCGACAGATGTTTCTTATGGATTCCCTGATCCGCAGATGTTCCCGTGGGATTCCGCAGGAACTCGACGTGGTGGCTCGGTTGGAAGGAATAGATACGGCGCGCTTAGCCCGGGGTATTTCAGCAGGAAGGATTGTGATTCCGGCAAATCCAAAGCGCATCCACCAGCAGTGCGCGATAGGAGAGGGCTGCCAGGTAAAAATTAATGTCAATATCGGGACATCAGGCACACGCTGTGATCCCGAACTTGAAGAGGAAAAGGCACAGGCTGCACTCATCAATGGCGCCGATGCATTAATGGATCTCTCGACCGGTGGCGACCTTGTCGCAATCCGGAAAAAAATCCTTGCGTTTGATACCACGGTTGGGACAGTTCCAGTCTATGAAGCAGTCCGCAGGGCGGGTAATGCCGCTGATGTTGATGCCGATCTTCTCTTCCGGGTCATCCGCGAACACTGCCAGCAGGGTGTTGACTTCCTGACACTCCACTGCGGGGTGAACCGGCAGGCACTTGCAGCGCTCAGGAATGATCCTCGGGTGATGGGTGTGGTGAGCCGGGGTGGTTCATTCCACTGTGCGATGATGGTGCAGCGTGACGAGGAGAATCCTCTGTTTGCCGAATACGATTACCTGTTAGAGATTCTCGCAGAGTACGATGTGACGATAAGCCTTGGGGACGGGATGCGCCCCGGCTGCCTGCAGGATGCAGGGAAACTCGCAAAGTCGGTGGAGTATATCACACTCGGCACGCTTGCGAAACAGGCACTGGCAAAGGGGGTCCAGCGGATGATCGAAGGACCAGGACATATGCCACTCGATCAGGTTGGCTACAATGTGCACATGATAAAAGAGATCACCGATCATGCTCCTCTCTACCTGCTTGGACCCCTCGTCACCGATATTGCGCCAGGCTATGATCATGTTGTAGCTGCCATAGGGGGGGCAACGGCATGCCTGAATGGGGCAGATTTCCTCTGCATGGTATCTCCCAGCGAACACCTCGCACTTCCGGATGTTGCAGACATCATCGAGGGAACGCGGGTGGCAAAGATCGCTGCCCACATAGGGGATACTGTCCGGAGGCACGAGGGCTGGCGGATGGAACGTGAGGTGCAGATGGCTGAGGCACGGCATGAACTCGATTGGGATGCCCAGTTCAGACTGGCTCTCTTTGGAGACCATGCAAAAAAGATCCACTGCCGCGATGGGGACATGGAGACCTGTTCGATGTGCGGCGATCTCTGTGCAATCAAGATAGTCAACGAACTCTTTGACGAAAAAAAGACGAAAAAATAATATTTTTCATTTTTTTAATAAATTCAGTATCCGGATCGCCAGCCATGCCGCGTTATCTCCGTTGTCAACCCCCACGCATGCTACCGGTACACCTTTGGGCATCTGGGCAATTGCGAGGAGTGCATCGAGCCCGTTCAGGGTCCCGCTGACCGGGACACCGATCACCGGTTTATTGGTCTTTGAAGCGATCACACCGGGAAGGGCTGCTGAAAGTCCGGCAATCGCAATGAATATTTTCGCATTACTGGTTTTTATGTAGGTGTCAAGTCTCTCTGGATCACGGTGGGCTGAAATGATCTGGGCGTCATACAAAACCTGGTTTTCTTCAAGGATCTTTTTTACCTTGTCCGTGATTGCTGAATCAGAAGCGGAGCCCGAAATAACTGCCACGTCAGCCATACTAACCATCCAAACATATATTGTGCTTATCTAGATATACTATGAGCAGATCCACATGGAAAAAGAACTACTCCTGATGCTACCAGGCCCGGTACCGATGCCGGAACGGGTAAGGTATGCAATGATGCGTCAGGCAATAAACCACCGCAGCCCCGAGTTTGGTGCGGTCTACGCCGACTGTGTACGGGTATTAAAGACCGCATTTGGAACAACAAACGACCTCTTTGTGATCAGTGGATCCGGAACTGCGGGTATGGAAGCTGCGATTGCTAACGTGGGAAAGGACAAACAAATCGCGTGTATCACCAACGGCAAATTCGGCGAGCGGCTCCTGAAGATCAGCCAGCGTTACGGTCAGGCCCATGAGATAAAGTCCGAATGGGGTACCCCGGTCAATCTTGAGGCACTCAAGGCACAGCTCGAGGCAGGAGCACAGGTGGTCACCCTCGTACACAACGAGACATCAGCAGGGATAAAAAACCCGGCTGAGGAGATCGGCAAGCTCTGCCGGAAGCACGATGCGCTCTTCATCATGGACGGCATCACCTCTATCGGCGGTGATGTCGTTGAGGCAGACAAGTGGGGTGTCGATATCGCTATCACCGGGTCCCAGAAGTGCCTTGCCGCACCGGCAGGTCTTGCCATGGTCTCCGTAAGCGCCCGGGCCTGGGATCGGGTTACTAAGAATCCGCCGTTCTACCTCGACCTCGCAGCGTACAGGAAGAGTGCCAGCGGAAAACCCATGGAGACACCGTACACCCCGGCTGTCCCACTCTTCCTTGCGCTCCGCGAGGCCTGCCTCATAATCGAGGAAGAAGGCCTTCCCGCTCGGATTGCCCGCCACCAGAAGATGTCAGGTGCTGTGCAGGCTGCCGCCAAGGGATGGGGGCTCTCACTCTTCCCAAAGACCGATAAGCTGCACAGTCCCTCATCCACGGTCACTGCGATCGAGTACCCCCCCGGAGTAAAAGATGATGATATGCGGGGGATCATCAAGAAGATGGGAATTGTCATTGCCGGTGGTCAGGATCACCTCAAGGGTAAAATCTTCCGCATCGGGAGCATGGGTGCGGTCAGCGCTCCGGAGATCCTTGCAACCCTTGCCGCCACACAGCATGCCCTCAGGAAGTGCGGGTTCAGGACCAAAGGCGACGGCGTTGAAGCGGCCAGCGAGGTGCTGGGATGAGAGTGGGTGTTGCCGACACCACCTTCTCACGCGTCAACATGGGAGCCATCGCCATCGACGAACTGAAAAAACACGCCAGCGTGGCTATTGAGCGGGTAACGGTGCCGGGGATAAAAGATCTCCCGGTTGCCTGCAAGAAACTGATCGAGGAACGCCGGTGCAATATCGTCATGGCGCTGGGAATGCCCGGGGGAAAGGACAAGGACAAGCAGTGTGCCCATGAAGCCTCGCAGGGCCTCATCATGTGCCAGCTCATGACGAACACGCATATCATCGAGGTCTTTGTCCATGAGGACGAGGCAAAGGACGACCGCGAACTTGCCTGGCTCATGGAGCAGCGCACCCGGGAGCATGCAGTCAACGCCGTGAAGCTCGTGCTCCACCCCAGGGACCTGGAACGCGAGGCGGGGACCGGGCAGCGGCAGGGCTTTGAGGATGCCGGCCCGGCCCGGAAATGAGACCAGCTAAGCATTTATGACCATTTACATGAGATGATCTACTATGTGTGATACCAACCCCATAAAACTCGGATTTGTTGTCGCAGAGTTTAACCGCGACATCACTTACATGATGGAAATTGAAGGCCGCGAACATGCAGCATTTCTTGGCGCAGAAGTCACCGAGTGCCTGTACGTACCGGGTGCTTATGACATGCCGCTTGCGATCAAGAAGATGCTGCAGGCGGGAAAAGTTGATGCAGTCGTCACTATCGGTTGTGTTATTGAAGGCGCTACCCAGCATGACGATATTGTCGTTCAGCATGCAGCCCGGAAGATTATCGATCTCTCGCTTGAGTTTGGCAAGCCGGTAACCCTTGGTATTTCCGGACCCGGCATGACACGCCTTGAGGCAAACGAACGGATCGATTATGCAAAACGGGCTGTCGAATCCGCCATCAAACTTGTCAAACGGTTGAAATGAGGCCTCTCTCGGAGAAGATCGCAGGTGTTGTCGAATCGGCAACGATCGCGATCTCCAACCGGGCAAAAAAGATGCAGGCAGAGGGAATCGATGTTATCAGCATGTCTATCGGCGAGCCCGATTTCGATACCCCCCGGCATATCACGGATGCCTGCATTGATGCCCTGAACCGGGGCCAGACCCATTATGCGCCGAGCAACGGCATCCCCGAGCTGACGAGCGCCATCGTCACGAAGATCATCCGGGAGAACAAATTTCCCTGCACCCCCCAGCAGGTCATCGTCTCCAGTGGGGCCAAGCAGGCCATCTACGAGGCATGCGAAGCAGTCCTGAACCCGGGCGACGAGACGATTATCCTCACCCCGGCCTGGGTCTCGTATGAGCCCTGTGTCCAGATCGCTGGCGGGAAGATCGTGAAGCACGCGATCAACGTAAAAACCTTCCAGCTCGACGACTCTCTTCTCGAGCGGGTGAATGCAAAGACCAAGATGATCGTGATCAACTCCCCATCGAATCCTACGGGTGCTGTTTTCGACACAAAGTCCTTAAAGCTCGTTGCGGATCTCTGCACGGATTATGACATTTATGCGATGTCCGATGAGATCTACGAGAAGATGGTCTATGGTAAAGAACACCTCTCGCTTGCCGCAATCGGCGACATGGCGCAGCGGACGATTACTATCAACGGCTTCTCGAAAGCCTATGCCATGACCGGCTGGCGGCTCGGATACGCAGTTGCCCCCAAGGAGATCATCGCAGAGATGTCCAAGGTACAGCAGCACACCATCAGCCAGGCGACCACCTTTGCGATGTGGGGCGGGGTTGCCGCACTCAAAGGTGACCAGTCCTGCGTCGAAGAGATGCGTAAAGAGTTCGACCGGCGGCGGAAATACATCATTGCCGAGCTGAACCGTATGGGTTACGAGACAGCACCTGCTGATGGGGCGTTCTATGCCTTTGTGAAAGTTACCGGCGACGATATGGAAGTTGCCTCCCGATGGCTCGAGAATGGCCACGTGGCAGCAACCCCGGGTAGTGCGTTCTATGCACCGGGATGGATCCGGCTTTCGTATGCGACGTCGATGGAGCGGTTGAAAGAAGCGATGGGAAGGATCAAGCGGGTTGGGTAAACGAGATCTTTTTAAAAAAATTCAACAAAATTTTTTTGCGCTAAAATTTTTTGGAAATGTTTGGCCTGACCTGACGGATCCTCAGATCCTCCTTAAATCACTCAAACCCCGGCACGGTTTCAGTGGACTTTCTCCACCCAATTGATTCTATTTAGATATTTCCAAAGTACCGAGAGAAGGAAGATCAATCCGGGCCTTTTTCGTGGAGGAAAATAACCTCATTGTACCGTTTTTCCCTCAATTCGATCTATTTTCGGATGCCCGAAAAGGGGGAGCGGGCAAAGTCTGTTATACAGGCTCCGTTTGCCAATCAGGGCATTTTAAGAAAGGGGGATCCTACTCCCCATGACCCTTTTCTGAGGGAATTTCACCGACGGTGGATTCCGGAAGGGGTTTCTGGACCGGGAGTATAGCTGACAACCCGGCTATGGGTGGCAGCGCTACGGGTGCCGACTTCGGTTTCTCGGGCATCACCAATCCATCACGACTGAGTTCGACAAGCCCGGTATCCGTGACGCGGTAAAACCGGAATGCCCCACGGGGCAGGAAAACCCAGAGCTCGCGGGAGATCCCGGACCCGGATGCGATGGCCCGAAGTCCTGCGAGTGCATCGGCTGCCTCACACTCGATCCATGCATGGTCGCAGTGGACGCGGGTGACCCGTTTGATCCGGACATGGGCCACGATACCGGGGCTGTAGATCACGAAATTGCAGATCATGCCCGGCTCGTACATGAACTGCCTAGTCTCACCACGCTTCTTTGCGATCAGCACGGCTTCGCGGAGGGCCATGAGCGGTCTTCTCCCGCGGGTCATGGACGGCCTCGACTATTTCCCGCCAGGGTTTCGTACGGCTGCTGGTATTCCTCTGCTACACTGTTTTTGTTTTGTGTCTGACAGATTTCGATAGCAACAGCTCCTTACCTTGTTGTGAATATATCGGTGACAATCCTGTGAGTGCACAGATCTATTGCCACACTGCTGCTCCACGCATTACTCTCAAAATTATATACGCTTTGTAGTATGTGGGTCCGTCAGAGTCGTGGACTGGAGAAGTATTCTAAAAGGAGTTGTTCGATTTGCGAGAACCGTTTTCAGGACTTTGTCGTTCTCCATCTCAGATGTGCAAATGTCGAATCCCCGGAGATAACCACTTCATCGCCCTGCTGACGTATTTGCGGGGTGACATAGGCATCCACGATCCGCTCCTGCTGTGGTGTCTTAGCCCCAAACCGCTTCCGGAAGAACCCGAGCATCTCCTCCTGACTCCCGAAACGGTACTCCTTTGAGAGCGGCAGCATGGTGACGTCCGGGTAAATTCCCATCTGGTAGAGGACCCCGAAGAGACAATCGGCTTTCGGCCCGGCATGATACGGGCTCCCGTGCAGGGGCTCCCAGAGATCGGCATACATCCGCTCCCAGAAGGGCATGTCTACGAACCAGAAGAGGTGAACGGAGCCACAGGAGGCAGCATCCATCTTCCGGAGCGCTTCCCGGATATCATGCATGGTCAGGGAGAGGGAAGCGATGACAATGTCAAACGGGGGAGTGAGGTCAGAGGAGAGATCTATCTCCTCCCAGGTCTTCTGCACGCAGGTGATATTGTGTAATTTCTCCCGCTCAGCATGCTCCCTGAGGATCTCCACCATGCCGGCCCCGGGCTCTACCGCGGTAATCTTCTTCACTCGAGGGGAGAGAGGGATAGAGAGGGTTCCCGGCCCCGCCCCGATATCCAGCACCCGGGAATTTTTCGTGATGTCAAGACAAGCGATTGTAATCCGGACACGGTCATCGTATTCACTGCGGGAAGTGGAATCGTAGCGTTCAGCATTTTCCCGTTTGTCCCAGTTATGCGAGGGATCATCGGAATGCTTCGATGACTCGTGCAAGCACTGCCGTGCCTTCCAGATCTCATTCCAGTCTGGCGCTATAAGCGGTTGTATTGGTGCAGGGCTCATAGCATTGAGTATGCACACGGCCGGTTAAAGGTATCTGTCCGTGCAGGATCAGTTCATTAAAAAATGGATATTATTCGTGCCGGAGTGCATCGATAGGATTGAGATTGGCTGCACGCCATGCGGGGTATATTCCACAGATCAGGCTGATAACAATACCGAATGTCATACCATAAAAAATATGGACCATGGTTGAAGGAACGAACAGATACTTTGTGGATTGTAACATAACACTGCTGATTGCATATCCCCCCAGAAGACTCATAATGCCTCCAATCAGGCTTCCGACAACACCGAGGATCAACGCCTCATAAAGGAACATTGACATTACTTCTTTTCGTTGCGCTCCGATGCTGCGCATAATGCCAATCTCCTTGATCCGCTCGGTTACTGACATCATCATGATGTTGAGAATTGAAACTCCAGCAACCAGCATTGAAATCCCTCCGATCGCTGACACAAATGTGGTAATCTGGCCGAATGCTGAAAATATGGTTTCCATTGTTTTACGGGTATCCACAACGTCAACGATTTTATCCCGCTTGTTCATCTGATTTTCTATAGCGCTTTTAACGGCAGGAAGGTCATCCAGATTCTTTACCTTCACAACCACCTTATCGTAATCGTTACGATTATATGACTGATCGAACCAGTCTTTCGTCACTACTATTGCGGAATCGGTGCTGACATCAAATGCCATCCCGCGTTCCTCAATGATTCCGGTCACCCGCAGTGTACCCTTATTTCCCTCAGTTCCGATTGCAATCCGCGATCCGACCTTGACGTTGTTGTCTGTCGCGAATGTTGATCCCACGAGAACACCCGAATCGCCCCGGCTGTACGCCCCCTCTTTTAGTTTCAGGAGATCGGGGACATCATCCGGGTTAAGGCCGTAGATTGGTGCAACGATCTCATCGCTCCCCACACCAAGTTTCATGCGATCCGAAGTCTGAAGTACAGGAATAGCAACATTTGGGGCAGAAGCACGTTTTATCTGCTGAAAATTCTGTTCGGTAATGCTAAGGGATGACGGACCCCCCGTTCCCCCGGGGGGTCCGCGCATAGTTCCGCCGACATGGGGGGTGACAATAACGCTGTCGCCGACTGTTTTCAGACTGTCAGAGACGGTGAGCACTAAACTATTTCCGAGAATTCCCATGGATGCTATCGCAACCACACCAATTACGATTCCCAGCATGGCGAGGGTGGACCGGAGCAGATGGATCCTGATATTTCGTTTGGCAATTTCCCAAAAGATCATGCCACAATTCTCCCATCAGCGATTCGGATTGTCCTTTTTGAATAAGCGGCAATATTGACATCATGGGTGACCATGATTATTGTCGTACCCTTGCGATTGAGTTCCGTCATAAGGTCCATAATGCCGGCACCGGTCTTTGAGTCAAGATTTCCTGTTGGCTCGTCACAAAGCAGGATATCAGGATCATTGATGAGTGCCCGGGCAACGGCTACCCGCTGTTGCTGACCACCTGAAACCTCCATGGGGGTATGCGTGAAGAGCGAATCATCAAGCTGAACCGCACGGAGCATAGCGCGTGCTTTTTCCGGATCCACCGCATTCTTGGACTTCAGCATCATGGGAAATGTCACGTTTTCGATGATGTTCAACAGCGGAAACAGGTTGAAATACTGGAAGATAAATCCGATCCGGTCCCTCCGCAGTTCTGTGAGTTCTTTATCGGACATGTCCCCGGTACGGGTACCGCTGATATATATGTCTCCGGATGTAGGTGTGTCAAGACACCCCATCAGGTTCAGGAGAGTTGATTTCCCGGAACCTGAAGGCCCCATGATAGAGATGAACTCCCCGCGGTCAACCTTGAAGCATACCCCGTCAAGCGCAGTAACGTCTCCCGATGGAAGCGGGTACACTTTGACTACGTCTTTGAACACCATGACGGGTGGATTGCCCATAGTGATGGTCACTTCTTGTTCCTTCTCAGGTAGAAATACCATCCGCCGATACAAGCAACAATTACAATCACCACGGCAATAAGGGGAAAGAGAATATTTGACCCCCAATTATTTTGTGGGCTGGTTCCGGATTTTGTTATGTTCACATCCTGCACAGAGGTGTACAGGTTGCCATCGGTATCCTTGTACGAAAGTTGAATCGGGATACTTGAAGTGCTATTTGCGGAGAACGTAACTTCAAAGCTCCCGAAATCATCAGGTTTGAGTGCTCCGACAACATAGGTCTTATACGGATCCTGCGGAATCGCTGGTGAAATTGAAGTTACCATTACGGTATTTGCCGTTTCCAGCCCGGCATTGTTTACATCACCAGTGATGTGATAGACACCGCTTTCAGATTTTACCTGGACATTACTGATAACCGGATTTGCCTGCTTTTTATCGATCCCAAATGTAATCGGGAGATCAATCCTCTCTTTATGGGGATTATTTCCATTATTGTATGTTGCCGTGATCGTAAGGGATGTCTCCTGTTCCGGGGTTATGGTGAAGTTCAGCGGTATTTTGGCACCTGAAGCAAGGTTGCCGATGAAGGTTCTTGCCGGAGTTGCTGTCACCCCGGTACCAGAAACTTCAAGAATGACATTCCTTAAATCATTTTTCCGCGGATTTGCCACTTGTATGAAAATGGTCTTTTTCTTTCCCTGGGAAAATGCATCAGGTTTCTCAACAATCGTCAGCTCAAGCGGGGTGTTATCTACCTGGACTGTTGCCCGGGAGTAAAGACTGTCTGCATCACGGAAGCTGAGGGAGAATGTCGGATAATACGTTCCATCAGGGGCATCCCCCACAACGGAAAAAACGAATGATTTCGTCTGGAGAGGACCGATATTGGATGAAGAATCGTAGGGTGTGCTGGTGAGCCTGATATTTTTGTCACCAATGGTTACATGATTTACCACGACGCTCTGGTCAGGGTTACCATTGGTTACATATACCGTAACAATACCCGCATCATTGGTAAAAAAAGATCCCGGATCAAAGGTAATGTTGGAAACATAGACATTGCCAGCGGTAACAATGGATTCCGGCGTCGTGAATGCGGTTACCGCACCAGTTCCTGTACTGAAAATCAGGAAGAGAGCTGTGAGAATAATAAATCGAGCGTTTTTCATTTAAATCCCTGTCATGGTATAGATGATATAGAGAATGTAAATAACAACAGGAATGCCGACACAGAGTGCGGCATCCCTTTCAGAAAGCTGTCGGGCATTTCTCATTCCGGATATCCAGATATTTGCACTCCAGAGAAGGAATACGATGGAAATAATTGAGATGATCTGGGTCATCTCCATCATTGCAGGATCATGCATCAGTGTTTTGGCCGCTTCCTGGATCAGCTGGGGATCCTGGGCTGCGGCTGAGTTAATTTCAGGAACAATGACTTTTGGAATATACTGAAGCGCAACAATCACGGTCAGCACCCCTCCGAAAATCTGAGGGAGATAACCATACCCGATAAACTCAAGTGTTCGTTTAAATGTGCCTTTGCCGTTGAATAATGATGATATAAGATAGAACACACCAGCCCATATCCCCCAGAACACGAAAATCCCCACTAATGCGCCAAGAATAGCAGATATAGCGATTATCGAATCCATTCCGGGCATCAATCCTGCCATCATTTTTCCTGTTAATCCCCCGATTAAATACGCATATACAGCTGAGACAACCCCCAAGGTAAGAACAATAATTCCGGGAATTTTGAGACTTTCCTTTTCTGCGATTGCAGCCTGGAAGAATTCCCCGGGTCTGATGAGAATGTCAATAAGTGAATGTTTCATCCCATAATCACCTGATCCTATGATGGATCTTTCTGTTGTTGCAGGAATAACAACTTCATTACAGATTTTCTCCAGACTATATTAATGGTATGGAAGGCGGAATCGAAAGTGTTGTTCTTGCGCTCAATTATAAGAAATTGCGCTTTAATACCTCGAGGGTGTGGGAGTAAACCGTTTCATCTCTTGGTCTATAGTGTACAAATTTGTAGCACAATGTATATATTTATACAAACCAAGTACTTTGTATGCAGACAAAAATCCTCCTCGATGAGGAGCAGATACCAAAAAAGTGGTACAATGTCC
Organism: uncultured Methanoregulaceae archaeon; assembly: GCA_963841015.1. Classification (GTDB taxonomy): domain Archaea; phylum Halobacteriota; class Methanomicrobia; order Methanomicrobiales; family Methanospirillaceae; genus Methanoregula. The sequence continues at coordinate 238,570 of CAWJAX010000005.1, read as the reverse complement.
AGGCGGATCTGAAGTCACCGCTCGACCCGCCACTCCATCCCAAGACCCAGAAACCGATTGGGCCTGAGGATCTTTCAGCCATCTTCCCGATGGAGTTGATTCGGCAGGAAGTCACTACGGATCGAAATATTGCTATCCCCGAAGAGGTCCAGGAGGTAATGCGCCTCTGGAGGCCAAGCCCCCTGTACCGTGCCCACCGTCTTGAAAAATTCTTAAAAACACCGGCAAAGATTTACTACAAGTGGGAGGGAGTCAGCCCGGCCGGGAGTCACAAGACGAACACGTCGATCCCTCAGGCATATTACAATATGAAGGCAGGGATCGAGAGGATTGCAACCGAGACCGGCGCAGGTCAGTGGGGATCGGCCATGTCCTTTGCCACGATGCTGTATGATCTTGAATGCACCATCTACATGGTCCGATCGAGCTATACTCAGAAACCCTACCGGAAGTCGATGATGCACGTCTGGGGTGCCGAATGTCTTCCCAGTCCGAGCACCAAGACGAATGCAGGCCGGGCCATGCTCGAAAAAGACCCTGATACCCCGGGAAGTCTGGGTATGGCCATATCTGAAGCTGTCGAAGATGCTGCATCCCACAGTAACACCAACTACGCCCTGGGTTCGGTATTGAACCATGTCTGTCTCCACCAGACAGTGATTGGACTCGAATGTCGTGAACAGCTCGCACTGGTTGATGATTATCCTGATGTGGTGATCGGGTGCGTAGGAGGAGGGTCCAACTTCGCCGGTATCTCGTTCCCGTTTGCCGGGGATAAGCTGACTGGTAAGCATAAGGATGTGGACATCATCGGGGCCGAACCGGCATCCTGCCCCACCCTGACAAAAGGGTTATTCACGTACGATCTTGCTGATGAAGCTGGTTATACACCGCTTCTCAAGATGTTCACGCTGGGCCATGACTTTGTTCCGCCTTCAATGCATGCGGGGGGTCTCCGCTATCATGGCGATTCCCCGATTGTCTCCCGGCTTGTGAATGACGGTGTGATGCGGGCTGTGGCCTACCACCAGAGCGAAGTCTTTGATGCAGCCCAGACCTTTGCCCGCACGGAAGGGATCATTGTCGCCCCTGAGACTTCCCATGCTGTAAAATCTGCGATTGATGAGGCTCTCAAATGCAAAAAGACGGGAGAAGACAAGACAATCCTGTTCAACTGTTCCGGCCATGGCAATTTTGATATGACAGCATATGACGCCTATTATGAAGGCAAACTGGTGGACTACGAGTACCCGGATGAGCTGATCAAGGAGTCACTTGCCCGGATACCCAAAATTTCCTAAAAATTCTTTTTTTATGAAACGCATCGGGTTTCTCGTCAACCCTATTGCTGGTATGGGGGGTGCAGTAGGGCTCAAGGGAACCGACGGCAATGTGGAGGAAGCCCGCCGTCGCGGGGCATTACCGCTCGCAAAAAACCGGGCTCATATTACGCTTGCACTCCTGTCACACGATAAAAATCTGGATTTTGTTACCTGTTCGGGTGCAATGGGTGAGGATGCTCTCGGGGAAGCAGGAATACAAAAGTATCAGGTGCTTTATCATTTCACCGGTGAAAGCAGCGCTCTGGATACCCGGCGGGCAGCACAGACGTTCCTGAAAGACGGTGTTGATCTGATCCTGTTTTGTGGTGGTGACGGGACCGCGAGGCACATCTTTGATGCGGTGGGCAGGAATCTGCCGATTCTGGGGATTCCCGCGGGTGTCAAGATGTTCTCGGCGGTATTTGCCATCGATCCGGTTACAGCAGCGGAGATCGTGGCCGGATATCGGAAAGAATCGCTGAGGGATTCTGAAGTGATGGATGTGGATGAGGATGCGTACCGTGCAGGAGAGCTGAAAACAAGATTACATGGTATTGCCCGCACCCCTGCTCTTGAAGGAAAGGTGCAGCTCCCTAAGCAAATATTTGAAGAAAGCGATGAGGAACGGGCAAAAGGGGAAATCGCCCGGTTTTTTCACGAGATAATGATTCCGGATGTTCTCTATATCATCGGCGCAGGGACAACAACTGAAGCCATCGCCCGCGAACTCGGGGTGAATAAAACCCTACTTGGTGTAGATGCGGTAAAAAACGGGAATACTATTGCCCTCGATATCGATGAAAAAACCCTCTGGGCTTTACTTGAACAGGGACAGGAAGCAAAAATTCTTATCAGTCCAATCGGAGCACAGGGATTCATTCTTGGCCGGGGCAACCAGCAGATAAGTGCCCGCATTGTACGACGGGTGGGAATCGGAAATATTATTGTGGTTGCCACACCGCACAAACTCCGTGAAACACCTCAAATATATGTTGATACGGGAGATCCGGTGCTTGATGCTGAGTTCGGCGATACGGTTCTTGTGGTTTCCGGCTACCGGATGGCCCAGCGAAAACGCATATATCACGCAGAGCGTGGATAAAAATATTAGTTTTTCTGGGGTGCTTTTGGCGGTTTTAAGAGAGCGAATGCGATCCCCAGCCCGATTATCGCAAGTACGAGAACATAGGGGAACACACCCATGTATGATCCAGTTGATGTTTTAATGAAACCGGCCAACTGCGGGCCTACAATGCCACCTGCACCATATGCAAGGAACAGGACTCCGTAGCAACGAGGATAATCACAGGTACCAAAGAAACTACCACAAGCAGTTGGTGCTATAGCAAGCCATCCACCAAGACAGCCCCAGAGGATAGCGAAAGCAATGATATATACCGCAACGGACGGAATCTGCCAGATTATAAGGGATGCGAATGCGATGAGTATAAATGATAACATCGCTGTGTTGCGAGGTGTCAGCTTATCAGTAAGGGTGCCAAAGACCGGGCGCCCAAAACCGTTGAAGACAGCAAAGACACCAACGAGCATGGTAGCAAGTCCAGCCTCAACACCGATATCGACCCCGACAGGCTTTGCAATGCCAATTGCCATGAGCCCGGCCAGACAGCCAATAAAGTAGCAGGTCCAGAGAGCGTAAAATGTGGTGGTTTTAAGCATCTGCTCGCGTTTGAATTCGCAGATGACTGCCTGACCGGCCGCTGGGGCAGGAGGTATCCATCCGGCAGGTTTCCACCCGGCTGAAGGGAATTTCAGGGGCAGTGCGAGAACGACGATCAGGATAACAAATGCAATACCAAACACCCGGAATGTGTTCATGACCCCTGTAGCACCGATGAGGAATCCTGCAATATTGGCAGTAAGCAGTGCAGAGAATCCGAACCCGAGCAGGGTCAGTCCAACTGCCAGTCCACGGCGATCAGGGAACCAGCGGGCTGCAACGGCAACCGGGACTCCATAAGCTATGCCAACGCCAATACCGGCAATCACCCCGTAGAAGATGTAGAGCCACTGGACAGAGCCTGCAAACGACGAGAGGAGCCAGCCAAGCCCGGTAAGACACCCCCCCACGATGGTTATGTTCCTTGGGCCATATTTTTCGATATATTTACCGGTAAACGGCATTGCTATTGCAAAGAATGCCAGAAAGACGGAAAACGGCAACAGGATTTCACTGGCGGAGACAACCTGGCCCAGATCTTTGGTGAAGTAGTTCGTCAGCGGACCGACAAACACGCTCCATGAATAAACAGCGCCTAAGCACAGGTTGATGATCATGCCAAGGATGACAAGGATCCAGCGCCCTTTTTCCAGTTCCATGCCGAATAATTTTTCCTGTACTGCCTCGCTCATTTTTCCTCAGCTGGTAAAAATTTGATTATTCCTCGAGCGTGGAGATATCGCCGGGATCCATACCCATCTCCTTGGCTTTCAGGACGCGGCGCATGATCTTCCCGCTCCGGGTCTTGGGGAGTTTATCGACAAACTCTATCTCCTGAGGTACTGCGATAGGACCCAGGGTCATACGCACGTGATACATCAGATCATTCATGAGTTTATCGCTCGGGGAATTACCTACCCGGAGGATAACGAATGCCTTGATAGAGTTGCCCTTCATCGCATCGGGCTTCCCGATAACTGCCGATTCTGCAACTGCATGATGGGAGACAAGCGAGCTCTCCACCTCAGCAGTGCCGATATTGTGTCCTGCAACCACGATGATGTCATCAGAACGGCCAAGGATCATAATGTACCCATCCTTGCCTTTCACTGCAAGATCGCCGACGGTGTAAACCCCTTTAACCGTCTCCCAGTATTTGCGGTACCGCTCATCATCCTTCCACACTGTCCTGAGCATGGATGGCCACGGGGATTTGATGACCAGAAGTCCTCCTGTACCCGGTTTTACAGAATTCCCGTCCTTGTCAACCACATCGGTTTCAACTCCGGGGATAGGTTTTCCGGCAAAACCCGGGCGCATGGGTTCCCCGATCATCGTGGTGATCATATGCATCCCGGTCTCGGTCTGCCACCAGGTGTCGAGGACTGGGATCTTGTCCTTTCCGATGACATGATAATACCACTCAAATGCCTCAGGGTTCAGCGGCTCCCCCACGGATCCGATGATGCGGAGCGAGCTTAAGTTATACTTGTTGGGCCACACCTCCCCCATCTTCATGAACATCCGGATTGCGGTTGGTGCTGTATAGAAGATGGTAATCTTCTGCTCTTCTATCAGGTTCCAATAGCTTCCCGCATCAGGATAATCCGGAGTCATCTCAGAAATAAACACTGTTGCCCCTACGGCAAGCGGACCGTAAACGATATAGCTGTGGCCGGTAATCCAGCCAGGATCTGCGGTACACCAGAAAATATCGTGATCCTTCATGTCGAAGATGTATTTGCTGGTATAATAGGTTCCGACCATGTATCCGGCACAGGTATGAACAATCCCTTTGGGTTTGCCGGTGGAACCGCTGGTATATAAGGTGAAAAGCGGGTCTTCTGCATCCATGACTTCAGGCGGGCATTCCTGCGATGCACTCTCCATTATTTCGTTGAAATCAAGTTCGAGGCCTGGTCTCAAATCAACCGGGGGATCCTGTCGCCTGAGCACAATAACATGTTCGACCGATGGAGCGTTGATAAGTGCCTCCTCAACAATCGATTTCAGCTGGATGGTTTTACCACGCCGCATGCCAATATCTGCGGTGATGACGACCTTGGCAGAAGCATCCTGGATACGCATGTTAAGTGCTGCCGGACCAAAACCACCGAACACAACGCTGTGAATTGCACCGATGCGGGCGCAGGCAAGCATTGAAATTACCTGTTCGGGTACGAGTGGCATGTAGATGCAGACGCGATCACCTTTCTTTACGCCAATCTTTTTCAAAGCGTTGGCAAATCGCATTACTTTGCTGAGCAGCTGCTGGTACGTGAAGATTCGTTCCGCACCCTTCTCGCCCCTCCAGATGAGTGCTGCCTTGTTCCGACGCTGGTTTTTCACATGGCGGTCAAGACAGTTTGCGGTAATGTTAAGCTGTGCGTTGATGAACCATTTCGCATACGGATAGTTCCACTCCTTCACCGCTTTCCAGTGCCGGATCCATTCCAGCTCGGAGGCCATTTTGCTCCAGAACCCGTCAGGGTCAGCCAGAAAATCCTTGTAGGCTTTCTCGTAGTCTCCCATCCATGCATTTTTTTTGTACTGTGGGTCGGGCGTGTATGTTTTCACATCCTCGACGAGTCTGACATTAAAATCCTCGGTCATTTCCCACCTATTTAACATTATTAATCATGTTAATAACGTATTTAAAAATTCTGATTGAGAACCAATATCCATAAGAAAAAGAACAAATCCACAAATTAGCTTTGGTATAAGAAGAATTATCTATCAGGGTTTTTTAATATAGGGTTGATGCTTAAAAAATTCAAAGGATGCCTGCTTGGTGCTGCAATCGGTGATGCACTCGGCATGCCCAACGAAAGCACATCCCCAAATCTCAAAAAAATGAAATACGGGTACCGTCGCCCGTACAAAAACCATCCAAACGAGGGATTAAATCCCGGACAATATACCGATGACACCCAGCTGATGATTCTTGTCGCGACACTCCTCGCTGATGGAAAATACAATGAGGAACGATATTTCACTGCACTCCGTGAACTCTATGATCGTGGCAAATTCCGCTTTCCTGATGGATCGATCTCTTCGGTATGCGAACACCCGGTAAAAGAGAATTTACCCCAGAAAGGAGTGAAATCCACTACCTCCGGATGCCTTCCGGTGGCAATCCCATTCGGGCTGACGTTTCCTGCCATGAATGAGGGTTGTGAACGAGCAGTGCGTGCGTGCAATGTTACCCATACTCATCCGGCAGTACATGCGGCAGTTTCAACTTTTGTAACGCTCCTGTATCATACGCTTCACGATACACCTGATCCCCTTAAAAGAGCTTTGGATAAAGCCCAGGTTGAAGATGAGGTGCTTGGGGGAAAAATAAGAAATGCGCTTGTGCTGGAAAAAGAAGGAATGGACACAGAAACAGCATTACTTAAAATTGGGAATGATGTGTCCGTTTTCCAGACCCTCCCTATTGCGATCTTCCTGATAAGCAGGTATTCCAAACCATCCGATCTCCTTACAGTAGCAGCCAATACGGGTGGAAATACCGATACCATCGGGCTTATCTGTGGTGCATACCTTGGTGCTGCAAAAGGTATCGATGCACTTCCTGCGGATTTATTGGACGGGCTTGAAGACCGGCAGCGGATAGAACTCCTAGGGCAACGGTTACACACCCTCTATTTGCATAAACTGGAGCAAATGTAAAGTCATTTCTCGGATTTCATGTATTTTTTTTAAGATCTAAACCAGCGTACCTAACAAGCATTAAATTTTTACAATCGGATACTCTGTTATGAAAATTGCGATTATCGGGGCTTCCGGTTATGCCGGTGGTGAGCTGATACGCCTCCTCGTTCACCACTCCACCGCAAAGGTTACCTGTGCTACTTCCCGCAAACTTGCGGGAACACCCCTTGATCAGGTTCATCCCCACCTCAAAGGATTTACCGATCTCAAATTTGAAAACCCGGATATTGATGCCATTGATGCGGACGTTGCATTTCTTGCAGTTCCTCACACAGCTGCAATGACCTATGCTGGCAGGCTGTTATCGAGGGGAATAAAAGTAGTGGATCTCAGTGCCGACTACCGTTTACCAAAAGAGATCTTTGAGAAGGTGTACGGTGTCATCCACTCGGATTATTTCCCGGCTCCCTATGGTATCCCTGAGCTTCACCGGAAGGACTGTATCAATGCAAAGTTCGTTGCAAACCCCGGGTGTTTTCCAACCGGGGCAACTCTTGCGGCAGCCCCCCTGGCAAAATATGCTCACACGGTAATCTTCGACTCGAAAACCGGGGTGAGTGGTGCCGGGGACAATCCCTCCGCAACCACGCACTATCCGAATGTAGGTGACAATATCGGACCCTACAAATGGACAACCCACCGCCATCTTGCTGAGATGAAACAGGAGCTTGCCTGGCTCGGGTCAAAAGCGAAATGCTATTTCACCCCCCATCTTGTGCCGGTTAATCGGGGGATCCTGACAACGGCCCACATCCTGCTCAATGAACCTCTTGAGCAAAAAGAAGTCGAGAAACTATACCGCGACTTCTACAAAGGTGAATACTTTGTGCGGTATCAGAAGCCCTCCCTTGCGGCGGTCCGCGGAAGCAATTTCTGTGATGTCATGGTCGAAAGTGAAGGATTACGGATTGTGGCAATATCTGCCATAGACAATCTCGTGAAAGGTGCAAGTGGCCAGGCGATTCAGAATATGAACCTTATGTGCAGCCTGAAAGAACAGGATGGACTGATTGGGGCAGGAATGTTACCGTAGGTGAATACTATGTTGGTAAAAGATGCGATGACAAAAGACCCGGTTGTATGCACTGCGGAAACATCCCTCCGCGACGCAGTAGGTTTAATGCGGAAGCACCATATCGGTGGGCTTCCGGTCATGGAAGGTTCGGAACTTGTTGGTATGCTCACAGAATCTGATCTGATCTCGCTCCTTGAATCTGAAAGGATCTCCGATGACCTTTGGCTTCCATCTCCCTTTGAGGTTATCGAGATCCCCATCCGCGAGTACATCAACTGGGAGAAAACAAAACATGCACTTCGCAACATCGGAGACATGCCGGCAAAAAAGGTAATGACGCGTCGCGTAATCACCGCAACAGAAGAAATGGATATCGAGGCAGCTGCGGCACTGATGCTCAAAGAAGGAATCGTTCGCTTGCCCGTAGTGAGAGGGAAAAAACTGGTAGGAATTCTGGCAAGGGCAGATATTATCAATGCAGTGGGGTCTTCCTATTCTGACAACGAGGGAGCTGATAGTTAAATGACCTTTCAAAGCATCTGCGCAGTAAAGGGTGTAAAAGCATCCGGGATGAAAGAAGGAAAGTTCGGGTTGACACTTATACAGGCAAGCGGAACAGCAGCGGGGGTATTTACGGAAAATCTTGTCAAAGCAGCTCCCATTGAACTTATGCGCAAACAGATAAAAAAAGGGACTCTGGAAGCAGTAATCGCAAACAGCGGTTGTGCCAATGCCTACACTGGAAAAAGAGGATATTCAGATGCTGTTGCGATGACCAGGTTTGCCGGTTCTGCACTGGGTGTCAAACCGGATCTTGTTGGTGTTGCCAGTACTGGCGTCATAGGACGGTATCTCGATCTCCCCCTCATACAACACCAGTGTGAGGAAATAGCACGAAAGATCGAATGTACCCGGGAAGCCGAGAAACTTGCAGCCCAGGCTATTTTGACAACCGACACGTTTCCCAAACATGCTCTCGTACAAAAAGAAACGTTCACCATTGGGGGAATTACCAAGGGAAGCGGGATGATAGCACCGAATATGGGGACAATGCTCGCATTTATCTATACCGATGCAGATATCGGTGCAAAATCCCTGAAGCAAGCCCTTACACTGGCTACGAGACGCACATTCAATCGCGTCGTCGTTGATGGGGACATGAGCACGAATGACATAGCGCTTTGCACTGCAACCGGGGAATCAGGAAGGGTAAATCCTGCTGAGTTTTCAGGGGCTCTGGAGGAGTGCTGTCGTTTGCTTGCACAACAGATCGCAGCAGATGGTGAAGGAGCTACAAAATTACTGGAGGTGACGGTAAAGGGAGCAAAAAAAGAAGAAGCAGCCGCAAAAGTTGCCCGCACCATTATCGAGTCTCCTCTGGTAAAGACTGCTGTGTATGGGGAAGATCCAAACTGGGGAAGAGTGGTTGCGGCAGCAGGACGTGCGGGTGTTGATTTTGATCCGAATGCAATATCACTCTGGATAAGCGATGGTACTAATCGGTATCCTCTGGTCAGATCCGGAGAGATTATCGCAGATCTGAAAAAGGCTAAAGAGGCGATGCACGCTAAAAAAGTCATCTTTATTCTTGACCTGGCAGCCGGAAAAGAAGAAGCAACCGCATGGGGTTGCGATCTGACCGAACGCTACGTCGAGATAAACGGGAGGTATACAACATGATGAAGCGGGAGGATGTTCTTATGGAGGCACTGCCGTACATCCAGCAGTTCCATGGTAAGACTATCGTAATCAAGCTGGGCGGTCATGCAATGGTGGATCCGGTTGTGCTGGAAAATGCCATCCGGGATGTAGTTCTCCTGCATTACGTTGGAATCAGCGTAGTACTCGTGCATGGTGGTGGACCGGAAATTTCAGAGAAAATGAAAGCGATGGGCAAAGAATCTGTATTTGTCGGGGGACTCAGGGTAACCGACCAGGAAACCCTCGAGATCGCTCAGATGGTTCTTGTCGGGAAGATCAACAATGGGATTGTTTCACTGATCGCAAAATGCGGTGCCCGGGGCGTGGGTTTGTCGGGGAGTGACGGGAATATGATCATTGCCCGGAAAATGGATCTCCAGCGGGTGGATGTCGGGGGGGTACAAAAAGAAGTCGATCTTGGGCACGTGGGGGAGATAGAATGGATAGATCCAGCCCTCCTGAACACCCTTCTTGACAAAAGCTACATTCCGGTGGTTGCCCCTATTGCAATCGACAGGTTTGGGAGCAGTTTAAACATCAACGCTGACACTGCAGCCGGGGATATCGCAATCGCCCTCAAAGCGTACAAGCTGGTCAATATGACAGATGTTGATGGTGTGATGGATGCAAAACGTTCAAAGGTGTATCGTAAACTTACTATTGATGAAGCGAACTCTATGCAGAAAACAGGAGCAATTGGCGAAGGCATGATCCCAAAGGTGGGCTCGTTAATTAAAGCAGTGGAAAATGGTGTCAGTTATGCCCATATTATTAATGGCAATATTGAGCACAACCTCATTCTCGAACTCTTCACCCGTGACGGTGTGGGGACGATGATTTCCTTAAAATAATCGTTTTCCTCACAGTACAGACCGGCATTTTATTAAAGCATTAAACCAGATTCCTACAGAGGATAAGAAATGGACAATACGCTGAAGATCGTTGCAGGGGTGTTCATTGCGATACTGGTCGCCTGCGCGGTATTTTTTTTGGTCATACCCCAGCAATCAGTTCAAACCCCTTCAGCTGCAAAGGACACTTCAGTTGAGGGAAATGTTACTGTTTATTTCTTTTACGGGGAAGAATGCCCGCATTGTCATAATGTAATACCGTTTATCCAGAATTTATCAAAAAAATATCCGGACGTAGATTTCAGAATCCTCGAAACCTGGCACAACGAGACCAACCAGGCACTCTCGCTATCACTGCACAAGAAACTGGGAATTCAAAGTGCCGGTGTTCCTGAGGTCATTGTTGTCGGTAATAACACACCCCTTGTAGGGGATCGTGCTATTCCTGAACAACTCGAAGGTGTCATTCTCGAACAAATAAAAAAAAAGCAATAATTAATGAAACGGAATTAAAAAAGACATCCCCCCCATCAGGAAATGTTTCATCATTAAATTCGACTATCAGTGCATTTTATTTTTACGGTGACGGTTGCAGTCATTGTGAAAAGGTAAAACCTCTCCTCGCCGATCTTCAAACCCGTTATCCTGAACTCAACCTTATCCGGCTTGAGGTCTATAACAATCCCGACAACGGGAAAAAATTGTTGGAAATGAGCCGGAAGTACGGAGTTACCAATCCGGGAATTCCCGTAGTCTTTATCGGGAACAGCAGCTTGGTCGGCGATACTGAGATTACAGACCGGTTTGAATCTCAGATCCTTATCGAGAAACAGCGTCTCGCGTCCTGTAACGGCACCGCCCAACCAGGGACACCAGATAAAGATCCCACCTGTCCGCAGGAACCATTGCAACTCAGCCTGCCGCTGGTCATCTTCGCAGCCATAGTTGACAGTGCCAATCCCTGCGGTCTGTCCGTACTGATCTTCCTCTTGATCCCGATAGCTGCTGCCGGGAGCAGGAAGCGCATCCTGCTTGTTGGTTGTGCATATATCGCGGCGATGTTCCTGTTTCATCTTCTCGTAGGAATCGGGCTGTTCTCAGTGTTCTCTCTCTCCGGATTCTCACGGATTTTCGCTTTAATCGGGGGAGCACTGGCCCTTCTTCTGGGGCTTATAACGATCACCGATGTGCTCCGGAACAAGGAGACCTTTATCCTGTCAATACCAGACTCGAAAAAAGGACTACTCGGGAACTATATCCGAATCGCATCGCTCCCCGCAGCATTTGTATTAGGGATCTTGGCCGGAATCCTCGGTTTTGCCTGTACCGGGGGGATCTATATCGGTATACTCAGTCTGATGGGAAAGGAGATGACCGTAATGTCCGGGTTGCCATGGCTTGTACTGTATAACGTTGTCTATATACTTCCTCTCCTCCTGATCACCATTCTCTTTGCATACGGTATTTCCACGGAACGGGCCGACAGCATGAGGGCAGAGTACAAGCGGGTGCTCAGAATGGCTATAGGAGTGGCACTGGTATTACTCGGGGCAGTTATCCTTCTTGGACAGTTGGGATAAACAATTCCCTGTTTTTTGCAATGTTACAGAAAATCCGGAAAAAAATTCCGGATCCCTCTGGATCTTCAGTGGCGCACTGACCCATGACCGAAACCAGTATTTTAAAAGCACAATCAGGGAAGATTACCCTCTCCGGAAAAGTCCCGCTGCCGGTCTTCACTCATGGTGATGAGAATTTCAAAAATTTTCTGAACTGCCACGGGATCAATTTTATATTCGACCGCCAGATCAAAGACCAATTCAAGCACCTCTGCGGTCCGGTGTTCATCATGGACAGGCATTCCCGCATGAATCTTGATCTTGGCAATTTTTCTGGCATAGTCCTGCCGTTGTGCAATAAGACGGATAATCTCCCGGTCACCTTTGGTGATATCAGCTCGTACCTTCTCCAGGGACATATGATGTATATATCCGATAATTCAAAATAAACATAATCCTTTGCAGGCTCAACACCAAAACAGATAACAGAGGAACGCCCTATTTAATCAGGTGTTTGTATGCTCGAACGCATATCCCGACGTGAAGAATTTGATCTGTTCATAGCCTGGATCGCAATCTCTCTCGCATTTTTGATAGTGCAGATTGTTCCTAACGGAATATTAGGTCCGGCCATTCCTGTCACACCCTTTGGGGCGCTCGAGACTTTGGGAATATCACTTGTAACTGTCGGTGTTGCATTTATATTACATGAGATGGCTCACAAATTTACTGCAATAAAATTTGGATTTTGGGCAGAATTCCGAAAGGATAACAATATGCTATTAATAATGGCAGCACTCGCAGCATTGGTTGGAATGATTTTTGCAGCACCTGGCGCAACGGTGATCTATGATACCACTGGCCGGGGAATCAGCAGAGAGCAGAATGGGAAAATCTCGATTGCAGGACCACTTATTAACCTCCTGTTGTGCATCCCGTTTGTTGTAATCTTTTTAATTGGTGGAGGATTTTCTGCCGCAGTTACAGGCAGTCTGCTAGCAAAACTTGGTCTTGCCGGAATACAAATTAACGCAATAATTGCCGCATTTAATATGTTACCTGTTAGTATACTGGATGGAAGAAAAGTGTGGGCGTGGAACAAAGCGGTTTTCGTTGTAACAATAATTGTGGCATTTGGGGCACTTCTGGCTTCATTTTCTCCAAACACATTCTCAAATTTACTGTAATCTTTTTTTTTTCAAAAGAGAAAAATTGAAAAATTGCATTCAATACCAGGATTTTTTTCAAGGGATTTGGGCCTTCAGTTTTTCCAGCACAATTATTACCTTCTGCCCTTGCTCAAATGCATCTTTGAGCGCTGTGGGATGTTTGTTTATGCCTCCATAAGCGTCCATATTATTCGCAATCACGTTATCGTAGTACTCAAACCCTGTTGTGTTGAATAGAGCGGTAATCACGGGAAATGCCCCGTCAAAAACATTCTCCCACCCAAGCCCTGCTGTCGAGATAAAAATTCCCTTGTGACGTTTGATATGGTCATCAGTAAAATAAAGAGTTTTTAAAATAAACTTGCGAGCCCAAAGGTATTGCTGCCGGTCAATAAATCCTTTGAGCTCAGCGGTAATCCCCATCGTATAGATCGGTGAGGCCACTGCCAGGCAGTCTGAAGCCAGTATTTTTTCGTACAGGATAACCGCATCATCATGTACAATACATTCACCGGTTTTGTGGCAGGCATTGCATCCACGGCAGGGGGAATACTGCAGCGTTTTGAGTATAACCTTTTCAACGGCAGCCCCTTGTGCATGGGCTCCCTCAAGAAAACTGTCAAGCAGAATTTCTGTATTTCCATGCCGGTGCGGACTTCCCGATATGCCAAGAACTTTAATCTCCATAAAACCTCATCTCGAAAGGCGCTTTTTAATATCAACAATCAGCGATTTTCCAAGGTTCTCTGCATCTGCACGTGCGGTTGGATGCAGATCTATCGCCCCTTTTTCATCCACCCCGTTGATCATCAGGTAGGAGATGTCAGCATCTTTAATGTCAATCACGTGAAAAAAACACTTGACAGAAGGAACTGCTGCATCAAATACATGGTTCCAGGTCTGCCCGGCCGTTGCAAGAAATACGCCGAGCCGTTTTCCTTTGCGTTCCGGAGGGACAACCGGGAGCCTGAGCACATATTTCCGTGACCGGAAGACCTGAGCACGATCAATCAATGCTTTTGGCTGTGAGGCTATCCCCATACAGTAAATAGGTGAGGAAAGCAGAATGATATCTGCGGCGATGATCTTGTCATGGTAGATGTCCATCCCATCACGCTGTATACATTTATTGAGTCTTTTCACAGGCATTGCATCCCCGGCAGGGATTGATATCTGCCTCATCAAGAGGGACTTTATCTATGACAATGTCCGGGTCAGCCATCATGCTGCCAAGCACCCAGTCAAGCAGTGTTTCGGAATTACCATACCTTCTTGGACTTCCGGCAAAGGCAAGAATTTTGATCGGCATAGCAGTTTTCTTGTGGTGGCAACGCTAAAAAAGGTTGGTTTTTGATCAATATCAGGAGAAAAAGGTTTAAAGTATCAAATTTTCTTAAGTCTTTCACAGCCGACTTGTCTTACGGCATGACCTCATCAAGCTGTGCTTTTCCATACACGTAAGCGGGCATTCCTGACAGGAGGAAAGTAACGCGAAGCGCCTCTTCAACCTCTGCTTTGGTGACACCAAGGTTTTTTGCACCGGCAAGCTGGGCGCGGACCGCATGCTGGTCACGCAGAGCTGCTGCAATCGCAATAGCAATTAGTTTTTTTGTCTTTCTCGACAGTTTGCCATCGTCCCAGATGTGCTGCTCAAATCTCATCACGAGATTGAACATCTCCGGCTCTTTTGTCGTCAACTCCCGGAAAAATTTCGGCACTTTTCCGATCTTCTTCTCAAGGGTATTGAGTTTCTTATCAGTTCCTTTTTTTGTTGCGGATATTTTCGCAGGTGTTTTTTTGGGTACTGTTTTTTTTACTGCCATAATTTACTCACTCTCCAGTTGCATAGGTTCGCCGCAGCAGACAAGTTCGCCGCCACCGGACTCTTTTACAATTACAACGTTGCCGCAGATCTCACACCGGAAGACCTGGCCCTCTTTTGAGACGTTTACCATGTAAGGATCCTCCCTTTTTTGTCAGATAAAAACTGGGAGCAGGAATCTGCGGGTATATTTTTTGCAGGAACTCCCAGGAGTCACATTTGCTGTCAATGCCTGAAAAGAAAAATGTAAGTTACTGGTTGCTTTTACCGCGTTTTGGCGGATTTTTTGCATCCTCCGGAGTCTTAATGTCCGGGCGTATGTGCGTCATGGGGAAGCATTGGTATTCTTCGCAGGCGCAGGAGGGACATTTCCTGAGATCCTGTTCACTCTTGTCCAGGGTAAGTTCTTTTCCGCAGTCAATGCACACATATTTTCCCGCGCCGACTTTCTGTCCCGCGGTGTACGTCTTCTGTTCAGTCAACTAATTCACCAAAACTTTCATGCACGTCAAAGATATATATGAGTTGCGTTCGTGCATCAGAAAAAGAAAAAAAACTGCATAAAATTAAAAAAACACTTATCTACAGGCAAAAGTATATTGCGTATTTTTTTTAAGGTGTTAGTATGGCAGGAAAGATCATCGGTCTCCTTGGCAGTCCTCTTACTGAAGGAAATACCGCACAGTTGCTCGACAGGGCGCTCAAAGGAGCTGAAGATGCGGGATGTGAAGTTGAGAAAATTGTTGTTGCAAATCTTGATTTCCAGGCATGCCAGGAGATGATGTTTTGTAAGGAACATGAAACCTGTATCCTGGATGATGATATGCAGGCAATGTACCCGAAACTCAGGGGAATGGACGGTCTCATCGTTGCAACACCCGTCATGACCATGGGAATTCCCGGGAAACTTAAGTCATTTATCGATCGTTTTCAGGTATTTTTCATGGCAAAGTACGTGCGGAAAAAACCGCTCATATCAAAAGAAAAGAAAAAGGAACGAAAGGGGTTATTTATCTGCATCTCCGGTATGAATATTCCTGAAGTGTTTGTCGGCGCGAAATTGACGGTAAAGGCGTTTTTTGATATCATCGACTGCCAGTATTCCGACGAGCTGTTGATCAGCGATATGGACACTATCAAAGATATCCAGGCGCAACCTGCCCTCCTCGAAGCCGCATATAAAAAAGGTTTCGCGTTGGGAAAGTCTCTCTCGTCGTGACAGAGGGGAAGAAAAACTTCTTTTTGAAAAAAGGAAGTGCAATAAAAAGATTTCAGCAAATCATTTTTTTCGAACCATTGAGAGAATCATTCCGATGATAAGTATCGAAATCACAACTCCGGTTATCACATATATAACGGATTTATCGAATTGGATAGGTAATACAGAAACACTTCCGGGATCTTTGGGATAGTTTGATTGAAATTTTGTTATTGCCTGTGACATGTTCACTTTTTTTAACAGAGTGCCGGTCTTTTTGTCATGCAACTCAAACGTCATCTGGTTTTCATAGTACGGAAGTATGAGGACAAGATCTGCATTATCAGAATATGTCAGGTACCCGGAAAGATAATCGGAAGATTCATTGTCTTTTTCAAGGACATCTCCCAGCTGATAGCGGGGATCCCAAAGAGTAAATTCCCGGATCGTGGAACCATCAGTTGATTTCAGCGTCCCTTTAAAGTCCCCGCTTCTACCTTCGATATTTGGGGGGTGGCCGTAGCGCATCTCAACTGACTTTTCTGTGATACTGCTTTTATTTATGTTGAGGTGGACAACAACAATCTTAGAATAATCGGGCGAGTCATTTGCGGAGGCAAACCAGATGCCCTGCAGGAGCACCAGAAAAATCAGACCTGCGAAAACGAAACGCTTCATTTCTGCCACCTGTTGATCGTATCAAAAATATGGCGGATACGTGATGTCGATGCATTGCCGAACCTGCCGGAATATGCCCCGCTGCCCATGATATCGGGATCTGTATCCGCTCTCCAGAAATTTTTCACACAGGGATCTATCGGACGGCTGCTGGGAGGTTTTAAAATTTGCCGGCAGCTTGTGCTATCCCAGCGTTCCTGCTCGGCTTTTTTTTTGCATGAGGACTCAGAACTCCAGACATTGGGAAAAGGAGAATTTTCCACGTAATAGGTATCCCCGCAATAGGTATCAATCAGACCAAAGACCACATGCCCGCTCTCATGCAGAAAAATCATCGGAGAATCAGCTGGTGCTTTCAGCCAGGATCCTGATCCGGGCCCCAGGCCGTTTGCACACCCAATTGGTTCACAGGGAGAGCCGGAATAGCGACCCTCATAGGATGGGTACATGATAATTGCCACATCAGTGAATGGTGCATCATTCCAGAATTCATTGGGAAGTGTTCCAGCACAACCGTCGAAAGCATCAGCGAAACTTCCGGTATCCCAGTAGTAATAAAAATTGAAACGCTCCCTGAAATCCCCGGGCAAACCCACCGAGCCGGATGTCAGGGAATCCAATGTTAAAAATACATCAATTTTATTGTTTACATCTTGGATGAATCGTTGCTGATTACCGGTATATGCGTCGGTCTGGATTTTTGTTTTGGAATTACAGTTAAATGAAGTTTTTGAAGGCACAAAAACAATATCGATCTTTTCATCTGTTGATCCGTGGATTTGTACCGGTATCACGTTTGATCGGTTGAGAGTGAAGGTGATCTGCTTCTTTTCAGTAATATCTACTGGTCGGGTAATCTCTTCATATCCTGATTTTGCCACCCTGATAGTATGTGAGCCCTTCTCAACATCACGGAGAATCTGCTTTCCATCCTGCTCCGAGGTGCTTCCGGTAGACCTACCATCGAGATATACATGAGCCCCTCCAATAAATGTCCCCGTTTTAGCATCTTTTGTTATTACCGTGAGTTCGAATGAGTTTTTTACGGTTACTTCAGTGCGGTAAGGGGTATCGAGTATCTTAATAATGGTAAACCCTTTTTTTTCAAGGCCTCCTGGTCCGGATACTAAACCGGTAACGAAATATCCCTCACCCGGGACAACCGCAATATCCTGAATATCGATAGATTTTCCAATACTGAATGTCCGGTTCTGCTTCTCGTTGCCGTTCAGGTCAATGTCCAGTATGATTATCTCGCCGGTTTTTTCTCGTTCAGATCCCTGGTAAGAACCTGCAATAACGGTTACACCTTCAGCCGCCGGGATAAGGATGTTACCTGTGGCTCTCCCCCTCACGGGAATATTTTTTCTCCACAGTTCTTTTCCATGATCATCGGTTCTGACCAGGAAAAGATCCTTATATCCTTGATTGATGGCAACGGGCAGGGAGATTCCCATGATGATATATCCTCCATCGGGCGTTTGAATGACCGATAGTTTTTCATCCCCCGGCCCGGTCCCATAGGTAGTAAACCATTCTTTATTACCAAATTCATTCATTTTGTGCAGGTACGTAGAGGGAACACCGTTAATGCCATAGCTTTCGGTAATTCCGGCAACTATGTACCCTCCATCTTCAGTCTGGCGGATAAACCTGGCAAAATCATTTTTTTCACCCTTAAAAAAACCGGTCCACTGTTCTCTCCCTTCAGCATCGGTTTTGAGAGTGTAACCATCCCAGAGTGATGATTGAGAAGTGTCATTCCTCAACACGGACCCGGCAACGATGAATCCACCGTCACGTGTTGGACTGACATAATTACCGAAGTAATATTCACCTTTATTGAATAGCTGTGTCCATGTCATTTTTCCGGCCTGATCAAGTTTCCTGAGGATAATCCCGTTGGTGGTGGTAGTATTGGAACTCCCGGCGATAATGTACCCTTTATCCCGTGTTTCAATAATAGAATATCCCTCGTAGGTACTTCCAGCATCGGTCCATTCCCACACTTTATTTCCATTTGTATCAGTTTTGAGGATGTATAGACTGGAACTTCCTGGAAGGGATTTGCTATTTCCTATGGCCACGGATCCCCCATCACTTACAGCAATGATTGAATATTTCCCTCCTTCAACAGGTTGTTCGAATGTATTCATCCATCCCAGTTGAGGAGCTGATCCCGGCGTAGTATCGGTAGCTGCATGAACCGGGTTGAATAGTAAAAGCAGGAGAATAAAGAAGATCTGAATGAAAAACACAAATGTAAAACAAGGGAAAAAAACGGGCTTGTCCTGCCGTGAAGAATCAAACAGTTTCATTGGCTATTCCTCATATTTCACACTCTTGACCCGGTAATATATAATTTCTATGAATCTGTTGATGTTGCTGCCCTTCTGAATCAATAAAAAAAAATCCTCGGGTGCACCGGTTGCATACTCCCAAAACGATTTACCACGGGAACCTGGCAGATGTTTGTTATGACATTCAAAAGAAGAAATACCCATACATTCCTCTCTTCCTTTTATTTCCTGTCTTTTTTCCGTTTCCAGAGCACCAGAACGGAGATTATGAAAATTATGGCGATGAGCCCTATCGCCATAATGCATCCGTATTCAGGGAGTTCCGGTTGCTCGATCTCCATTTCAGGCGGCTCTTCAATTGGTGCTCTGAGTTGGGGACGTTGAGCAGGATTTAATCCCGGGATCCCTCCGGGCTCGAACAGGGAAGGATTTTGGGGATTCATTCCTGTTCCCCCCGGCAAACCAGGTTGGATACCCGTTGGTACTGGCGTTGGTATCACGGGGGCGGTCAGATTCACCAGCGTGTATGAGATGTTGAAGTGAAGAGTATTATTCTGTGCATCATTCTGTGGTTGTCCCGTTTCTTCAAATTCCCATGTCCAGTTAAGTCTGATGGTATCTCCGGGTTTGAATGAATCGATAATGATGAAATGGTCCTCGAGGAGGGGAGCTTTTGGAAAGGAATTGATTCGGGCTGGAAGATTTATTGTGCTGGTAAGGTCATGATTTGAGACATTGAAGTACATATAATTTGCCAGCCCGCCTCCCGGATTACCGTATCGATCGGTAGTGCTGATATTGTCAACCCAGATATAGACAATCCCACTCTCGGTTCCGTTATTGTGAAGATCGATAAAGGTAGAACCATGATCTCCTGGTAGAATTCCCGTGATACTCCAGGGGAAAACACCCGTTTCTTCGAAAGTGAGGTCAACGGGGCCCTGTGCAAAAACAGGTACAGGCAGGAGAAAGAGAAGGATGAAAATGAATCCCGCCAGAGGGAATAATGAATTCCGGTAAGTAATCCCTGAAATCGTCAATATACCCCCCTCAGCATTACGAGGTATTTCCTTAATGGGATGAATACTTGCGCACTTGTGCTTATGAGTACCATACCCGCACCTCACTAAGAATTGGCGTTCCTGATGTATCTGTCGTGAAGAGGGTTGCACGCCATTGAATGTACCTTCCGGTTGGTAATCCTGAATTAACTGGTGATGGCCAGCCGGATTGCTGCCATGCAGGTAATAAATCTGTGCTGGTATAAGGAATATCGGACGCTCGCACCTCAAACGTGACATTTGTTCCTGCAACAAGTGTGCTATCCCAGGAAAGGGAGTCCCATCGTGAACCAGAATTCCCGGTATCATATACGGCTGAAGTAAGTTTACCAAGTGGCAGATATCCGGAAGAACCAGGACGGTACGAAAGACTGCCCCCCCAGCCTGCCAGACCGGGGGGATCAGAAACAAGAGTATCGTTCCAGGTGTTTGTGGAAATATTATAGAGCCAGAATTTTTGCGAAGAACCGTTAAAAGCATAAATATTGTTCCCGTTATCAGATACCAGAGCCCCGCCAGCATTTACAGGACCGGGAGTTGCGGCCATGGAAGACCAGTTATTGAACGGGATTGAGTACCGGTAAAAATTTGTAGTACCTCCTCCCCGTAACGCGTAAAGGTAATTTCCGCCGGTATATACCAAAGCGCCACCGGAATTAATGGTGGCGGGAGTTACGGTCATGGATGACCAGTTATTGAAGGGCATTGAATACCGGTATAAGTTACGCTGTCCGCCCCCCCGTAACGCGTAAAGGTAATTTCCGCCGGTATATACCAAAGCGCCACCGGAATTAATGGTGGCGGGAGTTGCGGTCATGGATGACCAGTTATTGAAGGGCATTGAATACCGGTATAAGTTACGCTGTCCGCCCCCCCGTAACGCGTAAAGGTAATTTCCGCCGGTATATACCAAAGCGCCACCGGAATTAATGGTGGCGGGAGTTACGGTCATGGATGACCAGTTATTGAACGGGATTGAGTACCGGTAAAAATTTGTAGTACCTCCTCCCCGTAACGCGTAAAGGTAACTAAGATTATCTTTTGCAACAGCCCCTCCGTTGCTTATACTGCCAAGTGTATTTGCCAGCGAGTTCCAGGTGTTGTTAGAAACATTATACTGCTGAAAAGTAGTTGATCCGCTTCCGAATGTTGCATACATTGTCGGAGATATATTTCTCATGACCAGTTTCACGTTACCAGGACTGG
The DNA here is from genome assembly GCA_963841015.1 of uncultured Methanoregulaceae archaeon. Lineage (GTDB taxonomy): Archaea > Halobacteriota > Methanomicrobia > Methanomicrobiales > Methanospirillaceae > Methanoregula. The sequence continues at coordinate 217,290 of CAWJAX010000005.1, read as the reverse complement.
ATATTATATCAACATTCTCTAATATCCCCATCTGATAGTCAGCCTGACTGGTCTGGATCCAAAAATAGGATTGCCATGTGGAAATAAGATGCGGACCTGTAACCTGCCCGGAGGTGAAATGTGCATGTGTCGTACCAAAGGTGCTGAGAGAAATTACCACGAGAGTTAAAACGATTATTACGATGGTTGTTTTTTTCATGGTCTGGCAGCTTTTCTCTTCTGTTATTCCATCTCTCTCCAAAGATCAAGCATCTCGCGTCCGATAAGAATCACTGCCGGGATCAGCAGGAAAAGTGTAAATCCAAATGGTGTTTTGATGAACTGGGCAAGAAGACCCAGATACGGTATAGTGAATGCAACTATTCCGACGACTTGACCCGGCGTGACAGGAATCACATCAGAATTATTGTTGGCATCTCCTTTGGTGATGAACTGGAGTGAGGGCTCAGATGCTACATAAAATACACGATGTGTGGTCAGGCTCGATTTATCGGGAGAATAATACATGATTACATCTCCTTTTCGGAGAGTATCAGGAATTACCGGGCGGACGATAACGACACTTCCTGTTGATATTGCAGGCTCCATACTCCCTGAAATGACGACCTCAGTCCTCCAGCCAAAAAAAGGGGTAAAAATCGTGAATAATGATCCTGCAATAATTAAAATAAGGATGAGAATTGCCGCGATTCTCCCCAGTTTTTTTATTTGAGGCTCAACTAATCTCAGGTTTTGCGTATTCATCTCCTTAATCACGTCACCCTAAATGTAGCGGTGCAGGAAATTACCTGCACACTATGGATTATCTTCCGTGTCCGGGCAGTTCTGGTGACGGAGCTGCCGGCTGGGGATTGCCCTGGCTTTGTTGGGCATAAAATACAACGTTAAACGTCATATTATCCGTCTGTGCCCAGTTGGTGACATTCCCGTCCATCATATAACTCTGGTTAATCTGCCACGTTGCTCCGGAGGGAATGTTACCAAGGTAAATCCATTGATTTTTCACAGCCGTGGTCTGAAGTGCGCCGGTTAAATTATGGGAACCCGTGCTGATTGTATAATCATCAGTATCCACGATTATTGGCTGAAGACCCGAACCCGTGTTATTATACAAATCATACCGGATTACCCCATCGATATCAAAGGCGTAGGGCTCCAGAATTTCAGCAGAAGTATTTGATCCGTTGTCGGTAACAACATTTATGGTATTCAACCAGAGATCAGCCTGATTCTGCCCGGTGTTCTGCAAGGTAACATTTCCCCAACGCTTTAATCCGGGTTTCACATCTGCAAGCGTTGCGTTGAAGGTGCCTGACCAGGGATCCTGACCATTTACATTAATTGAAATGCTTCCGGTGCTGAGCAGGTTTGGTCCGCTTGTTTGTGTTGAACTGAAATATGCCATTGTTCCAACACCTGTCAGGAGTGCAGTCAGTGCTATCAGCATGATGCTGATTAGGAGAACTTTTTTCGTACTCATTTCTTTTTTTCTCAATTTTCCCACCTTATTTTTTCAAGACTCTCAAGCGAATTGAACGAATTCTTCCCGTAAAAAGGATAATTACCACTTTGTGGTTACGTTATATAAATATTTGTCTCGCCTGAAAGATTGATGTTTATGAAATAATAGGGAATTTAAAAAAATCGGTTTATGTGTAAAGTAATTCACTGGATTTGATCTCACCTTTCAGTGGATGAGAATTTGTCGAATGAGCAGGGATGAGTATATTTTTAATAAATTTTTTTCAATCCCAATATTTTCCATGCATGAATTAATCCGAATGAAGCATTATTATTGATTCTTTGGATAATTGAACCTCAGGATGCCTGCAGGATCGGGATGCTTTTTTTACGTTAAATCAGACCACGCTCTTTCATGCTCAGGTAACCGGTTTTTGTGACAATGATATGATCAATCAGCTGGATGCCGAGAAGCACTCCCGCTTCTTTCAGCTGAGTTGTGATCGCAATGTCCTGTGGGCTGGGATCAAGGGAACCCGAAGGGTGATTGTGAACGCAGATGATAGATGCGGCCCTGTCCGTGATTGCATCGGCAAACACCTCCCGCGGATGGACAAGGCTGTGGTTGAGCAGACCCAGGGTTATTGTTCTATTACCGAGAACCTCACCGGCGCCATTGAGGGTGATACAGATGAAATGCTCCTGCCGTTTTTCTTTTAAATAAGCAACATGGGGGAGGATATCTTCGGGTTTTGTCACATGCGTATTCGCTCCTCCATTCGGGGAATATCTCCGCGAGAGTTCAAAGCATGCCGTGATCTGCGACGCTTTAGTAGGTCCGATTCCCTGTATTGCTGCCAGATCATCATACCTGATTTTTTCCCTGTGTATCTCGATAAGCCCGCAGATTTCTTTTGCAAGCATGCGGACGTCTTTGTTTTTTGTTCCCCGCCCAATGATTGCCTCGATCAATTCAGTGTCTGAAAGGGCAGAGGCGCCTTTTTTTGCAATCTTCTCACGTGGCCTGTCGTTTGGGGAAATATCTTTCATCATTTTCATAATAACATCCGGGAAACGAAAAAATGAAATTATAAAGATTTTTTTCTGTTCGGATTACTTCGATTGGAATCGCATAACGGTTTCCTGAATACCAAACAATGTCTGATTGTTCGTCAGGATTAGTAATAATCGTGTGTATTTTCCAAAGATTTGAGAAATGATTGCCAATTACTGGTGGAGAAACATTCCCCGATCCTATAAGAAAGATGTTTTTTTAAATGCTCCTGCTATCCACAATCCCCCACGGATTTTGATTGAAGAACTGCGTATCGTCCAGGAACGGGGGAGCTTCAAGTTTAATAAACGTTTTCCCTCGTCCCCCTACCGTTTTACTGACGGTTTCAGCTGTTGCATCAGGCGCATCGGAGGCAGTTGCACGTACCTGAATCGTGTAGTTTCCCCATGGGAGTTTTGTCACATCGAGTTGTGCATAATTCACATATTCCATGGTAAGTGGATCATAGGGGTGTGTTTTTATGTCGAATTGAACCCAGGGTCCCTTATTATCAATACGGTAATAGACCTTTTCCGTGAGGGTCTTGTTTCCTGTATAGTTTGTGTTCCATTGTACCGGAAAGAGTGCCTTGATCTCCCCGGTCTCGGTACACATCAGATTGTCGAGAGTTATTGTTTTCATGGTAATATTCGTGACCGAAAGGTTGGGTATTACTGTGATGAATGTTTGAGGAAGATACAGGTTCTCTGCCCCCCCATTGAAAGATACCGTTGAATGATTGCCGAATACATCAATCAAGCCACCCTGTTTGACCTTCAGCCGGAATGTCGCATTCCAGTATTGACCTACTTTTATTGTTCCGATGTTGAAGTCCAGTTTACTATCTGCAAGCCAATCGGCGGATTGATCAGACACATTTGTTATCCCATCCTGCCATCGGATCTTTGTCGATTCCGTTGGATGGTATACATAGTCGTATACCTGGTCTCCATCCATTTCAAAACCCGTGACATTAATCTTATCGAAATCTGCCGTCATGGTGGCGTTTACACCAGCGGTATCTTTCAGGTCTCCGGCGATTTCTGTATAGAATGCTTCTAAATCGGCCTGGGTGGGAGCATGCCGGTAGAATCCCCCGGTTGAATTTGCAAGAGTAATAAGAGCATTACGCTCGTCTGCGGGGATGTTCATGGCAAACGACAAGGTGTACAACCGTATATTATTGTCCTTTGCGTAGATCGACATGTTCTGCTGAGTAAACTGGCCATTAATATAGTAGGATCCCCCGCTTCTCGATTCAGTCGTTCGAGAAGCCACGTCGAATCCTGTTGCTGGATCAATCTTGCGAGGTGTCCTCACGACCGTGTCACTACTGGAAGATAGATTACCCCCAAGTCCAGAATACCAGCGGTAGTCCTGATCCTCAAAATCTGTTGCCAAACCGGAGAATCCATAATATTTGGTGGCTACGCCACGATCCCGGTTATCTCTGACCCATGTGTTGAGATCATAGCCCCTTCCTACAGCAAGGGGACTTCCCCCTAAATTCCAGTTCCCGTCAGTCATGAGAATAACTGCCCGGACTGCTGACGGCCTGCCGTTCGCCTTAATATGATCGATACCCTGTTTGAAGCCCTGGCGCATTGCAGTCCCTCCATTATTAGGATCAATCGCGTTGATCGTGTTCGTAATAGTTAAGAAGGGGGCGCCCAAAGGAGCGTCAGTGATAACTGTGTCTTCTCGATCAAAGGTTACAACACCGATACGGTCAGTCCCTTCATTCATTTTGTTGACAAACGTACTTGCTGCATTTTTCGCTGCCTGCATCCGGGTAATGCCGCCTATATTATAGTTCTCCATACTGCCCGATTTGTCTATGACCATGACCACATCGATGGGTGTGGGCTGCAATGCGAACCCGTCACCTCTGAACTCAATGGTAACATCAATAGTTTTGTTTATCTCAACAGTATGGGGATTTACCGATGTTGACAGACTCAGATAAGGATAATTCTTCCAGGTGACGGGAACTTTTTTTGTTGAATTTTTCCACGTTGCATTCATCATACAATGCCCGGTTGCCGTTGCATTGTAACCGGGGTTGCCAACTGCTGTAAAGTTCCCGGGTCTGAATTGGACCAAGGCCCGTCCATATACGTCGGTGATAGCGCTTGAACTTAAAAGACTGGGATCTGCCGTCACGTTATATGATGCATCGTAGGTTATATTTTCTATAATAAAGTCTACCGTTTCCCCGGGAACTGCATTTCCCGAAATATCCGCAACCGTTGCGATAATATTTGATGTAAATAGTGGATTGGCATCCTGACTTGGCATAGTATCAGGATTTGCGGTAAGGGATATGATCTCCGCACCCGTGTGCTTGAATTTTACTCTTTGCGTCAAGGTAAGTGTCGAATTTGCAACTGATGTTGCAATGATGTCAATTTCACCTATTGAAGACCTCGGACCATATTGTACCGTTACCTGACCCACATTGTTTGACAGGAACTGTTGTTCCTCCCCCGGGATGGAGGTATTGACCCAGATAAATTGTTTGTTCGTTGGATTCCCGAATTCATCAAACAAATTATAAATTATCGTGAAATAACTGACCCCGTCTGCGGGAAGCGTCGGGGGAGATCCCGAAGGTGAAATAACCTGCGTCATCGAAAACGGTTTGCCAATTGCCTCGGCAGAGATCCATTCGAGTTGGTTCGGGATACTCTCATATGCGTCCATCGCAACGTTGTTGTCACCTATTTTAGAGGTTAATTTGATATTTACTGTGGTGTTCCCGTTTGCATCAAGCGTGGGGGAAATATCATGTGCATAGCCGGCTTCAGCAAAACCGCAGTCATCCGGGAAAGGACCATGAACGTGGAGTTTTATTATATGGTTGCCTCTTCGATTATCCACAGGATTCCGGTATTGGTCAGTAAGTGATACATTAAATGGAACTTCGGATGCAACGGTTCCATTGATCGGATGCGTAAAATCTGCAAAATAGGCACTGTTATGATCAATATTCTGCATTGTGGAACCAGAAACCCCCGCGGGTATGGATGCATTTATTTGTGCTGCACCACTCTTGGTGCTCACTTTGAAGGTGCTTGAAGCCATTCCCGATATATTTGTGGTGACTTGTATGGGACTGATGTTTCCATATAACGGATCAACTTCAAGGTTTACGATTATCCCTGGTACAGGACCAGGATCCGAGGTTGTATTCGTTACTTTTACGATGATAGTGGATTGATCCACATTATTGGCTATGATCCAGGCTTTGTCCGTAGTAACAGTCAGGGTATCCGGAATCCCGACTGCCGTAACGGTTCCCGCCAGGAACAGCAAACCAATGATTAGTAAAATGCCAGGTTTTACTCTCATATTCAGATACCAGTCAAAAATATTATTAATAAAAATATATAAACTTTTCTAATTAAAAAAATCTTAATTTCTTGTTTGAATACGAAAATTTTGAATTTTAACAAGACAAAATACGTATTCCTGTCAATTTAAATATTAAATGGTATATTTCTGCCCCATGAAGAATCTTTAAGTAAAAACTATGCAATACCATTCCTGTATGGCAACCATTGAGAATGTAAAAGAAGCGTTTGCCGGAGAATCCCAGGCAAACCGGAAATATCTGGCGTTTTCTGAAAAAGCTGCTGCAGAAGGGTTCAACAACGTTGCAACTCTCTACAAGGCAGCCTCTGAAGCCGAGGCAATCCATGCAAAAAAACTCTTAAAGGTTCTGGCGGCTATCGAATCCACGCAGAAAAACCTTGAAACCAGCATCACGGGTGAGACACACGAGTTCACCCAAATGTACCCGGAATTTGTCAGACTGGCAGAGGCGGAAGGTAAAAGCGATGCAGTACTTGCTTTCACCCATGCCATGAAAGCTGAACAGGTTCATGCAACCCTCTACAAGAAAGCGCTCGATGCGGTAAAATCCGGAAAAGATATCGGGCGGGAAAAAATTTTCCTCTGTCCTGTCTGCGGGAATATCGAGATCGGGAAAGTCCCCGATAAGTGCCCGATATGCGGTGTTTTCGGGAAACAGTTCAGGGAAATAACTCTATAATTTTTCCCCACCGTTTCTGTTTTCATTATCTTTCTCTTTACCCCCTCTTTGTTTGCGACGGTGCAGCCACACCATGACAAGGATGATTGCAATCAGAGTCGCCCAGGATGCAGTGTATATAACAATTATAGGATAATTCAGGATGGTCTGCGGGGCTGGTGACAGGGGCGGGGGTGCTATACTCTCAAACCGGATGGCAACCTTCGCGGGAAACCTTTCTTTCCCGTCGAAATATTTTATGCGCACTGTTGCGTTCCCTGATGGTACAACACCTTTTATTGGGGCATTGTTGGTGTTTGGGAATTCTATGGATCGTGTTATTCTCCCGTTTTCATCAGACAATTCAATATACCATGCGTCAGGGTACGAAACCGAGTAGAAATCTTCTCCCCTCACAACAAGTGTTGAACCTGGTGGCAGCGCAACATTCCATGTGCCGTTCTCAGTCTGGTTTGAGAAAGAAAGGGTCCGGGAAGTTACTTCATTTTGACCTAATAGGACAGAACCTGATGCAACTGAACAGGAAGAAGAAGGTTGCATCTGAACTACAAAATCCCTGGAAGGAGCGAACGGTTCCTGGGAACAACTGAACCTGTCATCCATTACCTGGCCATAGGTTAACGCAACGGGATATATCCTTACTTCATCGAGTCCCCCCCGGAAATACTGCGGGCAATTCAGATCTGTCAGGTTGTAGACCCCTGCATCGGCCCCGAGCATGATATAATTGTTGTATTCATAGTGGATCGAACCCGGTGCATTCAACTGGTTTCTGAGCACACCATCGAGATACACTTTCAAAGTCTCCCCGTCATACGTTCCGGTAACCTGATGCCACTGGTGAAGCGAGATACCTTCATGCTGAACCGGAATTGACACTTCCCCGCGGCGTTCGAGATTTATAGTCCACCAGAGATCGTTGCCATCATCAAATCCCAACCTGTATCCCCCGTCCTCGTACGACGAGATTAAAACCTGTGGTTCGAACGAGTCCGTGTAAAACAACAATGAAACAGTTATTTCCTTTGCGGGGTGATTCTTGGAGCTGAAAGGTATTTCAACGTAATCGTTAATTCCGTTAAAAAATACAGCCCGCCCGCAACCCCCGTTTTCAAGCCTTGATATCCCATGCATGGTTCCCGCGTTGCCATTACCGGATACATCGAGTGCATAATCCCCGCTACCCTCATTGAAGTTGAAATACAATCCCGGATCGGAAACTGGGTAAGAGTTGTCTGTGTAGGCATATGCCCCGCTTATGATGCAGAGAAGAATAAGACAAAAAAGAGTGTATTTTTTCAGTCTCCCTGTTCCCGGCAGTACGCTCATGGTATCCTTTCAATGGTGTATTGGGGCTTGTCCAAAAAGAAAGTTGCTATGCTATTGAAAAATTTCTTTTTCGCTTATCAATATATTTATAAGAGAACGCACCATCTTCGAAATGATGAGAAAAGTCACCGTCTATTCTACAAAAAACTGTCCCTATTGCAGGATGGCAAAGGTATTCCTCGACAAACATGGCGTTCCTTATGAGAGTATCGATGTCGGTGAAAATTCCGATGCAGCAAAAAAAATGATAGATCTTTCGGGACAACGTGGCGTTCCGGTTATTCTGGTTGATGATGAAGTAATCATCGGGTTTGATTCGCAGAGGCTGAACGACCTCTTTGGAAAAACCGTATCCGGTGAAGTGTATGATGTTCTCATCGTTGGTGCCGGCCCTGCAGGATTAACAGCAGGTGTATACTGCGCCAGAAAAATGCTGAATACGATAATTATCAGCGAAAACATTGGTGGTCAGGCACTGGCATCATGGACAATCGAAAATTACATGGGTTACCGTATGATTAGCGGCGAAGAGCTGATGAAAAAATTCGAAGAGCAGGTCCGTACCCTGAATATGCGGCTTGAACTCGACCGGATTGTCAGTATCTCAAAAGAAGACGACGTTTTTACTCTACGGACAATTTCAGAAAATACGTTAAAAGCAAAAACCCTGATCTTAGCCCAGGGTAATCGTCCGAAAAAACTTGGCGTGGCAAACGAAGAGCAGTATCTCGGACGGGGTCTTTCCATCTGTTCCACCTGCGATGGGCCGTTATATCAGGGAAAGCGGGTGGCTGTAGTAGGTGGCGGCAATTCCGCGCTGCAGACTGCTGTTGAGATGAGCGAAATTGCACAATCGGCACATCTCATCGTCAGGAGCAGTATCAGGGCTGATCCGGTATATATCAGCATGCTCGAATCAAAAAAGAATATTGCCGTTCATTTAAACACACAGGTAATTGCCCTTCACGGAGATAAGTTCCTCTCTGCAATAACTATCAGGAATGAATCCGGTGAAGAACAGAAAATTGATCTCGACGGGGTTTTTATTGAGATCGGCTGGCTGCCCAATACTGACATTCTTGATGGCTTTGTCGCGCTGAACGAGAAGAAGGAAATCATTGTGGACATAAACTGCCACACAAGCATGGCAGGTGTTTTTGCAGCCGGGGACGTCACTTCAATAAAAGGCAAGCAGATCATCATTGCTTCCGGAGAAGGGGCAAAGGCCGCGCTTGAAGCCCATGAGTATTTGCTGAAGTCTGCATCCAGGTGAAAAAAAACTTTATCATTTCGTGCTTTTCATTTTTAAAAAAGGAAAAAAGCATTGAAAAAAGTCTTCGTTGCCCTTTCGATTCTCTCAGGGTATTGTCAGAATACCCTTTTTCCGGTCTTTTTCTTTATACCCTTCGAGCAGCACCGTGGCGATATTTTTGACGGGTTTGTCCGTATGCCCGGAGATATGGAATTCACAAAACGGGCAGGATGATATCACCACATCAGCCCCGCTCTTTTTTATCTCCTCCCCCCTTCGTTTACCCAGCGCTGCCGCTTCATCCGGCATTCCGGATTTCACCCCCCCTCCGGAACCACAACAGATGGAAGGCATATCGATAAGATCCACCACCTGCCGGATCAGCTGACGGGGTTGTTCGCGAATACCCTGCCCGCGAAGGAGGTGACAGGGATCGTGATAGGTGGCCTTGACAGGAAGGCGTGCCGGAGGTTCAATCCCGTATTTTGTGAGCACTTCATTGATATCCATCACGACAAAGGGTGTTTTGTAATCATTTTTCAGAGTGGACCCGCAACCGGCGCACATGGTCATGACTGTATGTATGTTACGGAACCGGAACGCATCGATGTTGCGTTTCTTGAGGGTATCCAGGAAGGCCAGCTGGCCAGTACGGATGAGCGGCGAACCGCAGCAGACCTGTTCTTTGGGAATGATGACCCGGATACCGTTTCGTTTCAAAACTTCGATTGCATCCAGTGCTGCTTTGGGCAGGCGCATGTTGTACATACAACCGACAAAGAAACCGACCGTTGCTTTCACAGGACCTTTCGGCTCGATCACTTCCGCATTTACGAGTTCCATAAATGTCGGTTCGATCCGTGTAACAGAACGGCCTGTCTCTTTCACAAGAGCTGCAACTTCCTGGTGCCGTGGCAGGGTAAATCCACGCCTGTTTGCCAGCGCCCGTAGTTTTTCGATTGCTTTTGATGGAATCTCAATCTCTTTTGGGCATGCCTTCCAGCAGGCCTGGCAGCTGGTGCAGGTAAACAGCCCCTCCTTCACAGCATCAGTCACCCGATCCCCGCTGTCACGAGGATCGAGCGCCAGCCGCATTTCCTGCCGCATGGCCGTGGGTCCAAGAAACTTCGTAACATCCATTGCCGGGCAGACCGATACACAGCAGAGGCACTCGATACAATCCCGAAGAGGTTTTATCGTATTAATATCGGACTGAGTCGGCATTTTCAGTGCATCTGACGGTTTCAGGGACGCTATCGTTTCAAGTGTTGGCAGGAGATCAACAACGAGATCCTTTTTCACCGAAAGGTTCAGGGGCTCGATGGTGATATTATTTTGAGCCTCTTCCATGCAGGCAAGTACCGGCTCACCATTAACACGTACTGCACAGCTCCCGCATTGTCCCGACCCACAACTATGCCGGTAAGAGAGTGTTGAATCCAACACATCGTGTATGGCATGGAGAACATGAAGTATACGTGCACCCTCATTGACATTCACCGTATAGGTCTCGAAATGTGACTCCTTGTCCTTATCAGGGTCAAAACGGCTTACTCTTACGGTAAGTGTCTTCATATCCCCACCCCGTTCTGTTCGATACCTTCGTGAAATTGCGAGATGTATGTATGACCAAAGGGAGAGTGTCGGGCATCATGGGACTGATTAACATCGCTCCGGACATGTGCCCCCCGTGACTCTTTCCTGATGAGCGCCCCCTGGCAGATAAGAGAAGTCTGTCAGGCACATATTCTGGACGATGCTGCAATCTGCAAGGTTTCTGAGAGATTCAGCCCGGATTTTCGCATGAGAGAGGTTGTTGACCGTCTCCAGTGTCTTATTGAGATCTGTTGCGTTCCGGAAGATCCCCGCGCCCTGCCACATTACCTGCTGGAGCTGCGTTCGAATCCTTGCCGGATTATCACTCCCTGCAAGGAATGCATCAAGAAGATCCTGCTGCTGTCTTACCTGTTCTTCACTCACTTTTATTATGCGTTTTTCGGTTTTACCTGCAAATTCCCCCGCCCGTTTCCCGAATACCTGAGTATCAGCCAGGGCATTTCCTCCAAGACGGTTTGCCCCGTGGACCCCCCCGGCGACTTCACCGCAGGCAAATAATCCGGGAAGTGTTGTCCGGCATTCCGGTGTTATCCGAAGACCGCCCATCATATGGTGAGCTGTGGGAGCGATCTCCATAGGTTTTTCCCTGATATCAACGCCGAATTTCAGGAATTGTTCGAGCATGACCGGGAGCCGGGTCTCTATCTGCTCGCGGGGAAGATGGGTAACATCAAGATATACTCCGCCATTTTTTGTCCCTCGCCCTTCATTTATTTCCGTCGCGATCGCACGTGCTACAACATCCCGGGTTGACAGCTCCATCCGTTCGGGATCGTACTGTTTCATGAACCGCTCACCGAGGTTATTGAGCAGGAGACCTCCTTCACCACGTACTGCTTCGGTCACGAGCCTCCCCCGTGCATCGTAGGGGAACACCGCCCCGGTCGGGTGAAACTGGACCATCTCCATATCGATCAGTTCGGCACCGGCCCGGTATCCAATGGCAAAACCGTCCCCGGTACCTCCCCATGAATTTGTTGAGATATCATATACTTTTGTCCCGCCACCGGTTGCAAGGATTGTACTGTCCGCCTTCAGTAAGACGAGATTGCCTTTTTCGTCCAGTGCCATTGCACCGATGACCGCTTCCCCGGTTTTAAGCAGGTCGATAACCGTGAACTCCTGCAGAAGGGTAACATTCGATGAATCCAGCCGCTCGACTAATGTGGTCATCATCTCATGGCCGGTCCTGTCACCGGCATAACAGGTTCGCGGGAACCGCTGACCTCCGAAGGGTCGCTGGGCGATTTCATCAGTATCGGTGAAATCAAACACCGCTCCCCACTTTATGAGATCGCCCATCCGCAACGGAGCTTCCTTTACGAGAATATGTACCAGCTCGGGATTGTTGAGGTACGCACCTCCTTTGAGGGTATCCTCAAAATGAATCCCGCAGGAATCCTGCTCGCGGAGGACTGCATTATAGCCTCCTTCCGCCATCGTGGTACAGCCTCCTTTACCGACGATGGTCTTTGAAATGAGCACCGTGTCGCCATATTTTGATGCCTCAATGGCGGCTCTAACACCCGCGCCCCCGCTCCCGATCACCAGGACATGGCAATCAATAACCTCCCCTGCAAGCATCTTATTATTTTGTGGATCGTATAGTTACATAATAAATGGCATAGCCAAAGTGAGAGCGAAATGAGATTATTAATGAAATTCGGTGGGACTTCAGTTGCCGATGGACAATGTATCAGACGCGTCGTGGATATTTTGGAAAAACATCACAACGCCGGAGACGAACTGGCAGTTGTTGTATCCGCACAGCGCGGTGTGACCGACCAGCTGATCGAAATTACCAGCAAACTCCCGACAGCGAAGGATGATACTGCAATAGCACCACTCATTCAGGCACTGGGAAAAAGGCACATGTCCACACTCGAAGGAGCTGCACCTGACTATCTTGCTGAAACCGGCTCTGTCATCGAGGAACGGCTCATCAGTCTCCAGAATATTCTCTTTGCGGTTTATAATCTGCGGGAACTCACTCCCCGCTCAAGGGATTATGTCATCTCATTCGGGGAGCGGTTGCTTGCCCCGATCCTTGGGGCAGCTCTCCGTCAGCGTGGCATCCGCTCAACGGTACTGGATGGATGCGATGCCGGCATCCTCACATCCCTTCAACATGGTGAATCCACCGCACTTCTGGAAAGCGATGAACGGATTAAAAAACGGATAGGTCCTCTGCTGGAAACGGAAATTCCCGTGATCATGGGATTCATGGGCTGCACCAGAAACGGGATAGTGACTACCCTTGGCAGGAGCGGCTCTGATTACTCTGCATCGATCATCGGTGCAGGTATCGATGCTGACGAGATTTGGATCTGGACGGATGTGGATGGTATCATGACCTGCGATCCAAGGGTGATCAATGATGCACGGGTTATGCCATCCCTGTCCTATATCGAGGTGATGGAGCTCTCCTACTTCGGTGCGAAAGTGATGCACCCGCGTTCCATTGAACCCGCAATGCGGAAGAATATCCTTGTCCGGGTAAAAAACACCTTCAATACATCTCATCCCGGCACCGTGATTATTCGGAACGGGCAACGGGACAACCGCGTGGTAAAAGCCCTGACCTATATCGATAAAGTAGCTGCGATAAATATCAATGGTGCGCAGATGATCGGGAGGCCGGGGGTAGCAAAGGCAATTTTCACCATCCTTGCGGATCATGAAGTGAACGTCATGATGATCTCGCAGGGATCCTCTGAAGCGAACATATCGCTTATTGTTGATGAAGCGCACCTCAATGCCGCAGTTCATGCTCTTGCCGATCTGGTGAAGCAGGGGATCGTGCGTGAAGTTACGCACAACCCTGATGTATGCGCAGTTGCTGTTGTCGGTGCCGGTATGGCTGGAGCACCAGGCACCGGGGGAAGGATCTTCACAGCTCTGGGAAAAACAGGTGTGAATGTCATGATGATCTCGCAGGGGTCCTCTGAAGCGAACATCTCATTTGTGGTGAATCAGCAGGACGGCCCCAGGGCGGTACGCGTTCTTCACGATGAGTTCAGGTTATCGGAGGAGTCTGATGAGTAGTATCTCGTACCGTGAGGCCGGAGTTGATATTGATCTCGAGGCAACGGCAATCAATGCCCTTATTAAAAACCTCACCTACAAACGGAAAGGCAGCTGTACGATGGTTGGCAAGGTAGGGCATTTTGCCGGACTCATTGATTTCGGTGAGCTGGCACTTGCACTGACCACGGATGGTGTCGGTACAAAGATGCTGGTTGCCGATCATATGCAGGACTGGAGCACCGTTGGAATAGACTGCATTGCAATGAACGTCAATGACCTTTATGTCATGAATATGGAACCTGTTGCTTTTGTAGACTACATCGCAACCGATAAGCTTTCAGTTGAGAAGATGGCGCAGATAGGAATCGGGTTAAACGAAGGCGCCCGACAGGCAAATATCGATATTGTCGGCGGTGAGACGGCATCTCTGCGTGGGCTTGTCAATGGTCTTGACCTTGCAGGTACCTGTCTGGGGATGCAAAAAAAGGATAAAATCATCACTGGCAGTGCAATACAGCCGGGTGACAAAATCATCGGAGTACCCTCATCCGGGGTCCACAGCAACGGCCTGTCGCTTGCCAGAGCGGTTGTGGAAAAATACACAAATTACGATGAAAGACTGAAGAATGGCCGGACACTTGGTGAGGAACTTCTCACACCCACACGAATCTACCATGAAAGTCTGCAGGTTGCCTCAACCTGCACTGTGCATGGTATGTGCCACATCACCGGTGGAGGGCTGCTTAATTTCAAGCGGCTCTGTCCGTTTGGTTTTGTGGTCAATACACCGATTATACCTCCGGAAATCTTTTCATGGATCCAGAAAACCGGTGATATTTCAACGGTTGAAATGTACCGTACATTCAACATGGGAATGGGATACGCCTACATAGTACCAAATGATAGTGTCGCCGGTATACAGAATGCTGTCAAAGGTGCAAAAATCGTCGGTGAAATTACCGAGGAACCTGGAGCCTGGTTGAGGGATATCGAAATTACATAACATTTTTCATTGGTCGGGTTCTGGGGTATATCCACTCTTTTGTGCTTTATCTGAAATGATCGCGCTGTTTCCACACCGATCTTCAAGAATGAGAGTAATAGGGATTGCTCCACATTTCACACCCTCAATTTTTTCCAGAAGTACCTGTGCATTTTCCCGTTCCTCAACCTCCCCCCACAGCAATGCGCCCTCCACGATTTGTCTGATACGGTCAAGGACACCCTCAATATTAGACACAAAGCCCTGGCAGGCAGGCCCAGGATCTATTCGCACGCCCAGCTCGGGAATTTCAAGGCTTGCGCTCATACTCCGTACAATGCGGATCCCAAGGTCTTCTTCGGTGTCAACTGCCACTACATACCGGACTGGTTCGTTTGCTTTGAGGAGCTGAGTATCAACATATTTGTATCCGCATGAACTGCAGATAGCAGAAATGATCAGAATATCGGAAAAATAAGGAATATTTTCAGTCTGATAAATATATTCGATTTCAGTATTGCAAATGGGACAAGGACCTGGAACGACCGTTCGCAACGTTAAGCTCCGCCAATCTTGTCCCGGGAAATTTTTACCGACATGGGTGTGAGTACAACATACCTCTGGTCCCCGAGGCCGATAATGTCGCCATTGACATCCTTTGCTACTTCTTTTAAGTCTTTTAAAACCCGTTCATAGGATATCTTGTCCATTTTGAGTCGGGAAATATCCACAATGACTATGTTACCACTATAAACTTCGTCCTTAACCCTTGGGGTATCCTTGAGATCAGTAATCGTTGCGATCTTTACGAGAAGTGCAGGTGCAGAACTACCATGCTCTTCATATGATGCAAGATCGAGCTCCATGTAATCGTCGTCTGAGCTTGCGGAACTCTTTCCAAGAAGGGTGTCAATGATTTTAACCATAAAAAAACTGTATGATGAAACTTATTTAATAGTATCTATTTTGAAAGCAACTGTCAGGTTTTTTTTTCCATAAAATAGAGAAAATGACCGATTTTCCGCACAATCGATTTGGACCGGTATGTGTTAGATTTCAATATTCCATATCTCATCGCTGACGTGATGAAAATTTTTACACATCTTTCCTGAAATTCTGGCACGCATATCGGGCGCATCAAGGAGCGCTATTCCGATCGCAAGCGGTTTGCCGTGCCGCTCATCAACGATCTGTACCGGCTTTGAGACCTTTACATCATCAGATATTGAGACGATTCCTGGCCGCATCACATCTGCACCATTGACTACAAAGGGGATTGCCCCGGCATCCACAACAACCCTGCGTTCCGGAAAGGGAAACTGGATCGCACCTTTTAAGGTTGGGAACACCCAGTCGCCGTTGTCCATCAGGAGGGGTTTTTTATTAACCATGAACAACGAGACATCGGCGTTGGTCTCAAGTACCTCAATCATATCCGCGTGAAAAAATTTTGCTGAATTTCCGATCTGGTCAGAGAGCCTGGACAAGAGATCCTGTGCCTGGCTTTTCCGGATAGAATGACGTTTTTTTACAACAATCTTTTTCATCGTTACAGTTCCTACATTCATCCCTCTCGCTTGAAAATAATTTGCATTGGAAAATTATGGTGTTTGTTTGGAGAAACCCTTCCTTCATATACCTCAAAAATAGTATAAGGCTGATGCGGATCTACGGTATGTTTAAGTAAGCAGCTCACACACATATATTACTCCAGAGCGATGGTGAAAAGGGTATTATTATGACCAAAAGGCCGTTGGATATTTTGGATCAGGTGCTGAACCGACAGCCCGTTATTGTATCTCTCAAGGGTGGGAGAGAAATACGGGGTATTCTCCAGGGATATGATGTTCATATGAACCTCGTGCTTGACAAGGCGGAGGAAGAGGAGAAGGGACAGGTTCAGAAGGTAGGTACGCTCATCGTACGCGGGGATAATGTTATCTATATATCCCCATCGCTGGAACAATAAGGTGAAGTAACATGTCAAAAGGCACTCCATCAATGGGAAAGATGAACAAGTTCACCCATGTCGCCTGCAGGCGCTGTGGGAAAATCTCGTTTCACGCCCAGAAAAAACAATGCTCTGCCTGCGGGTTTGGCAGAAGCACTAAAATGCGCAGCTATAAGTGGACCACAAAGCGACCAAAAATTCCAACGCATTAGAGTTTTACCATGTGTGGTATCGTTGGCATCGTCGATGCTGGCGGTGTATCGATCCAGCTCTATTACTCCCTGTACGCACTCCAGCACCGGGGGCAGGAAAGTGCCGGGATTTCCACTTATGATGGCACGAACCTCCGGAAGTTTAAGGGTCCGGGTCTCGTCGCCGATGTTTTTTCCCCCACAGTTTTAAACGACCTGAAAGGGAATGCCGGTATCGGACATGTACGCTACCCGACAACCGGGTCAAATCTTTTGGAGAATATCCAGCCTCTTAATTTCCAGTTCAAGGACCATTTCATTTCGATTGCCCATAATGGCAATCTGGTAAACACTGCAGAACTCAGAGCCGAATATGAACAGGCTGGCCAGATCTTTACTACCACCACTGATACGGAGATCATTGCAAAGATCCTTATTGACGAAATAAGTAATACCGGATGTGTCGAGGACGCAGTTAACCGCTGCATGCGGAAACTCAGGGGATCCTATTCCGTCGTGATGATGATTGACGGTATTATCTATGCCTTCCGGGATCCGCTGGGTATCAAGCCATTCTGTATTGGTAAGACCGATAAAGGGTACATGGTTGCGTCTGAGAGTGTAGCGGTTGATGCCCTCAATGGGAAATTCATAAGGGATGTCCGGCCCGGGGAACTGGTCAGGATAGATGCTGAAGGAATAAAGTGTAACCAGGTAGCGATTGCAGGTAAGCGTGCACATTGCATCTTTGAATATATTTACTTCGCTCGTGCAGATGCAATCATCGACGGTGTGCTGGTCTATGATGTGCGGCGTAGAATCGGGCAAAAACTGTATGAGGAGGATCCGGTGGTGGCGGATTCTGTCTGTTCTCTTCCTGATTCCGGGACTGCGTATGCTATCGGATACGCTGAACATTCAAAGATCCCGTTTGTGGAGTCCCTGATGAAGAACAGGTACATGGGACGCACGTTTATCATGCCGACCCAGAAGGAGCGGGAAAAAGCGGTGCGAATAAAACTCAACCCTATTCCCGCTCACCTGAAGGGGAAGTCTGTAGTGCTTGTCGATGACAGTATTGTGCGGGGGACTACATCACGCAGAATTATCAACATGATGCGGGAAGCTGGTGCCCGGGAGATCCATATGCGTATAGGATCTCCGGCAATCAAAGCACCCTGCTATCTTGGTGTTGATATGCCCACGAGAGAAGAGCTGATAGCGAACAACAGAATTGAGGATGAGGTCCGGCATAGCATTACCGCTACAACTCTTCACCATGTCTCCCTCTCTGCGCTTATAGAGGCGATTGGTTTTGACCGGGAAAATCTTTGTACCGGCTGCCTTACGGGGTGCTATCCTTTACAGATTGAAGGCGAGCAGGCAAAGATGCGTCAGGTTGATTTTATTGACGGGACGTACCAGTCTAAACTGGTATCGTTTGACGCTGAAAGCTTGTGAACCTGAGCTGGATAGTCTGGGTTTTAACCAGTGAGAACCATTCCCGGTTGGCAGGTGAATAATTTTTTTTATCTTCTTTGCCAAGAATAAGATAACCTTGTGGATTTTACAATCTTTTTAAAAAGCGGGGGATATGATGGAACATATAAAAAAGGCATTCGATGCTATTGCTCAAGAATACGATTCCCAGCGGGAGTTCGTCATTCCGGATATGCAGCAGTTTTATTCAACAGCAGTCTGGGCGTCAGAGTCTTCAATACCCGAGCCATCAATCCTTGATATCGGAGCAGGTACGGGTTTATTGAGTGCTCTTATACTACAGAAATTCCCCAATGCGCATATGACACTGCTGGATATTTCTGAAAACATGCTGGAAATTGCCCGGCAGAGGTTTTCAGACAGAAAGAATATTACCTATATTGCCAGTGATTACAGCAGGAAGATACCCGTCGGGCAGTACGATCTGGTCTGTTCGGCACTTTCCATACATCATCTCACGTTTGAGGACAAACACACACTGTTCGGGAAAATATTTTCTGCACTGAATCCCGGCGGGCTGTTTGTGAATGCTGATCAGGCTGACGGCGATACCCTCTATTTCCGGGAAAGGTACCTTGAGTACTGGAATGAATTTCTTCACAACGGTCCCATGAATGCACGGGAACACGCGGAAATTCTCAAGCGTCGTGACACCCTTGACCGGAACGAAAAACTATCGGTTCAGCTTCAATGGCTGAAGGAGTGTGGTTTTTCCGATGTGGATGTGGTTTACCGGAACCGTACATTCATCGTCACTGTTGCACGAAAAGGATAAAGCATAAAAAGACAGGCAAAATGGCTGGGTTGGAGCTGATTACCATACATTACCTGTCCGTGCCCAGATGCTGATGTTCGATTCTTCTTGATCACGCCCGAACAAACTGAATAACTAATAAAAGACGACCTTTAAAAACAGAAATTCATAAAAGAAGCAGTAGCGAGGGATGGATTTGAACCATCGATCTACGGGTTATGAGCCCGTCGGGATATCCTGACTACCCTACCTCGCTCCATTAATCAGGGTAATAATATAGTTGGCGTGCGCTGATATACTTTACTCAGTTTATCCGTGTACCGGTTCACGGTCAGGGACATTTAATTACTCTTTTACCTACAGAGAATTATGGATGATGAGATCAGCCGGATACGAGAGAAGCGGATGCAGGAGCTGAAAGAAAAAATGAAACACTCGGCAAAGGTGGATGTAACGCACGTGGATGAGACGCATTTTCAGGAATTCATCAAGACAAATCCATTTGTTGTCCTGGACTTCTGGGCAGAATGGTGTGCTCCGTGCCGCAGGGTTGGTTTGGTAATTGAAGAACTGTCCAAGGAATTTTCCGGGAAGGTTACATTCGGTAAGTGTAACACCGAGGACAACCGGCACCTCGCCATGCAGTTCAACATTACCGCAATACCATCCATAATGCTCTTTTCTCATGGTCAGCTGGTGGACCGGATTATCGGGGCTTATCCAAAAGAAGATATACGGGAAAAAATTGTCAGGAAATTTAACCTGAAATAAATCATTTTAAAAAAAAGAAGTATCGGACTTTGAAAACGACATTACTGTTCTTGCCTGAGTGTATTTAGTTTTGCTGCCATAATAAAATCGTTTAATGTCAATCCGCCGGCAAGATACGTATAGTATGAAATTTCGATGAATCGTGACTCTTTCATACAGATATCCGGAATATGTCCCTCCTGTGATGAAAGAGCCATAACTTCAATAAAAAATTCAACGCACCGGTCGCTGTCATCGAGCTCAAACACCCGGGTAAGGTGACCATTGACAAGCGACCATCCAGGCACTTGACCAAGGAGCTCAATCGTCTCCTTTCTGGTCAATGGAGGAGATCCCACCCGATAGGTAGTGCATTTTTGTTGTGCGAGTTCCATGGTTATTTTGTCGTCTCTCTGAACAAAAAAAGGTTCTCTTGAACCGGTGGCCAGATTTTCTACCCGGGGGTATTTTACGCTGATTCTGAACTTCGCTGAACGCATGTCATCTTAAACGACAAATTACCCGGAAAGAACATAATGCGTCAGAGACTACGCACTATGAGAAAAACGTGTCATCAGTATTTTCAACTCTCCACGAATCCCTCCAGCAGGTGCTTGCCCAACGACTGGAGTGGACTGAGCTCCGTGAAGTCCAGGAGCAGACATATTCAGCAGTGGCGACGGGAAGTGACGTGCTCGTAATCGCACCAACCGCCGGGGGAAGTCTGAGGCTGCGCTTATTCCTGTTATGGATGATATCCTGAAAAATGGGAGGATGGGCGTGACCTGTCTCTATATATCCCCTTTAAAAGCGCTGATAAATGACCAGGAGGATCGTTTCAGGGATTTTTGCATACCGACTTCACTATCAGTGATGAAATGGCATGGTGACGTGCCGAAAGGGGATCGCTCCTGGAAGGACGGGGAACCCCCTCACTTTCTGATGATTACGCCCGAATCGCTTGAGGTTCTCCTTCAGGAAAAAAACCTATCTTTGGATCTCCGGCGGGTTCGGACCATTATTATCGACGAACTCCATGCATTTGTTGAGTCCGAGAGGGGGGTTCATCTCAAAGTACTACTCGACCGGATGGACCGAATCACAAAGAGACCTGTACAGCGGATTGGACTTTCCGCAACAACAGGAAATCCCCGGGAAGTGCTTGACTGGCTCTCTGATGGCCGGCATACAGCGGAAATCGTTGAGGTTTCATCACCTCCAAGAGAGAAACAGTTCCTGTTTATTGTAAACCCAGAAGAAAAAGACCGGATCAATGCACTTGTACGGATCGTGAGCGGAAAGAAGGCTCTCGTCTTTGTAAACAGTCGTAGTATTGCAGAGAAACTCATGAAGGCAAGTGCCGGGAGGATACGGAATCTTCACATCCATCACTCTTCGCTCTCTCCAGCTACGCGAAAAACATCGGAAGATGCGTTCTCTTCACAGGATGGTGCCTGCATCATCTGCACAAGCACGCTGGAACTCGGCATTGATATTGGCGACCTTGATGTTGTCGTACAGGTTGGCCCTCCAAATTCTGTTTCTTCATTCCTCCAGCGAATGGGACGGAGTGGTCGGCGTGGGAAATCAGCATATATGGCCTGGGTACTCCAGAACCCCTGTGAACTTTTATGCAGTCTTGCCATCATAGAATGTGCGACCCGAAAGGAAGTTGAAAACCTCGTTCCTCCAAAAAAACCCTACAATGTCCTGCTGCAGCAGATTTTCCTGTATTTGTACATCCATTCGAGGGTCAGCCGCAAACAGCTGGCATCATCGGTTCTTTCCCCGCCGGTATTCAAAGACCTTGAGCCAAAGATCCTTGACCAGATTGTTAACCATCTCATTCAAGCGGGGTATCTGACTACTGATGGTGAAATCCTGATGCTGGGAACTGAGGCCGAGCGGGTGTTCGGGCGTTCAAACTGGAAAGATCTCTATTCGGTGATCGCTGCAGGAGGGGAGTACCGCGCTGTGACTCCTGAAGGTGAGGTTGTGGGGAAGCTGGATGCACGGTTCGTGAACAGCAGGAACTCAGAAGAGATCTCGCTCGGTGGTCGCAGCTGGTCGATGGTAAAGTGCGATGAAGGACATAATATTGTTGTTGTGGTTCCAGGTGGATCGGAAATGTCCCGCACATTCTGGACCAGTGCCAATGAAGGAGGGTTTTCACCCCTTGTGTGCCGGATGGTACAGAAGATACATGCAAGGGGGGGATCAGTGCTCCCCATTAGTGAGCAGGAGAAGGAGTTAATGCAGACCGTGCTCGCACGGATTCCGGAGGGTATCGGAGAGGATGGGTTGTATATCGTCGAACGGACCGGGAAAAAAGGGGTCGAGGTTCTCATATTCTCTTTTTCAGGGATCAGGTTTAACCGGTTGCTCTCTCTGTTGCTTCAGGACAAGCTTGGTGGCAAGGCACAGGTGCGGTATAACGACTTTGTTGTCAGAGTTATGCGTGCAGGAAAAAAAGGCCGGGGACAACTGGTGATGTCTGCAGTACAAGAAATCCAGAAAATGGGAAAGAATGAAATTCGGGTAGTCCTGCCTTTGCCCCAGGCAGAAGGCTGGAAATTTGCCAGTGCCCTGCCGGCCGCTCTCCTTTCTGATCTGTCCTTTTCCGATCACTACCATGCAGAAGAGTTCATGGACATTATGAGGAATATACCGGTTTTTTTCCTTGATACTCAAATCCCGGACATACACTTTCAAGAAAGATAAAATAAACCTGTGCTCCCGCTTTATCTGGTTACATCAGATTATTATACGGGAACCTATGGAGATTAATCTATGAAAAACGGTCTCATTCTTCTTGCTGTTACCCTCATACTTGCTGGTGTCTGTGGATGCACCCAGACAGCACCCCCAGTCCAACCCCCAGCGCCTGTCACTACTCCCCTGCAAACGACGCAACAGCTGGCATCAACAACCATTCCGGTTCCGCAGACAACAAGTTCTGTATCTGATAATACTATCCAAATCAAAAATTTCGCATTTGATCCTGCAAGAATGACGATGAAGGTGGGATCAACAGCACGCTGGGTGAACCTGGATTCAGTGCCGCACAGGATATTATTTGCGGATGGTGAGGATTCAGCCGTGCTCGCGCCTTCGCAATCCTGGAGCAGGAAAATTGATAAGGCCGGCACTTATGATTATTCCTGCACAATCCACCCGGCTATGCAGGGAACCGTTGTCGTGGAATAATGGATGTTTAAGGAAATTACCCGCACCCCCAATTTTTTTTTGAAAGTGTTTATTCGTGTTCATGCGTCAATCCTGTCTACCCCCGATTTTTTGGGGGCACTTTTTAGTAAAGCGAAAAACCGAAAATTCTGATTATTTGTAGTAACGGGATCTGGGGAACCTCCCATTTCCGGAAAAAAACAGACAACTTTTACGAGAAAAAAACGAGTCTGCCAAAAAAAATTATAATCCGGCAATCCGGAGCATCGCCCCGATCAAGATCCCGAACATGGATGTGGATGCGGATAACATACCTAAAATAATATATCCGACTATTATTCCAATTTTTAGCGGAATGTAGGTTCGGTTCAGATTAACCCTTCGTACCTGACGAAACGATCGGGTATCTGGCGAAATCGGGGGTTTATTTTTCTTGATCCGGATCATCTTAGTTCACCCATCAGACAAGATTTTTCTTCCAACGATTCTGGCGGCGTTATTGGTTGTATTGATATAAACAAATTCTTTCTTATTATGATATACTATGGATACGTAATATATATAATTTTTTTTTCACACTAAAAATTAAATATCCCCAAATCTCGGTTTTTTTTAAAAAAATATCTGTTATTTTTCACCATTGGGGGAAATCGCACAGCAATAACAATGTATTGCATTTCTGATCCCTGCACCACGTGTAATTTTTCGTGTCATCATTACTCAGAAGACGGATTATCTTCAGGTAAAAACAATAATCAACGATATACTATGCTGAAAGAAAATTTTCCAGGAAAAGTACGCCGAGGGGGAGATTTGAACTCCCGAGGCGCGAAGCGCCAGTAGCTTTCGAGGCTACCGCCTTCCCGGGCTAGACTACCTCGGCAACCGGTTCTGATATTTTTTCCATCAATTGCTCTAATAGTTATCTGATACTATGATACTAAATCCCGTCCATTCTAAACCCTGCCCGCGTCATGGATTTTTTTACTCACGATGAGAGAAGATTCAGTCAGTACAGGTACTTCTCTGCAGGAATACGTGCATTCTTTGAGGAGAACTAGGAAAAAAATTTGATGAAGGGGGATTGATCCAATCCCTCACAAAAAGATTTTATTAAAATGCTGCAGGAGCACCGCCAGAACCTGGCGATTTTGACTGGGTGACCATCATGTCATCAACACGGATGAGCATGACTGCAGTCTCTGAAGCGCTCTGGATGGACTGGCGTTTTGATCTGAGTGGTTCGAGTACACCTGCTGCGAGCATGTCCACAATCGTACCGTCATAAACGTTCAGACCCGCGTTTTTCTTCCCTTTTGAATGGGCGTTCTTGAGTTCGACCAGTTTGTCAATGGGATTGAAACCTGAGTTCTCTGCAAGGGCGCGGGGAATGGATTCAAACGCTGCTGCATAGGCTTCTATGGCAAGCTGGACACGCCCACCGACTGTTGACGCGTAATCCCGGATGTTCATGAGGAGTTCGGTCTCGACAGCACCGCCACCAACCACATAGGTGCCATCTTCCATAGCGTCCATGACCACGCGGGTTCCGTCAATAACAGCACGTTCGAGTTCGTCAAGGAGATAATCGGTTGAGCCGCGGAGCAGGATGGTGATTGACTTGGGGTTCTTGCACCCGGATATCCGGGTGATGTTGGCATCGGTATCCTCTTCTACAAGGTCTGCGGTCCCGAGATCTTTTGCCGTGAGTGCATCTGGTTTATTGACAATTGTTGCATGAAGGGATCGCGCGGCATATTTCATATCACTTTCCGGCACATCTTCAATGGCTAAAATACCGTTCTTGGCCAGGTAGAACTGAACGGGATCTGCGATGCCTTTCTGGCATAAAAGAACATTTGCACCGCTTCCGATAATCGCATCGGCAAGTTTTTTGAGTGCATCGCGTTCCTGCTCTGAGAAAGCATTGATCTGCTCGGCACTCGTGATCTTGATCTTGGCTTTTACCTGGGTTTTTGTGATCTCGAGAGGGGTTGCAACCAAAGCGACTTTGGCTTTTGTAACCTTTTTGGGCATCCCCTCGCTGATGCGCTTTTTGTCAATGACAATACCGCGGATCAGCTCTGCATCGTCCATAGCCTTTCCTTTCTGTTTCTTGATCATCACGTCTTCTTCATCGACCGTGATCTTCCCATTGGTTTTTTCGGCAACTGCCATCACGGCATCAACAATAATGCCATCAAGCTTGGTTTTTACTGACTCGATAGATTTGCCGGTTATGGCAGTGTCCACAATTTTCAAAAGGGTTTTGCGGTCCGCCGGGTCAACTTTGAGGGAGAGACTGTTCACGATCTCGAGTGCTCTTTCCATGCCCATCCGGTATCCCTGTGCGATAACGGTTGGATGAATACCCTGTTCGAGCATTCCCTCTGCCTGCTCCATGAGCGCGCCAACAATGACAACAGCAGTGGTTGTTCCATCGCCGACCTCTTCATCCTGAGTCCGTGCGACTTCAATCACCATTTTTGCGCCGGGGTGCTGCACAGCAATTTCGCTAAGAATGGTTGCACCATCATTGGTGATCACAATATCCCCGGTTGAATCTACAAGCATCTTGTCCATTCCCCGTGGACCAAGTGTTGACTTGACAGCACCGGCAATTGCTTTTGCTGCTGCGATATTCGAGCGCTGGGCTTCTTTCCCGGTATTACGCTCTACATTTTCTTTTAAGATGATAATTTGTTGTCCAGATTGCATAATGGATCCTCCGATGATGTAAAAGGTGGAATTGAACTTCTATATATAATCTGTGTTTGGCTCTATAAAAAAAAGGAATGATCAGTCTATGCGGGATATTTTAAAGAGCGAATAGACCGGTACACCATCAATATCCTTGATACCGCGCTTATCGAATATGACCCAGATGGCAACAGGGATCGCATTGTGTTTCTTCAAATACTTCACCACTTCCCGCATGGTGTTACCCGAGGTTATGGTATCGTCAACGATAATACAACGCTCCCCTCCTATAGCGGCAAAATTCCCGCTGATTGATCCCATCGGTCGCTCGCTCTGGTTCTGTTTTGCCGGGTGATAGATGGCAAGTTTTGCTGCCTCCTGAACAGCAATAATTGTTGCAAGCGGGATCCCTGAAAGGGCAATACCCACAATCACCTCCGCAGCTGGTGATGAAACGCTCTCATCAGACTGGCTTCCATAATACCTCTGAAGGAGCATCAGCGCAGTTTCTTCAAGCAAAGGCGCCTGGCTGCTGACCGCTGTCCAGTCTATATGGACATCTTTTGGAGCAGCCGTCCCTTTCCCCTGCGTAAGCAGCCACGTAACAGTTTCCATGGAAAGGGAGAGTTCATCTGCAATCTGACCTGGACTATGTCCCTCCGCGAGGAGCAGTTTTGCCCTGCCAATCAGATCGTCAAGGGAAGACATGGGAAAAAGATTCTCCGGTATCTATTTAAGTTTTCTTTTAATTATCGAGCCACAGATAAGACATTCGCCATCATGATCAAAATACCTGCCACAACCACTGCACCGGTATTTCCAATGAATGCGTTTTGCCTTTCGCTGGTTGATAGGAATGGTCTGCACCCCAAGCACGCCTGCAACATTCTGGATAGCAAAATCATCGGTGTGGAGAACTGCACCAAGATCGAGGGCAAGCGCAAGAAGGTCACAATCCGTATCAGAAATTACACCCGTGTCTCTGGTTTTTTTTGCTGCAGTTGTCACTATCTCTCTGCTCCCTGCACTCGGAGAAATGACCTGTAAACCTTCTGCGGATAATTTCTCAAAATTCCCTTTTGAGCGAATATCAACCAGCTCATCACAAACAGAAGGAGTTGTGTAGAGGTCTCCGGTGATTGGGATATCTGAGAAAAAAATGCTCGAATCAAGAATGGCTTTCATGGGGCAAACCTGTGAGAAGCTACAGTATATCATTCATTATTATGGGCCTCTGGAATCAGCTTTTTTTTAGCGTTTGAGCAATCCGGTCTGCAGCTGAAATTTTACTGCACCCGCGTTCAATGGTATCACTGCAGACAACATCGCGGATTCCTGCGGCCATAAGGTGGACATATGCACCTCCGGTAAGTACCCCATGAACACAAGCAGCGAAAACATCTTTAGCCCCCTGTTGGTAGAGCATACCCGAAGCGGTTGCAATTGTCCCGCCGGTTGAAATGATATCATCGACTATTACGACCGATCTCGATGCAGCACATACCTGCTTAGGGGCCATCTTCACCTCAACACCGCTGAGTCGGGTCTTCTCGAGATGATCAACATCCCATCCACCTGCAGATGCAACGTGTTCTGCGAAGGTGAGGGCACCCTCATCAGGAGCGAGGATCAGGGGGTTGCTGAGATTTAAGGATTTTATATAGGAACCGATGTCCTGGGCAAGGGAGATATTTCTTGCCGGCACTCCAAAATATTTCAGCACTTCCTGTTCATGGATATTGACGGTAATAATTTCCAAAATCCCTCTGCTGAGCACCTGTGCAACGGCTCGTGCACTGACAGGTTCTCCTGGCAAAAACCGCTTGTCCTGTCGGGCATATCCCATATAGGGTAAAACAAGGTGGTTATCAGAGCTGTCGCAGGCATCCATCAACAGGACTAACTGGACGAGTGAGTCATTATCCACCACACTTCCGACAATAATAGTCTCATCATCCAGTTCGCCGGTAATCAGGTACTGCTCCCCATCAGGAAAACGGGAATATTTTACTTCAACAACTGAGGTCTTCAGTGCCCTGGCAAGGCTTGTAGCAAGTATTTGGGATTTTTCAGTACAGATTACTTTCATTGTATCTATCCTAACCCCTTGGTGGCGGAGTTTCTTTCTTTTTGGATTTATTATACAATAAGTGCTCTTGTAGTTTATGCGCATTGGTTTTTACACATTTTTTTCATGTATTTTTCGTGTATGAGATTCTCAAAGACACCGTCCGATGCAATCAGCTGAAAGTACTTAAACTATCATGCAACAATTGATATGAAAACCTTAGTGATAAAGAGGTATATTCCACAATGGAAATTTCTGAACAATCTTCACCGCAGAACGTGGCAGTACAACCCCCGGTTACAACACCTGAGGCTGCGCACACTGAAAGTGAAATAGCAACATCCTCCCAGATCGATGTACCTGAGAAGCTGATTGATCAGGTAATCGGCCAGGAACATGCTGTTGAGGTCATTAAAAAGGCAGCAATCCAGCGACGGCATGTTATGATGATCGGAAGCCCGGGAACGGGAAAGTCAATGCTTGGCAAGGCAATGGCCGAAATATTACCTAAAGAAGACCTTCAGGATATTCTTGCCTACCCTAATTCCGATGATGCCAATAACCCGGTGATCAGGACTGTTGCCGGGGGTAGGGGCAAGCAGATTGTTGCCGCTCATAAAGCAGAAGCAAAGAAAAAAATCCAGTTCCGCAACACCCTGCTTATGCTCCTTCTTATTGGAATTATTGGTTATTCCTTTATTACTTACCAGTGGCTGATGGGAATCATTGCCGCCGCATTTGTTTTCATGGCATTGCGGTACACTACTCCCCGGGAGGAGGCGATGGTGCCAAAACTCCTCGTTACCAATGATACCAAAAATATTGCACCCTTCGTCGACGGGACCGGATCTCACGCCGGTGCCCTTCTTGGTGACGTACGGCACGATCCCTTCCAGAGTGGAGGACTTGAAACCCCGGCGCACGACCGGGTTGAAGTTGGGGCTATCCACAGGGCACATGGCGGTGTACTCTTCATTGATGAAATCAACACGCTGGACCCACACTCCCAGCAGAACCTGCTCACAGCGCTCCAGGAAGGAGAGTTCCCTATCACCGGGCAGAGTGAACGGTCGAGTGGTGCAATGGTCCGCACTGAACCAGTACCCTGCAAATTTGTGATGGTTGCTGCAGGAAATCTTGATGCAATCAAGGGTATGCACCCGGCACTACGCTCTCGTATTCGCGGGTATGGGTATGAAGTGTATATGGCGGAGAGTATGGAGGATAATGAGGACAATCGCCGCAAATATATTCGCTTTATTGCCCAGGAAGTGAAAAATGACGGAAAAATCCCCCATTTTGATCAAAGTGCGATTGATGAAATCCTCCGTGAAGCAAAACGACGCTCAAACCGGAAGGGGCACCTGACGTTAAAACTGCGGGACATGGGGGGACTGATCCGTGTTGCGGGTGATATCGCACGGCAGGAAAATGCTATCCTGACGACATCCGTCCACGTAATAACGGCAAAGAGCACGGCACGATCGATTGAGGATCAGGTTTCCGATGAAATTACCCAGCATCTCAGGGAATATGAGATGACTATTGTTGAAGGTACCCGCATTGGACGGGTGAACGGGCTTGCGGTGACAGGAAATGACGCCGGATCAGTCCTTCCGATAATGGCAGAGGTAACCCCGGCACAAGGAGAGAGCGGCCAGATCATTGCTACCGGTGTTTCCGGAAAGCGACAGGAGCCTTGGCTGAAAGATGAAGAATCAATTGCACAGCAATCCATCAAAAATGTCAGTGCATTAATCAAAAAATTCACCGGAAAAGATATCAAAAACATGGATGTCCACATCCAGTTTATTGGTACCTATGGTGCAGAAGGAGATTCTGCCTCGATCAGCATTGCAACTGCGGTAATCAGCGCAATTGAGGGAATTCCGATACGGCAGGATATTGCTATGACCGGCTCCCTGTCTGTCCGGGGAGATGTACTTCCGGTGGGCGGAGTGACTTATAAAATTGAAGCCGCCGCAAAAGCGGGTATCAAAACAGTGCTTATTCCACGGATGAATGTTGGGGATGTGTTGATTGAAGAACGATATAAATCAGTTGTCACGATCCTTCCTATGGACACCATTGATGATGTCCTCAAGTTTGCGCTGGTCCCGGAAAACGCGACCGGATTCCTCACCAAACTTAAAAAGATGGCAATGAGGTCAACAGCAATAATTCCCGAACTCCCTGCAATTAACCAGACAATGGCCTGAATGCGATGCCCGGCATACAATATTATGATCTGCGGCATGTAACCGGGCAGGTAACCCACATTGATATCGATAACGGTGTCGTGGAATCAGCAGGATCATCTTTTTTCAATAAAGCAGTGATCAGGGTGCTGAGCGGAACGGGCTGGGGAGTCCTCCAGATTGATAATTATACTCCCTGTACCGGCAAAAAATTTGACGCGATTCTCGAGTCCGCGTGCAGACTTGCCCGGATAACCCAGGAAAATGTTATCCTTGGTGATGCCCCCCGCGGGATGCTCTCAGTACCGCCCATGAAAGAAGATCCCCGTAATGTAAGCATCGAGGAGAAATCATCGATCCTTTCCGGAATAGAAACAGCTGCAAAACACCCCCTGGTTGTGAACAGGAGGGCAAATTTCATAGAAAAAATCGAACATGTCCGGTTTACTGATAGTTCTGAAAATGAATATTCTTATGAAATGTGCCGTTCCGGCTTTAATGTTCTGGCAGTTGCATCACGGAACGGGAATGTCCAGATGGGATACGAGCGTGAGCATTCGATTCATGGATTCAACCTCCGGCATCAGCAGTCCCAAGGTAAAAAGGCTGCTGAAATTGCTGTAGCTCTTCTTGATGCCGGGGTAGCAAAATCCGGGAAGATGCGAGCGGTACTTGATCCGGAATTAGCGGGTGTTTTTGCCCATGAAGCAGTTGGTCATGCAAGTGAAGGTGACCTGATCAAGGAAGGTAACTCAGTTCTGAAAGGAAAAACCGGACAGAAGATCGGGAATGAAAACCTGACCATTATTGATGACCCCGGCATTCACGAATTCGGTTTTGATCCGGTCGATGCCGAAGGTGTAGCAGTGTGCAGGACAGAAATAATAAAAAAAGGCGTCATCCACGCATTTCTTCACAACCTTGAAACGCTCTCTTCTGTGGGGAATGGTGTGGCCGGTCATGCCCGTGCAATGCCGGGCGAACCCCCGCTGGTCAGGATGAGCAATACTTTCATTGAAGCCGGAGATGCGACGGACCATGAGATCTTTGAAGAATGCCGGGATGGAATTTTTCTTAAAGGATCCCGTGGAGGTCAGGTTGATCCCGGGCGGGGGATATTCCAGTTTAATGCGGAGTATGGCTACCTGATTGAAAAAGGGGAATGTACAACAATGGTGAGGGATGTCTCTTTATCCGGTGAAATTCTTTTAACACTCCACGGGATCACCCTCTGCGGTAATAATCGTACCATGAGTCCGGGATATTGCGGGAAGGGAGGTCAGAGTGTTCCGGTGAGCGACGGAGCACCCCATATTCTCTTAAGTGATGCGGTGGTTGGTGGCAGTGGTGTGGATTGATCAACTGATACACGAAGCGGAAAAAATCGTCGATGAAGTCGAAATCTTTTACGTTACGGGAACCTCAGTCTCTGCTAACCTGAAACAAAAGAAGGTGGACCTTGCCACAACAACAGAAGATTGTGGTCTTGGCATCCGGACCATTCATAAAGGAAGAATAGGATCCTCAAGTACAAACGATGTCAGCCAATGGAGGGAGTGCCTGAACGCTGCAATTGCCAGTGGAAAACTTGCGACCCCGCAGGAGTGGAAGGGACTACCGGAACCGGCCCCGCTTTCGAAGGTCCCGCTTTCGTTTGATGACTCGGTCCTGGTAAAACCTGCAGTTGTTATCGAGCTGATTGAGAAGATGCTTGAGGGAGCAGCAGAACACCCGGCAGAAGTAGCCTCCGGTTCAGCGTCAGTTTCTTCTTCCCAGGTGACACTTGCAAACAGCAGGGATGTCCGGTATATCGACAAACACACCGGCGTTTCTGTTTCATTGGAAGCGATTCGCGGACAATCTACCGGCTACGAGTTTGATCATTCCAGCTTCTTTGACAAGATCGATCCGATCTCTGTAGGAGAGCGGGCGACATTCTTTGCTGCGGAATCGGATAATGGGAAAGAAATCGCGACAGGAGAGTATGATATCCTCCTCTCACCTCTTGCCTATGGGGAACTTCTGGGGAATGTATTTGTACCTGCGCTGAGTGGACGAAATGTGCATGCAGGGCGATCCAGGCTTGCACAATCTCTTGGTAAAATCGTCGCAGATCCGATGATCACCATGTATGATGATCCGCTTCTGGGAAGGGCAAACGGGAGTGTGCGGTGGGATGCCGAGGGCACACCGACACGACGGGTTGATTTTATCAGAGAGGGAATTCTGGAAACCTTTGCCTATGATCTAAAAACTGCATACCGGTTCGGTAAAAAGAGTACCGCGAGTGCAAAACGGGGTGGATTTGGTGGTTTACCCTCAATAGGCCATCATAATTTTGTGGTCGACGGGAAACGCAATGAGGTTGCTGATGATCGCGTTGTTTATGTGCACAATATTGTCGGTGCCCATACGGCAAACCCGATGAGCGGTGAATTTTCTGTTGAACTTTCCAATGCATTCTGGATGGAGGGAGGAGAGTTTGACACTCCTGTCCGGAGTGCAATGCTGTCGGGAAATGTGTTCGATCTGCATCAGCATATCTCCGGACTAAGCAAGGAATCCCGGGCGATCGGTTCAATGATACTTCCATCGGTAAAAATAAACAGGCAGCATATCATTGGGAAATAGACAAAAGAGAAAAAATCATGAGTGACATGCTTATTACGATACTTCTCGTCGTAGCTACTATCGCAATCGTTTACTATCTTGTAAAAAATCTGATGGTCCTTGTCATAAATGCAATTTTAGGACTGACTGTACTGGTTCTCCTCAATTATTTCCATGTCATGCAATGGATCGGCAAACCCGATCTTGGCTACAGCCTTGCAACAATCATTATCTGCGCAGTGGGCGGGCTTCCCGGTGTCTGTATCCTTGTTTTCCTTGATATTCTTGGGATAACGATCTAAAAACAGCTACCATTTTTTAGCATCTGAACTAGGATTCCTTTCCGTTTTAATTGGATTTCTCAATTGGGGTAGTGGGATGTTTTCATCGTGCCGGTTTTTTGGAGCGGGGAAGAAGAGCAACAGGTGAAAAAGGAAAGTGTTCATGAGATAGAATTAAATAATGTCGCACAGACTTCGTAGTGAGGTGACCGGAATATGTGTACTGTTGGAGGACCTGTAGATATTGATCTCCCCCCGGATCGGGTTCAAGGGAAGGATTACCGCTGCAATGAATGTGGTGAGCGGTTCAAAGGTATCGGTAAAAAACCAATGTGTCCCAGCTGCCAGTCAGAAGATGTGGCTAAGGCATGATTTTCTCCCTCGATGATGAGCTGCTGCTTATCAGAGGGAAGAAATCCTTTTTACTCATTGCATTGGTAAAGAACAGATTTGGTCTCTGCATTGAAACCTCCCACGATGAATATTGCCAGGGTGTTGATGCTGGTGACCTTATTGTGGTCTCCGCTCCTGAAGACGGGGCTGTTGAACCAGCGATGATGCTCATTGACCTTGTGAGGACCTACCATGTGCCATTATTGGTATTACCCAAAGATCATCCCGGGTCACGACGGATTTCCTATGTTGTATCCGTAGGGCCTGAAATTTTTACCAGCTGCTCGATTCAGAGAGGGACACACCCGGAACAGCACCTTATCTGTTCAAGTGATGAGCTTGCAGGTATTACTCTTAAAAGAAGCGAACAGGGTGTCAATATATCGCCTCTGCCAGAGGGCATAATGCCCAGAAATATAAAATACGAGATAAAAACGGATTTATTCTGAGACCTCCATTTTAAAAAAATTCATCTGTAAGGGACAATCGTTTGAGCGTAAATAACAATACATATATTGTTTTTTTCACCAATTATTGTATTGCCGTGAGAGGAGGGTTGGATGAAGACTGAGGTCCTACGAGACATTAAAAAAACTGAAGAGGATTACCAAAAAACAATCAGGGCAGCCCATGAAGAGAAAAAACACAGGCATTCTCAGGTTGAGCTGGAGTCTGATAATCTGATTATAAAAGCGCAGAGCAATGCTGAACAATACAAGAAGCTGAAACTGGAAGAAGCACGGCACCAGGCGGCACTCAAGCACGCCGAAATCATAAAAAGTGGCAATCAGCGGGCAGCAGCAATCCGTGAAAAAGGTTCAAAAAACCTTCCAAAAGCAGTGCAGCTGCTGATTTTGCGGTTTAAGGAGCAGCTGCATGTTAAAGCCTGAGCAGATGAGCAGGTTGCTCATTGTCGCTTCAAAAGATCAGATGGCTCCGGTTATTTCGGAATTGTATCGTCATCGCCTGTTTCATATTGAGGACTTTGTTGAAGCGGGAGCACAAGGCTATGAAGGCTTTAAAATCGGCACACCCCTATCGGGAGCTAGTGAAGCATCCGGTGATCTTGTAAAGATACGTACGATTCAGAATGCATTTTCAATCCGCAGCGATGATTTTGAGGTGAAGGAGCGACAAAATCAGTCAGCACTTCAGGGTCTGATTGAACGCGAACTCCCTGCAATTGAGCAGGAGGTTGAAGAGCTCACGGGCAAACGTTCGAAGCTTGATACAAAAGTTAAAGAGTACGAACAAAAGATTGCCGAGATCTCTCCCTTTGTAGGAATTCCCGGCGATCTCGATCTTTACCGCGGTTATTCGAACTTTGTCGTTTTAGCCGGATATGTCGCAAAAGAGGTATCCGTCCCCGGTCCTCATGAAATGTTTTTTTCGAAAGGGAAAGGCAAACATTTCATAGTAGTGATAGTGCCGGTCGGACAAAGGAGTGTTGTCGAAGGTGTATTGCAGGAAGCGGGATACCAGGCAGTCCCCATTCCTGAGGAGTCAGGCGATCCTCAGGGTCGTATAAATTTCTACAACGAACAAATCGTACTCCTCAAAAAGGAGACTGTTGAGATTAACCGGAAACTGGATGGAATAAAAGAAAAACATGCCGGGTTTCTGGTTGCCTGTGAGGAAATTTTAAAAGTCCAGGTAGAAAAAACCGAGGCACCTTTGCGGTTTGCAACGACCAATGAGACGTTCGTTGCAGAAGGCTGGGTACCCTCGGTGAGTGTTGAAACAATACGCCCGGCACTTGAAAATGCGACAGGTGGGAAAATCTTTTTCACCGTGCTTCCCAAGGATCCAGAACACGATTCAGTGCCCGTTGAGTATCATAACCCGTCGTTTGCAAAACCAACACAGATGCTCATGGACGTATACTCCCGACCGAAATACACAGAACTCGATCCAACGCTCACACTCTCTATTGTGTTTCCCCTCTTTTTCGGGCTGATTCTGGGAGATGTGGGATATGGGTTGATACTTCTTGCGATGAGTCTGGTGCTTCGGAAGTACCTTAAAGGGGAAGAGGGTACTCAACTGCTTGTTGTACTCAGGAATGCGAGTATCTCAAGTATCATCTTTGGGTTGCTCTTTGCTGAATTTCTGGGATTTCCTCTCCCGTGGAGACCCATCATTTTCAGCCGGCACTTGAATATCGGTGCCCATGCAACAGGACATGGTCCGCAAATTCCTGAACTTATGATTCTCGCGATCTGGATTGGTCTCCTGCACATCACTCTTGGGCGTGTTTTTGGGATGATCAACCATGCACGCCAGGATCATGGGGATCACCGGACAAAAGCGGTAATGGCAAATTTTGGATGGCTCTTAGTTATGTGGGGTATCCTTGTGATGATCTGGTCGATTGTTCAGATGCCATATATGCCTGACTTAACCAAATTTCCACCGGTTATTATGAATCTGAACATTGCAGCAATCATTGGTGCTGTGATGCTGGTTACCGGTGTATTGTTCATCGCACGGGATTCCGGGCTTGAGCTTGTTGAACTTCCAACGATTATCAGTCACGTGCTCTCGTACTCTCGTATTGTCGCCGTGGGACTTTCTTCCGTGGCAATAGCCATGGTGGTGAACTACATCTCGATTGGGATGCTTATAGAACCGCAGCTGGAAAACATTACGATTACAGGAGTGCTCTTTATTATATTGGGTGTTGCCGTCTTTGTGATAGGTCAGGCGCTGAACCTGGCACTTGGTATTCTCGGGAGCGGTCTGCATTCAGTTAGGTTGCATTATGTTGAATTCTTCACCAAATTCTACAAAGGTGGAGGCAAAAAGTACAATCCGTTTGGATTTAATAGAAGATTTACGGAGGATTAAAAATGGCAGCAGAAGTTGTAGCAGCAGCAGCATCAGTAATTACAGATGTTGAATTGATGAAGGCATCGCAGATGGGAATGAAGGCTATTGGCGCAGGCTTAGCCGTTGGATTAACCGGTATTGCTTCAGGTATCGCTGAAATGGCGATAGGTTCTGCAGCAGTTGGTGCAACCGCGGAAAACAAAGACGTGTTCGGGCTTGTCCTGCTCCTTACGGTCATTCCGGAAACAATCGTCATTTTCGGACTTGTCGTCGCTCTCCTGCTGTTGTTCTAAATCGGGGCAGACAATGGGACTGGAAGCCGTTGTTGAAGAAATCAGGGAAAAAGGCAAAAAGGAAGCAGAAAAGATACGTGCAGAGTCAAAGCAGGAAACTGACCAAATCCTTGCAGCAGCCGGGAAGCGTGCCGGAGAGATCAAACTCACGGCAGAGGCAGAATCAGTCAAGCAGACAACGCATATCATCGATCAGGAAGCGTCTGCAGCCAACCTGCTTGTCAAACGGGAGCTCCTAAACACACAGAAGGAACTGCTCGATAAAGTTTACGAAACAGTGCTAATCGAGATTGCCGGTCTCCCTGAAAGCTTCCATCGCGAAGCCATCAAAAAACTCCTCACCGAGGCACATAAGGAGATTTCACAAGGTAAAATTTATTGCAACAAACGGGATATGGCAGCCGTCAAAGCTGTCATCTCTGAGACTCCTGAATTTGCCAAATTCAAAGTCGGGACACCCGTCGATATCGACGGGGGAGTCCTTGTGGAAGGTGATGGAGGAGAATTGCAGATTGATTACAGTTACCGCACATTCCTTGCAAAGGTGTGGGAATCCGGGTTGAAAGATGCATCTGACATCCTGTTTGGTTAAGGGGGTACGACGATGGTTGCAGTGAAAAGTGTCTTTGCACCATACATTTACGTTTGTACCAGGATGCGGGTAAGAAAATCGAAGCTCATTCCCCGCGAGGAGTACATGAGGATGCTCAATATGAGCCTCCCGGAAATCACCCGTATTATCCAGGAAACTGAATATAAAGATGAGATCGATGAGCTGAGCACGGTCTTTAAAGGGATCGACCTCATAGAAGTTGCCCTGAGCTGGAACCTTGCCAAAGAATACCAGAAGATCCTGGAGATCACCCCGGGAAACTTAAAACAGTTCACCCGCTCATATCTCCGCCGCTGGGATATCCAGAACGTTCTCACCATCCTGCGGGGCAAGATGCAGGGAGAGAAGGTGGGGAAGATCAAGGAGATCTTAGTTCCGGCGGGTAGTCTGGATCGGGACACCCTCGACCGTCTTTTGGCAGAAGACAATCCCGAAAGGATCATCGAAGCCCTCAAAGGGAACCGGATATACATGGTCATCTCCCGTGAGTACCCGGCTGCCAAAGAGAGCGGCTCGTTCTCCCGGATGGAAAATGAGCTCTATAAACAGTTCTTCTCTGAGATTATTGCGGAAGCAGAAAGCGGAATCAAAGGAGGAAACCAGTTCCTCGATTTCATCAGGTTTGATATTGACATCCGGAATATCAAGACTCTCTTCCGGTTGCGAATGGACACTTTTGAGGAAGACGCC
This sequence comes from uncultured Methanoregulaceae archaeon, assembly GCA_963841015.1. Lineage (GTDB taxonomy): Archaea > Halobacteriota > Methanomicrobia > Methanomicrobiales > Methanospirillaceae > Methanoregula. Next base: position 179,507 of record CAWJAX010000005.1, on the reverse strand, counting down.
CGTGAGATGTATATTGCCGGTGGCGTTCTTTCTGCTGCGGATTTTACAAATTTAAATACCGTTCGCGACCAGGCCGAGTTTATCGATCAGCTCAAAGAAAAAATTCGTAACAATCTCTTAATATCACTCCTTGATGAGCTGAAAAGTGAAAAAGTGATACATGATGTTGAGAGCAGGCTGACCCGTGTTCAACTGGAACAGATGGAGCGCTTGTCGAAGCGCAACCCGTTCTCGATTCATCCCATCCTTGTTTACCTGGAAAAGAAAAAGTATGAAGTCTTTAATCTCCGGGCGCTTGCCAGAGGAAAGGAATCGAAACTTCCGTCCGAGAGGATAGCAGAATATCTGGTGGTGTAAATGGAGATTGCAGTCATTGGTAACAGCGAGTTCATTCTTGGGTTCCGGCTTGCTGGTATAAAAAAGACATACGCTGCAGAAAATGACGAGAAACTCAATGAATACATCAACAATGTCCTCCATGATGGCAATGTTGGCATTCTCGTACTCAACAGCAGCGATATGGACCGCGTTCCCCGGAGACTTCGGACTACCCTTGAAAACTCCGTGAAACCCACCGTGATCGCGATCGGTGGCGAGGAAGGGGGATTGTCTATGAGAGATAGAATCAAGAGATCGGTGGGTGTTGATTTGTGGAAGTAAAAACCAAAAAAGCAAAAGAGCAGAAACAAGGGGTTCTCAAAAGAATCGCCGGACCTGTCGTTACGGCAGTCAATCTTGACGCCCACATGTACGATGTGGTGAAGGTAGGAAAAGAAGCGCTGATGGGAGAAGTCATCAAGATCCAGGGTGACAGCATCATCATCCAGGTTTACGAAGATACCTCCGGTATCCGGCCCGGTGAACCGGTTGAAAACACCGGCCTCTCACTTGCAGTTGAACTGGGTCCAGGTCTCCTGACCAGTATCTACGACGGGATCCAGCGACCCCTCGCGGTCCTTGTGGATAAGATGGGCAATTTCATCGAGCGTGGTGTCTCGGCGCCAGGGCTTTCGCATGAGAAGAAATGGACATTCAAGCCTGTCGTAAAATCAGGGGATTCGGTCGAACCGGGAGCAATCCTTGGTGAAGTCCAGGAGACAAACATCGTCCATAAGGTCATGCTTCCTCCCAATGTGAAGGCAGGTATTGTCAAAACGATCAGGAACGGGGACTTCACCGTTGACGAGACGATTTGCGTCCTTGACGATGGCCGCGAGTACCCGATGATCCAGCGCTGGCCGGTCCGTGTCCCGCGTCCTGTAAAAGAAAAGAAGAATCCGACGATCCCGCTGATCACTGGTCAACGTATCCTCGATGGTCTCTTCCCTATAGCAAAGGGTGGCACAGCTGCAATCCCCGGCCCATTCGGGAGTGGTAAGACCGTCACCCAGCAGCAGCTGGCCAAGTGGTCGGATGCCGAGATCGTGGTCTATATCGGCTGCGGTGAACGTGGCAATGAGATGACGGAAGTCCTTACGGAGTTCCCGCACCTCGAGGACCCGAAGTCCGGTAAACCGCTCATGGAGAGGACCGTACTTATTGCAAACACTTCCAACATGCCGGTTGCGGCCCGTGAAGCATCAGTGTATACCGGTATTACGATCGCGGAATACTTCCGTGACATGGGCTACGATGTCTCGCTGATGGCAGATTCGACTTCCCGCTGGGCTGAAGCGATGCGTGAGATCTCATCCCGACTCGAAGAGATGCCGGGAGAAGAAGGGTATCCTGCATATCTCGCAGCCCGGCTCTCCGAGTTTTACGAGCGTGCCGGTCTTGTCGAGACCCTGAACGGAGCATCAGGGTCGGTTTCTGTCATAGGTGCGGTCTCGCCGCCAGGTGGTGATTTCTCCGAGCCGGTTACCCAGAACACTCTTCGTATCGTCAAGGTATTTTGGGCACTGGATGCGAAGCTTTCCCAGCGCCGGCACTTCCCGGCTATCAACTGGCTCAACTCCTACTCCCTCTATCTTGAAGCACTGCAGGACTATTATGACAAGGAAGTCTCCCCCGAGTGGAACAAGATCCGCTCGTGGGCAATGGAAGTCCTGCAAAAAGAGGCGGAGCTCCAGGAAATCGTGCAGCTCGTCGGTTCCGACGCCCTGCCGGAGTCAGAACAGGTGACTATCGAAGTCGCCCGTATGATCCGTGAAATCTTCCTCCAGCAGAACGCGTATGACGCTGTTGACACGTTCTGCGACATGACAAAACAGTACGACATGATGAAGGCGATCAAGCTCTTCGCCGAACTTGCCTACGCCGCCCAGATTGCCGGTGTCAGCCCTACACAGATCAACGGGGTCAAGGCAAAGAACGAGCTGCCCCAGATCAAGTTCATCAAGGACTACAAGCCTGAACTGGCGAAAATCGAAAAACAGATGGACGCTGAGTTCAACACACTGAGGTCGGCAGCATGAAGGAATACAGGACGATCAATAAGATTGCAGGTCCTCTCGTTTTTGTCGAGAAGACCGAGCCGATTGCCTACGGAGAACTTGTGCACATTGTTCTTTCCGACGGCTCGACCAAGCGTGGTCAGGTTCTCGACACAAGCGATGAACTGGTAGTGGTCCAGATCTTCGAGACTACGACCGGTATCGGCAGGGATAGTGGTGTCCGTTTCACCGGTGAGACCATCAAGATGCCCGTGGGTCGTGAAATGCTCGGCCGTATCCTGTCCGGTGGCGGTAAACCTATTGATGGCGGTCCGGAGATTGTCCCGGAGAAACGCCTCGATATCACCGGCGCTGCAATTAACCCTTACGCGAGAGGTATGCCTGCAGATTTCATCCAGACCGGTATTTCGACTATTGACGGTACGAATACTCTTGTCCGTGGCCAGAAGCTCCCGATCTTCTCGGGAGCCGGTCTTCCTCATAACAAAGTCGCGCTGCAGATCGCACGGCAGGCAAAAGTGCCCGGCTCGACCGAGAGTTTCGCCGTCGTCTTTGCAGCGATGGGTATAACGAAAGAAGAAGCAAATTATTTCATGCAGGACTTCGAGCGCACCGGTGCACTCGAACGGGCGGTAGTCTTCCTCAACCTTGCAGATGACCCGGCTGTCGAGCGTATCATCACCCCGCGGCTCGCCCTCACCACTGCTGAATACCTTGCTTTTGAGCTGGGTATGCACGTGCTTGTTATCCTGACGGATATGACCAACTATTGCGAGGCACTCCGCCAGATCGGTGCAGCCCGGGAAGAAGTACCCGGACGCCGTGGGTATCCGGGATACATGTACACGGACCTTGCCTGTATTTACGAGCGTGCCGGTATGATCAAGGGCCTGAAGGGCTCGGTCACCCAGATCCCGATCCTGACTATGCCTGGTGACGATATCACCCATCCGATCCCTGACCTGACCGGGTATATTACCGAAGGCCAGATTGTGGTCAACCGGGAGTTGCACCGAAAGGGTATATACCCGCCAATCAATGTGCTGCCCTCCCTCTCGCGGTTGATGAACCTCGGTATCGGAAAGGGACATACGCGGGAAGACCACAAGAAAGTCTCCGACCAGATGTATGCCGGCTACGCGGAAGGAAACGATCTCCGGGGTCTCGTGGCTATCGTTGGTAAGGATGCCCTCTCTGAGCGGGACCGCCTGCTCCTCGAGTTTGCAGATATCTTTGAGAACCGCTTTGTCCGCCAGGGATATGACGAGGATCGAACCATAGAAGATACCCTGACCCTAGGCTGGGATCTTCTCTCGACGCTGCCGGTTGAGCAGCTGACTCGTATTGACCGCGATCTGATCAACAAGTACCACCCCAAGATGAAGGCCGGTGCCAAGAAGGAGTAAAAGTCCATGGCGCTGCGAGATATTAAGCCGACCCGGTCAGAACTGATCAACCTGAAGCGGAAGATCCAGCTCTCCGAACGCGGCTACAAGATCCTCAAGATGAAGCGCGACGGACTTATCCTGGAATTTTTCAAGATCCTTGCCAATGCAAAGGACACCAAGGGAGAACTCCTGGTGCGGCACCAGCGTGCAGTAGAGATGATGGCACTTGCAAACACCGTTGAAGGTGCCATTGGGGTTAAGTCTGCGGCGTTCTCGGTAAAGGAAGTCCCCGAGATAACCCTGAAGAGCAAGAATATCATGGGAGTCATCGTCCCCCAGATTGAGTCATCCAAGGTAAAGAAGAGCCTCGTGGATCGAGGGTATGGGGTGCTGGGTACGTCAACGGTGATCGATGAAACGGCATCCGCCTTTGAGGATCTTGTCGAATCGATCATCCAGAGCGCCGAGGTCGAGACAACCATGAAGCGTCTGCTTGATGAGATTGAAAAGACAAAAAGGAGGGTAAATGCCCTCGAATACAAAGTAATTCCCGAACTAACCGGAGCCCGGGACTTTATCAAGATGCGCCTCGACGAGATGGAGCGTGAAGAGCTCTTCCGGATGAAAAGAATTAAAGCGAGGAGTACATCATAAATCGGTAAGGTGTTCTGGATGCAGATTGGAACCATCAGGGATCTGGGGTGCAATGGGAAAACGGTCCTCCTCAGGCTCGATCTCAACTCTCCCATCGATCCCACCTCCAACATTATTCTTGATGACAAACGGTTCCGTGAGCACCTTCCGACAATACGTGCCCTTTCTGATAGTCGGGTGGTAATTGTCACTCACCAGAGCAGACCCGGGAAAAAAGATTTCACTACGCTTGAAGCACATGCAGAGAAGCTCGAGCAGCTTCTGGGAAAACCGGTCAAGTACGTTGATGGCATATTCGGGCGTCATGCCAGAGAAGGTGTGCATGCCATGAAGGTTGGCGACGTTTTGATGCTGGAAAATGTCAGGTTTAATGCAGAAGAGAACCTGACCCTGAAACCGGAAGAAGCAAAAAAGACACATCTGGTAAGAAAACTGTCCTCAATGGCTGATGTTTTTGTAAACGATGCATTTGGTACCGCTCACCGCTCACAACCAACCATCGTGGGTCTCCCTCTTGCAATGCGATCAGCGGGGGGCCTCCTTATGGAAAAGGAAGTGGCGACACTCTCCAAAGTCTTTTCGGGGGCACCCCGCCCTGTCTGTATGGTTCTTGGTGGAACGAAGGTGGATGATTCTATTGATGTAGCGCGGCATGTGCTGGCGAATGGTATTGCTGATCAGGTCATGGTGATCGGTGTTGTTGCAAATGTCTTTTTGATTGCCTCCGGCTACAATATCGGTAAGCCCTCAACCCAGCTGATTGCCCAACTTAAATACCAGCCGGAAATCGAAAAGGCAAAGGAGATCCTTTCCCTGTACCGTGACCGCGTGGTAATACCGGAATCTGTTGCAGTCAGGCAGGATAATCATCGTGTCGAATATCCCATTGACAGGATTCCTGAAGATACCCCCGTTCTCGACCTGGGGATGGATGCTCTTGCGTCCCTGGTTCAGGTTCTTAAAAAGGCAGGTACTGTTGTCTTTAACGGACCTGCCGGAGTCTTTGAAGATGCCGACTTTGCAACGGGAACCTACGAACTACTCAGGGCTGCATCACAGGTTGAGTTTTCCGTTATTGGTGGCGGGCACACCGCAGCAGTTATTGAAAAACTTGGCATTGAAAAGGATTTCACCCATATCTCTACGGGTGGCGGGGCCTGCATAGAGTTTCTGACCGGAAAAAGCTCCCGGCTGTTGATGCACTTGAACAATCAAAAAAGATATTCGGATAATATTTTTTTATCATAGAGCAGCAGGGAAATCCACCAGTTACTATGTTGGCAGATTCATGCAGATTCTCATAATCGCTGTCGGTAAACTTAAGGAAAAGTATTTGCAGGAGGGTATTGCAGAATACAAAAAACGTCTGCCCCCTTACGTGAAACTGAATATCCTTGAGGTTGCGGAAGAAAAAAGGGGTGCCAGCCAGTCACCCTCTCAGGATACCCTGGTTAAAAACGGGGAGGGGGTTCGTATTCTTGCAGCCATCCCCAAGGATAGTTTTGTGATTGTCCTTGATAGTAATGGGGTTTGCTGGTCAAGTGAGACTCTGGCGGAAAACCTCCGCCGGTATGAAATCGCCGGGAAGAATCAGATTACGTTTGTGATTGGCGGGGATCTGGGGCTTTCTGATTCTGTTATCGCGAGAAGTAATGTCCTGCTTTCACTCTCGCTGATGACATTTACACACCAGATGATCCGGCTCGTTCTGATTGAGCAGATCTACCGGGCATGTAAAATCAAAAGTGGTGAACCGTACCATAAGTAAGCATTTTTTAAAAATAGAAAAATTATAAAAAATTTAACGTTCTTCTTTTTCCGCAGAATGTTCTGTGTCATCCTCTCCCGCCTGAATTTTCTTCATTGAGGGGAACAGGATTACTTCTTTGATGGAATTATTGTTTGTCACGAGCATTACCAGCCGGTCAATACCGATACCAACACCCCCGGTCGGGGGCATTCCATAACCTATGGCATTGATGAAATCGTAATCAATCATCTGTGCCTCCACATCACCCAGCCGCCGCTTCTCGTCCTGTTCCTCGAACCGGGCTTTCTGGTCGACCGGATCGTTCAGTTCCGAGAAACCGTTGCCAACTTCCATGCCGCTGATGAAGAGCTCGAATCGCTCGGTGAAACCTTCTTTGGTGCGGTGGCGTTTCGCAAGCGGGGAGTTCTCAACCGGGTAATCGTAGATAAAGGTCGGCTGGATCAGCTTCTCTTCAACAAGTCCTTCAAAGAATGCTACAAGGAACTCCCGATGGGTACTGAGTTTCTCCCAGTCCTCAAGCCGGTGCTGATGTGCGAGCTTCCGGAGGTCGTCAACTGAATGGGTAAAGATGTCGATGCCGGCAACCTCCCACACAGAATCTGTCATCGAGAGTTTCTTCCATGGTGCCTTGAAGTCAAGAGTGGTCTCGCCGTATGGGATCTCGTATTTCCCGTGGATCTCAAAGACGATGGATGAGATGATGTCCTCGGTCAGGGCCATCATGTCCTTGAAGTCCTGGTACGCCCAGTAGATCTCCACCATTGAAAACTCAGGATTGTGATCGGTGTCTACCGCTTCGTTCCGGAAGTTCCGGGCGATCTCGAAGACCTTCTCGAACCCCCCAACAACGAGTCGTTTCAAATAGAGTTCCGGAGCAATACGGAGGAAAAGTTTCTGGTCAAGGAAGTTATGGTAGGAGGTGAAAGGCCGGGCATTGGCTCCTCCGTATACCGGCTGGAGAATGGGGGTCTCGAACTCGAGGAATCCGTGATCATCAAGATACTTGCGGATCAACGAGATAATCCGGCTCCGGTTCCGGAAAGTCTGCCTGCTTTCCTCGTTGACAATCAGGTCGACGTAACGCTGGCGATAGCGTTTCTCGATATCGGTGAGCCCGTGGAACTTCTCGGGCAGGGAGCAGACAGCCTTGCACAGGAGAGTGAATGTATCTACCCAGATTGTGATCTCGCCCAGTTTTGTCCGGAACACATGGCCGGTAACCCCAATGATGTCTCCCCGCTCGATGAACTGATTGAAGAGCTCGAACTGCTCCTCGCCGAGATCGTTTTTACGGATATAGAGCTGGATCTTGCCACTCTCGTCCCCGATGTCAGCAAAGATGGTTTTGCCGTGATTCCGGACAATGTAAATCCTGCCGGCAGTGGAGACAGGATCAATACTTTTTTCATGGGTGATATCTGCATAGCGGGTCTTGATATCGAGCACCGTGTGCTGCCGGTCAAACGAAGACGGGAAGATTATGATACCTTTATCCTGGAGTACACGAATCTTGTCAAGCCGTGTCTGTTCAAAAGCTGTATTTTCAGTTGGACTGGTCATCGTAAAACTCCAGGGGCCGGGATGATATGTATCGTAATTATTCGATCCTTATCGTAATAATACCTTCAGCCTTCGTGCCGGAAAAATGACCTGATATTTGCATTCATACTCAGGAATATCAGATCACAGAAAAAAAGTCCGATTATGATTTTTTCTGTTTTTTAAGCATATCAGATGCATATTTTGCCAGTCCGTAAACACCGTCCGTAGACGGATGGACTTCAATAAACTCCTCAAAATCATGAACAGAAAAATGGCGCTTCATGAGAAATGCCATATAACCGGCAATGAGCCCTCCCCCCGGCCCTGCCACGCAGGTTCCCTGAAGTGCCCCGTTATCCGGATCAACCATAACCTTGGCGAGCCCGGTATCTCCGGAGGGGACCGACCAGAATGTTCCCGGTCCTGCAGGCCCGGGAATCGCAAGTGAAGCTGCGCCTTCCGTTTCAGGAGTGCAAAATGCAAGTTCATGGGCAAGGTTAATCGACTGGGGGATGTACTGCATATCCAATGTACGAGGTTTGCCAAGTATAGTATCGGCTGCGATAATACCCTGATAACGGGCAACGGGGGTGAGGTATGGGGGACCGATTACATCTCCACAGGCATACACATCCCGGACACTTGTCTGCATGTGACAATCAACAATAACCTCTCCAATAGATCCTTTCTTTACCCCGTTCAGCATTTCGGAGCGTGGAACGAGACCTGCAGCGATGAGGACTGCATCAGCATCAATCGATGCATCCTTGTCATCTGCTCTCACACAAACCGATTGGATACGTGATCTCCCGGATATCGATTGTACGCTTGTATTCTCGCTGATTTTTACCCCTTCAAGTTCCCTGATTGCGATGGTACGGAGATGTTTATCGGTGTTTTTCAGAAAAGCACTCCGACTGATAATGGTCACCTCGCTTCCGAACATGGAAAAAATATAAGCGAATTCAGCAGCCATTACACTTCCCCCGACAATCACCAGTTTTTTTGGGAGTTCTTTCATACCAGAGAGTGTATGGGGGGTGTATACTCCCTCGAGATTTATCCCGTCGATAAGCAGGAATATTAGGTCGTGAACCTGTAGCTGCAATTACTGCTTCAGCATCTATCTGCTCATCTCCGGCAAAAACCTCCTTACCCTCGAGCCTGCCGCTCTTCCCATAGATAATGTTTACTCCGGCAGATCTGGTCTCGGTATCCAGAACAGAAGCGATCTTTTCCTGGATTTTCCGCATCTCTGAAAAAATCGATGAAAAACTGATATCAGGAACTGAATCAATAATTCCCAGGGTGTTAAAAGTACGTGCCGAATGAACGAAACGGGCGACATCATTCAGGGCACATACAGGCATGCATCCAAAATGGAGGCATTGACCCCCGATACCCCCTCGTTCGATAAGAAGGACATCTTTACCTGCGGATGCGAGGCGAATGGACGCGATCCTTCCTGCCGGCCCCCCCCCTAGAATTACAATCACGGGTATTCCTTTCCTAATAAAGGGAAATTTTATTCCTTTTAAGGAGTGGAGCTCAGGAGATCAACCATTCTTCTCACTGAACAACCCTACACCTTAAAATATTTCGACGCCCTCATCCATTGGCTCTGAAAGCAGTTCTCCCGTAAAAGCATTAATCTCGACAATCTTTTTGCCCCGTATCTGCCAGATCGGGATATAGACCTGCCTTGTATCAACAGAGATATTTTTCTTATCGGGTTTGAGGATCTTTTCTTCGTAAAAGATTGCATCCCCTTTTTCCTGCTTGATGCGCACTTTCTGGGTAAGCCGATCGATCAGCTCATTAACAATTCGCTCTGTTGCCTCATCTTTCCGGATATGGGGATCAGAAACTTCGGCGCCTACCGGAATCTCCGTTTCCTCAACTAACTTATCATCAAGGTCGATTTTTATACCGTTGATTGCATTAATTGCACCCCACCCGTCAGCATCGAAGGGAATACGCCGTTCCTTGTAGACCTGTTCGCCACTGCTGGTGTAGTGAAAAAGGTAATAGGGTATGAAGCGGAGTTTTGCAGTTCCCTGAACTCCCCCGGTTCGCATTGCTGCCTGTTCGGTTATTTTAACCGGGTAATGCGGAATGGTGATGCCAGAGGACTCCTCTTTCCTGGATATTTCCTGCCCGGTTGATGTAGGTATGACAGATGTTTTCTTTCCTTTTGATGGTGTGAGATCCAGTGCCAGTTCGCGGTTAAGAATGTCGGCCAGCACAGCCTCCCCGGTAAACCGTACAAATTCGTCGACCCCCCAGCGGATGCAATTCTCGGTTACAATTTCTTTATCTATGGAAAAGAGGAGTTTCTTGCAGTTCATCTCATGATCGTCGATCATCAGATTGTAATTTGTTTTATCAAACTGCCCGATAAGGTCACTGTCGTTTGAACAGAGTACCAGAAGGCAGGTGCTGTCCCGTACCGCAGAAAGATCAAGGGGGTCATCAACCTCTTCGACCTCAAAACGGGCTGCCTCAAGAATGAGACGCATCGCATTCTTGGCTTTTTCCCGCATGTCGTGTTCCATCATAAATAAATTGCCATGGTCTTATAGAACAATTTTTCTATTGCGATGTCTGAAATTATTGTAATGACCGTTCCGCTCAAGTTCGTCAACCATAGCATTGAAGATTTTGCCATGCAGGTGACTTTTGATCCGGTTTCGGGAGAAGGTAACGTTGTTTATAACTTATCGCTGATTAAAAACGAAGATCTCGACTTTGCAATCTCCACGCTTAAAGATGCATATAAGACCGGTGTAACGGTGAGTGGTCGTGTCAGATTCCTCCCTTCCGGTGAGAAAATCGCTGGTTATACGGTGCCTAAAGGATTCACCGGAATCTGTACAATCTGCAGTATAACATTTGATGGTCTTCTTATCCGCCGGGGAATTCCGATCACTCCTATTGGTGGGGGAATTGTCGAGATAGAAAAACGTACACCCATGCGGTTTACCCACATCATCCTGTATGAACATACAACTATCGATCCTCTTCAGGTGCTCTTTTCCCAGAAAACAACCTCTATTACCAGCGTAATGCGCACGGGAAGCGGGGCAATCCTGGCAAATATCAGGGAGTTTCATATGGAAGCTGAACATCAGGTTGGCTTAGTGCTTGACGAGCTTTCAGGCAGCAGCCTCACCGGTATTCTCGAGCTGGGTATGCCGAACCTGCCTCTGCTCGGTGTTCCGGTAAGTCCGCAGTTCATTGCAATGGCAGCTGTTGGTGGCACAAATCCGATGGCCGCAATACGAGAGGGTGGTCGCTGGGTGCAGACTCAGGCAATGAAGGGACTGATGGAAATTTCACAGATGGATGAGATCAGGGATTACTAAAAAGATTTTTTTTCATCCGGTTTTTTTTGCCCAGTCGAAGATCAGGTTATAATATCGCACAAAGAAACGGACGAATCCTTCGGATTCTGAAAACAGTGCAACTGCATCTTCCTCCCCAACACCGACGATAACCATTACGCTCCGATTGTCAATAATACAGACCCCGCCGGCCATCATATCTTTTGCTTTGTCAAGCTCTTTTGGGATTTCAGGATGTTTTAAGACATATACTTTCATTTTTTTGGGTATCTCTGCAGCCCATTGAGGTGTGATAATTTCGACTTTGATATGATGTGCCGAGGAGATGAGTTTATCCTGAATATCAGGAGATAAAAACTGGGGGTGAGCAATAATTCTGATCTCATGCTTTGCACGGGAAATGGTATCAGTGAATTTTTTTTTGATATTTTCAACACCGTAGATATTCCAGATGAGTTCCTCACCCGACGAACCCGGGCCTGTCCGTTCCCTGTATATCTTCGACAAGGAATCACGTGCAAATTGTGCATCCCGTTCAATATGTTCCATCAGTTTGGAAATGGAGTCTTCAGGGGAAAAGGAAGCAAATCGTTTGGGTGCAGACTGAGAGACTGACACAAGTCCTTTATCAAGAAGCTGATCAACAACCGTATAAACCGATGCGCGTGGAACCCCGGAGATCTCATGAATCTCGCTTGCCGTGGCACTTTCCAGTTTCAGGAGTGCAATATAGACGAGTGCTTCATACTTTGTCAGACCGAGTGATTTGAGACATTCAATAACACGAACTGAATTTTCTGACGGCAATTTCATCGAAACATCCCTTTATATCCTGTAATATTAAATGTTGTTATAATAATAACAACAAGTGGGCATTTATGAAATCTTTCTAAAACCGATAATTGTTTTTCTTGTTCTTTGAGATCTTTTTGACTTATCCTGGCAAGAGCCCCCTGATATCGGCAACGCTATCGGGGTGCCAGCGAGTATTGCGGAGCACCGTGGATGTTAAAAGGCAGACCCGGCTGCGGTCGCTATTTGCAAAAGATACAGGTCTGGCTGTAAGGGTAGTTAACATCCTGATAGAATCGGCGCCGGGTATTATTTACTTGTAATGCGAAAGAAGAAGTGATGCTTGGATGGGAAGGCGAGCTGCCTCAGCCCGCGGTTCGGACTATTGAGGAGATGCGTTCTGTCCTTGCCGTTCCTTCGTGTGAGAGCAGCGGTGTCCTCTATTATATGTACCGGGACCTCGCAAAATCGGATGCAGACTGGAGGTGGCTACACCACCACAACCTGCGTTACGATCTTACGGTCATTCCTTCACGGACTCTCTGTGGGGAATGGGTAAAGACCAAAGGGCACTATCATCCGAAGAACCCAGCAGGGATCGGTTATCCGGAGATCTATGAAGTCATTGAAGGTCAGGCACATTACCTTCTCCAGTCACAGACACTTGATGATGCGGTGATGATCTCTGCACGAGCCGGTGATCTTGTGATAATCCCGCCGGACTACGGGCATATATCCATCAACCCGTCTCCGGATACAACCCTCACTATGGCAAATATTGTCTCAACGGCATTCCAAAGCGAGTATGGTGAGTATGAAAAATATCATGGTGCTGCTTATTATGAGATGAGTTCCGGGAAGATGCACAAAAATTCCCATTATCCCGTTTGTCCCCCAATAAGGTATATCGGGGCAAGCTGCGGGATGGGGACTCACCGGATATGCAAGGCACCCCTGTATAACCTGATCGGGAACGATGATGCACTCGCATTCCTCAACTTCCCGGAAAAATTCCTTACGGTATTTTCTGTACTGCTAAAAGGTTAGGTGCCGGAATTCTTTTGTGTTCACTTTTTTTCACGAGCCCGAGCACCTTTTCTTCGGTGGGTGTTGCTGCAATCCAGCCCTTCAGCTCAAGTGCCTGGAGTGAATGATCAATTTCTGCATAGGAAAGACCGATCTCTTCTTCATCGCGCTGTCCCTCCCACAGACCAGCGGAGGGTGCCTTTTTAATAATTGGTTCGGGAATTCCAAGTTCATTGGCATATTCATAGACTTCAGTTTTATACAGGTGCAGCAAAGGCTGGAGGTCTGCCGCATTATCGCCATACTTTGTGCAGTAACCGAGCATAAATTCACTCCTGTTTGAGGTACCACAGACTATTTTCTGGTCACGGTTGGCGTGATAATACAGAACAGCCATACGGGTTCGCGCCATCAGATTGCCGAGCAGGTATCGGGACTCTTTAAATTCCGGCATGGTTCTGAATCCTTCAAGCATGGGTTCTATGCTTATTACATGGTGAATCATCCCCATCTGCTCACAGAGCGCTGCAGCATCTTTGATATCTGCCGGGTTGCTTATCGTGGAGGGAAGGGAGAGTCCCAGCACTTTATCGCCGCCGATTGCCCGGCAGCAGAACGCTGCTGCAACCGCTGAATCAACACCCCCGCTCAGTCCCACAACAATTCCCCTGCACCCGCTGGTCCAGTATGCGTACCGGATCATCTGTTCTACCTGCCCCATCCTGCACCCGAGTTCAGTTACCATAACCCTCACCCCGCTTAGAGTAGTCGGATGAACTTTTTCAATTGTTCGATATTTCCTACAGCTACGACAGCATCACCCTCCGTCAGAATCTCCTCCGGACCAGGGGCAACAACAGAAGATCCTGGTTTCTCGATACCGATGATACGGACACCGGTTTTCCTGATAAACCAGCTCACCGGTTTCGGATAGATGGTTCGGACATGGTTAAGGATTACCAGATCATTGTTTGGCAGTTCAAGAAGTATGGTTATTGTGTCAGAAAGAATGATCCTGGCAATCGTCTGCCCCCCGATCCTGGGAAGGAGAGCAACATAATCAGCACCCGCCCGGTATAGTTTCTCAACGGATGCCGGCTCATTTGCCCGTGCAAGGATCCGGATAACCGGGTTCAGGTTCCGGGCCATGAGTGTGGTAAATATATTGACATCGTCGTCGTTCAAAGCAACAATACAAAACCGTGCCTCTTCGATGGAGGCTTTTTTTAGCACATCCTCATCTTCAGCATTGCCGATAACCTGCTCCACTTCCTGTTTTTTTGAATCGACCACGATGCATGAAACACCGGATTCCGAAAGTTTCTGGTATGCACCTGCACCAACATCCCCAAAACCGGCGATAACTGCCAAAGCATCTGTACACTCGTCTGTGTTGAACTCCTCCTTGAGCGTGGCGACTATGGCTTCAGTCCTGCCAAAAAGGAACAATGATGTAGTGTTGTCGACGACAATATCCTCATCAGGAGAGGGAATGAATTTTCCTGCCTTCCAGAGAAACGGGATAATGATACCGAACCGCTCAAAAAGATGAAGTTCTTTCAGGGATTTAAACGCAGCATTGCAGCCGAAGACCAGGGGGATGTTGATAAGCCTGAGTTCCTGACCCCCGTCATGCTGAAGATCGAGGGTAATCCTGTTCAGCCCGGGAATAGCCTGTTCGCTATCCCCTCCCGGCTTGAAGATGGCATGGCGTGCCAAAAGCTTTCCCGTAGTGTGTTTGGGAGATAGCACATAATCCGCACCAGCAAATCGGAGGTACCGGTCAAAAGAGAGCTTGTCTACCACTGAAATTATCTTTCCTTTTACCTGTTCACGTATACCAAGAACGATATTGGCGGTCTGCCGCTCATCCAAACAGATAACAACAAAAAGTGCTCCCGTTATATGTGCTGCCGACCATGTTTCAGGATCAGTATAATCCCCCCAGATCACATAGGCATGTTTACGGTAACGTGTGGCAATTTCAAGGGCTTTTCCTTTATCCTGTTCAATAATCACAATATCCTGGTCAGAGATGCCGAGACTGTCAATAACCGAACTGGTAGAGCTTGTTGTAACCCATGATGATGGTATGTCCGGAAAGGCGGTGAGGGGTTCTTCGTGGGGGAGCGGGAGCAAGAAGGGTAGTAAGGAAAGGGGCAAGAAGAAGCGGGATAACAACGAAGATCATGATTACGCCGGACAGTATGATCTGGATAACCAGAAATCGGGTAATTTCGCTGGAGAAGGGTAACAACTCGCCATATCCGACCGTTGTCATGGATTCAACGACAAACAGAAGTGATTCAGACCACGAAAGGGGTTTGCTCTCCAGCAGAGGGTAGTAGGAGTAAAATAAATAGGTATTGAGACCTATCAGCAGGGCAAACGCCAAAAAATAGATGGAGATTTGTATGCCGGGAGAATTCCGGATCGCCCTCCATACCCGTCCCCGCCTAAGTGCCATTTGCAGTCACCTCATTGATTATCCGGCAGCTCTGGCATATGCCAGATATTGATTCACCGCACTGCTCACAGGAAGAAATTGAATCTGCCATGGACACACATGCACCAGCCAGTTTTTCCCCCAGGTTCATGACAGCATATTTTGTTGCCGGGTGACGAATGGTGAATTCATTCAGCATTGCCTGCACATCCTTGTCAAATGGTTTGTAATTATAACGACACAGGGATCGATCACTCCCTTTGACATGAAGATCTGCATAGAGTGCCACTTCTTTGTGAGGAACAGAGATGAACGGCCGGATCCGGGGAATTTTTCCTCGGGCCTCTCGCTCTGAATTCACCAGAATCTCAGGAATCCCCTGGAGTAGATTCTTCAGCACCGACACTCCCCGCTCATCCAGAGTCTGGCTCAAAGCAAGTTTTGTTATCCCGTGTTTTTTGGCAATCTGGTTCAGCAGGAAATTCCGAAGAACGCGGCAATACGTGCAGGAAAGGGTGCCTTTTATTGTTGAGATCTCATCAACGGTAGTCCCAAAGTTTTCCTTAAAAGATCCCATAATGCATTCCGTGTCCAGCAGTTCAGCGATCCGCATCGCAGTTTCCGGATCACGATATCCCGTGATTCCTTCATCGATTGAAATTGCAGAAATGGTAATATCGCGACGATTTGATGTAAGTTTTTTTAAAAAATACAGGAGTGCAGCACTGCTTTTGTCACCGGAGAGGGCTACAGCGATATGATCGCCAGGTATAATCCACCGGTGCCTGCGGATTTCATGCTTGGCTTTTACCTCAACATCAGCTTCAAAATGTTGTTTGCAAAGGTGCAGCCCGGAGTATTCCTGAAAAAGTATCGCGTTCCTCCTGCACTTGTTGCACTGCATTCGTCAAATCCATTTTTTATCTGGACGATAAAAGATGTTTAAGGTTGCGCTGGTTGCTTTTTGATACGACATCGAAAGATGTGATTTTATAGTCTTACACATAACCACTCTAACGATTATGGTCGTCGCCGCGGAGCATATCCGCACCCTGAACAAATATGAAAAATCCATCCTCAACGCGCTTGAACGTGGGATGAAACACTACGCATGGGTGCCGCTGGAACAGATCAAAATCACTACCAGACTTTCAGAATCCGAAGTCAACTATCGCCTCGCCCGTCTGATCGAATGGGGCATGGTCCGGTTCAATCCCGTGCCCTACGATGGATATGCTCTTGTTTTTGGTGGTTACGACACGCTTGCGCTCATGACCCTCACCCGGAACGGAACGATATCGGCTCTCGGATCGAAGATTGGCGAGGGAAAGGAGTCCGTAGTATATGAAGCTCTGGGGCTTGGCCCGGTTGCTATCAAGTTTCACCGGGTTGGGGGGCGTTCATTCTCATCAGCACGTGTCAACCGTGATTACATGCCTGAGGAAGGTCACTGTCCCTGGCTGATTGCTTCCCGGAGATCGGCAGAACGGGAATACCAGGCACTCACTGCCCTGCACCCGAAAGTCACTGTACCCCTCCCCATCGGACAAAACCGTCATACGGTTGTGATGGCATTGATAACCGGTCCAAATCTGAATCATTGCCGGGTTGAAGAGCCAGAAGAGGTGCTTGATGAGATCCTTACAAATGCTGGCATTGCCTATCGAGAAGGAATTATCCACGGCGACCTTTCAGAATATAACATCCTCATGGAGGAGGGGAGGTGCGTTATCATTGACTGGCCACAGTGGGTAGGAACCACACACCCGAATGCTGCGTCAATGCTGGAGCGTGACGTCGATAATATCCTCACGTTTTTTAAACGTAAATACAATGTCAAGTATGATCGCGGGGATGCGATACGATGCGTGATCGATTAAGGGTCTTTGGTATTGATATCATCAAAGGTTCGGTGAGGTCACGGTCCCGGCGGCCAATGTATGCTCTTGTGCGGATGGAGGGACAGAATATTGACAGCGAGTCGGAGGTCTCGATGTTCCGGCTCTTTCGCATGCTCAATGAAGAACAACCCGATATACTTGCGGTAGACAGCCTTCAGGAAATCGCCGCAGACCAGCACGATCTTTTTTTCTTTTTACAGGCTTTGCCTCCGCAGACCCGGCTTGTTCAGGTAACCGGAGGGGAACGTAAGGAGACGCTCGGTAAGGTTGCTGCCCGGTACAACATCAGCTTCAACAGGTTTGATCCGTTTGCTGAAGCCCGCACTGCTGCACACGTGGCTTCTCTTGGTGCAGGAGCAGAGGTCATCGCATTTGAAAACGAAAGCGAAGTAGTAGTAAGCCGGCACCGGTCCCTGGGAAAAGGCGGGTGGAGCCAGAATCGTTACGTGCGAAAGATCCATGGTGCTGTGCAGTTGAAAGGGCGAGAGATTGAGATGGCTCTTGTCGCAGCAGGGCTCCGGTACGAGAAAAAAGAGACCCGGGCATTTGGCGGGTGCAGCAGGGTGGCATTCCGGATCTTTGCAACAAGAGATCAAGTCCCAATTTCAACGTACCGTGGCTCCGATGTGCAGGTTCGAATCAGTGGGAAACGCCTCGAGAGGATCCGGTTCCGACCTCTCTCGGGTAAACCGCGGTACCTGATTGTAGGAATTGATCCTGGTACGACTACAGCGGTCGCCGCTCTTGATCTCGATGGTAACCTGCTTCATCTTGCAAGTTCCCGGCAGATGAATATGGGAGATGTCGTTGAGTCACTCTGCCGCGTAGGAAAACCGCTCATTATTGCATCAGATGTGCAGGAAATGCCCCATTCTGTAGAGAAGATCCGGCGGGCGTTTTCTGCTGTTGCCTATACCCCAAAACAGGATGTGAGTGTTGAGACAAAGGTAGAACTTACCGCAGCCTTTCCGTATGGAAACGATCATGAACGTGATGCTCTTTCTGCTGCGCTTGATGCGCATCGCCAGTACCGGCATAAGTTCCAGAACTTACTGAAGCGAATTCCCCCGGGACATGATCTTGACGAAGTACGGGCACGGGTTATCAGAGGGCAGTCACTCGATCAGGTAATCGGTGATATGAACACCATAACGCCGATGCCATCAATAGATGCACCTGTGGTCCCGGTGGAAGTAAAACATGATGAGAAGGTAAGGGTGCTTGACGGGATGGTGAAACGCCTGCGTACTTTTGTTGGAGAGTTGCAGGAAGAAGTCAAGGAGAAGGATTATGAAATCCAGAGGCTTCAGGCCCGCCTCCGGAAGATCCACACGTCTCAGGATGCAAAGATTGCAAAGGATACTGAAGTGATAAAAAAAGATGTCGTTATACAGAGCTTAAAAAAGCGACTGCGAAAGGAGGAACGGCATAACAGGAATCTTTCCAAACGCATCGTACGCATAAAACAGTTTGCTGAGCTCTCAATGGATGGTGAAGTGCTGCCGGTGAAAGTGATGGAGGCTCTGACAAAAGAAGGATTTCGCCGGCTCATTGAGGAGGTTGGGATAGAAGAAGGAGATATTATCTTTGTGACCCGGCTTGATGGCTGGGGAAAAAGTGTGGTTAAGGATCTCGCTGGAATCCGGATAAAAGCGGTTGTTACCAGTGAAGCGGTACTTGCAGAAAGTGATCCCCGGATGCTTCCGATATTCCGGGAAATGGGCATCCCCCTAATTTCTGATAAGGATGCCGGTGTTCAGGTTCGGGGAAATCGGGGGCTCTGTGGGAAGGAAATGCTAAAAGCCGCTCTTATAGTCTGGCAGGAAATGCAGGATCAGCATGAAAGGGAAAAGAAATCTGAAATGATCGAGCACATCTTCAAAGAGTATAAGAGCGAACGGGGTAAGGAGGTGCGTAAGAGTGGATGACCGTGAACTCTTAAACATCGTGATGGGAATTGTCGGGAAAGAGAAATGCCTGGATGATTGTGCCGAAGTAACCTGTGGTGATCAGGTTATGGTGGTGACAACCGACATGCTCCACCGTACAACCGACTTTGTTGAAGGGATGAGCGACTGGCAGATTGGCTGGATGAGTGCAGCGGTTACGCTTTCTGACATTGCGAGTATGGGGGCGGAGCCGAAATATCTCCTGATTGCTGTCGGGCTTGATACATGGCAGAAGCTGGCCGGGATCATGCAGGGTGCACAGGATTGTTGCACACGATTCGGCGCTGCGATCATTGGTGGGGATATTGACCGTCATGGAGAGCTGACTGTCGTAACTACCGGACTCGGACTTGTAGAAAAAGACCATATTGTGCGTCGGACCGGTGCACAAACCGGGGATCTTGTCTGTATTACCGGTACACCCGGCCAGGCACAGGCATACCTTGACGGGTACATCCAGTTTAAAACGGCACTCTTTGAACCACAACCCCGGGTGGAGGAAGGTCAGCGTCTTGCCAGAGCAGGTGTCAGCGCGATGATGGACGACAGTGACGGCATTGCCCTTTCACTTTGGGACCTGCTCAGTGTCAATGAATGTGGATTTTCCCTTGATTCTGCAAAACTACCAGTTCCTGCCGGGATTCCTGCAAATCAAGCCCGTGAACTTGCTCTTTATGGGGGTGGGGACTACGAACTAATCTTTACCCTTCCCCCGCACTGGCATCCGGTTCATGGCGTTTCTTATACGGTTATCGGCACAACAATTAAAGAAAAAATTGTCCTGATTGATAATCAGCCTGTCCAAAAACGCGGCTACCAGCACCGGTGGGAATAATATTTGGTGCTCAGGGGAGGTCTCTTTGAAATTTTATCACATGAAGCCAAAAAACCGGAGTACGCAATAAACAAGAAGTGAGATGCCAGCGACTTTGATTGTCTGGGTATTCATATCGTTAACAAATTTTTTCTTGTAGCTCTCATCATTCATCGCCCTGAACACCGGTTTAATAAGAATCAGCCCGAGGGGGAATAACGGGAGCAGCCAGTAATAACCCATTTCTACTGAGACGAGGAAGGCGCAGAGTATCAACGCAAGAACCATGAGTGCAATGGTCCACTTGAATGCTGCCTGCTCTCCTATGATCATGACGGAATTTCTCCGTTTATTCCGATCCTTTTCAATATCCCGGATTTCATTGAGGAGTTCACTGATAATGCCAAATATTGCCAGGAGAGAAAAAAAGATGATGCCCATTCGATCGAACGGGTGATACAGGAGGTATCCGAGCATTCCGCAGAGCATCGGCAGGACTGCATGATAAACAAGGTCAAGTCCGGCAATGTTTTTCGTCTCAATGAGGAATGAGTACGTAACAAACATAAAAAGGATCAGCACTTCTATCCAGAGCAGCTTTGCCGGAAGGAGCACCATACTTCCCAGGGTAATAAGGAAAAGGACAGCGCTCACGAAAACAGCAAACCTCAAGGACATAGAACCATCTGCCAGTGGATTTCTGGGAAACGGTGTTTGTGCGTCCAGCTCACGATCTGAAATATCATTTACCACAAATCCGAACGCGGAGGAAGCGATGATAAAAATCACCAGGTAGACAAGAGAGATATCTACTGTGGAGGATCCGAGGAAAGCCCCGAACAATCCGACAATGATGGACAATAACCCATATTCCCCGAACCGTAGAAGTCTGACCAGCGGATTGATACGAACTCTCCTGAATGAATATTAACAATCATTTGATTAAATACCTCATAAAATAATGGTGACACATCGGGTGTTTGCTGTCACTTCCGGTTATTTCAAATCCGAATCATTCAATACTCAAGCAGGAAAACAGCTATGCAGAATTAATGGGATGATGGATGGCTCACGTACTGCTCTCTCCGCTCAGCTGGGGTCTTGGTCATGCAACGAGAGATATTCCTATAATCAGGAGCCTGCTGGACCATCACCACGAGGTTACTATCGCTGCGTGCGGTAACGCACTCACCGTTCTCCAGCACGAATTCCCTGAATGCAGCTTCATTGAGTTTAACGATTACCCTTCGCCTTACAGCACCAGTCGTTTCTTTATCCCGAAGTTTATTGCATCCCTGCCAAATATGTCAAAAGCCCTGGCAGAAGAACGCCATAACCTGCAACACATTCTTGAAAGAGACCATTATGATCTTATCATCAGTGACAACCGGGTCGGGGTGTATTCGTTAAAAATTCCCACGATCTTTATCACTCACCAGCTCCACTATCACTTCCCTCTCCCGTTCTGGCCCATAGAACTTTCAGCAATCGTTGCAAATCACTTCCTGTTTGAAAATTTTTCCCGGGTCATTGTTCCCGATAATCCTCCTGGGGCGACATCCATTGCGGGAAAACTATCCCGTCCGGTTCGCGGGGTGACCGATTCAAAGGTATTTTTTTCAGGAATTCTCTCAAGCACCCCAAAAATGGATGTTGAGCAGGATCTTGACTACCTCGTCCTGATATCCGGACCCGAGCCTCAGAGATCACGTCTTGAGGAGATCCTGATACCCCTGCTGGCCGATCTTGAAGGGTCCACGATAGCCTTGCTGGGCAGTCCGCAAAAAACAACGACACGATCACTTTCTGACAGGTGTACGCTTATTTCTTATGCAACCACGCAGGAAAAAATACGCCTCATGAACCGGGCGAAGTTTGTAATCTGCCGCTCGGGGTATACTTCAATGATGGAACTTGCTGAACTCAATAAGCACCATGGGCTCTTTATTCCAACCCCGGGACAACCTGAACAGGAATATCTTTCCTATTATTACGAAAAGATGGGCTGGTTTTATTCGAAAAGTCAGTACCAGCTCAACCTGAAGCAGGATATCCCTCTTGCAATGAAGTATAAGGGATTTCCGTCAGTTCCCCCAACAAAGGATAATGCCGTTCGCCTTTATGACGAGCTGCTGGCAGAGTATCTCGATTGAACGAAATTGAATGCGGATGTGAAACGGCGGAGTTCATATAGGCGGATTACCCACTAGTGAATATGGACGATATGGTCGTTCAGGGCTTCGGTGCGATCGTCATTATTTATGGCGGATTGATCATCATAACACTCGGGATAGTGTTCTTTATCAAGAAATTCTGGGATGCGCTGGTTTCAGGAGATACCGGGTTTATCCTCTTATGGTCTGCGATCATTCTCGTATTGGTATCCCTGTATGCAGGATGCGGGTTTTTACTTCGTAAATATGAAATAATCTGACACGGTTTGCCACTCTTTTTTATCCAAGAACTGTTGAGCCACCTCATCCGACCGCCGGAATGTTTTTCATCTGGCTGCTGGTGCTTACGTTTTATTGCACATTTTTAACTGTCGATAGTAGTACCACTTTTTCGGTCTGGCCTGGCAAGAAGCGGTAAACGACAGTGAAGAGAACAGAAAAGTAGCGGTAATCCAGGTTACAGACTATAAATATGATGAATGAAAGATATTTCATTTATCAGATAATCCTTTGGCGCATCACATGGAATCTTTGGAGAGTAAACTGGACAGACTGTCTCCTGAACAGCGAAAAGAAGTTGAAGAGTTTGTGGAGTTTCTTATGTACCGGTCAGGTAATTCACCGGGTTCTCCTGCCACCGCCCCGGTTTCCACGGAGCTCAAGAAAGCAGCTCCTCCCCCGCTTACCCTGCCGGAACCAGTTCATGTCTCCGAAAATCCACCGCAGAAGATCTATGATTTACCCCGTATTGAAAACACTTCAATATCCCCGGGGAATGAAGAGCAGGTATCTCTCATGCAGGAGATTACTGTTGGTGGTGATGACAGGATAACTCGTGATTATATGGACTACGGGCAGTACGAACACCAATCGTCACCTGCAATTATTGCGGTAAAAAAAGTGAAAGAAAAACTGGAAAAACAGGGGGAACAGGAAAAACCACGGGTATCACTTGACTGGATAGATTGATTTTTTACCTGGAAAAACGAGTGGACTCGACGGGATTTGAACCCGTGGCCTTCACGTTGCAAACGTGACGATCTACCCCTGATCTACGAGCCCTTTTGAATAAAAGGTTGCGGTATACTATTTTTCTGCGGATTCCATATAGTTGTTACTGATCATTCTTGAAATTGTGAAGTCAGAATACAATATGTCAATTATCAAAGTTGCAAAAAAGGGAATTTATCCCTGCCGAAGTCCCCTTACTCTTTTTTAGCCTTTGATATATGGGAAAAAATCGTGGCGATTGCTCCAATAGATGCAGTAATAACCCCTATTATGGCCGCAATCACACCAGGATTTTCAAAAGCTCCCTGTTTTGGTGTGGGTTCTGCGGTCACCGGTACTGCAACAATAATCGGTGTTGCTACAGGAGTAACTGTATTTGATGAAATGACCTGGTTTAATGGTGGAAGCGTCCCGTATGCATGAGTTGTCTGACCTGCAAGTACATAGATCGTACCTTCGTAATCGTAATAGCCACTCAACGACAATCTGATGATATGATTTCCCGGCTGAATGTCGGTCAGGTTTGCCGGTGTAGTTCCATAGTACCTTCCATCAATCAGGACACTGGCCCCAAGGGGAGACGAATAAACTGAGACACTTCCTGCATTCGATGGTGTTCCAGCGGGTGTTGTGACCGTTGTTTTGGGTAACATCTCGTTTGCAAGAAAAGTGATTAAACGTTGATTGATGAGATCAGCTTCCGTGGTGCTCAGATATCTGCTATTCGATACAGGAGTCCATTCAATAACATACCCGTTCCCATACTGCCAGTAGAGGAGGGCAGGATCGCCATTATCATAATTCAGGAGTGTAACTGAACCCGCTTTGGCTTCGGCAGGTGAACGCTTGGAAACAGGGTCATTGTTTGTGAAGTTCGTACGTATTCCACTAAAAATTGTTTTCGAGAGCGTTGTATTTGGATCAGTCACGAGAAGATACTGTCCATCCGCTACGGAACCTTTACTTGCAGCTGGCAGACTGGAATCAAACTTCTGGTAATTATTATTGCTCACCACGAAGATCTTCCCGGACGCAACTGCTTTTTCGAGCAGTGATGCAGTTGCAGGACTAAAGGTATCCTTGCCCCCCATAAAGATAACGTCAACGGTGGGGTCGGTATATTTCGTGATGTTGGTATCGAGATCTGATCCCAAAGAACCCGGGAGGGAATATACAATAGTGAAAGTATCCTTATGGAGATCAGGATTGAAACCTGCGGTGTCACCATAAATGGCAGTGTTGATTGCAGCTGAAGGCATTACGAACAGCATTACAGCAAACAGTATAAGAATGAATGATTTATGGGTATTATTTACGCCGACCATAGTTTCCCTTCAATTGTTTAACCGGGTGATAATAAATTAATATCATCATTATTGTTCAGTTGTCACTTATATCCGTTTTGGTCACGGTCGTTTTGAAAAAGACAGCAGGAAATGGAAAAATGGCAGGAAACAGGAAAATTCAGCAGCGGACACAAAAAATACTCAAAGGAAATTAATAATTTCTTTGCGATATTGAATCGGAGTGTATAGAAATGGCCAAACTCATCATTGAATTAAAAAAGGAGGAAAACGGACTTATCGAATACATTGTAATCCCCCATAACCCGAAACCGGTAACCAGATTATTCTGACAACAATAAACGACCTCAGGGAGCTGGTGGCAAAACCTTAAGCCATGCCGTAAGGTGAAGTTGAGGAGACAAATAAAAAAGTAACTTTTTTTATAATGTAAATATTAAAAAAAATTAGAACATGGACCCGGCGGGAATTGAACCCGCGGCCTTTACGTTGCGAACGTAACGATCTACCCCTGATCTACGAGCCCAAAAATGAAATGATATCAGAGAATAATCTCGATATCTAACTTTTCTGCCAGTTCCTTATATCTGTTCCTGATAGTGACTTCTGTTACACCAGCCACTTCTGCCACTTCGCGCTGGGTGCGTCGTTCACCGCCCAGGATAGAGGATATGTAAATTGCGGCTGCGGCTACACCGGTCGGACCCCTGCCACTTGTTAATTCACGTTCTCCTGCCTGACGCAGGATTTCAACAGCCCGGCTTTGCACTTCACCCTTGAGTGAAAGCCCGGAGCAGAAGCGTGGTACATAATCAATGGGGGATGTCGGGAGAAGTTTGAGCCCGAGTTCCCTGGAGATGAACCGGTAAGTCCTGCCGATCTCTTTTCTGGATACACGGGATACTTCTGCAATCTCATCAAGGGTACGGGTACATTGCACTGGCGGCAGGCTGCATAGAGTGCTGCTGCGGCAACACCTTCAATGCTCCGCCCCCGGATCAGGTTCTTGTCCACCGCATCCCGGTAAACAACTGCTGCAGTCTCCCGGACGTTTCTCGGAAGACCGAGTGCAGAGGCCATACGATCAAGTTCTGAAAGGGCGAATGCAAGATTGCGTTCGGTTGCATTACTGACACGAATACGGCGCTGCCATTTGCGAAGCCGGTAGAGCTGTGCACGGTTTTTCGATGAGATTGCCCTGCCATACGAATCACGGTTGCGCCAGTCAATCATCGTTGAAAGACCCTTGTCATGAATCGTAAATGTCATGGGAGCTCCGACACGTGAGCGCTTCATACGCTGGTCGTGGTCAAATGCACGCCACTCAGGACCCCGGTCAATGAAATCGCCATCAATGACGAGACCGCAACCCTGGCAGACCAGTTCTGCCCGTTCATAGTCATGGACAAGTCTGTCTGCCCCCGCACTCCGGGCAGACGGTTTCAGTATGGTTTTCAGCCTTCTTCTCGGTCTCTTTTCCTTTCGTGCGTAATTTGAGAGCTTCCCGTTCACTCTGAAGGACTTTTAATTTTTCAACTTCCTGCATCAATAATCACCAATTTTTCCATTTTTTTAATTTTTCTCTGCATGAGGACCCTGGTACTCCAAGGGGTGTCATCATTTTGCGAAGAGCTTTTCATTCGGCTGGACAGTGCATTTTTCCCGGCAGAGTACAGCTGCATAGGGGTTTTTGATATTACCAAAGAGGTCCAGTATCTTTCCCACAGGTTTCATCCGACGATCAGTTACTTCGCTGTACAATGGGGAAGCTGTGCGGCATCGCACTGAATAATGAGCATCCGATTGCCAATGGTGCTCATCGCTCGACCAACAACTTTCACACAACACCCACCAGGATACGATGGTAATGAAATAATTTAGTAATCTATATATGAAAGACGCACTAGTATTTAAATATTGAGAAAAGGTATAAATAGAAATTTCAGGAACCCAGAAACTGGTCGATATTTAAAGATATAACCTGTCTGCACTCAGCATCAGTAAGTCCGGCTCCTTTTGCGACCACAAATTTCGCGCGCTCATCCAGCAGGTCATGGGGCGCATGCGCATCAGAGTCTACAACAAGCTGACATGCTGCTTCACGTGCGACCTGAGCAACATGACCATTTGTCCGGTTATGCCCGCCACGCGACGTAATCTCAAGTGCAATGCCGTTCTTTGCGGCATGAAGTGCATCTTCAAGAGTGATGAGTCCCGGGTGCGCAAGCACATTCACGTATTTGCACCCGCACGCTGCATGATTTGTCCCGCCAGCCACCGGCTCAACCGGTGTCTCTCCATGAACGATAACGATATCTGCCCCGGCAGTTTTTGCTGTTTTTGCCAGATCTGCTATCTGCGATGGGGGAACATGAGTAATCTCAACACCACAGAGCAATCTTACTCCATAAATATTTGCAGAATCCCGTATCTGAACGAGAGATTCAATGACAGAGGTGGTATTGGATGCGTCAACATGATCAGTGATAGCAACCGTCGTATACCCAAGCACTGCCATCCGTCGGATTAATTCGATGGGGAGCATCTCGCCATCAGAAAGGATAGAATGGGTATGCAGGTCATATGAACCGCTCACCGTTTCACCTCGAGTTTCTGGGCAACTTTTTTGATGAGCGCCTCTTTGCCTTCGTGCCATTCTGCAACAATACGACCCTCCCGCCGCATCCAGTGAGCAGGGTGGTGGTGTTCCTCAATCCTGAACGTAACATTGGCGTGTTTCAATGCGCGTTCGAGATCACTGATTACCGGTGCCTTCGCTCCGCGACTCCGTGCCACCCTTCGCCCCTGACGACGTGAATAAGCCGCGTTGAAGTAGCAGGGATATAATATGCACTCGCCTTGCGCCATTACAGGAGAATTTGTGGGTCAAGGTATAAACAGTGTACGCTCGTACCTTGTACTATGCATCACATCGACGTCAGGATTGAGAAAGATATTTACGACGTCAACAACACCCTTGCAGACAATAATGCAAAATTCCTGAAAGACCATGGTGTCCGGGCATTTGACCTGCTTGGAGCCATCGGTTCGGGAAAAACTGCACTCATTGAGCGTCTTGTTCCCCTGCTTAAAAAAAAGGGATTGCGTGCGGGCGCGATTGCGGGAGATGTGTTTGGGGACGATGATTTCAAACGGATCGTGGCATTGGGTATCCCTGCATTCAATGCAAATACCGGTAAGGAATGTCATCTTGATGCCCATCTTGTAGAACACGCAATCGAACACCTGCCACTCAATGCTATTGATATTCTTTTTATTGAGAACGTGGGCAATATGGTCTGCCCAACAGATTTCCGTCTTGGGGCAGAAAAGAGAATTGTAATTGTGAGCACAACAGAAGGTGATGACGTGGTAAACAAGCATCCGATGATGTTCCGTGACTGCACGATTGGAGTGATCAACAAGGTTGATCTCGCTCCCCTTGTTGGAGCAAATCTCGACCGGATGGAATCAGACATCCATCGGTACAATCCACGGATGCCCGTCTTTTTCACCAACCTGAAGACCGGTGATGGTATTATGGCACTTCTTGATTCAATTCTCTCGTAAAAAAAACAAAAAAACCGGATGCAAGTACAGAGAAAAGATCCCTTGTTTTTTGCCAAGGATTACAGGAGGTTTAAACAAATCCCTCTCGCTCATCCGTATGGGTATGGAAGGGAACACGAATCAATCGGGAAATACTATAAATAATTCTGAAGGGAATATATAGAGCACCATCTTCGGGACAGGTTTCCGCAGAAATATTATTGAGAGTGATACCATGCAGTGGCAAGGAGAATCAGTACGAAAAGTGACTGGGGGCAGACGCCGCCCGGCACAGATGAAGCGGAGAACGGAGATCGGGCTCGCACCCGCAGATACCCATATCGGTGAAGACCGGAGAAAGAATATCCGTACTACCGGCGCAAACCAGAAAGTCCGTGCGCTTCGTGCAAGCTTTGCAAACGTGACCAATCTCAAAAACGGTGAGTGCAAAAAAGTTGCGATCGCGAGTGTCGTTGAGAATGGAGCGAACCCGAACTATGTACGGCGAAATCTTCTGACGAAAGGTGCCATCATCAAGACAGAGATCGGAAATGCCCGTATCATGAGCCGTCCGGGTCAGGACGGCGTGATCAATGCGGTGTTACTCGAATAATCAAAAAAACCTCAAGGAACAGACTTTTTTTAATCATTTTTTAGGTTTTATCTGCATTTTCCCGTTTGAGAATGCACCAGTATTAAAAAAAGCATTTCACGGTCATTTGAAGAACGATTAAAACTGGTATTCAGCAATCTTTTTTCTCTAAGACCTCCACATAGTCTAATCATGCGAAGGATCTATTATCGATTTCCTCAGCGGGTGGACCTCTCATTTGCAATGGGAATGCCGTTTAACGATACGCTGAAACATATTGCAGGTCTTGATAATGCAGAGTCCACCAAGACGACTGGAAAGGAACTGGTGAAGGTAAAGACAAAGGTGAAGATTGCAGTCGACCGGGCAACATTTGGGGACATTACACCGGATGTCTTGCGCCCGGGAGTGATCACCGAAGCTGTTGATATGCAGGTATCACTGCTCGCGCTTGCACTTCGCGGTGGTGGAAAGGTTCCGATTGCAAATGACGTCTTCTATATCAGACTGACCGACCAGGTATCAAGGACCGACATTGATATTGCAAAGGAAGGGCGTGGCGAGGGACTGGACGCGCTGGACCTGAAAAATATCCTTCTGGGTGCCTCAAATTGACGATTCGGATCACCGTTGCAGCACCTTTCAAACATACCCGGAAAACCGGGATGAGAAAGAACGAGCTGGTATATTATTACGCGCTTGATCGTAAGTGGATGAGCACTGAGCAGGCGAATCAGCTATTGCAGCGGGCCGAGGAAGACGGACTTATCGGTCAGGCGAATGGCGTTTTCTCTCCCCGTTTCGATATCAGGGATATTATCATTCCCGTTGGATTCAAACCCACTTCTTCAATTTTTGAACGTAATGACCCATCGCAGGAACTGATTGGAAGGATTGCAAATGCACAGGGGATGAAGGAAACCGAAGTAGTTTCCGAAATGAACCAGATCATCAAAGAGCGGTTTGATGGCAATCTTCTCCCGGCGGCAGCACTCGTTCTGCTCGCAAAAAAATACAATGTCCCTTTCAAGGATTTAAGAGAAGCGCTCATAGCGAGCATGAAAAAAGTGTAATTTTTTACGGGGTCTGTTTTTTTTACTTATAACAGGATGCAAAAAACCGCTCTTGTAACAACAAAGTATTTCGCCCATTTATTCCTTATATATCAACAGACAAGTATGAAGAGGTATATTTATGACGAGAAACAGAAGGGATTTGTGGGACAACTCTTGCATATTGCTGAACCTATTTTCAAAGAGGGATCTTTATGATTAGAAAATGGGTAGTGGTCTTAGTTATTCTGTCCCTTGTAGGAATTGTACTAATAACTGGTTGTACAAGTCAGCAATCTACACCACAGGTTACCACGAAGCCCACAGGAACCAGTACCCAACCGACGCAGGTATCAGGTACTCTGACCGTTAAGCCAACAACACAGGTTACTATCCCTGTTACCGGAGTGTATGTCAAAGTCAGTTATCTTGGTGGATTTTCTGGCACCTATGGCGTCAACAACGTGATGATAAAACCCGTTCCAAATTCCGGTGTCAAACTCTATGAAATCGCCAATGCAACGGGAAACGTTTCGGCGACCTTCAAAAAAGATGATGGATCAACAAAGCACGAAATCACCGTAGAGCTCTTTAAAAACGGGAAATCGTTAGTATCAGCGAAGAATTCAACACCGTATGGCATTGCCAGTATTAACTATAAGATCTAAGGATCTGTTCCTCTCTTTTTTTTATTTGCTCAAAACGGCAAAATAAAACAAAAAATCAAAAAAAAGATATATTATCTTCTGCCGGCTTTTACCTTTTTCTCTGCTTTCTCTCCCTCGACTTTAGGAAAGAGTTCTTCCAGGGTTTTGTCTCCATAGGTAGTTACGCGGGCATTAATCTGTACGAAGTCAGCGGTGATCTCGTTTGACCTGATAGTCTTTCTCCGTCGCTCTCCCTCCATAGTCGGATGGAACCCGACACCGGCTGTCATGAGCAGCTTTTTTCTCCCTGCGCCCGGCAGGCTCTTTTTTGCGGGTATTCCGGTCCGATCGGATGCACCGGTGATCAGGATTTTATAGCCTGCAAGTCCCATTGCACCTGCATCGATTTCCTCTCCGATACGTTTGCCCACGATTGCACCCGCGGCGCCGCCACTTGCGTCCACATTATAAGCGCGACCGGTTTTTGGGTCTGATACGACGATTTTTAACTCAACCATCTTTTTTGCTCCGTATTGATTTTCATCAAAAAACCCAGGTATTGGATTTTTTCACGTCTCTGGGCTGCCGGCAATTATGCCTACACATGAGAAGTACCCATTTTATTATACTGATACGCTATTAAATCCTCGCGTCAATGGTAAGTACCTCTATGGCTATTTCCCCCAGAAGGGCTCACTTTTCCGCTTCATCGTCGTGAACTCACCAAGAATTTCCTGTGTGCTCACGTTCAGGGTTTTGAGCATCTCGCGCTCGAGAACTTTCACGTGACGCTCCGGAATATCCACAAACAGGTCATCCCCCACGTTCAGCTGCCGCCCTACGGTAACACCCTCAATCGAGATCGCAACTTCAAGTCCGGCATCTGCTTCGCGAATGGATTCCTGGCGGAGCTGCATGGATTTGAGATGCCCTACTTTCTTCCCGTCAGTTTTTATAAGGTTAACATCGTTGCGCAGCTTCCCGCCAAGCACCCGCACTCCGACAACCGCAGGGTTGCTTTGACGGAATACACAATCAGGAAGGAGCCGGATTTTTGCCGGCATCACAATGTGCTCAAAACGCTGCTTTTCCAGGAGCCGTTTCTGCTCGTCCCGCCACGCAAGATACTGGTCGATCAGCTGGTAGATTACTCTTCCCTCAAACACTTTTACCTGCGTATACAGGGGGTTTTTGATCATATCAGAAGCGTCAGGAAGGATCTGGGTATTAAACGAGAGAAGTACGCGAAATACCGGGTTTTTGATGGTTTCCGTATCAATCAGGTCGTGCCGGCTTACCGGTCCGACTTCTGCCCGCATTACTCCGATTTCTTTTCCCTCAAGTTCCTTACAGAGTGCTTCCAGAGCCCCGATTGTATCTGCCTTAATTACGATTCCTTCTTCAGCGAGTTTGACGTGAATCTCAGTCATCTCTTTTTTTATCTTTGCTTCGACTTCTTCCCTGTTGCCACGGATTACAAAAAACGGCGATCCTGCAATCACGCTCTCGAGGTTCGGAGCGGTGACCTTGATCCCGGCCGCTGCAGCTACTGACTTCACCCGATCGAACCTGTCTTCAATGAGGATCTCTTTCATGGGGCGGGGTTTTAAGAGCGACCGCACTTTCGTCACCACAACAGCCTCCTGTGTGGCAACTGCAATTTCATCACCAATCGCAAGTGTCCCGTCATACAGGATCACGTCAAGCGTCGTCCCAAGTCCTCTTTCTTCCTTGACTTCAAGTACGGTACCAGCGCCCGGACCTTCGACCAGAAGTGCAAGTTCCTCTCCCATATACCGCTGGGCAAGCCCGATCATTACCAGCAGGAGATCTGAAATGCCTTCTCCGGTATGTGCACTGACCGGCACAATTGCCAGGTTGCGTTTGAAATCAGATACCCTGTCGAACCGGTCTGAAGAAAATTCAAGCTCAGCAAGCTTGCCAACGATTTCGTAGGTCTTGTTCTCCACATCCCCCTTCACCCGGTCGTTTTGCTTGGAAAATGATGTAAGGAACGACTCATTCTCGAATACCCGCCAGCCATGAATCCGGTCAATCTTGGTGGCTGCAACGACAAAGGGTGTCCGGCAGTTCCGCAGGATCTGAAGTGCTTCTATTGTCTGGGGCTGGAACCCCTGGTTGATATCGACCACAAGGATTGCCATGTCAGCTGAATGCCCCGCCACGTGCCCGCAGGGTGGTGAATGCGTGATGCCCCGGAGTGTCGATGAATAACAATCCAGGAATATTGATGGATTTCCCCATGGTCCCACTCATAGATCGGATCGCTTCTATCGGGACGATGGTCGCTCCGATGTGCTGGGTAATCGCACCTACTTCGGAACTGACAACAGAGGATCCGCGTATACGGTCCAAAAGAGAGGTCTTCCCGTGATCAACATGCCCCATGACGCAGACAATAGGCGTTCTGATCTTCGGATTCTCCGCCATATTCCAAGACCCTCGTTCCCGCTCTGATTCAGAAGAAAAATACCCAATTCCCGGTGCACAATCACCTGATGTGCCGCGCCTCAATTTCCAGGAATTGTGTTCAGAGCCACCTGATATGTAATGGACACCTGACCCTATTAATAATCACTTATCATCCTTGGTTGCTGTTCCTTCACAAATGAACCCTGGTATCCCCTTCCGGCGATGGATCTGCAAGGATACATTAATCAGAGTCCGGTGCAAATGTAAAAGGGACATTTGCCAGGGTGGGGTAGTTGGTTATCCTAGAGGACTGTGGATCCTCCGACCCGGGTTCGAATCTCGGCCCTGGCCTTTTCTTTTCTCTATGTCTTTCTTTCACTTTCACCCTGCTCACATGCTCAGTTTTTCCCTTCATATCCCCTTGTTTGAGTTGGAGAACTACAATGCAAAATACTATACGCAGGCCCGAAGTAAAAAAAAATATCCAGACTATGAACCGGTTCCTGTCCGAACGATTCTCCCGCCGTTTTAAATTATTACAGAAATAAATATAGTGGAGAAATTCTATGGATATCGTTGTTCTTGTCGGCTACCTTGCCGGAACCCTCACTACTATCTCATTTGTCCCGCAGGTGATCCGTACCTGGAAACTCAAAGAGACCAAGGATTTCTCGCTTGCTATGCTCCTCCTCTTTGCAGCAGGGATGCTTTTGTGGACAGCATATGGGATCTGGATCAACTCCTTTCCTATCATTGCGGCAAATATCATTACCTTATTTCTCGTCTTGTTCTTACTCTGGATGAAAATAAAATTCCGTTAATATCTCTCTCTTTCTGCACTCTGGTTGTAATCAGGTGCATCAGAAAAATTCATAAAAAAAAGAGATTATTATTCCTGCAGGAGCACGAGACAACCTGCAATTTTGTCGTGGAGTCCCTGTCGTTTCTCGGTAAGCCCGATCATAAGGAATCCAATAAAGAAGATCAGCACGGAGATGATTTTTGCAAATTGACGAAGTGTAGCCCGTGCAAATGTTGGTTTGTTCCCCTCGAGATCGGTCACCATGATACGCATCAGCAGTTTACCTGGCGTTGCCTGGCTGCGAGAAGACTCAAAGCCGGCATAATAGAGCCACGGAATGATAATGATGAGCACACCCAGCGCTGTTATAATCGGAAAAACAGCCGCATCGACAGTTCCTGCTTCTGTAAGAGCATCGATCGGTGCCCGCTGAACCAGGAGGTAGTATGCATATCTTAACCCGTTTGTCAGGGAAAAAAATGTAATTACAATTATCCCGATAAGGAGAATGAGGATTGTATCAACAATCCAGGCAATAAATCTCCTGCCAAGGCCGGCATATATCCCGACTTCGGGCCCCTCCACCTCTTCAGGAGTGGCGATGGGTGTTACCGGGTTCGCCACAATATCCGACCCGCACCATTGACAGAATTTTCCTAAAGCATCAGTCTCTTTTCCACATTTCGGACAGAACATTCCCTTTTACTCCTGATATGTAAAGTTAATCCGGGTGTCCTTTTTAATTTAACTGTTCTTTTCTGTCATTTCATGCATTTTTCCTGCCCGAAACCTGCGCACTGCCAGAAAAATCCTTTTTTTTCGGGTAAACACCATTCAGCACGATTGAAGAGCGCAAATCAGAAATATAAAAAAAATTAAGCTTTCTTTATGAAATACACCTTCACTCTGGTAGCCGCACTCGGGCTTGTGCTCTGTGCGCTCTCTGCCGGTTGTACCAGCCCGATGCAGGCAGAGATAAAACCTCCGGAAACGACCGTTCCCACACTCCCCACGGTCACACCCACGTCATCCTCTATTTCCACCGTGGTATCAACACCGGTTGCGGTCGAAACCCTGCCAGCAGGACAAAATGTTAATATCCACGTCGAAAAACAGCGTCCAGACGCTACTATCCACCTGCTCTATAATGGCGGCGAAGGAGAGATGTTCGTCCAGAATATCATGATGCGGGTTACCCGTTCTGATGGACAGGTTGAAGAGCAGTACTTAAACGACAAAACAAGAAAACCACGTCGTGGCGACGAGATGGTTATTGCCGGTACCAGGGGCACTGACCAGGTTGTGGTTTTCCTCACGAGCTCAGGAAAAACATACAGGATTTTTGATAAACCCCTTATGTTGCCTTATTATTAAAAGATCCATTCATTTTTTTCCAATCTTAACCTGTCTGGTGAGTTTTCCCGATTTTATCTGCATACCATTGCGTTATAAAACTGAGAACAATAACTATTGCCATTGTAATACCGAGCACAAGCCACTGTTCCCCACCAGCTGTTCCTATAGCGAGTCGTGTCAGCAGGTTAAGGGGATTTGATGGCAAAGCAAGGGCAAACAGGATAACAACTACCAGCGCCGTGGAAAAGATGAACTGTGCAGCAGTACGTTCGCGGTAGTGCAGTGCAGTGAGAGCTCCAAGCAGGATCAGGATAAGCGAAGTTACGGTAACCTGGAGCAGGATCAGTCCTGAATTCAGGATTACGATACCGTTGATCATCAGGAGAACCAGCCATGCACCTGCCTGGATGGGTACGAGCACCTCGCAGGCAATCACTTTCCCCCAGACAATCTCCACAAAGGTGACCGGCGTTGAGATAAGGGTTTCCAGCGTTTCGTGCTGGTATTCTTCTGTGATCAGGTCGATGACAAGTGCCGATGCGATGATCGCTGGCATGAAGACAAGAAGAGGGATCAGCAGGCCATACACAAATTCGTAGAAGTCCCCGCTGCCGCTCGTTTTTGGGATTTGAACCTGGACAACTTCCTGCTTTAACCGGTCTGCACGGATCTCCCGGAGTTCCTGTTCATATTTCAGGAAAATATCCCTGAGCTTTACTTCGACGATAGCAGTCTGGAGATCATTTTGGAGGGTATAGAGTGTTATCTTGACCGGCTCCTGTGCCTCTGGCTGCGTATCGGGCATATAGATAACAGCGGCCAGTTTGCGTTCTTTGAGAGCTGCTACAGCCGTGGAAAGATCCATCTGGTAGACACGGAAATCCTTGCTTGCCTGGAGATTGGAGAGTAATTGCGATTCATTCCCGGCATAGGCAATACTGTACCGGGAACTGGAATATTTCGAGAGCGAAGACGGGTCGTACATAGACGTAAGCCCTACCATCAGGAATGATGAGAACATGGCGATGAAGAGCTGGAGCAGGACTGCAAGGAGGATCGTCCTCTCGTTTAAAAGCCCCCGGAACTCCTTTTTTGCAATAATAGTCAGATGTTTTTGTTTCATCCAATCCACCCCAGAATGAAATAGAGATTATACAGGCAGTGCACAACCACAGCGATGGCAAGGCCGGGAATATATCCTTTTTTCCCCCAGATTTTCAGGCAGCAGGCAACAATAAGCACACAGACAAAGTGAAGGAGCAGTGGCAGCCAGAGAGAGCCCAGTGATAAAAAGAGGATGCTGCCAAAGACCGAGTCTGAAATTTGTGCGATTGTGGCAAAGAGGAGCAGTTTTTCCCCGACCAGAAATCCGATTGCGGTTGCTGCGCAGGCAAGGAACAGGTTTTTCCACGTAAGGAATTCAGGATCACGGGCAAATATAGTGTAAATCCCCACACTCTTTGCAAGCTCCTCGATCAATGCCGACAACAAAAGCAGGAACACCAGCGAGTAGGGCATGGGGAGGTTAAAAAAGAGTACCAGGCACATCATCTGAGCCATGAAGACGAATGGGATAGAGAAGCCGCTGAGTAAAAAGAGCGAAATGAAGGGATAATTCCGCGACAGGATCTCTGACAGGAATTCCCGCAGACGTGTTACAAGCCTCTTTTCGGAAAAGAGTCGTTCATCCTTAAAATTACTTGCGGTGATGTAGAAGATTACAGCACCCGTAAGCCAGAAAAGCGAAGTAGAGTAAAGATAGTCGGTGATCGTCCAGGAAGAACCCTGAATGGTGAGGACAATAAGAGTGAGAGGGGAGATGAGGCTGATAACGTGGACATTGGCAAAAATACTCGGGAAGAAAAGGTAGGAAGTTGCAACAGTTGAGAAGAAGATCGATAGAAACGAGAGTTCTTTGAAACTGCGTGCGAGCATCCCGATAAGCAGAGCATTTGCCAGGAAGAAGAAAATGACCGGGATGAGGGGAAGAATGATCACCGTTGACGCCCTGATGTAAACGGTAAGTCCGGCGCATATGACAACCATACCGATAAAATACGGGAGTGCCTTACCGATGATAATTGACGATGACCTGAGAGGTGTGGAGAGGAGGATCTCGCCCTTGCGCTCGATTCTCTCGTTCATGATGCTCATCATGAAGAACTGGGAGGTAAAGTAGAGCGGGAAGATAAAAATGAAGACTAAGATGATGGAATCAAAAGGGAGAGGAGGGGAGAGCTGGGATGGTGTCTTGAAGTCCCCCATCGAGCTGTCAGTTGTTGACAGCACCTCAGTGTAGCGTGAGATCTGGGAATTCTTTGCATTCGACTGGACCAGTTTCTGGCGCAGCTCTTCCTGTGAGATCGCGAGTGTCGGTGACGGAGTGGGAACATTTTTTACTTCGCCTTCAGGGACAGGAGCAATCCGGCGAGGGGCAGCACTGACATACTGTCCGCTCTGGGTTGCTAAAAAGGTGAGTTCGCTTTTTACACTCTGGGTGTCGATCCAGAGCGGGTATGCAGCAAAGAGATCATCTTCTGTATTGTAGATGCTATTGATATATTTCGCATAATCACGTTCGAGGGTTTTTTGTGCTGAATCAGCCTTGTCAGTCTCACTGCTATACACGGTACCCTGCACAATAATGAGATCAAAGGCGTCCCTGTTTGCGTTCAGGAGGGGTGTATCAAGCAGGTAAACAGAGAACCGTGCATCGCTGGCAAGAAGCTGGGCAATCTGGGGGTCATCCACGCCCACTTCGTACATTCCGTCCTGCAGGTGCAATCCGGTCTGGGCGGAAAAACCCGTCACCAGCATGAGCAGGACAAAAAGGATAATAGATACCGGCAGGACGTCCCGGCTCATCATGGAGAAGGATTTTTTCACTTCCCATCGTGCGATGGTGGCTATGTCAGTAAGTGTGCTCATGATCAATCCTTTCTCTGGTTGACGGTAACTACTGCCATTACGGTATTGTATGAACCACTGCGGGTAAAGGGTGAGTACAGAGTTCTATAGGGTATTGGTCAAATAATCATCGGTGTTGACATAGCAGGTCTCCCTTCTTTCACGGTATTGCCAGTACTGGGTTTCATGCACCTTTCCTTTTCCAGCGCCTACCAGTATGGTCATTTCCGCTTCGCAATTTACGTACCTGCAGAATTGAAACCTGCTTTTTCAACCAGGATCACCATGAAAGGACTGCCCGAATCCCAAGGTATATGTTTCACCCCGGGCAAGTCTGATCGACAAGGATACTGTTCATGATTACTGCCCGTAACCTGACGAAAAAATTCGACACCTTTTCTGCACTGGACGATGTGAGCTTTGCCTTTGAAGATGGCGAGATCTTCGGGATAATCGGGCATAACGGCGCAGGTAAGACAACGCTCCTCAAAATTATTTCCGGCCTGATCGCACCAACATCCGGCGAACTGTATATCAACGATGTGGATGTGGTGAAAAACCCGATGACCCTCAAGGAAACTCTGGGTTACCTGCCCGAAGAGTCACGGCTGTATGAAACAATGACTGCTGAGAACTATCTCGCGTTTTTCGGTGAAATTTACGGGTTGTCTGCGCAGGAGATCCGGGTCCGGTCAACCCAGCTTTTCGCCGCGCTTTCGCTTGAGCCCAACGGGAAGAAAATCGGCGAATTCAGCAAGGGTATGAAGCGGAAAGTTGCAATCGCCCGCTCGCTTATCCATGATCCGAAATTTCTTGTGTATGATGAAGCGACGAGCGGACTTGATCCAATGACATCACGGTTCATTGCCGATTACCTCCGTACGCTTAAAAAGGATGGCAAAACGATCGTTCTCTCGGCACATAACCTCTACCAGGTGGAGGCAGTCTGTGATAAGGTGATGATCCTGAAACGTGGCAAAATGGTTGCTTTTGGGAACATGAATCAGCTTCGCGACCAGTTTGGTTCATTGACGTATACGATCTTCTTTTCGATAGATGACCCGGGTAAACTGATCGGGCATTCAAAAACCTACCGGAAGGAAGAAGGATTCTACATCTGCGATGCAGAGAACATAAGCGAGCTCAACGAATATACCGGGCTTGTTGTGGAAGCCGGAGGAAAAGTGGAAAAGATCGAGTCACGCTACCCCTCCTTAGAAGAGATGCTCGTGAAAATCGGGAAATAAGCATTTTTAACAATGGTGGAAATCATAGTATCAATGAAGTAAAAACACTGGATGAATGGTATGAGATGTTCAGGCATGGTAATCACCCTGGTGATGGCGGGATTCATCTTTGCGGCCGGTTGTACAGATTACGGACCAGGAAAGACATCCGATTCAACAGAAACTCTGCAAACAGGTCTGGATGTAATTTCCCCGGCAGGGAATGACCCTTCAGACCTGATTGGGCCATGGTATGCAAAAGCATTGATTATCAATGGAGCTCCCAAAGTCCCGGTCCGGTTAACAGGTATCCAGCTGACGTTCCATAATAACGGGAGTTTCAGTGGATTCGACAGCTGTAACCCTTACACAGGATTGTGGCAGGCCGGTAAAAAAAATATTTCGATAAGCCATATACGAAGCCCGATGACCTACTGCACTGAACCCCCGGGAGTAATGGAACAGGAATCGGAATACTTCGCCCTCCTGAAAAACTCTCAGCTTCTACGGGGTGAAAGGTGAAGATATGATACTATCCGATGAGACCGGCAACAACGGCCTAATCTTTAAGCGGGTCTATTTCTAATAACCTCATGTTTTTCCTCTCCCTGGTTGAAAGAACAAAATCCTGAATAAATTGCTCTGTAGAAATGCTCAATTACAAGCTAAACGCTCAAGGGGGTTTCACCCCCGCCGCTGTGGCTCCCCCGATGCGATAACTCCCGAACAGGTGCAACGTCATCATCGCTCAGCGCAGGGGCGGCATGGGGGGACAGGCACTGTCCCCTCCTTCATTCGTACCAGCATCTTGAATTTCATATCAATGGAAAAGGAATTCTACAGAGCCGAATAAATAAAAAATACACAAAAAACAATCACTATAGGTCAATCCGGGTTTTTTTATGAAAAACGAGAAGCATCACAGGCACAACGAAGTGGTCATCCGCGAAGTCCGTGAAAGTGATCGCGAAGCTATCCTCGCGATTTTTAATTATTATGCTGCAACCAGTTACGCTGTATATCCTGAAATACCCGTCAACGACCGGTTCTTTGCGTTCTTACATGAAGGGGCACTTGGATTTTATGTTCTTGAGCATGAAGCACAGGTTGTGGGTTTTGGATTAATGAAGCCGCTCATGCCGTTTCCTGCTTTTATGACAACAGGTATGCTGACCTATTTTATCCAGCCGGAGTATACCCACATACATCTCGGGAAAAAACTTCTCGACAGGCTCACTGACGATGCGAAAAATATGGGCATGACCTCACTTGTGGCAAATATGGCCTCAAAAAACAGATCGAGTATCCAATTTCATTCCCGGTGCGGTTTTACCGAAGCGGGCAGGTTGAAAAATGCAGGCAGTAAATTCGGCGAGCCGTTCGATATGGTCTGGATGCAGAAGATGCTGTAATTTTTTTCCTGACATTTCGGGTGGATTTTTTCATCCTTCCTCTTCGGATATTTACGCAATCCTGACCTGTGCCCCTTTGTTCCGGCCAGAAGTGATCAAGGTTGATCCACCGCGGTGTTCGCTCATGAAAGTTCTGGCTGCCTGCTCAATTCCCCTCATATCTGTATCACCGATAGCATAGACAGCAGGGCCAAATGAGCTCATTCCGGCACATGCTGCGCCCGCTGAACGCAGCCCTTCAATTAGTCGGGGGATTTCTGGTGGCTGCAGGCTGAGTTCGACCTTTTTGAATCCAAGTTCCTGGATGGCATTGACCGATGAACCAAACAGGTCGAGATCTTTTTGTACAATACCGGGAAGCATCCGCATCAGAATCTCATGGCAGAGTTCCCGCACCTCCTCAACAGGAACCGGGCAGTGGTTCCTGAAGATATCTGTTTCTCCTGTGCCACTCGCACCAGCAGGGAGATCGGGTATTGCAAGCAAAATTCGCCAGTCTGAAGGAAAATCGTGGCGTGCAACAATGGGGGGGGCCCTCACACCCCTTGACGCTCGGGACGGCCGGAATTCTGATTTTTCGCGGTATTGTCCGAATGCGTGCCCTCCATCAACAATAAAACCCCCGAGTTCAAACGCGGCAGTTCCAATCCCGGATGTGCCCCCGCGGCCGACCAGAAGGGCAAGTTCTTTTACTGGAATCACCCTGCCATAAATCTCAGCGATTCCCCGGGCAATTGCTAGCATGAGCTGTGATCCACTGCCAAGACCGACATGTGACGGGTAGTAATTCCGAACCATTATGGATACGTTACTCCCGGCATGTAAACCTTTCAGGACCTGACGGGCGGTATCCATAATACGCTCCCGCGTCATGCTGTCACAACCCTTTACTTCAAGTACAGCGCTTTGGTGCACTTCGATAAGGATTCCTGGTTCATCGAGAGTGATTCCTACACCCCCGTCCACCCGCCCGGAACCCCCATGCATATCGATGAGCGTAAGATGCAGGCGTGACGGTGTCTGAACAATTACCCTCCGTTCATCGAGGAACTTGTTGTACGGAAACTGCTCTTCAATAAAGATGAGCGGTTTACCCTCGTGAATAATACGGTACTGCCCGGCTGAGCAGCGGTTCTTTGCTGCAGAGGGAAAATATCCTGCCCGTTTCTTCTGATGCCGGAGAAACCCGGGTATTGAGGATCTCGCGTCGAGCCTCAATCCGGTGATTCTGAATGATCCTCCCGATAGGAACATCTGCTTTCATCAGGTCATCTTTGAATTCCGGAGAGAGGCGGGCAAGAGGTGTATGAGATATTGCATAGATCAACACTTCACCGCTTGCAGGAGTCTTGATCTCAACTACACGATAATTAACAGGTTCTCCCTGCCCGATCCCGAGAAATTCTGCCGTTGCAGGATCGGCTTTTACGATTTTTTGTACCCGGGTTTCGATTACAACCGGTTTCCCGGTAATCGCTTCCAGAATCTGCGTGACCGAGCCATCGGTGCCAAGAAGGAATTTCTGCATGGGGGACAGTTTTCCAACCTGTGTTTCGATCTCGTTTATGCTATACGCAATGTCCATCCTTGCAACCTCACTAATTCCGGATAAAGAAGAATGCGAATATAAGTTGATACGGTTATCGCAGAAATCCTGATCCTTTCGTTGCTTTTGCCCGGTAATCATCGGGTATCAGCGATGGTGGCACCTTAAGCATGACAGATGTGATAGATTCCTCGGTAAGACGTCCCCGTTTTCCTATGACTTCACCACTCCGGATCACCAGTACCCGCGAAGTCAACACATAGCTTTCACCAAAAAGGTCGAGCCCACCCTCTGAAAAATCGTCCAATGAAATCGAAACACAGGGTGCATCTGATGGGGGCTTACTGCTGACCGGGCAGAGGCAGACCTCCGGGGTCCTTCCCGATGCAATAACCACGGCAGGGCGGGTCTTTGCCCCGCTCCGCTCGTTAAAAGTAACCGGGACGATCACTACATCGCCCCTGATATAATGCCCCATATCCTAAGTATTCCGGCACTGATCGGGCATAAGGCGTTTCCTCCAC
This sequence comes from uncultured Methanoregulaceae archaeon, assembly GCA_963841015.1. Taxonomy (GTDB): domain Archaea; phylum Halobacteriota; class Methanomicrobia; order Methanomicrobiales; family Methanospirillaceae; genus Methanoregula. Next base: position 136,949 of record CAWJAX010000005.1, on the reverse strand, counting down.
AACCTGTCATCAATTTTTAGGAACATGGCAATAGTGTGGGATCTGATCTTTATCGTATACCCGTGTCTATCGAGATATCGAGGGTGACTGTTTCCCCTGCGCGGATTGTGACGGTTTCCGGCAGGTCCGGACTCCGGTCAATTCCCGCGTGGCGGATATCAACAATATATATTCCTGGCTTGAGTCTGAAGGAATAACCGTCATACGGATCCGGCGCTGTTGTCGCAATCACCGATCCTCCTGCGTTTGAAACAACAATTGTTCGTGCAGCATAGGCAGCAGTAAGCCTGTCCGGAGGCACCATGCATGGTTCGACCGGACACAAGGGTCCGATGGAGACATTACCGGTAAGGGTTCCCGTTCCGCCAGCCACATCAGGTCCGAATATCTTTGGGCTCAGGACTATCGCCACTGCAACGGCAATAACGAGAAGGAGTACAATAATCAGGAAGTGTTTAAGTCCGGGCTTCTCCATAAAGGGTTGATTGCAGTGTTCGGAAAAAAGAGTTGCGGTGAAGTATTTTATGAAGCCAGGAAAATTTTTTGCAGCTCCTGAAGTTGAATTGGGTTAAAAAAAGAATGATCAGGGTTAGTAATTTTCTACCCACAGCTCGAAATAACTCTGCGGGTGATCACAGACCGGGCATTTCACTGGAGCTGCCTTGCCGTCATGGACATAACCGCAGTTCCGGCAGTACCATTGAGCAGGAGCATCTTTTTTGAAAACCGCGTCTTTTTCAAGATTTGTAAGCAGTTTAGTATACCGTCGTTCATGGTATACCTCCACCCTGGCAACCTGTCTGAAGAGATTGGCAATATCTTTGAACCCTTCATCCTCTGCCGTCTTGGCAAATGCAGGATAGAGAGTACCCCATTCCATCTTCTCGCCCTTTGCTGCCGCCATGAGGTTATCTCTGGTAGTGCCGATTACCCCGGCGGGATATGATGCAGTAATCTCTGCGTCGCCTCCTTTGAGCTGTTTAAAAAACGAGCTTTGCATGTTCTTTCTCCTCTTCTGATGTCTGCTGGAAGACTGCTCCAACCTGCTCAAATCCCTCCTTACGTGCTGCGCTTGCAAAGAAACTGTAGCGTGTACGTGCCTGGGACTCACCGGCAAATGCGGCAAGGACGTTTTTTTCTGTTCTGCTTCCTTTGAATTCCATCTTTTTCACACCTGTCTGATATGAGGCATTCCTTTTGTTCTCCTGCAAGGATTTATGTGCTATGTTTGAAGACACCTGCGTTCTATCCGGCCCTGATTCATATCGCTCTTTTACCTGAAGCGTATACCTTTTCAGGCACGGGCATAACATTGGAGTGATCCGACCAGACTCCCCATTCCATGATTTTATCACCCTTAAAGATCGACATTGGTAAGATGACAAAGAAAGAAAACGTTATGAAACTGGTTGACGAATCAACGGGACTCATGGAATGCCTTGTGTGCGGCGCAAAGCATAACGCTGTCATGAAACCCGGCCCTGACGGGAAATACCTTCCGGAGAACTGGGAGTGCGTAAACAGGTGCAAATTGATCCATCATGATGAGAAATCCTCAAAAAAGAAATAAATCCGCTTTCCCCCTCCTGCCAGAATTGTCGGGAAAAATTTTCCGTGAATTGAAGATCACTGCCATTCCCTGATTCTAAAAAAATCCGGATGTGAAAGGACCCTCATTTCTGATAAGGATCTCATCATAACAGGAAGTTTGCGTGTGTTCAGGAAGATAAAACAAAAAAATTAATCTCTTGCTCCGATTGTTAGTATTTGGTGTTTCCAGGTTTCGGAATTTTTATCATCAAACAATTTTAACTGAGGACAGAACATGCGAATCACGCGACTTTATACCGGGAAGGATAATGAGTCCCATTTTGATGAAATTGAGATTCATCTGGAATCCCGCGGTCCTCTGGGCTTTTTTACCCATCCGACTGGTGTAAAGGCTTTTTTTTTCAGAGAAGTACCTGCTGATTATCAATACACCTGGCACAACGTTGTCTGCAGGGAGTATGTTGTCACCCTTGAAGGAAGGGCCGAAATAGAAGTAACCAGCGGTGATAAAAGGCTGTTTGGCAAGGGGGATGTCCTGCTTGCCGAGGATGTTTCCGGACATGGCCATAAAACCCGGGTTATTGGTAAAAAACCATGGCGGCAGGCATTCATTACCCTTGAATAATGACGGTGTTCCTTATCAGGCATCCGGCACACAATTCCTGACAACATTAAAAAAACAGGTTGTGCCAGGCAGATGTCCCATCACTTCACGGAACCTATTTAGGGATTGGAGTACGATATGATGCTTTAAAACAGGAGTATCCAGGTGTGGCTTGAACTGCTGAATTTCGCTATCGGTATTGCATTTGGCTTTTTTCACCGTGGGAAAGAAGACTTCGTAGGCATTCTCAAAAACAGCGCGATTATCGGTTTCGTTTTGGGTAGTATTTTTGTGATCGCCTCTCTGTTCCTTGTTCCCGAAGGCATAAGCATTGATGTCGATTTCCTGGGAGTGTATCGGGTTTTTATCGTCATAATATTATTCGTTATCATGTTTATCATGGGTGCCTTAATCGGGGACTGGCTCGAAGGTGCTCTGAAAAAGTAATCCCTTATCCGGGTTTGCTTTGCGTTCATGTGCCACCTTTTTTCCCATGCTTCCATGGGAAAAATGAGCAGATAGACTTTTTTTGTAGAAATGAAATTGGTACAGGCACTCAGGATATGCAATTATCACTCGGCAGAAGAAGGTAAAAATAAAAACAAATGGGGTGAAAAACGGGCCTGAAGGGATTTGAACCCTTGACCTGCGGATTAAGAGTCCGCCGCTATGCCGAACTAAGTGACAGACCCACGCTCGTTAGACCTAGTAATGTAGTTGATAATGCCGAATAAATGTTTTGGAGATGGGTGCATTGGAATCCCTTAATACGCTGGAATGATACATCTTTGTGTAACATGCCGCAAGAAGCCCCGTTTGAGCAGCCGGGAACGACAAAATACTGCATTTTCGGGTGCGGGACCAACGGTTACAACATCATTCTGGAACTCGCAAAAGAGAATGAGCGCGTGATCGTGGTTGACAAGGACGATACACGTGTCCGTAACCTCCGTGACCAGAAGTATGACGCGTACCTGCGGGATATCACTTCACCGGACATGCTGAGTGGTCTCCCGATTTTCGAGATCGCGTTTGTGATGACCGGTGATGGTGATGCCAACCTCGCAGCAGTACTCTCCATCAAGAAACGATACCCGGCTGTTCTGGTAGTCGTGCGCTCGATCGATCCGGTGAACGGGCAGATGCTCACTGCTGCCGGGGCGGAATTTGTGCTTTACCCCCAGGAAGTGGTTGCAAGGTCGGCTATCCTTCAGATAAAAAAGCAGCACTCGAGCAGGATTTCCCAGCGGCTGTTTACTCTGCTTGCCGGTTGGGAGGGGACACTGGGAATCATCACCCACAAGAATCCGGACCCGGATGCAATCTCTTCTGCCATGGCCCTTGCTGAGATTGCAAAGCATGCCAACCCGAAATCACTCTCAACACGGATCTTTTACGAAGGCAGTATTGGCCACCAGGAAAACCGGACGTTTGTCAACCTGCTCGACATCAAGATGGAACACATGACAGCAGATGCTCTCCAGAAATGCACCTATCTTGCTCTTGTCGACAGTTCGGGACCTGGTGCTAACAATGACATACCCCCCCAGACCAGGATTAATATTATCATCGACCATCACAAGGAGGGCAGGCACATGGCAACGCAGACTACATTTGTAGATATCCGCCCTGGTGTGGGTGCAACCGCAAGCATCCTTACCCAGTACCTGCAGGAGCTCGATGTCCCGGTTGACAAACGGGTCGCGACTGCACTGCTGTATGGTATCCGTACGGATACCAAGGAGTTCAAGCGCAATGTAACGCCCCAGGATCTCAACTACGCAGGGTTCCTCCTTCCTCTTACGGATGCTGACCTGCTCGATAAGATCATGTCACCTTCCATGTCGCAGGAAACCCTTGACGTAATTGGTTCAGCTATTACCCGGCGCAAGGTGCAGAGCGGGTATCTCTTTGCCAATGTTGGCTATGTTATGAACCGTGATGCACTCCCCCAGGCAGCCGACATCCTTATCACCCTCGAAGGGGTGAATACAGCACTCGTGTATGGTATCACGGATAACGCGATCGTGATCTCTGCACGCAACCGCGATATCAGGTTGCATATCGGCAATGCACTTTCAGAAGCGTTCGGGGAAATGGGCGATGCAGGCGGTCACCCGAATATGGCTGCAGCCACCCTCCCCCTCCATTACTTTGGCAAGGTCGAGAAAAAAGACCAGCTGCTTGAGTTTGTCATCGAACCCATCCTGCAGAAGTTCAAGAACCTCGTCGGACTGGAAAACGAGGGAAGGAAGAATGGAGTATAATCTTCCGAAAATACGGGAAAAATCAATTCGGAACAGGAAAATTTTTGAGAAATGTGTTGAACAATGGGAAGGGGGACTGGTGCTTTCATCAGCCCTGCCGGGCATTTCTGGTAAAGTGATGGACAAGTAAAAAGCCGGTATCAGAAAAAAAAGTTTATCAAAGGGTTTGGGATTAGCTATGAATTTTGACGTGTGGGAGCCTTATTACTGCGAAATTCTGGAATATTTCGGGTTCGATCGAGCACAGGATGAGGAAGCGGCACGGGTGCTGGCCGCGCTCATGACCCGGGACAATCTTCTCTCCCTTGCTGCACTAACCTGCGACAATTACGTCACTGTCTGTGGAAACGCACCCTGCCTGAAAGATGAGCTTGGCAAAATTCAGGGTGTCGTATTCGCCGCGGATGCAGCAGCTGAAGTGCTTGATGCACACGATATCCGCCCGGATGCGGTTTTCACCGATCTTGATGGTGCGACAGACCGCCTCCTTTCGTTGAATGAATCGGGTACCATTGTAGTAATTCATGCGCATGGTGATAACATACCGCTGCTCCGACACTGGGTACCGCGATTCAAGGGCCCGGTCGTCGCGACCACGCAGAGCATCCCGCTCCCGCATGTCCACAATTTTGGTGGATTTTCTGACGGTGACCGTGCTGTTTTTGCAGCTGACGAACTCGGTGCAGAACATATCACTCTTATCGGGTTTGACCTTGATGATAACAATGTAGACCCGATGAAGCGGGGCAAACTTTTCTGGGCGCGAAAACTGCTTGCCCTGATCGGCCATGCCTGCTGAAGCCTATATCCTTGACGGGTACGTCGACGAACCTGCATGCCTTGGCGTGCCGCCGTACGTATCCCCCTATATTCGCACCGTTGCTGGTGTTTTGATCGGACACAGGTACACGGTTCGGTATCTGACTATTGACCAGCTCCGGAATGACCCGGATTTTATCAATAAGCTGGACCGTGCGAACCTTCTGGTAATGATTGCCGGAGTAACTGTACCGGGAAAATATCTTGGGGGTACTCCCGCAACCCTTACTGAGATCCAGCAGATCGGACAAATGATCAGGGGACCAAAAAAACTGATAGGGGGGCCAATTGGGTTCGGTTATGCTCAAGAGGGTGGTCAGCGGGCGATCAAACAGGTCATCAGTGGTTTTGAAGCCCTGCTTAAGGGAGAACCGGCCATTGCACTGGACAATTATCTTGGGGGGAATAAACCAGCAGGAGCACTCGATTACTCTCGAACCGACCCGTGGAGTGTTGCCGGCAGCGGGATTATTGAGCAGCATCCGGATTACCCTCAGGTCATGTGTGAGCTCGAGACCGCACGGGGCTGCTCTCACGGTGCATCGGGTGGGTGTTCATTCTGCACCGAACCTTTTTATGGGACACCGAAGTACCGTCCCATCGAAAGTATAGTTGAAGAAGTCACTTCACTCCATTTTCACGGGGCGAGGCATTTCAGGGTGGGACGGCAGCCTGACATTCTTGCCTATGGTGCGGGTGCCGGAGAGTATCCCGCACCGCGCCCAGATCTCCTGGAAACCCTCTTTGCCTCAATTCGCACTGCAGCACCTGCATTAAAAACCCTTCATATCGATAATACGAACCCTGCGACAATCGCAAAGCACGAAGAGGAGAGCCGTGAGGCAATACGGGCAATCATACGGCATCATACGCCCGGGGATGTCGCTGCGTTTGGTATGGAGACTGCTGACCCGGCAGTGATAGCGGCTAACAACCTCAAGGCAAAATCAGATGAAGTTTTCCGGGCGATCCGGATCGTAAATGAAGAGGGTGGCATGCGAAGGGACAATGTACCTGAACTGCTCCCGGGGCTCAACTTCGTCTGCGGTCTCGCGGGAGAGACCGAGGAGACCTACGACATGAACGAACAGTTCCTCGTTCAAGTACGTGATGCCGGGCTTTCCGTCAGGCGCGTAAACATCCGGCAGGTAATGCCGTTTGAAGGCACACCTGCGTACACACACAATACTCTGGGGAAATTTGATCACCGGTTCAGGCGTTTCAAGGAATTTGTGAGGCATAAAATTGATCTCCCGATGCTCCAGCGGGTCTTTCCCATTGGTACGGTACTTCGCGATGTTCGCATTGAAGTCTGCGGGGATCTCTCCTTCGGGCGGCAGATGGGCTCGTACCCCCTCCTGGTCGGAATTCCGGTCCGTCTTTCCGAACGGAGTATTATTGATGCAGTGGTGGTTGACTGGGGTATGCGTTCTGTGACAGCCTTACCCGTTCCCATCGAGATCAACATGCTCCCGGCAACCGCATTAAAATGGCTGCCGGGTATAGGGAAGAAAAAAGTGGCTTCGGTGCTGGTGAAACGGCCTTTCAAAAATCTTGATGCTTACCGGAAAGTTGCCGGGAGTTCACCCATTGATCTGCTCCTTACATTCTAAATCTGTTTCAGTTCCGTCACTTTGATGATATCTGTCCGGGTTACGATCCCGAGAATTTTGCCGTCCTGCACGACAGGGATCCTGCCGAAGTTGCGTGCTGACATGATCTTCAGTGCATCAATCACTGGCGCTGTAGGAGGGAGTGTAACCGGGTCACGGGTCATGACATCCCGGACCTGCATCGCCTCACGATCTATCGAAGTCATATGGTTAATATCAGCAAGCGTCACCATGCCGATCAACGTATCCCGCTCGACTACAGGAAACCCGAGATGCTTGCTTGAGTACATCATGGTGATCACCTGGCTGACGGGAAGAGTGGGGGGAACGGTCGTTACCGGGCTGCTCATCATGTCGCCAACCGTTACATCCTGGAGCAGGAAACTGTACTTCACCGCCGCCGACTCCATGCTCGCACCGATATAGATAAAGAGCGCGATGAGGATCAGGAAGGGGGAGAAGAAAAAGAGTCCGATAAGCCCAAAGACAATTGCAAAGCCTTTCCCTATGTCTGCAGCAATCTTTGTCGCACGATGGAGTGGCATCCTTTCAGCCAGCCATGCACGCAGCACCCTGCCCCCGTCCATCGGGAATGCAGGTAAGAGATTGAATGCAAAGAGGATAATATTGAGTAACCCGAGATATCCAAACACAAAGACCACTACACCGGCGACAGGAGGGTTCTTTATGACAGCAGGAACTGCATACGCAATCGCAACGCACATCAGACCGACAACGAGACTGGCGATCGGTCCTACCAGCGCCATGGGCAGTTCGGCTTTCGGGTCCGGAATCCCTTCTTCCATAGCCGCAATGCCGCCGAAGATCATGAGTGTGATGCTGTTAATCTTGATCCCTTTGCGGCGGGCGACCAGCGAATGAGCAAGTTCGTGAACGAGGACACCTCCAAAAAGACCGAGAGCAATAACGGTACCCAGAACCCAGGGCATAATACCCTCGGTAATAAGCGAGGTATCGATCGGGACGGAAAAGACACCCTGGAGCATATCTGCGGTGAGCGTAATCTGGCTCCCGATGATCCAGGCGAACAGTGGAATGACCAGGATAAAGGAATAATGGATCAGGATCGGAATCCCAAAGATGCGTCCGATCCGAAACGATCCTTCCATAACAAAGGATTATCTTTTTAACTCTTAAGTATATACTTTCATCTGATAACGATGGAAACCCAGATTACAGAGTTGTTCGGGCTTCAGATCTATACGGACAAGGGCATGTTTGTCGGCGAAGTCGAAGATGTTCTCATTGATGTGGATCAGAAGAAGATAGATTCAATTGTAGTCAGCAAGGTCAATGACCAGCTCTTTGAGCTGAAAAATTTCAAAGGCCTCAAGATCCCCTACCGAATCATCAGCGCGATAGACGATATAGTCCTGATCCGCCACCTGCCGGGAGCCTTCACGGGCGGCAGTGTGGAAGAGTAAAAAAGGAATCGGGTTGCTGCGGGAGAATCATTCGTATTTTTTTTCTCCTGCATGGTTGTTGTATGGAAAACCGGGAAATATTTTCAGCAATCACTACGATTCCCCCTGTTTTTGTCAGGCTTGACGGGCGTGCATTTCACCGGCTTGCAGAGAACCTTGCCCTGAAAAAACCATTTGATGACCGGTTCGGCGATGCAATGGTTCAGGTATGCCAATTGCTTGTGGCTGACAGCGGGCTCTGTCCTGATTTTGCGTTTACTTTCTCGGATGAGATCAGCCTCTATTTCACCCAACTCCCGTTTAATGGCCGGGTGGAAAAGATCGACTCGGTATCCGCTTCCTTTGCGGCAAGTTCCCTCACCCTTATCCTCGGAACGACAACTGCCCTGTCATTCGATGCACGGGTCATTCCGGCAACACGGGAATTTGCTCTCGAATACCTGACAAACCGGCAGAACGAGGCATGGCGTAATCATATAAACGGTTACTGCCAGCAGGCGTTGATTAAAGAAGGGATGAGTGCAAAAAAGGCTGCAGCCCGGTTAAAAGGCCTGCCGGCAAAAGATCTCCATGATATGATGCATAAACGGGGGTTCAACCTTGCCACTACTCCGGCATGGCAGCGGAGGGGCGTGCTGGTCTATAAGAGGATCACGGAAAAGGAAGGGTTCAATCCGATTACCCGACAGACGGTAATAGCCGAACGCAGTGCTGTTACGGTTGATCGTGATCTTCCGCTGTTTACCAGCCCGGAAGGCAGGGAATTTCTGGGAAAATTAGTTGCCTGCCCGTGAGATCCCTATAGTCATGCTGACAGTCTCTGTTGCTCCTTCAATTTCCCATTCCTTTATTGATGCATGAGGCCTTAGTCTGTCTCCCGGTTTAAGGAAGGAAAACAGGACTCCTTTATCCGGTACTACCGCTAAAACCTCTCCTGCAATATTGTTTTGGCTGTTTTTACTAAGAAGGTCGAAGATCCTGGCATTATCTACCAGCACTTCCACTGAGATGAACTCGCTGACAACAAGATCGAGTTGTTTGCGCATTTCCTGTATCCGGCGGATAACCTCACGCTCATACCCTTCCCTCTCGAGATCATCATCGAGCCTGACATCCACATACACCGTTGCGTCCTGCATGGGAGCGGAAAACACTTCCGATGGGAGTTTTTCGGTGAAGGTCATGTGTTCCGCACCGATTTCGAAGACCTCGCCATTGGCACTGAGTTTTACGGTCCGCCCGACCCCGATCTCTGCTTTGAGATGGTTGCCATCGGCACTTTCGATTAGTCCTTTCACTTTGAAGGAGTTCTTGCCAAATGCTTTTCCGAGCGCCTTCATGACCGGTTCTGCCTGCCAGCCGATCCGGTCCCATCGTTCCATGATAACGGACACCTTACGGGCATTAGCCCGGTCCATACAGACTGCATTCAACCGTTCAATAGCGTTTTTTACCGTTTCTGAACCCGTAACCACGACTACTTCAGATACCGGCCAGCGGAGTTTCCGCCTGCCTGCCTGACGTGCATTTGCACATGCGTCATCAAAGGATCGGACGATATAAACCGCATGTTCGAGAGATGCATCAACAAGTGCGGGATCCCCGGCATTCCAGTCCTGCAGATGAATGCTTGCGGGATCATTCCCGCACCTGAGGTTCTGGTAGATCTCCTCAGTGATATGGGGGCAGAACGGCGCAAGGAGCCCGGTGAGCCGGCGCATAACATAGTAGATCGTCTCATAGGCATGGAGTTTGTCAACCGACTCCCCCTCAGACCACATGCGGGGGCGGACAAGCTGAACATACCAGCGGGAGAGATCTTCCAGGATAAAGTTCACCAGTTCCCGGGTTGCCCGGTGGAGCTGGCATTCCTTCAACGCTGTATCAACGGTGGCAGCGACAGAGTTAATACGGGATATGATGAAACGGTCCTCGTCTGGCATATGACTGAGGTGTGCCCGGATGTACGCCCCATCCCAGACACCATTCCTGTTTGAAGGTTCGAATTTATCCAGGATCATATAGGGGAGCGGGAAACGGTACACGTTCCAGAGAATGTTCATAGCACGGTTGGTGGTGCCAACACCCTCCCAGTTAAACTTGAGATCGTCCCAGGGAGCTGATGAGGAAAGCACGTACAGCCGGAGCACATCGACACCGACTTTTGCGATGACCTCTTCGGGTGTTACGACATTGCCAAGGCTTTTTGACATCTTCTTCCCCTCGGCATCGAGAGCAAAGCCGTGCATGCAGACACTCCGGTAGGGTGCTTTGCCGAATGCGATGATGCTCGCTCCGAGCTGGGAGTAAAACCATCCACGGGTCTGGTCCTGTCCTTCCGTGATAAAATCTGCCGGCCAGAGGATATCAAACTCTGTGGTTTTACCCGGGAATCCGAGTGTAGCCCACGATGCAACGGCCGAGTCGAACCAGACATCGAAGATATCCTCGACCCGTTTCATCGTACCGCCGCAGTTGCAGGGGATTGTAACATCATCAACGTAGGGGCGGTGTGGATCCGCGAGTGGCCTGCCGCTGCGCTCTTCGAGTTCGCTGATAGTACCTATCACCCGATAAGCATCGCATTTCGGGCAGACCCAGACGGGGATCGGTATGCCCCAGTAGCGCTGGCGCGAGATACACCAGTCGCGGGCTTCCTTGATCCAGTCGTAGAACCGTGCGCTTCCCGCCCAATCCGGTACCAGGTGACTTTCGCCACTTCTTTGAGCATCAGATCCCGCATCTCTGAGATTTTCAAGAACCATTGTGATGTCGCCCGGAAGATGATCGGTGTCTTGCAGCGCCAGCAGTGACCATAGCGGTGGGTGACGGTCTCTTGTGCAAACAGGTGATCGCCAAGCGCTACCAGAACATTCTCATTGGAATCCCGCACGAACTGACCCGCAAAGATCCCGGCCTCTTCTTTGAATTTCCCGGCACCATCCACCGGGCAGACAATGGCAAGTCCCTCCTTTGTCCCCAGCACGAAGTCGTCCCAGCCATGGCCGGGTGCGATATGAACCATGCCGGTATTCTCGAGCGCAACGAAATCTGCGGTGAGAACCTTGTGATCGATCTCGCGCTGGAGTGGCACGCAGGAACAGAGCGGTGATTCATATTCCCATCCTGCGAGATCGGCACCCTTCTTTGTCTCGAGAATGGAAAAGTCTTTACAGCGTCCCTTCTTCAGAACCGCTTTTACCAATGGTTCGGCGATCCAGAGGAGTGTTTCCCTGTCGTCTTTTTTGGCGAGCACTTTTGCATACTCGAAATCCCCAGCTACGGCCACGGCAACGTTGGCAGGTAGCGTCCACGGTGTTGTCGTCCAGATAACAAGGTATTCGTTTTTCTTACCTTTGAGGGGGAACTTGACGAAAACCGAGGGGTCGTTCACGTCCCTGTATTCCACTTCAGCATCTGCAATCGCTGTCTCGCACCGGGGACACCAGTTGACAACACGGTGCCCGCGTTCGAGCATGCCCTTTTGCTCAGCCCGTGCGAGTGTCCACCATGCAGCCTCGATATATTCAGGCATAACCGTCTGGTAAGCGCCCGGGAAGTCCAGCCAGACGCCAAGACTGGCGAACTGGTCATCCATCAGGAGCTTGTTCCTGGTAGCAAACTCCCGGCATTGATCGATGAATTTCCGGATACCATACTTCTCGATATCCTTTTTTGACTCAAAACCGAGTGCCTGCTCAACTTTTACTTCGATCGGAAGACCGTGCATATCGTAGCCAGCCCGGTCAATTACATGCCGGTCATTCATGCGGTGATAGCGCAGGACAGAGTCTTTTAGTATCTTGTTCCACGCAGTTCCCAGGTGAATGGTCCCTGTGGTATAGGGAGGACCGTCAACAAAAAAGAACGGTTTCCCTCCACCGCGGTGCTGTTTTACGGTTGCGTAAGTATCATTGGTGCGCCAGTGTTCCTGCACCGCACACTCTATCGACTGTGCATTGAAGTTAGCGATGACTTCTCTCACAAAACCCCTCTTAAATATGTTTATGACGCAGAAATGTGCGTAGGGCAATGTTGGTGCTGGTGGACAAAGTAGTTTTTCTCCCATCACAGGTTACCGGGTTTCCGGCAGTACCAAAAAACGAAGTACCCGGTGGATCGGAATCGTAACAATTATATGCGTAACTTTTGAATTGAACATCATGAGATTCGAACGATACTCTCTCATTATCGGGGTAATGGTGATCCTGCTTGCATGTGTTTGCGGTTGTACTACGACACCGAATACGACCACCGTGGCTGTGACAACACCAGTTCCGGGCGTTCCCCCGGCTCCCTCGTATACTCAGGTAACTTCTGCCTATCAGGCGGCAAAAAACAGTGGTCTGGAGACCACTATTGACACCCATTTTAATGACTATAAATGCCTTGACCTCCAGAAGGCTCTCGGGGTTGACTATCTTTACCCTGATCAGAAGTATACGATATGGGCAACATCCCCTGCTGGGGGGACGATCAATGTGAATATTCTGTTTCTTAAGGTAGATGATTATGAAAAGATCGAGACTGTCAGACCAACCTGGGATACCGTAAAGAAGACCTGGGTGTATGACGGGATTTCACCCCTCATCCAGCTCAATGATATCTCCGTTCCCCAGGAAAAGACCCTCACGATAAAGAACCAGGGTAAGTATTTCCTGTGCGCTGATGACCGGAAGGAATCCGGTATCAATGATGCCATCTTCCGGGTACCGGTAAAAATTACACGGCTCTGATGCTCGTGCAAGGAGAAACGCCACTTTTTTTAAGACCGAACCGAATCCTTTTATTTGGACAGACCTACCTTCAGAGTTGGAATAGTCTTATGGATGACTTCAGATGCTGTAACGATATGCATGCCACAACGGAAATTCTGGAGAACACAACGGAATAAAACAGACCCTCAGAACTGACCGGAATGATCATTGATGGAGACATATCCCATTATTCTTGGCGGTGTTAAGAAGAAGACCGCAAAAACCGTGAATGTGTATTTTCCCTACACTGGTGAACTATACGCAAAGGTCTGCCTGGCGAGCGAGAGCGATTTGAAGGAAGCAGTTGCGGCAGCAGTGCGGGGATATGAAAAAACCCGCAGGCTTTCTTCAGGAACACGGTCACGAATCCTTTCCCGTCTTGCCGATGAGATCCATAAGCGGTCAGACGAACTGGTCGATGTGATGGTGATGGAAGGTGGCAAAACAAAAAAGTTTGCGGTCAATGAGATATCCCGTGCAGAGGTAACTGTCCGGACTTCTGCGGAGGAAGCAAAACGAATCTACGGGGAGATAATCCCGCTCGACTGGACAGATGAAACTGAAGGGAAAGTTGGTTTTCTCCAGCGGTTCCCTCTTGGACCTGTTCTTGGGATTGTCCCATTTAATTTCCCGCTGAATCTCGCCTGCCACAAGCTCGCACCGGCTATCGCTGCAGGGAACTCCATCATTCTCAAACCCGCAACCGTTACACCCGTTTGTAGCTTACTTCTTGGTGCGATGACGCTCGAAGCCGGTCTCCCCCCGGAAGCGATTAGCGTAATACCCTGCGTAAAAGCACGTGCGGAAAATCTCGTACGGGATCCCCGTATTGCATATCTCTCGTTCACCGGCAGTTGTTCGGTTGGCTGGCACCTTCGTACTATTGCAGGACGAAAAAAGGTAGGACTGGAACTGGGAGGGAACGCAGCAGTTATCGTTCACGAGGATGCAAACCTCGATTTTGCTGCAGACCGGATCGCTACCGGGGGTTTTATTAACGCCGGTCAGGTCTGCATATCTGTCCAGCGGGTGCTGGTGCACCGCCCTGTCTACGATCGCACCCTTGAAAAAATTCTCTCAGCGATGAAGGCGCTGAAGGTTGGCGACCCCCGCGAATCTGCGACTGATATTGGTCCTATGATCGATAAGGAGAAGGCAGAGGAGGCATACAGGAAAGTCCAGGAAGCTGAACAGCAGGGTGCACGCGTTCTGATCGGCGGTGAACTGGAAGAGTCATTGTTTGAACCCACCGTTATTGTCGATACGAAACCGGACATGAGAGTAGTTCGTGAGGAAGTATTTGCTCCGGTTATCTCTGTAATCCCCTATGATGATTTTTCTGAAGCACTCCGGATGGCCAACGCGGGTGAGTTCGGTCTCCAGATCGGAATATTCACCCAGAACCTCAACCGGGTTATGCGGGCATTTGGAGAGATGGAAGTGGGGGGAGTTATCGTGAACGACATTCCCACCTTCCGGGTCGATCAGATGCCATACGGTGGTATGAAGGGGTCAGGGATCGGGCGTGAAGGTCCTCGCTATGCGATTGAGGAGATGACCGAGCTTCGGCTGATGGTGATCAACCGGAATGGCGGGATGGAGTAGCTGGCTGAGTCTTGGTACTATGGCAGTTCACGCCGCACGCCTGTCTCCCTTGTACCGTACCCCCCGAGGCGGTCAAGGATCTCCTTAAATGCAGGTGAGACCAGGGTTTTACAGAGTTCCGAAACCCGGGGATCCTCAAGATGCTCGCGACGTATCGCGATCTCGTAGCGTTCCGATGCTACCGGAATGAACCGGAGTCCGAGTGCCTTTGCTGCACTATAAACGCACATCCCGGCATCGGCTTCTCCGGATTTCACTGCAAGAGCCACGGCAAGATGGGTAGTCACCTCCCGCTCATACCCCTGGATCTGGGATGGGTCGATACGATTCTTCCCCAGCAGGTGATCAAGCAACATCCGTGTACCGGATCCCCGCTGCCTGTTTACAAAAGTGTGGCGCTGCAGTTCTTTGAAATCGATTCCCTTTTTTGAGACTATCCCCTGTTGTCGCTCCGTGACACAAATCAGGACAATATCCTCCCCCGGCAGGTATTTTTGCAGAGAGGGGATGTTGTAGTCCCCATCTTCGGCGAGCAGGTGCATCGGGGCAGCATGGCACTCGTTCTTTTTGAGGGCGAGGATCCCTCCCATGCTTCCCACGTGCGTGGAATGAAGTTCAACGTCCTTTTGCGAGAGGAGATCGGCAAGATAGTCAACCAGGGGATCGTGGCTCCCGGTTAACAGGAGTGCCTTTTCGGCTTCAGTTTGTGAAACGGTCAGGTTTGCGGTTACCCGGGCCCCTGCTTCGTAGCCCTCAACCCCGGACGGCATTTTCAGGTACGCGTTGGACCGGACCGCACTCATCTGGACCCCTGCACCCCGTGATAAGGGAGATAGTACCCAGCGGTCACCCACATGTCCCAGCGAGCACAAGACGAACTCGTCACTCCCTATATCCTTGGAAACTGAAACGGTAAAACAGGCTTCCATACTGCCAAACGAGGTCACAGGAAGGCCGAACTGGTGAACAAGTGGTGTCACGATCTCGCGGAGTACCGTCAATGCTGACAGGGGATATCCCGGCATACCTATGACCGGTTTTTTATTGATCCGCCCGATTATAGCCGGCTTACCGGGTTTTATGGCAATCCCGTGGACCAGCACCTCGCCGAGGTCTGCAATCACATCGGCAGTGAAGTCTTTTGTACCGGCTGATGATCCTGCAGAGATGATTACGAGATCATTCTCATCAACCGCTTGTTGCAGCACTTTCCTGATCTGCACCGGGTCATCTTTCACCATGGGATAGCGTGTGCACCGTGCACCAAGCGCTGCCAGCATCGCTTCTGCCATCACGGTGTTACTCTCAACTACCTGTCCGGGTGCAGGGAGATTACCGTGGGAAACAAGCTCGCTTCCTGTAGGGATCAACCCGATCCGTACGGTAATTACAGGCAATTCGGTAATGCCATATGCAGCGAGAGCACCGAGATCTGCCGGGCGAATCTGGTGGCGTGACGGCAGCGCCATTTCGGATTCTCCTATGTCTTCACCTGCAGGGCGGACATGCTGCCATGGCGGGGCTGCCTTGCGGATGATAAACCGCTCATGATCGATATGTACATCCTCGATCATGATCACGGCATCATAGTGGGGTGGCACGACATTACCGGTATTCACTCTCACCGCATGCTTCAGGGTAACCGGGTGTTGTTCGTTTGCTCCCCGGGTCTCTTTGCTTTCAACGGCGATACCATCCATCGCGGCAAGGTGCACTTCAGGCACTGAATACCGGGCAAAGATGGGTTCTGCAGTGACCCGTCCGACCGATTTAAGTAAGGGGACCATCTCTCGTATCGGTGTGCAGGAGAATCCGGAGCGAAGGAGCGAGAGGGTATCTGATAATGAAGTCACCGTGAGATAGCGTTTTACCATAGAATCACCTCAACCAGTGTTCCGGTTTCCACCCCTTCACTTTCAGCAGGAATCCGGACGACACCGGTGCTTTTTACAAGGGTATTGAGCAGCCCGGATTTTCCGAACAGGGGTGTTGCAATCCCATCATGTACAGCGACCCGCACATAATCCTCCCTGCCTTTTGACGATGACACATTCTGACCAAGTGTAGCCTGTACTGATCGCACCCCGCTAGCCGTATCCCCGGTCATTCCTGCAAACAGGTAACGGATGATTGCAACGAGTACGATGAAAGCAGATGCAGGATGGCCGGGCAGCCCGATGACCGGAATATTCCCATATCTGCCGATAATGGTGGGTTTGCCGGGAGAAATTGCGATTCCATGGATCAGAACCGCTCCTTCCTCCCTGATAATCGCTGCTACTATATCGCGGTCATCTTTGGAACTGCCTCCGGAGATAAGTACAGCATCACATTCTGATGTTGCTTTACAGATAGCAGAACGAAGTGCCTCCCGGTCATCCCGCACTATCCCGTAAAGGATTGGTGCGCATCCCTGTTCCCGTACGAACGAGGCAACAACGAACGAGTTTACATCTCTCACCTGTCCGGGCAGTGGACGGACATTCACTGGTACCAGTTCGTTCCCGGTGGAGAGTATCCCGACTTTCGGCATTCTGACAACCGGCACATCAACGCATCCGGCAGCGGCAAGTACACCAATGTCCTGTGGTGAAAGCCTTTTCCCTCTTGTACAAACAACGTCTCCTGAGGAAAAATCCTCGTTAAAAAAGAGAACATTTTCCCCATGGGCAACAGGTTTTTTTACGAGAATTTCCTTACCGATCTGCTCAGCATGTTCAATCATGACCACCGCATCAGCACCTTCGGGAAGGATTCCTCCGGTAGGAACGTAAATACATTCCCCCGGTTGGATGTGGGTGCCTGCAGACGCTCCCATAGCAACCCTGCCACGAAGGGGGAAGATTGAAGGGATGGTCTCACCTGAACCCGTTGTATCGGCAGCTGGTACTGCGTACCCGTCTACGACAGATCTGGTGAAGCCGGGAATGTCCCCGTCTGCTCGGATATCCTCTGCGAGAATACGGTGGAGTGCCCCGACGAGGCTGACCGATTCATCACCGCAGCGAACAGCAAGATTCCTGATCTCTTCGATTGCCTTTGAAACGGAAACTACCTGTAAAAAAAGACTCATTTGAAGCAGCCCAGCTGACAGCCGCGGATCTTGATCCCGTGCGCATTACAGGTACTCACTGATCTCCTTTTTGGGGATGCGGAACTTTGCAGCGATGGAAAATGCCTCCGGGCAGGTGATGCTCTTTTCGATTCCTGCACTCTTGAATGCCTGTTCAATCTTATCTGAGTCCATGGTAACACTATGCTGTTTACTTCATCATAGGGTTTACCTTTCATTCACCATGAGACTCTTAATCGTGATGAACTGCCAATATCTGGGTACATGAAGGTCGCTCTTATCAACTCCCGGCAGGACAAGGCGGGAGTGAATATCCGGCACCACATCGAACACCTTCTTGGTACGATTGCTCCTGGGGGGGACCAGTATCAGGATCGTACCTATGATTTCTATCATGTGGCTGAGCGTCTGATCCATGCAGAACATATCGATATACAGATTGATGCAGATCTCCTGATCTTTCTCTCACGGCATTACAGTGCCAATCCCGTTCCGGTCCTCACCGTGCATGTGACCGGAAATTTTGGTGCTGCAGAAGTCGGGGGAAGTCCCCGCACTCTTGCGCCTGCAGCCCCCGCGATGATGCAGGCAACGCTCCGTGCACTCAGGAAACACTGTCCTGAAGGATACCGGGTCTCCTATGAAGTCACCCACCACGGACCGACCGGTCTTTCACACCCCTCATTCTTTGTCGAAATCGGGAGTACAGAGAAGGAATGGACAGATCCTGTTGCTGGCAGAGCTGTCGCGGAAAGCGTTTTGTCTGCATCTGCGGTGAATTCAGTGCCTCTGATTGGATTTGGTGGTACCCACTATGCAACACGGGAGACTGAGATTGCCCTTACCTCCAGAGGGGCGTTCGGGCATATCGCCCATACCCGGGAAATCCCGATGCTTGATGAGGAGCTGGTGCTGGCGATGATGGCAAAAAGCGGGGCTGTCAGCTGCATATATTGACCGGAAAGCGCTGGATCGCGAAGAACTCCGCAATCTGACCGGGATGCTCAACCGGCTCTCGATTCTCCGGCTTTCGGAAAGTGAGATCATGGCAATGGGGCACCTGTCCTGGAATACCTACCAGGCTGTCCGTGATATGGCAGAGCAGGTCCGTTCAGGCGCACGGTGCTATGTCCATAATCTGACGGGGGAGGGGACGCTGTGTATGGTCAGGTTAAATCCTGATCTGATTGGAGAAACCGTGAAATCAGATGGGACTGCCCTGATACAATCGCTTGGTAAACTTCCGGTCGTTCACCTTTCAACGCACGAGAACCGCCTGCTTCCGGAATTTATCACGTATGAAGGCCATTCTTCACAAATAATAAATGATTTAAATACATTGTGCGTAAAAATCATACGTAACAAAGAGATCACTGCAACGGAGAAAGATACCCTGATCATACATAAGGCAAGGTTCGATCCCCATAAAGCGCGCAACCTGGGGGTTCCCGCAGGACCTTCCTATAAACACCTGGTGGCGGGTCAGGCAGTCGAGATCGATGGCAGGATGATTACTCCTGACATGGTGTCTTCCTGCAGTGAAATTAAACTCCACATCCCGGGGTTGGAGAAGTTTTCATGAGGTCAATTGTAGAAGAGGCACTTACTAAGGCGAGGGACGAACCCGTTTCCACCTCGCAGAATAACGAAGACCTTGACCAGATCCTGGCCGAGCTCAAGACTGAAATCACGGTGATTGGTTGTGGTGGCGGGGGATCGAACACGATCTCCCGCATGATGGAGGAAGGTATTCACGGGGCAAAACTGATCGCTATAAATACGGATGCCCAGCACCTGATCCGCACCCAGGCGAATCAGCGCATCCTTGTTGGCAGGCAGCGAACCCGGGGTCTCGGTGCCGGGTCCATCCCCCAGATAGGAGAAGAGGCGGCTCTGGAAAACGAGGCGGAGATCCGTGCGGTCGTTTCCGGCTCCGATATGGTCTTTATTACCGTTGGTCTTGGCGGCGGCACCGGGACTGGTGTCGCCCCGGTTGTTGCAAAGGCTGCCCGGGAAGAAGGGGCACTGACCATTGCAATCGTCACCCTGCCTTTTTCTGCGGAAGGTGCCATCCGTATGGAGAATGCAGAGGCAGGGCTTGAGCGCCTCAGGGATGTGGCAGACACGGTTATTGTTGTGCCGAATGACCGGCTGCTCGAAGTCGTACCCAAGCTCCCTCTTTATGCCGCTTTCAAGGTTGCCGATGAAGTTCTCATGCGTGCAGTCAAGGGGATTACCGAACTGATTACCATGCCCGGATTAGTCAACCTTGATTTTGCGGATGTGCGCACCGTCATGGAACGTGGTGGCGTTGCCATGATAGGCATGGGAGAGAGTGACAGCGAGGACAAAGCTGCGGATTCGGTGAAAAAGGCGATCCGCTCTCCGCTCCTTGATGTGGATATCAGCGGTGCAACCGCTGCACTTGTTAACGTGGTCGGCGGGCCGGATATGACCATGGAAGAGGCAGAAGGGGTTGTGCAGGAAGTCTATAACCGTGTTGACCCGGGTGCGCGGATCATCTGGGGGGCACAGATCGACCCCGCAATGCAGTGTAAGATGCGGACACTCCTGGTTGTCACGGGCGTACGGTCGCCACAAATATATGGTCGTAATGAGAAGCTTACCCCCAAAGTACAGAAACAGTTTGAGATCGATTTTCTCAAGTGAGCAGATATGGAAATTTCAAAACCTGACTTCAAAGTCGATATACTCCACGAGGAGTTATTCCGCAAATACTGGCGGGTGCTAAAACTCGCACGAACCCCTACCCGGGAAGAGTTTACCAAGATCGCGACCGTCGCTGCCGCGGGTGTCTTACTCGTCGGACTGATCGGATTCATCATCTACGAGCCTCTTCGTATTATTACCCTACTGATTGGTATGACGCAACCAACACCCCCAGCACCCAGAGCGCCTCAGCTACCCGCAGAGCCGGAGGTCTTTATCAACCGCATCTTTGCGATTAAAACGACCTCCAAACAGGAGCGCACCGTAGCTGATAACATCCTGAAAGCGATCGACACCAAAGCAACCGATGTCAAGGTAACCGCCATCATTGTTCCCAACGAGCTGCAGGGCTATGTTCTCGTTGAAACTCCCGAAAAGCTGAACAGGATTGAACAGCTCGTGGAAAAGGTTGCACATGCGCGTACAGTGATCAAAGGTGAAACGACCCTTGCTGAAGTCGGGCACTTTCTCATTCCAAAACCGGTTGTCGCCGGTATTGATGAAGGCACGATTGTTGAGCTGATCGCCGGACCATTCAAAGGTGAGAAAGCCGTCGTCAAGCGTGTTGACTCAGCAAAAGAAGAGATCACCGTCGAGCTGTACGAAAGTATCGTCCCCATCCCGATCACGGTAAGGGGCGACAATGTCCGTGTGGTCGAGAAATTCAAGGACCGGTAATTACCAGATTCCTTTTTAAAAAAATTCTCGTCAGTTTTCATCGATGAGGTTTTGACAATGAGGTTGGGTGATGGATTATTCCGGTTTTCTATTTTTTGTCTCTAGATCGCGGAGCTCACTCCTCCGTATCTTCCCCGAATGGGTCTTAGGGAGTGAGTCGATAAATTCAACCTCCCGGGGGTACTTGTAAGGGGCGGTCACCTTTTTGACATGCTCCTGCAGGCTGGCTACAAGCTGGCCGGATGGCCGGAAACCGGGCTTCAGGACAACGAATGCCTTGACAATCAATCCCCTGATGGGATCGGGGGATCCTACCACTGCTGCCTCTGCAACCGCCGGATGTTCCAGCAGAGCGCTCTCGACCTCGAACGGCCCGATGCGGTACCCTGATGCCTTGATGACATCGTCATCCCTGCCAATGAACCAGAAATTGCCATGCTCGTCCATGGCAGCCATGTCATCGGTGTAGTACCAGCCTTTTACAAAGGACTTTCTGTTTGCCGCCTCGTTTTCAATATACCCGGAGAATAACCCGACCGGCTTTGGATCGACTGATATCGCGATCCTTCCTTCACGGTCGATCCCTACGGATCTGCCGTGCTTGTCATGGAGCTCAATTCGCCAGCCGGGGGCAGGCTTTCCCATAGAACCCGGTGGGCATTCGCGCCCGGGGAATGCTCCGATGCAGAGTACGGTTTCTGTCTGGCCGTAACCATCGTAGATTATCAGGCCGGTCTTCTCTTTCCAGACTCGGATAACCTCGGGATTCAGGGGCTCGCCTGCGCTTACGCAGTGGCGGAGACTGGACAGGTTATACTTTTTAAGATCCAGGAGGATCAGCATCCGGTAGATCGTAGGCGGGCAGCAGAACGTCGTGATGGCATACTTTTCAAGGAGTGGGGGGATCCCTGCAGGATCGAATTTTCCCCGGATATCGTAGACAAAGACCGTCGCTCCCTCGATCCACTGGCCAAACAGGCTCCCCCAGGCGCTCTTTGCCCAGCCTGTATCAGAGAGGGTGAAATGGAGATCTGACCCTTTCAGATCCTGCCAAAACCGTGCGGTGACGATATGGCCAAGAGGGTAACTGTGGTCATGGAGTACCATCTTGGGATTTCCGGTTGTACCTGAGGTAAAAAAGATCAGGAGAGGGTCGGAAGATTTTGTCTTCACGGCATACCTATTCGATTCTGCCTGGGGTTTTGAGGAAAGTTCCACAATTCTTTTAGGATAGCTGATCCAGCCCGGCATTTCCCCATCAACAACCATGCATTTGGGTTTTATCGACCCCTCCCGGATCGCCTCCTGTATATTAGGTACGTTCTCAAGGTCTGTGATGACCATCGCGAACCTGCCGGTACTGAGCCGGTAGGCGATGTCATGGGGAGTCAGGAGTGTTGGGGCAGGTGTGTAAACCGCGCCGAATTTGATCAGGGCGACAATAAGGATCCACCATTCCGGGATCCTCGGGAGCATAACGAAGACCCGGTCACCTTTCAGGATCCCGCTGTCATACAGGAGACGTGCCGCCAGATCGGATCCATGTTTCATATCGCTGAAACTGTACCGTTTCTCCTCACCCTGCTGGTTCAGCCAGAGCATCGCAGGCTTGTCCGGTTCTTTTACTGCCCACGCATCGACAACATCATAACCGAAGTTGTAAAATTCAGGTACTTTAATGGAAAAGTTTTCATAACGATCCTTTGGTTCTGGATCAGGTAAGGTATCTGGAGATCTGGCGGGCATATATTCCCGTATTGATGCCCCGGAATACTTGAAGGTTACAGTATGGTTACCCGCAAGCTGTCGGTTTCAATAGAAAAAAGAATTGGGGAAATGAGCATTTCTGGTAATGATGTGTTAACGGGATCATGTAATCCGGGTGTCCGCCTTTGAGCTGGTTCTCCAACGGAGATATTCCCCTGATACCTGTCTGATCCTGCATCGGGTGGCATTCTCCGATGTAAAATGAGGGATCAGGGATTCCCTTTTATTCCCGCCTGACCGTCCAACCTATCGCGTGCCTTTTGGATCCGCTCCCCAAACACCGCATTGTGCGTTTTATCACTGGGTGATTTTCTGCAGTAAGCTGTGTGATATAGTGCAGATCGTTTTTTGGATTATCCTCCCTCCAATAGGTGCTATTAGCGGTCATTTTCAGTCGCGGAATGGTCATATATAGCCAAACGGGGGCCGAATCGGGCAAATCAAAAAATACATGTTCTGTTTTTGGACGAATTGGTGCTTTTTTGAGTGATCTGGTGGGGTAAACGGGGGCTGAAATGAGGCTGGATTTGATGAGGTAGGGATCAGATTCTCCTCAGTTCCAAGATCACCTTTATTTCCTTTCCCGTCAAAATCTACAGACCCAAGCTTAGTGCCCATTTACGGGACGGCATGGTGCAAAGACTATGGCAGAAGTGGTCGAGGTTTTAGTACCCGGCGGAAAGGCTACCGCTGGTCCCCCCCTGGGACCGTCGCTCGGACCACTCGGTATCAACGTGAAGGCTGTTGTCGATGAGATCAACAAAAAGACCGCCACATTCAACGGAATGCAGGTCCCGGTTAAGATCGAAGTTGACGCAAAGAAGAACTTCACCGTCACGGTGGGTATACCGCCCACTACGGCGCTCATTAAAAAAGAGGCTAATATCGAGAAAGGTTCCGCAGAGCCCAACGTCAAAGTGGTAGGGAATCTACCATTTGAGGCCGCTGTCAGGATTG
Organism: uncultured Methanoregulaceae archaeon; assembly: GCA_963841015.1. GTDB lineage: Archaea > Halobacteriota > Methanomicrobia > Methanomicrobiales > Methanospirillaceae > Methanoregula. The sequence goes on along the minus strand of CAWJAX010000005.1, from coordinate 113,083 downwards.
CCAACATGAAACTCGAAGGCATGCTTGCCTACGAACTGAAGACCGCGGTAAAAGAGGTCATCGGAACGTGCGTGAGCATGGGAGTGAACGTTGACGGCAAGCGCCCAAAAGAAGTGCTCGCTGCCATCGCTGAAGGCAAGTATGACAGTGTTCTCGTGAAATAACATGAGAAAACCATAGGAGATCGAAAGGTCGTGAACTATGGAGGAATCTGATGGTTGATAGAGCCAAAATTTTACAAGCCGTGAAAACGGCGATTGAAAAAGCGCCAGAGCGTAAATTCTCTGAGAGCATCGATATTACCATCAATCTCAAGAATATCGATATGGCGCAGCCGAAAAATCGTATTGACGAGACGATTCTGCTTCCCCACGGTATCGGCGAAAAGATCGGTATCTGTGTGATCGGGAAGGGAGATATTGTCACCCAGGCAAAGGATGCCAAGGTTGATCTGATTATCGGCCCTGAAGAAGTTGAGCGGCTTGGCGGAGCACCCCGTGAAGCACGGAAAGTTGCCAGTACTTACCGGTATTTCCTTGCTGAGATGGCGGTCATGCCACAGGTCGGACGATATCTGGGTCCGCGGCTTGGTCCACGGGGCAGGATGCCGATGCCGATTGCCGGTAGCACAGATATCCGCCCGATTGTCGAACGTCTGCGCAACTCGGTGAAGATCAGGACAAAGGACAAGACGGTCTTTTCTACTAAGGTCGGAACAACAGCTATGAAGCCCGAACAGGTCGCAGAGAATATCGAAGCGATCGTCAAGAGGATTGAATCTGTTCTCGAACAGGGTCCGCTGAATGTCCGTTCTGTGTTTGTCAAGACGACCATGGGTCCTGCAGTGAGGTTGGAATAATGGCGTTGTATACACACCACCTCCCCTCCTGGAAGAAGGATGAGGTCGCTGATATCAAGGAGAACGTAAAAAAGTTCACGCTGATTGGGCTTGTCGATATGTACGGTATCCCGGCACAGCAGGTGCAGCAGATCCGCAGGAACCTCCGCGGCAAGGCTGTTATCAAGGTGACCAGGAACACGCTCATCAAGCACGCGTTCGAAGAGATTGGCGGCGATGTGAAAGGACTCACAAAATATGTGTCCGGTCACTCGGCACTCATCTTCACTAACGACAACCCGTTCAAACTCTTCAAGCAGCTGGAAAAGACCAAGACAAAGATGGCGGCAAAGGCTGGCGAAAAAGCGCCGGAGGATATCATCATCGAGAAAGGTCCGACCAGTTTCAAGCCGGGTCCGATTGTCGGTGAGCTTCAGCAGGCTGGTATTCCCGCAGCGATAGAAGGCGGGAAAGTCAAGATCCGCGAGACCAAGACCGTCGTCAAGAAAGGCGGTGTCATCTCGGCCAAGCTCGCGACCATCCTTGCCAAGCTCGATATCAAGCCCATGGATGTCGGACTTGCACTGCAGGTTGCCTACCATGATGGTGATATCTTTGAGCCATCCGTGCTTGCCGTTGACGAAACCGTTATCCTCGGACAGATCCAGCTCGCAGGCCTGCAGGCATTCAACCTGTCGGTTAACGCAGCGATCCCGACAAAAGACACTATGGGTGCGATCCTGACAAAGGCCGTCAGGGATGCACGAGGGCTTGCAGTTGAAGCAGCGATCTATGAAAAAGACGTTGTTGATGCGATTATTGGTAAAGCGTACAGAGAAAGCCAGGCAGTTAAAAGCCTGGTAAAATAAGTATCAGATATTGAGGTGAACAAGATGGAGTATATCTATGCAGCACTTCTCCTGCACAAAGCAGGTAAGAAGGTTGATGAGAATGGCGTCAAGGCAGTCCTTACCGCCGCAGGTGTAACAGCAGACGAATCCCGCGTAAAGGCACTCATTGCAGCGCTCGATGGCGTAAACATCGAGGATGCAATCAGCAAGGCAGCCGTTGCACCGGTTGCAGCCGCAGCAGCACCCGCAGCAGCAGGCAAGGCAGCACCCGCCGCAAAGGAAGAAGCACCCGAAGAGCACAAGAAGGAAGATGAAGAGAGTGGTATGGCAGGGCTCGGTGCCCTGTTCGGATAATTCTCTTTTTTCCTATCTTTGCCAGATTACCAGTTGCCCTGTTTTTATTTCCTTTTACCTAGCGTTGTTTTAGTGTACTTCACGAGAAAACAATTCAGGGCTCTTGGGAATTCCTTTTATCACGGTTTGAAATTAAATGCACAGGTAAGATGATTGAGGAGATAGTGAAAGGACCCTTGACCCGTCCGATGATAACGTATTCCCTGGTCAGTTGTTATAGCATTTTGGGGAGCTTTAAGTGGTGTGGGGAAACCCCGGTTGAGGGTTCAGCTTGTTATTGAGCTTTTCCTATGAACACTGGATATTCGGTTATTCAGGGAGATTGTCCTCTTACGAATGCGATGGATGCCACCGCCCCCGAAGGGACGCCCCCGCGGCGGTTAAAGGAACTAAAAAATGCTGAACCCTTCTTGCCCCGCCGTGCCTTGGAGTGGCCTTGAGGCGGTGGATTCTCGACCTAATCGATTTTCATGGATCCGGGGTAAACCTGATTCGTTCATGCATGTCTTTTCAGAGCCCGATTCGGCGCAATTTATTAAACAAATGGTAGTAAACAGACACTTTGAAGGAAGTAAACTATGGACTGGCTCTTAACGCTTGGAATACTGTTCATCATAATTGCTGTTATATTTGTAATTCTTGGATTTATCGGCAGGGTAGCATGGACAATTGGAAAGTGGATTATTATCCTCTTTATTATTCTCGCGATAATTTCCCTGATCCTAGGAAAACCCCTGTATTAATCTTAATCTTTTTAAAAAAAAGCTATGATGAAGGGCTACATGAGGAAGCAATAAAAAAAAGGTGTGCAGAACCGGGACGGTTGCTTCTACATTCTGCCGCTGACGGTCAATGCACTTCTAATCGCCGCTTCCCATTTCTCGGCGTTTGAAACAAAGAACGTTGTTGGTTCGACGCTCCCTTCAAACTGGATCTGGAGCTGTTTTCCTCCTGGAGCTGAAACCGTTTTGATAGATCCCAATGCTTTATCGAGTTTAACCTCTGTGGTTTTTGACATGAATCCCCCGGTTTTTACATCAAGGAGGATCCTGACATTGGTCATATAGAGTATTCCCTTGCCAAAGAAGTCTGACTTGGCATCATCCTGCATGATGATCTTTTCATCCGAAAGTAATTCCATTATCGTTTCACCAAACTATACTCGTGTTCGAAGGGCTAATAAATATGTCGCACTCTTCCCTGTACTGGTAGGGAAATGAACAGTATCTGTATCCCAACGACGTAAAAAATTTAGCGGTAATTATTTTTGATCGTGTAAAGTTCCCTATTCACCTCATAAACCAGCTGTTATACTGGTATCCCGACGTAAATGTTATGCTTCGTCGCCACGATCTTCACCCTGACGTGTCCTGACTCTTTTGGACAGTTATATACCGACACCACCCGGTCACGTGCAACACCGAGCATCTCACCGTGTATCCATCCCGGTGCCCGGATCTCGACTGTCACTTTCTCCCCTTTGGAAAAGACAAGAGGGATAAAGGGACGCCTAACCATGCCAAAGTCCCTGACAGAGTCGAGCTTGAGTTTTATTCCGCACTCCTTCTCCCATGGTTTGATGCTCTGGTTGTAGAACTGCCACCAGCTCTGGGCTTTCACCCCTTTAGGGGATCTGCCGTACCGGTAGTGCTCGAACTTCTGGATACCCAGCGGCGGGAAACGTTTGCCGGCACCAATCTCCTGCGCAAACCGGATCAGTTTTGGTATCTCTGCATTATTGATTCCAGGTATGAACACGGGTGCGATGAGCAGGTCAATCCTGCTCCTGGCGACCGCTCTTGCTGCATCGGTAATCTTTTGAATATCATATGAGTCAGTGCCTGCAAGGAGTTGCGCGATAGCCGGATCAAGTGCGTGAAGGGAAAGGTTAATCCGGTCAAGTCCGGCCTCTTCAAGTGCTGCAATCTTCGCCGTGGTGAGCAGGGTGCCGTTGGTCTGGAGCGAAATGACACTTACCTCCTCAATCTGCCTGAGCTTCCCAATGAGCTCGGGAAGATACGGGTACATAACCGGTTCACCCGGTGAATCAATATGGCATTCAACCCCCGGCCCCTTGAACCCGGCAATTTCCTCAACAGCTTCTGCCAGGTACGCCATCTCAACTTCATAGCTGGTGGCACGAGTTGTTGATTCAGGCCCGGCATCCACCGAACAAAAAGGGCAGTTCAGGTTACAGCCGCAACTCGGGCGTACCTGCAGGAGACTGGTACCGCGGTCGATTATGCCAAAGTAGAGCGAACCGACAAGGGGGATTTCGGATTTTCGGGTAATTCTGATGTGGGTCATGAAAAAGCGGGATAAGTTAGAAATTGTAGTTCTTTCTCATACGTTTTTGAGCCGGTAGCCCCACCATTCACCTCTGGTAAACAGTGGAGATGGATCTTTTATCCTGGCAAATACAAATTCAAATGCATCCTGCTCCATGCCGTATTGTGAGGTTTTTGTGTTATACCGGACAAAGGCATCATACATTTCAGCCCTTGAGACACGAGCCAATGGATCCGCGATGAGTCGTTCCCGGTGAAAACGCCAGATACGATCAAATTCCCTGTCTTCGTCATTCAGCGGTTTTACTCGTTCCTGTTCAATGTTTTCTGTGGTCTCCCGTTTTTCTGAAATGCAGCGGAGATCGTTATAAAAATCCCGTACGGTTGTAAGACCCTGCCGGAGATCGTTCAACTCCATCTCAAGTTTTTTGATCTTCCTTTCCTGGCTGATGATCTGGTCAGATAGTTCCATGGCTGGTGGTTTCCTTTTTATGTCCCATCCTGATAAATTGGTCGCCTCTCGAACAACGGACACATCAGTCCCTTAGTTCCTGTAATTTTCCTGCATACACACATTGTCCGAACGAGACACAACCATCCCCGAGCGGGTAGTCCGCGTTGATGACACATTCACAGGAATGTGAAATTATTTCCTTTCGGATAGTCTCCCGGATTGCATGGTTATAGGCAACACCCCCGCTCAGGGCTATCTTTTTCATCCCTTCCCGTTCAGCCGCATGAAGGGCAAGCTGTGCGATTCCCCGGGCGAGGTTGTACTGGAAGGAAGCGGCAATATCCCGGATTACCCTCATATCCCGTTCCGGTTCTGCCCGTAAGCGGGCAAGGGCTGTCTGCATAAGGGAACGGCCTGAAATTACCTCACAACCGTTCAGCATGGCAAACAGGAGATCCCAAGGCTCGGCATGTCCGCCAAGTGCGGCGGATTCAAGTTTCATGGCAGGCTCACCGTCATAGGTACGCTCCCGGCAGATCCCGAGCAGGGCTGCAGCTGCATCGAGCACCCGCCCGGTGCTGGTGGTGCTCATGACATTGAAATTCCGCATGACCTGTTTTTCAAGCACACCCATCTCAACATCAGACCAGCCGCGTTCACCAAGAAGCGACAGGATAGTTTTCTCCGGCAGAATCCCGTAGAGCATCCGTTCGGGAAACCGGGTTGCAAGATCTCCCCCCGGCATAGCAACCGGTTCCAGATGGGCAACGCGTCTGAGATCCGGCACCTGCCCGGAGAAGATCTCGCATCCCCAGACTGCCCCGTCGTCACCGTATCCGACCCCATCAATCGCAATGCCGATGCAGGGTTCGGTGGTTGTCGCTGCTATGTGCGCACGGTGGTGCTGAACCGGGATGAGTTCAAGGCCGTGGTCTGAAGCGATCTCGCGGGCGAAACGGGTGGAGAGAAACCGGGGATGCAGGTCATGAGCTATCACATCTAACTTTGCCCCGAGAAAACGCTGCAGGTTCCTTACGGTTTCCTGCAGGTATTCAAGCGTTGGGGGATTGCGAACATTTCCGACATGGGGTGAGGTGATCGTAAAGCCGTTTTTATAGATTGTCGCATTTGCGTTCAGCTCCGGGCCAACCCCGAGAATGCAGTGCTTCCCCAGATCTATCGCGGTCCTCTTCGGGGCAATTCCGCGGGAGAGGCGGATGATGTAGCCATCCCTGATTACTGAATCGTCACACCGGTTCACGATCTTCCGATTATGGGTGAGGAAGAAATCTGCATCCCGGTTCAGCTTTGCCATGGCCTGATCATTATCCGTAATCATCGGGTAGCCGGGCATATTGGCACTGGTCATAATAAGAAGCGGGTGTTTCAGGTGCGAGAAGAGAAGGTGGTGAAGGCCAGTATACGGCAGCATGCAGCCGATCGTATGGAGATTGCTGATTGTTGCATGGGCAGTCTGATCACGTTTTTTTAGGACAACGATAGGGTGAACCGGGCTTTCCAGGCTCTGTTTTTCCTCCTGGGAAATTGTCGCCAGCCGATCAATATAATCCGGACGCACCATGATGGCAAATGGCTGTTCGATTCTGCCCAGACGGCGTTTTAGTTCATTGGCAGATTCTTCGATGCACGCCAGGTGGAAACCCCCCACACCCCGCATTGCAAGGATCCGGCCTGCATCGAGCAGTTCCGCTGCCTCTTTTATTGGATCCAGGCCTTTTACCTTGTTTCCGAGGGTATCGGACAGTTCGATTTCCGGGCCACAGGTGCTGCAGGCGATTGTCTGTGCATGGTGGCGCCGGCAACCGGGATCTTTATACTCCTGTGCGCAGATTTGGCATGAAGGAAATTCTGCCATGGATGTCCGTTCACGGTCGTAGGGGATTTCATGGATGATACTATACCGGGGTCCGCAGTTTACACACGAGGTTGCCCAGTAATTTTTATATCTCCCGCTTTTATGGAAAATATCGGTAATACACTCCCCACAGATCGCCACATCGGGGGGGATCATGCCGGTCATTGAACCACTACCGCTCGGCAGGATAAAAAATCCTTCAGGGATTTCCTGGAGGCTCGTGGTGACTTCAACAGAATCGATCCGGGAGAGCGGGGGACCGCGGGAGACTGCAGCCAAAAACATTTCAAACTGCTCTCCCCGTGCAAAAATCTCCACCTCACTCCCGAGATTTTTGACCGTCCCTGAAATTCCCCATGCACATGCCTGTGCATAGACAAACGGGCGAAACCCGACACCCTGGACAATTCCGCGAACTGTGATTTTACCCGTTTTTTGCATGGTTGTGCCGCAAAAATTTATTGATTCAGGGAACCATATAATTATAGGGTTTTATCGTGCCGGGCCATATTCGAATTGTAAACGATCCCGTTGAGCTTGTTCCTCTCCTGATGACATTCAACGACCCATCTTTTAAAAAGGTCTATGAACTATTGAACAAATCCTGGATGACTGAAGATGAGATCCGTATACACGTCAATAATGATAGTATTCCCCTCTGTCTCCAGATTTTGAAGAAGGGGAACCTTGTAGAGGAACAGTGGCGGATGCCAAAACCCGGTGCAAAACCGCAAAAAGAGTTCCGTTCAACCTATAACAAGTTCCGTGCGAACTTCCAGTGCAATCTTTCGGACCTCTCCGATATTTTGTACATCTCGCTTTCCAATGATGAGAACCTCCGTGAAGTCGTTGAAAAGATTGAAGGAGAACTCGGTAAGGGTAATAGTTCTATCAACGACCTCTCCCGGAAATTCAGTGTCAGTCCCGTTTTTATCAAAGGACTTGCCAAACGGATCACGCACATGGATGTCAAGGGACAGGGACTGGTGCTGCTTGACACTGGGCGCTAAGGATCCACTTTATTCTATTTTGCGCAGTAAACGTGAGGTGTCGCGACTCCAGATTCTTGTAGAGATTGCCGAGCACCAGCCGGCAGTCCGGCAGCAGGAAATTGCAGAAAAACTGGGTGTTACCCCTCAGGCAATATCAGAGTATATCCGCGAGCTCGTGGATGAAGGGAAGGTTTCTGCAAGCGGAAGGGGCAATTATGAGGTAACCAAGGCAGGTATCGAATGGGTACTGGAAAATGCCGAGTCGCTCGAATCCTATGCACGACACATCAGGCGTGATATCATCCAGCAGGTCTCGGTCTGGACAGCCATTGCTGCCGAGGACTTAAAAAAAGAAGATCAGGTCGGCGTATATATGAATGCCGGATTCCTCTTTGCGGGAAAAAAGCCACTTGCCGCAACCGGGACGGTCATTGCGGATGCAAAAAAAGATGAGGATGTCGGTGTTGCACGGTTAAATGGGATCATCGATCACAAGGAAGGGATGATTCACGTGTGCAAAGTACCGCGGATCCTGCACGGGGGTTCCAAAAAGATCAAAAGGGACAAGCTGCTGGACGTCATTGGCAGTGCCGGCATCGTCGCAGCAGTAGGTCTTGAGGCATATATCGCGCTGATAAAAGCAGGGAAAAAACCCGATATGTTCTTTGGTGCACGGGAAGGTGTCATTGAGGCAGCATTCCACGGAATTGATTGCGTTATTGTCATCGTTGACGAGGAGTTCACGGACTTTTTAAAGAGACTGGAGAGCGTGGAACTCTCGTACGTGATCCATGACCTGATCTCACCATGAAGATCCTTGTTCAGCCTCAGAAAGGTGGCAGTTACAAACTTCTCCTGTATGATGGGCGGCATGTGCTGGGTGCCGGGTTTGTTGAGCTGACGGAGACCCCCCGGGGACCGCGCCCGACAAAGTACCGGCTCAGGTGGGGCACCAAGAAAGAGTACCGGCATACACCTTCAAAGGAACTGATTGCCCGGCTCCGTGAGGCAGATGTCCGTCTGGTCAAACCCGATCCGCAATTTGAAACATTTCTTGGAGATTTTCAGATCAAAGCTGGTTTTGTTGACGCCTGCCGCATGTGCCTGCTGGACGAGCGTTTCACCCAGTTAAATGAGGAAAATTCTGTCACGTTTGGAAAAGGTGAGAAGATCTGTCTTGAGTGCGGGAAGCGTGAGCTGCGCCGTGAAGTTTCCCACATGGGCAGGCTGGGTCTGGAGGGGTATGCTCACCTTGAGAACCTGCTCCTCACGTTCCGCAATCTTGACCGTGTATTAGCGACGCTGCAACCCGACAAGCTTACCATGAAAGCGGCGCTCTATGACCGGCTCGAACCGCACCCGGTTATGACAACTGCAGCAATCGGGGAACTGCCCCTCCCGCGGCAGTTTGTTGAAGCAAGCGGTGTTTCCCAGCTCATGCCGGCCCAGCAGCTTGCAGTGGAAGCAGGTCTGCTGCACGGTAAGGACCTGCTGGTGGTTGCCGCGACAGCAAGCGGCAAGACCTTCATCGGTGAGATGGCCGGGATTAAGAACTATCTTGAAGGGAGGGGAAGAATGCTGTTCCTCGTACCGCTGGTGGCACTTGCAAACCAGAAATATGAACGGTTCACAGAGCGGTACGGGAAACTTGCAAAGACCGGGCTCCTCACCGGTGTAAGCCGGCTCAACCTTCCCGAGACCCGGAAAATTGGTGACCGGAACCCCCAGTCCCCGATCATTGTTGGGACGTATGAAGGGGTGGACAACATGATCCGCTGTGGGCAGAAGATGGCCAACATTGCGACCGTAGTTATTGATGAGGTACAGATGCTCGAGGATGCTGACCGCGGGCACCGCCTCGATGGCATGATCGCACGATTGAAGTATCTCGCCCCGCAGGCACAGTTCCTGTATCTCTCGGCTACCATCGGCTCCCCAAAGACGCTGGCAAAAAAATTAAACTGCAGTCTTGTGAGGTACGCTGAACGTCCGGTGGGGCTGGAGCGGTATCTTCTATTCCTCGAGCGCAAACAGAAAATCCCGACTATCAAGCAGATGACGACCGAGGAGTACAAGCGGACTTCGTCAAAGGGATTCCGGGGACAGACCATCATCTTTACCAATGCCCGGGCCCGCTGCCATACGATTGCCGATGCACTGGGGATAAGAGCTGCTGCATACCATGCCGGTCTCACGTCCCAGGAGCGGAGGGATGTTGAGACAAAGTTCCTGGGCGGGAAACTCATGGCCGTGGTCACGACCGCAGCGCTCGGTGCGGGTGTAGACTTCCCGGCATCGCAGGTGATTTTCGATGCGCTTGCCATGGGCAGGGACTGGCTCTCGGTACAGGAATTCAACCAGATGGCGGGCCGGGCGGGAAGACCGGATTTCCACGATCTCGGGCGGGTAGTTCTCCTTGCAGAGCCGGGAGGTACCTATTCCCGGGAGAACCCGTTTACTGAAGAGGAGGTTGCAATCCGCCTTCTCAAAGGAGAGATGGAAGAGGTCAGCTCCCGAGCATGATTTCGAAAAGAGTTCGGAAGAATACGTGGCAAATGCCGTTGCCTGTAACGGTGAGGAAGCAGATCTCAACCGGATTAACGGTATGATGGTCGGCACGGTGGAACCGGTGCTGCCCGATCTGATTGCGCACCGGCTTGTCGAGAAGCGGGGGACCCGGCTTGTCATGTCACCGCTTGCAAAGGTGATGGCGGAACACTTTATCGGTATGGAGCGGCTCCTTGAGATCCTCCGCCTGACAAAATTCATGGATGATCCGGTAGATGTAATCGCCGAGCTTGAGAGCGAGGACGTTCATAAGGAGAAGAAGGCAGATCCTAAAAAAGTCGGCGGAAAACCGAAGGTACCTCCTCACAAAGGGCATAGAAGACGATGAGATATCCTGGACACAACAAACCTCCAAAAGAAAGGTTGTCACAGGCACTACTGTTTGAAGTACCCTGCAAGGAATGAAAAATCAACTCACTTTTTAGCCTTTGCAACCAAAGCTGGGTTTCCTTTCAGCAGCGGGTCATCGTCAAGCGTCATTGTTTCAATCATGTTTGTCGCCACCTTTGACTTTGATTTTTCACCATCGGGTCATTTCTGAAGCACTCTGCATAGGTTGTTGCATCGAACTGTGCCCTGATCTGTCATTTAACGCATTTTTTATGGTTTATTTAAAAAAATTCATTTAATAAACGTAAAAATAAAAATAGCAAATTTTATATACAATAATTAAATAATAAATTTATCCTGGGGTTATTATGCAATACCGGCATTTTGTTGTAACTGTTATACTTATTCTGGCACTCGTGATGACAAGTGGATGTACGGGTCTTTTAATGGGAGACCTGAAAGCTGAGATACATGACAGTTCAGCCATAACAATACCCCTTCCCCTCTCCAGTGTCCTGTCAGTCATCACTAGTCAGGATACTGCAATACTGCCTGTTAACCAGTCTTTGACCGATGGAAAAATGCACACAGTTTTTGATAACCCGCTTTCTGATAATTCTCCGTTTCACGTGAAATCCAGTACGGCAGATCCTGCAGGGATTAATACAGATGATAAAACTCCTGAATCTGCCCCATCACCTCAGGTTATTGAAAACGGCATTACCTTAAAAGCTCCAGCGGGAGAATTTATCATACCCCCTTCAGGAACTGCAACCTGCAGCCCTGTTGGTGGCACAAAAGTTACCGTGACTCTTATCGGAACTCCCAATAAAACGCACATTGCGGATTGCATAACGCAGGAAAATGGAGATTTTTCATTTTTAGTGCCACCCTCCATGGAAAAATCCGGAATCACCTTCTATACTTTTAATTTCGAAATTACTGCACCCGGGTATAATCTGCCGGCAGGGTCTTCAAATGTAGTTACTGATCTGGCATATGTATCGGCGGGTCCGATGTATACATTTAATGTGTGTTACCAGCAACCAAGCGAACCAAACGCCATAGCGGTAACCCATGGGGGAATCACTTGTCAGCGGGAGAATCAGTACATAAGCAATATTTTTTTGATTCACTACCGTTGCGGATTTTGCGCATAATCCCCTTGGAGTGCAAAAAACGTTTGTGCAGGCCCTTATGCCGGGTGAACACGACAGACCCAGAGATCATAAATAGGGTCAGCAGGATTCTCGGTTATTTCCATATCCCGTTCTATCTCCTTTCCCCATTCCTGGATCAGAAGCGCTTCCTTCTCTGTCCCTACCGTGATCAGGGTTTCCCGGGTTATCGTACAGAGTTCCTCAATGATCCGAACCCACATATCCTGGGAAAACGTGTTGATCTCCCCCATCATGATCCCGATTCCTTTCGGTACCGGCTCGATATATCGCGAGGCGATGGTCGCATCGATCCACATCGTTTCTTCGGGAAGCAGTCGCTTTTCGGTAAGTCCCCGGGAAAGGAGGGACTCATCATTGTCATAGGAAAGGGGAGAAAACCCAAGATCACGCAGGACCGCTGATCCGACACCTGATCCGCAGCAGCAGTCGATACAGGTCTCCCCCTGGCTTGTCCCCCAGATGCTGGTTATGAGGTTTTTTAAGATTCCATGCCGTGTGGGATTGAGATCTTCTATTGATGGGGGAATTTCGGCCACCAGGGCATTGCTGAAGTGCTCACGTACAGCCGCTGCCCAGACAGCCCGGTCTTCCTGGAATATCTCCCCGTTTACATTTTCGAAAAGTTCGATCAGTGCAACCGATGGATTCCTGCACAGGAACGAACCGGCGATCCATCCATCCGATCCATGGAGTGCCAGCGCTATCGGGTCTTCACGCTCATCTAAAAGAAGACGTCCTTCATCTCCCTGAATGTCTGCAAGGAACCCATTGAATCTTCTGTCCGTGAGTGCGGCAAATCCGGGTTCTATGAACCTGACTGTGTCGACCCCGAGGATCTCAGCGGCTTTCATGGACCCCGCTCGATACGCATTCCATGCGGGGCTTCAATCGTCCCGTCAACGGTTGCCTCTTCATGGAGCACAATGGATTTTGCAATCACATCACCGAGGATATGAGCTCCTTTCCTCACATAGACTGTACTGCCGCTCTCCACATTCCCGTGAACGGTGACACCGTCAACGACCGTGATACGGTTTTTTGCCCGCAGGCTTCCGAAGATGACCGAGTTCTGCTGGACATCAATAGAACCTGCCCGGATGTTGCCATGGAGCCTGCAGCCTTTCCCGATCTTCATGGTCGAAGGGACAGCAAAGAGCTTGAGGTTCAGCTTCGAGCGGGCAGGTATCATAAGCGGGATCTCACGCTTTTCCTCCTCTTCAGAGAACAGGTCATCAATGATCCGGTCCAGCTCCTTTTCATTCTCTATCCTCAACAGGGTCATTAAGTAGATAATGATGAACATGAACACCGGCATCGGGTTTCTTATTTCCACGTCGCCTTGAGCCTCGAACCCTTCTTTTATCTCGACTTTTTCCCCGATGTCCAGGGCCCCGGAAACAACCAGTTTTCCGGCAATATGCACTCCTTCCCCAATATACGCGTCCTGTTTGGCGATCACATCTCCGCCCACATCGCACCAGTTCCCGATCCGCACGTCCCCGTTTGCCCAGACATACTCGCGGATCTTAGAGGATTCGCCCACGTAGACATCGGCTCCCCTCAGCCCGTATTCGATCTGGCAGAATTCCCCGACAACGATGTTCCGGTCGGTCTTGATACTGTGCTCCTGTAATTCTGTCCCGTCAGGGAGCAGGCAGTGCTTGTGCCAGTTTTTTACGGTTCTCTCTTTCATCTGTCACCCGAAATGTTCATCATGCCCCGAATTTATGTGCCTTGTTTATCAGGTCGAGAGCTGTTGGCAGGAGTGCTGCGCCGGTAATGCGGCATAGTCCTCCGCGTGCACAGGAATATTCATCGAACCGCATGACATCATCAACCCGGACACCCTCCCCGTGAATGAGTACCGGAACAGGATCAGCGCTATGATCCTTGATGGTACAGGGTGTTGAATGGTCGGCACAGATGACAATGATACATTGGGGAAGATCCAGCAGGGGTGAAAGGGCTGTATCGGTTTTTGTGATGAAATCGCGTTTCTGCCCGGCAAGCCCGTCATGCCCGGATTCGTCAGCTCCCTTGATGTTGACCAGAACAAAATCTTTTGTTTTCAATTCCCCTATTGCTGCTGCAATCTTTCCGGGAATATTGCTGTCCTGTGACCCGGTGATTCCCTGCACGGAGACACGGGAAAGCCCGACAGAGCTTCCAATACCATTGATAAGGCTTGCAGCCGAGATAACACTGCCGGACAGTCCATATCTCTTTGAGAATGGTTCGAAATGCCCCATCTCCCCGGCACCCCGCATCAACACGATGTTGGCCGGGTTTAATCCATTCTTTACACGTTTTTTGTTGATGGCATGGTCAAAAAGGATCCTGGTGGACTGCCAGATAAACTCGTTACAGGCAGCCGCCGTTTTATCATCACCTGCGGACTGCCTGAGTGGAGTTACCTTAAGCGGGGTTACACCATCTTTTTTCGGGTCATTGGACGAAACGCAGTACCCGAGTCCCTCACCTTTGAACGCCAGTGATGCCCGGTGTCCTGCTCCCGAACGAAAAATGACCTCGACACCAAAGGCTGACAGGTCTACCCCTTCCTGGATCGCGGTGCTCAGATCAGTGGTGTCATGGATCCTTCCTGCACGGCGATCGGTAATGATCCCGTCCCGCGAAATGGTAGCATAGTTGCAGCGGAACCCGATCATCCCGGGATCCATGTGGATGCCGGTTCCTTCACATTCAAGGGGACCTCTCCCCGTATAATGGTGGTACGGATCGTACCCCAGCAGAGCAAGATGGGCGGTATCGGAACCCGGGCGGACTCCCGCTGCAATGGTATCCATTATACCGCAGATCCCTTCCCGTGCGAGCCGGTCAAGCACCGGCGTTTTTGCTGCGGTAAGGGGGGTGAGTCCTCCGAGCTCGGGGCAGGGGCGATCAGAGATGCCATCGAGAACGACAAAGAGGATCTTTTGGGCGGTCATTCGTATGGAATGGTTGGATGTAGTGACTAATTATGTTTCTCTGGTTGGGTGATAAAAACCGGGAATTATCCTGAAAATACCCTTGTTTTAAGGTATAAACACCCTGTCGACGGGAGTGTTCCTGCGTATCGCGGCAGAACCCTGGTGAATCCGGGGCCTGAAGCGTAAAGTCACGGCTAATCCCCCCGGTTTTTATATCCGTCACGCTGTAATGGGATTGCCCGTCTCCTCTTTCAAGGGGAATCGCGGGATAGCAGTAATTGAAAGTCACCTCAATGAAAAAAAAGGATCCTTTTGGTATTATACGGTGGAGACCCGTGCTGCGACCGGCTCGACCTTGGATTTGATGATCTCAACCCTGCGGGTCGGGTAAATGGTCTTGACCGCTTTGAAGAGATCCCGTGAAATCTCACCAGAAGCAATCCCGTTGACGAGTGTGGTCAGGTCCCATGCTGCTGCCTGGGCAACGACCGTGTCGGTGATGGCTTTTCTGATTGCATGCTCCTGCGTAATGTTTGCACGGGCAAACGTGTAGCAGCTGATGGTCAGCCGCACTTTCTTGCTGTCTTTTGTGAGGAGCGGAACCTGGCAGTCCACACGGGAGCTCCGGCGCTTGACGAGCGAGCGGAGGTAGTCACGGGTAACTTCGTGGCCGACAAATTCAGTATATGCCGCATCACCGGTCACGGTTGCGATCTTAAAGCTCATCTTGATGTGCTGTTTTGCATAATCGTTGGTAATCTCACCAAGCGTTGCCTGCATGATCCTGCCAACTACGCTCTCAGCATCGTTTGCAATGGTGTCACCGATGTACGCCTTACCGAGGTTGTCGGGGACGTACACCTTGAACCAGCTTTTGGCTTTCCAGCCTTCTACTCTTCTTCCAACCTGTTTTTTCTTTGCCATGGTATCACCTGGAGGAATTCCTCCCTGTACTTTTTTCCCTGCAACCGTATTCTTGCCCGGAGTGTCTGACCGGGTTTTACGGTCGTTATTACCTTTGAGTATCTGCGGATTGTTGCGAAAAAGACGAACAGGTCTCCTCCGCAATTGCCAGATTCATAAGATAGTCATCTACGGATGCGATGACCGACCTGAGCTGTGTGCCGGTAATTACTGTTGTCACCTTATCACCTTCAGCGATTGTAGTCATGCTGGTGAGGTTGTCCGGTGCTAATGATGAGGCAACACATCGTGCATTCCTGTGCACTGTCGTGATCTCGCCTTTGATCTGCATCATGAGGCAAGTTCCTCCTGCCAGCCTTTTGTAAACATACCCATCTTCCCGCAGGGGATTGTTGCCCCTGCCCTGCGGATATGCCCCCCGCCGGTGCCCCCGCATGCAGCCGCGAGCGAACTGACCAGCGGTCCGAGTTCCCGAACAATTCCTGCAGGACAGCGTGCTGAGATTTTGCAGGACTCGCCGGTATGCGCATACACGAGCACCGGCCACATGTTGATAAGGTCACGGGCAACGATATCTGCGACATCGCTTGCCAGGGTGACGTCCTGCACTTCGTAGACACCGACCGGACCTTCAGCGGGGCTTAAATGTTTGATCGCATCGATTACGTTCATGCGATGCTGCCGGGCAATCTCCCATGCCTGGTCGAGATAATAGGAAGATCGGAGGCAGAGAGTCGCCCCGATATCGCCACGACCGCTTTTCCCACAGGCATCAATCACCGCAGTGAGTGCATGAGCATCCTCAATTACCTCACGCTGGAGATGGTAGGTATCTCCATAGATCATATCGATACTTGCCCGTGTCGCGTTTGGTGCTGCTTCCAGTACTACCCGTGATAGCAGGATGTCGAGCCGGCTCGCATTCTCACCTTTTGCCTGGCCTTGTGCCTGACCGATGAGATCGGCGATGAGCTGTTCCCCCCGCTGATCCCATCTAGGTATGGGCTGGTTGCTGTATACCACCGTTCGGTCATGTCCCTGCCCGGGAGGGTGAGTCCTCTGTCAGGAACGATGATGCCGTCAGTGATGCCTTCATTGAAAATCTCGAGGTTTTTGGCGGTTATTTCCTGGCCGTCCCCGATAATGCCGGGTATTACAAGCCCCGACAGGTCGCGGTTGTCTCCCATCTTCTGGGCAACGAGATACGCCATACCTGCTCCGGACAGTTCACGGTCCCCGTCAATTCCGGCCAGCCTCGGGTTGGCATGGAATGCTCCCTCAAACTTCGGGAGATGGTGATCGACCACCATTGTTGCAGCGGGAAGATCAGATATTCCTGCCCCAAGATCGCAGAGAAGGTGGCCAGCGTCACCCTTCAGCTCGGCAGGATTGACTTCATGCCGGATCCTCAGGCGGAACCGGATACCTGCCCGCTCCATCGCATGGCAGAGGATCGAGCCGGCTGCTATGCCGTCTGCATCATGGTGCGCATAGACCTCGACAAACTCCTGGTGCCGGATCTGATCTGCAACCGTTTCTGCTATGGATTCAAGGGGCATGGGTATTCTCTGGACGACGATTGTTCCTTATCTTGACAACAGAATTTCTGCAGTCTCAGGTTTGTAGACGAATTCCTTGGGTATTTTCTTTGTTCCCCGGTAGTACCGCACAAGGCGCCGGATCTTCGACTCCGTCAGGTTCAGCTGCCGCTTGTTGTGCAGGTCTTTCTTGTTCTCACCCAGGTGCTTGCGCAGCCCGAGTGCCTTTATCATGAGATCGCGGAGATCTTCAGGAATCTCAGATGCAACTTTGTTCTCTTTTAAAATATCACCGATACGCTTACCAAGGGCAAGTTTCACGTCCGGGACGCCATAGCTGTCCCGCAGGACAAGCCCAATTTTGCTGCTCGATGCGCCTTCCTTACGAAGATCCAGGATCACTTTGGTGATCGCCTTTGCGTCCATGTTGGACCACGCAGGTGCCTGTTTCCGGTAGGGGCGGACAGAGCATGACTTGCCTCTTCTTCGAGCATGCATTCGTGCCATACAATAGCCTCCTAATGTCTTATGTAAGTCCAGAAAAGTCGAGTATTTTTTACTGACTCCCTGTAATCCCAAAGCCTTGGTTGAGGCTGTGCTTAAAAAAGCACGTCGGACTTACATCTGTCAGCACAATATGTAAAAGTGCCTGACTACATTTGGGTTGAGCAATTATAAGGGTTGCTATGGTTTTTCACGCTAATTTCTTAATGCAATTTTTCCGGAATTTTGGATGAAAGAAATACCATTCGAATTATGAAATCTGCACTTACAATTTGTGTTGTGGTTCCCACAATTTGTAAAGGATCAGATCTGATATCATTAAGAATATTCCAACTTTTCCCAAACAGAATGTGTCTGTTATTGCTTGCCGTTCTAATGAAAAAAATTATATATCAAGTAACGCATTTCCATGTACCCCTACTTTAAGTAAATAGTAGCGTTTGTTACCCGTTTCATCGTGAATATGAATGAGGTGGAGAAATGGAGACAGAAATACGTTGTCCGGTCTGTTCAAGCAAAAATGTGTATAGTCTCCTGAATTCTCTCCGTTGTAAAAGATGCGGAAATATTTGGAAAGAGGAAAAGAATAATTGCAGCAATTTTGTTAAATGTGGAGTTGAATCACCAATCAATAATCAGGTAAGATCAATAACAACAACAGATGATATAGAAACAAAAATGGAAAAGAAATTGGATGAATATCTCAAAAAATTCAATGGAAAATTCAGTCTGGATAAAATCACGTGGAGAATCGGGGATATTACCTTAGCTATGTTCAGGAGATATCTGAAAAACTGCGTGAAAAATAAAACATTAGTAGAAAAAAAAGATGGATATGGAGTACTATGGTATTCCCGAGTTTCTAAAAAATAAAAAAAAATCCTTATGCTTTGCCCGTTTTCCCTCATACAGCTGGCGAAAGGGATTTTGCGCGAAATGTTCAAAACAGGTGTTTTTTTCCTTAATCGGTAGTTATGGTTGATCAAACATGAGATCTGCCAACCAATAAGGAATAAACAGGCCGGTTTTTCTCCCCGTAAACTGGGCTATTCCGGATTCCACGCCCAAAAAGTAAGAATTCGAAAAAACGTGATCAAAAACGCCCCAATAAGACCGGGTACCGTGATCTGACGAAAAATCGAATATGCCCGAATTGTGCTCTGATTTTTATTTTAAGCCTTTTAAATGGCATTCGAGTTCAGCCACTAATCCACCTTGAACAATTCCTGATATTCCCTCTTCACGTTATACCACATATGATGCAAGGCACCGGTGCAAGGAATATCATTTTATAGCATTGCCTTCCTGAATGATTCTACAGTATGGATGCAGACGATATCGATGATTTAATCACCAATTATTCAGAATTTGAAAAAAAAATTGATGATAAAATACAGGCATATCAAAAACTTAAAGATAGTCCGGACAGTATTGCAACTGCCATCCTGATACAGTCCGTGGAATCTCAAAAGAAATCAAATGACCTTGCAGAACGAATGTTTCATTTATCCCGTGTCATGGTGATATTTACCGGGGGAGCCTTAATAATAGCCACCGGTGCACTGACCTTTGCTTCTCTGGCGTATTTTACGCAGGGCACAGATAAAACATTCTGGGGTATCGTGACAATGTCGATAGTAAGCTTGGGAGTAATTGCAATTCTCCTGGTATTCTGGCCAAAGAAAGAAAAAACAGTCCCCAAAAGAAAAAAATAGGGATTTAATCCACGAATTAACCTTTGTTTTCTTTTTATCCCTCTTTCCTTGAACAGATATAATAAAAATTTTTAAATACTAAGAGCGTTTGTACTCATTAATGGACTTTAAATTTACCGAGAGTGGATAATGGTCGTCTCAACATCAGATAATTTACGGGCTTTATTTGAGAAACTTAAATCTGTTGGTTTTTTGGGGAGATCATTCAGGTGGCATTACATTCTTGAAATGAATTCTGCTGCCAGGACTGAACTAACCACCCTCAACAACGAACTTGATTCTCTCACTGATCAGAACAGGCAGACCAAAAACCAGTTACGATCAGTTTACCAGGATCTGGATCACCAGAAATCGCTTCTGGCGGATTTGAAATCTGATTATGCGATTGTGAAGACTTCCAACCTCTATATGTCCCAGACCCTCAAGGAAAAGGAGGTCGAAATCGGAGCTTTTCGGGAATCCGAAACAAAAAATGCAAAACGAATAGCTGAAATGGAAAGAGAATCTGAACGGTTGCGTTCAACAATTGAACAGTATATTCAACAGGTCCGGAAAAATGAAGGCGAACTTGGGGCACTCAGGGAATCTGAGGTAAAAAATCGTCAAAGGATTGTTGAATTTGAGCGTGATGCGGAGAGAACACGTACAGCAATTGAAGAGTACACGCAGAAAATCCAGGATTGGAAGAGCGAAGTAAGTGCGTTAACCGAAGCAGATGCTAAAAACACAAAACGTATCCTTGAACTTGAAAAGGAGACGGAACGGTATCGCCACACCATGAAACAATATATCCGGCGACTTGAAGGCAATGAGGAAGGATACGGAGATCGAACCGAACCGGACAAGTCAGTCGAAAGATAAGTGAATCGAACCGTGCTAATATCTTTTGAGATCCCGATGGATTCCCCAATTTTACGGCCGTTTTTCCCTCATTAACGCATCAAAGGATACGAAAGTATCGCTTTATCAAACCTTACGATCATCCAGGTTTGAGCCCGGATATAATAATCCGGAATACCTAAAAACCGTGATAAGGAAAAAAAAGTGGAATGTAACGCTATTTATCTTATAAAAAATAACATGTATACCACTTAATGAGGAATACCATGTCACAACAACTCGGGGGACAACCCATAATTATTCTCAGGGAAGGAGCAACGAGAAACCGGGGGCAGGAAGCCCAGAATAATAATTTTGCCGCGGCGAGGGCAGTGGCAGCCGCTGTACGTTCGACCCTCGGTCCCAAAGGCATGGACAAGATGCTCATTGACAGCATGGGTGATATCACGATCACCAATGACGGGGTCACCATCTTAAAGGAGATGGACATCGAACATCCTGCCGCAAAGATGATGGTTGAGGTTGCAAAGACCCAGGACGCTGAGGTCGGCGATGGAACAACCAGCGCAGTTGTAATCGCAGGGGAACTTTTAAAGAACGCTGAGGGGCTTCTTACCCAGGGCGTCCACCCGACCGTTATCGCTGAAGGATACCGGATGGCAGCGGCAGAGGCGCTCGTGATGCTCAACGGGTTCGCTATAACCGTGAAACCTTCAGATACAGAAAAACTCAAAAAGATCGCAGAGACAGCACTCACGGGTAAGAATGCAGAGGTATCTAAAGACCGGCTCTGCAACATCATCGTGAAGGCGATCACCTTCGTTACCGATCCCGACGGCAAGGTTGACATCGCTCATATCAACGTCGAAAAGAAGGTCGGCGGATCTGTGGACGACACCAATCTTATCGAAGGTATGGTTGTCGACAAGGAACGTGCACATCCAGGCATGCCCAAATCGGTGAAGAATGCAAAGATACTGCTCCTTAATGCAGCACTCGAATTCAAAAAGACCGAAGTGAACGCGAAGATCAATATCTCCACCCCCGGACAAGCCCAGGCATTTCTCGATGAAGAGGAGCACATGGTCCACACGATGGTGGACAAGGTTCTTAAAAGCGGTGCGACCGTCATTTTCTGCCAGAAGGGTATTGATGATGTAGCCCAGCACTACCTTGCAAAAGCCGGGATCCTCAGCTGTCCGCAGGCTGAAGAAAAGTGATATCGAGAACCTTGCCCGTGCAACGGGTGCGAACATCGTCAACAGCATCGATGCAATAACCCCAAAGGATCTCGGCGCTGCAGGGCTTGTTGAGGAACGCAAGGTCTCGGGCGACGAGATGATTTATATCTCGCAGTGTAAAGATCCCAAAGCAGTCTCCATTATCGTCAGGGGAGGAACCGAGCACGTTGTCGATGAACTCGAACGTGCCCTCCATGATGCACTTATGGTCGTGAGCGTCGTTGTTGAGGGCAAAAAGATCGTTCCCGGTGGCGGGGCACCCGAGACAGAACTCTCGCTTCATCTGCGGAGATATGCATCGCAGGAAGGAGGTCGCGTCCAGCTTGCGATTGAAGCATTCGCTGCAGCTCTGGAGGTCATCCCCCGGTCCCTTGCTGAAAACTCGGGTCTCGATCCCATCGATATGCTTGTCGCAATCCGTGCTGCCCATGAGGCGGGCAAAAAGAATTTTGGGCTTGATGTCTATGAGGGTAAACCCGTGGATATGCTCAAGGCAGGTGTCGTTGAACCGCTGCGGGTGAAAACACAGGCAATATCAAGTGCGGCAGAAGCGGCAGTCATGATCCTCCGCATTGACGATGTCATTGCATCTTCGAAAACCGGCGCACCTGGCGGGGGGATGCCTCCCGGCGGTATGGGCGGAATGCCCCCCGGCATGGATGAGTATTAATTTTTCAAACAATTTTTTAAGGAAAAAAACGGTTTTTTAAAAGCGCCCGCTCTTCTCCTGGGAACAGTGTATCGAATATTCTGATTGAGCATCCGGTGCATCAACCTGGAAAACCCCCCGGGAGGTCCCCAGGGCTCCTGACAGGTATTCAGAGGGTTTTGTTTTCCTCTGCGGTTCGAATGATGAGAACCGGTTTTTTTGTTCTTCTTACGACAGTAAACGTAGTGCTTCCCAGCACAAACTCGCTTATCCAGTCCAGACCAAAGGCACTCATTGCTATCAGGGACACATTTTCTTCATCTGCAACCGATAGTATCATCTCTGTAGGATCTCCAGCACCAACATGAAGTTTAATATCAGCACCAGTATCGATTAATTCCTTTTTCATGTCCTCGAGCCTTTTTTCTGAGGTTTTTAAATCAACTTCGATATCCTTTTCTGATTCTGCGCGACTGACAACATGCAGGAGAACTGTTTCTTTGATCCCGGGAATCGTTTTTACAATTGCTAATGCATCGCTGGCGGAGCGGGAAAAATCCGTAGGCACCAGTACTTTTGAAAACAGTTTCTGGTAGGTAAAATCAGGTGAAGCGTGTGACTCATCAGAGGCTTGGGGGAAATGCATAATGAGTACATTTGTCGTTGCATACCGGATCACCGAGGATGATACACTCCCCAGCAGAAGTTCCTGGATCGGGTTTATGCCCCGGGCACCAATGACTATCAGGGACACGTTTTCGGTTTTGGCAATTTCCAGGATGGCGTTTGAAACCGGGCTCTGCGTAATCGCATTGACTATCACGTCAACATTTATGGTCACTCTCATGCCGCGTTGTTCAAGGAACCTTTTTTTCTCTTCTAAGAGGACCTGAGGATTTTCGATATGCGGGTGACCGTGCGTCCAATCCAGTTTCGCAGGGCGTGTGGTATCCACTACATGCACGAGAACTACTTCCTGTATTCCGGGAATCTCGCTGATACGATCAAGGATTTTTTGTGTATAGCGTGAAAAATCCAGGGCAACCAGCACTTTTTTGAACATTGCAGCACTCTTAACGTTAATACTGTTTTCTGAAATAAAAAGATCACCCTTATCACCAAGGATCGAATACTGGTTTTTAGGATCCTCGCCAAAAATCCATAGAGGTACAGATTTTTATGGGTACGCAATTTATTCCTGAAGCTGGAGCGCGAACAAGCAGAGTTTCGGGTCCGGCTTACCTCATTGGGGGAGCCGTGATATCCTGTTCCTTTTCTGCCGTATAGTCACCAATCCGGAATAACATGCAAAGCCGGGCTAAAATGGTGGGGGGATTTGAAGATGTACCCCCTGATTTCTGCTCTCGTAAAAGCAGCAATCACGTTTTTTTGAAGCGATAACGTTTAATTTATAAACCTACTGACCTGATAGAATATTATCAGTGCAATATCGTGCACAAAAGTTGAGCAACAATGGTGAAAATGTGTGAGTGCTGCAGGAATTTAACGCACGAAAATAGTGCAGCATTCTGTATGCACTGCGGAAACCGATTTCCTGAAGATGAATGTGTTTTACTTCGTCAGATCCGGGACTCGGTTGAAGAATCGCAAAGAGAAATCCTGAATATCAGGAACCTGATACGCCGATCCCAGAAAAAACCCACGCTGGGAAAAAACCTTCTTTATGCGATTATTGGCATTATCCTCATAGTCACTGTTTTAGCAATACTGTTTTTTAAGCTATGAACTATGCCAGAATCAACTCAACGGACTTTCTTTTAGAAGGAATGAAATAAAAAGGACAGGAAATACGAAGGGGCGACAGTCCTGTCCTCCCTTGCCTCCCCTGTACCTGAGGGCGATGAAGATGTATTACCTTTTCAGGAGTTATCGCATCGGGGGAGCCACAGCGGCGGGGGTGAAACCCCCTTGAGCGTTTAGCTTGTAATTGAGCATTTCTACAGAACAAATATTTTTTAATCCTCTCAGGAAGGATTGATCCTCTTCATTTCCCGGTGATCTTTTAAGATCCATGAACCCGACTTTTTTCATCTCTAGCCCCCTTCCTTTTTATACGGAAAAAGAAAAGGAATGTTAGAATGGATAAAATACCTCTGGAAACGATTGACGATGAATCCTCCATAAGGTTCAGGGACTGTTTCTCTGTCCGGTATATCCAGTCAGCTGCATTGTTGTGCAGGCTGGGTCACCGGATAGAAAAGGATTTTTTGGAGTCAGGCATTATTTCCGAAAACGATCGCCTTAGGCATGAGGTATTCATCCTCAACTCAATCCTCTCATCTGTTGCATTCCTCGAATCCACCATCAATGAGCTCTATGCTGATGCAGCAGACGATGCCTATTTTTTCATTGATGAAAAAAATGAAGAGCTCCTGAAAACTATCGGTGAGAAATGGAGAAACGAAAAGAATTTTGATCGTGCCCCCCTGGTAAACAAGTACCAGAAAATACTCATAATCGCACAGAGACCCGTTTTCAATGACGACAATCAAGTTTTTTCCAACATCCGGAACTTAATAGAAATCCGGAATTCCCTGATGCATTACAAACGGGAATGGATTGTTGTTCAAAAAGGTGAAATTTCCGGGGTTATTGAAGAGACGCACGGAGAAAAACTGGAGCGGATGCTCAGGAACAAATTTCCGGTCAATCCGCTGGCTCAAAAAAACCGCCCGTTTTTTCCGGATATATGCTTCGGGCACGGATGCGCAGAATGGGCGGTGAAAAACAGCCTCTCTTTTACCGATGAATTTTTCAAAAAACTTGAACTTCCCGCGCCTTATGACGGGATAAAAAATGAATTGGCAACAATATCGTAAAAGGTTCTACTTCTTTCCTTTCTTCTTTTTCGGTTCATCTTTTGCCATGGACATGAGATCAATGATATAATTTCCCTCTTTTCCTACACTCACGATCCGCTGGTCACTCTGTGCCATTTTTTCAAGATTGAGCTCGTAGGTACCTGGGGAGACAATACGGATCGTCTCCACACGGTCATACATCTCCACCTGTTCTTTTTTCTTTGGCTCGATAATCTCAAGAATATCCTCATGAGATTCATCGGCAATTTCAGATATTGATTTCTCTTCCAGAACGTCCTTGTTGATCTCTGTATCCTTTACATAGAGGAATTTTTTTCCTCCGCAGCTCGCGCAGCCTTTAAGGATCTCAGTCGAACCAGCCTTGTATTCCCGTCCGCATTTTGTACATTTGTGCGGCATGCCCCTCACCCGAAGCACTCAAGCATGGTTTCGTACAGGCTCTCAACATTCCGTCCTTCAAGGCCGGAGATAGCGACAACCGGGTGCTGCGGGAATGCACTTCTTATCCGTGCAGGAACTGCATCAGCGAGATCGATCTTGTTTGCAACAATAATAACCGGGAGTTTTCGGCTCTCGATGATTCCAATCATCATGATATTGACCTGCAGGAACGGATCAAGGGTAGAATCCAGCATGTAGATAACACCGTCAATATCCTCTCTAAGCCAGTGCATCGCCTCCGCGACTCCCTCTGTTGCCTCGCGGGCGCGGATGATTGCTTCATCTTTTTCCATACCGAATTCTAAGAATTCGTGATAGTCAATCTTGGTGGTTACCCCCGGGGTATCGACAATATCAATCATTATTGTGCTGCCGTTTGCTCCCGAGATGATGATATCTTCTTTTTTCCTTGCCCTTCTGGTCTCGTGCGGGATCTCGCTGACCGGACCGACCGCATCACCTGTCCAGTCCCGGGCAATGCGGTTTGCAAGCGTTGTCTTGCCTGCATTGGGCGGGCCGTATATGCCGATACGAGTCCTCTTCTTCTTGAAAAACCTGGTGAGTATCTTGGAAAATTTCTTCTTTGCCTTACCATAGGCCTGATAAAATATCTTCATAGGAAACCCCCCTGGCTATGCATTGTACAAAGGAACAAAGAATTCACCATAATTCGTTAGTAGTGTATAGAAATTGCTCTTTATTATGTTTCTTATAATATGCCTTTCCTTACCCCCCCGTAATTCTCATTCATATCCCCCATTATTACTGTGCTGCATTATAGGTTGCCCCTGCCAAATTCT
Source organism: uncultured Methanoregulaceae archaeon (assembly GCA_963841015.1). GTDB lineage: Archaea > Halobacteriota > Methanomicrobia > Methanomicrobiales > Methanospirillaceae > Methanoregula. Next base: position 86,926 of record CAWJAX010000005.1, on the reverse strand, counting down.
ATTTATACAAGAGAAGGGGAGTATGCTAATTGTAAATCATCAGAACAAGCACTTCAAGGAGGTGACTCATGAAAAAAACAACCAATGAAATGCGGTTTGAGACCCAGATCCCGTTAAGAGACGTAATGAAAAACAACCCCGCCATGATAGGTATCGATGCAACGGTCGCAAAAGCGGCAAAAACCATGTGCCAGGAAGAAGTTGGCAGTGTGATTATCGTAGGCAACGGTAAACCCATCGGAATTGTTACTGAAGAAGATATTGCCTGTAAGGTCGTAGCAAAGGATCTCAAGCCAAGTACTGTACACGTAAAAGAAATCATGAGTACGCCACTCATTACGGTGAGTGCGGACAAAACTGTAGGAGATGCCGCCCATATGATGGTGAAGCATAAGGTACGGAGACTGCCGGTTATCGATGCAAAAAAGAAAGTTATTGGGATAGTCACCGTGCGAGACCTGCTTACCGTATCCAATGAACTTAATGAACTCCTCACGGATCTGGTGGAGATTAATCGCGAGGAAATCGTTGAGCAGGGCATGTGCAATCGCTGCGGTCAGATGTCTGATGATCTCAAACGGGCCGACAACCTCCTGCTCTGTCCCCGCTGCCGTGATGAGGATTCTATTGCATGAAAACAGCACAGGATTTCATGATCGGGATTCCTGTGCTGAAATATAATGACCAGATAACCAAGGCACGGCAAATCCTGCGAGACGAGAAGTTCCGTGAAGTCTATGTCGTGGATGTGAAAAAAAAACTCATCGGCTATATTGACCTCACGGATGGGCTGCGGGTAACTGCGACAAAATCGAATGTAACCGTTGAAGGGTACGTCAAGGAAGCCCCTATGGTCACCCCTGCTGATACAATTGAACATCTGGCGAGGGTGATGCGGGATTACGAGACGGACAGCGTTGCTGTCGTGGATCCCAGCCCTCATATTATCGGAGGTGTGCTCCTGTCAGACGTATTTCCCGTTATCATCTCACGTCATGAACTTCACGGGACGGTTGGATCTCATATGACCAGGAATGTCACTATAGCAAGTCCGACAGACACAATCCAGAAGATTTATACCATGATCATGGAGAGCGGATTTTCCGCATTTCCCGTGGTGAAGAAGAAACGGATTGTCGGCATAATCTCCCGTCGCGACCTCATCCGGACACGGCGGGTGCAGTCAATAATTGCCCGGCACGCCCACACAACCATTGAGGAGGTTATGTCCAAGAATGTGGTTACCATTGGCCCTGATGAACCGATCGGTTCTGCTGCGGAACTGCTGGTGAAGCACGATGTGAGCCGGCTCCCCGTCATCGATGGGGACCGGATTGTCGGAATTGTTGACCGGCACGATGTACTGAAAGGTCTGGCATGAATGGTTCTGCGAATCTGCCAGAAGTGAGCAGATTTCTGATAAACGGCGACATGTACCGTTCCAGAAAATCATATAATCAGGGGTATTGAACCTGTCGGAGGGGAATTATGAACCAGAATGACCGGGGTATCAAACAGGGTGACCGGCTTTTAAAAATGCAGGGGAAACTTGACCGGGGGCCGGTTGAGTTCAAATCCCACATAGTCCAGCAGGAAGGTGAGATCATGGCAATCGCATCCCATGATGTCATATCGGTACCGCCCACGCAAAGTATTATCGGGGCAGTCGAGATCATGACAAAATGCGGATTCCGTCGTTTACCGGTGACTGATGCCGGTTCAAAGAAACTGCGCGGGATAATCACCTCCGGTGATGTGATCAATTTCATGGGAGGAGGTGACAAGTACAAACTCGTACAGGTCAGGCATGGCGGCAACCTGCTCGCCGCGGTCAACGAAAGCGTAAGAACCATCATGACCCAGCAGATTACCACGCTCGCACATGATTCACGAATCAGTGATGCTGTAGATATCATAGTCAAAAAAAAGATCGGGGGTCTCCCCATCATCGATGATGATGGTGTGTTGAATGGAATCGTCACTGAACGCGATGTACTGCGGGTGCTTGGTGCGGAGCGAAGTACCTTCACTGTTGAGGATGTTATGAGTTCCTCGCTTCGTGTGACGAGCCCGGACTGCACAATAGCGAACGTTGCCCATGACATGACCCATTACAGGTTCCGGCGGTTGCCTGTAGTAAGTGATGACGTGCTCTATGGCATGATAACCGCCACGGACATAATGAAGTATCTTGGGAGCCGCGAGGTCTTTTCGCGCCTGACAACCGGTAATGTTGCGGAAGTTATGGAGTTGCCTGTGCGTACGCTGATTGGGGGGGACCTCTTTACCACTACACCGATGCAGAGCATCAACCTCGCGGCCCGGGAGATGCTGACTAGAAATATCGGTGCATTACCTGTGATTGAGGGTTCCCGGCTGATCGGTCTGGTTACCGAGTTCGACCTTGTCCGGGCATTTGCGAAGGGGTGAAAAAAATGTTTGCACGCGATGTTATGACTTCACCGGTCTATTTTGTCTCCCCTCATGAAACGGTCGCTTACGCAAGGAACCTGATGGTGAAGCACAAAATCTCACGTGTCCTGGTGATGGAGGACGGCCGGCTCACGGGAATTCTCACCAAAAAGGACATTGCGTACCGCCTTCACCAGGGAGAACCCGCATGGCGCCGGCGCCCCATTGACCAGATTCCGGTAGGTGTATTTGCTACTGGCAATCCAATCGTCGTTGCACCCGATGCAGGGATCAGGACGATCGCAGGTATTTTTTCAGGAAACAGTATCAGTTGTGTTCCGGTGGTTGATGCAGGACATATCGTTGGAATCGTAACAAAAACGGATCTGATGAAATCCGGTCTTGTCCGGAACCTTACCTGTCCGGTCAATGACGTGATGGAGGATGTGGCAACGATCAGCCGTTACCACTCACTTGACCATGTGATAGCAGTGATGAGCGAACGCGATGACAAAGTTGTTGTCATGAATAATGATGGTACGATTGCCGGAATAATCACCGAAACGAACCTTGCGTTCTTTGATAATGAGCATACGATTTCCAGGGTGGTTAAAAAAGATGTAACAACACGGAGACGCGAAGAGGCGGGTGGGACAAGCAGTCACCACTTACGAACTGTCGAATCAGTGATTGCGGAGGATGTAATGACCAGCCCGGTGATTACGGTAAATCCGGCAACACTGCTGCCTGATGCCCTTGAACTGATGAGAAAAAACCATGTCAACAGTCTTGTTGTTGTGGAAAATGGCGCGATATCTGGAATTATTAAACGGGATGATATCATAAAGGAAGTGGCGAAATGACAAAAGAAGTTTTTATCAAAGATGTTATGGTAAAACCAACCACAATATCCAAATCGGCAAAGATCACCGAAGCACTTGATAAAATGCTTGCAGAGGGTATTGATCCCCTTATTGCAGTCAATAATAATTCTGTAGTAGGTATAGTCTCCCGGCAGGCGATAGCTAGAAGCTGGGCAGCAAACAGAACTCCACTCTTGCACCCACCGCTATTCATGTGGCGAGTGTGGTTGAGGAAGAATTCACAAGCGTCTATCCTGATGAAAGTATTAATGTACTCATCCCGCTGCTCCAGCATTACAAGCTGGTTGTTGTGTATGATGGTGATCACAAGTTGATCGGCCAGGTGAGTGCGGGTGATCTGCTGAAAAAGTTCCAGCCGGAAAACGGGATAGAAAGTGCGATTGAGAAGGTCATCACTATTGAGGCAGATGAACGCGTTGTTCACCTGCGCCGCCGCATGCTTGATGACAATATCACCCGTTTTGTCGTTTCGGATCAAGGCAAATATATTGGAATCGTCACAGAAACCGATGTCGCTATTGCGATGCGGAAATTCCGGGAGTCCGTCAAGGACCAGCACCAGGATCACCGGATTCGGAATATGATTGTCAGGGACATCATGACTGCACCACTCATATCCGTTGACCCTTCGGCAAGTGTGTCGGCGGTGATAGACCTGATGCTCAAAAAGAATATCAGTTCGGTCCCGGTCGTGGATAAGGGAAGGCTGTCCGGTATCATCACGCGAAGGTCGCTGGTTAACGCGCTTTAGACCCTGAGTCTTCTGCAGGGAATACCGGAACATGTCCGAGGAGATGTGTCTTAATAAAAACAGACGGAGAAAAGACAAGAGGAAGAAGGATCAAAGAGGTAATATGACTGTTCAGTTGTCGGTTAAGGATGTAATGGCAAAGCCGGTGACCATTTCAAAATCCCAGTCAATCAACGAAGCTCTGGATAAGATGCTCGATGAAAGCAGTGACCCGCTCATTGTGCTTACAAATCACCAGGTTGTGGGAACAATATCCCGCAAATCAATCGCAGATAAGCTGGGGAGTAAACACAAGGCAACGATCTCCACGGCAAAGATTCATGTTGCCAGTTCGCTCGAGGAAAATATACCCTCGGTGCTCCCGGAGCAGGAGATCCGGGTTGTCGTCCCGCTCTTAAAAAAGCATAAACTGGTGGTTGTGCATGACAGCGAAAAGCGCCTTATCGGGCAGGTCGGATATGGGGAAATACTCAGGGTGCTTCAGCCCCGGGGAAATATCGATGGGGTGACGGAACCTGCTCATACCATTGAAGCAGACGAACGGCTTTCGCACCTCCAGTCACTGATGGAGGAACACGATATCTCCCGTTTTGTTGTTATGGATGGTGAAAAAATCAGTGGCATCGTAACGGAAACCGACCTTGCAATCTCACTCCGGAAATTCCGGGAGAAGATAGAGGACCGGCACCAGGACTTCCGGTTTCACAACATCATCGTCAGGACAATTATGACCTCCCCAATCCTTACGATCGACAGGAACACAAAGATGGCAGATATTGTCAGCACGATGCTGAAAAAAAATATCAGTTCAATTCCGGTGGTCGATAAAGGCAAACTGGTTGGTATGATCACGCGTCGCTCTCTTGTTCAGGCGCTGTAATATTCAACCTCCCCCTTTTCGATCGCGGATATTATCATTCTCTCAATCTGGTATAATTGCGATAACCCCGCCTCCCCCGATAGGACGCCCCCGCGGCTGATTATTGACAAAAAAATTTGCTCTGTAGAAATCATGCTCGTTAAAAAACCGAAGAGGGGACTGGTATCGGATAGCAATGGGGCCACGGACTCTCACCGCCTCGTCGGGTCTCGCCCCGTGGGGCATGGCTGAGGATCTCGGCAGCGTGGAGAAAAATCCAACCTCTCTTGGGGGTCGAGGGGGTCACCCTCGCAATTTCCACACCAGCTCAAAAAACGCGAGGGGATTTCTGCATAGCCAAAAAATAAAAAAACTTTCTGCCCCGCCGTGCCTATGAGAGGCCCTGAAGCGGGTTCCATCATATTTCAATACAATTTTCATTGTTTTGATTTCCGTAACTACCCGGGAGGTGAAAATTAAAAATAAAAAACAAAAATCTCAACCAGTTTTCTCTCCGTTTTTTAACTCCTTCTGGAACTCGTAATAAGAATATGCCACGGTAATCACTGCAACTGCAAGTGCCGGTACGAGAACGAACCAGAGCGCATATACCCCGGCAAATATCCCTAAACAAGAAATAACTCCTGCTATTTTAAACAATTTCCCGCCAAGTTCGTGCGTATTTTTCCAGACTGTTTTACTGCTCAGCGTCCAGGGTGTGCGGATACCAACAAACCAGTTCTGCTCAGCATGGTCAAGGAGAAATCCGAGGTAGATAAATAGTATCCCGATGAGAATCGGGAACGTGAGGTTCGGGCTGATCTGGAACCCGATACTCCAGAGAATAATCTGGACCTGTATGGCAAGCAGGAAGAGGGTAAACAGGAGAATGAATCCATCGTAATAGTCCCGGAATTTCTCGTAATTCTTTTTGTGCGGGTCGATGCGGGGAAGAACCGCCAGCAGGGCGACAAAGCCTGTCATGATTATGGGAATGAGAAAAAGCCCCCAGAACTTCGACATATATCCGTCAGCATGGCCGGCAGCGTTCCAGTGTGATACGATACGATCCGGAGCTGACGGATAGACGGCAATGGTAATGGCGAAGGTAATAACGAGGCCGGCGATAATTGCCCCCCTGATAAGGTTCACACATCGCTATTGGGAAGTGATCCAGTAATAAGTTGTTCCCGTTTATAACGATACGTCAAAATCTCCAAGTGATGATCACTTACTAAAAAATACATAAAAAAGCAGCCGATCGTTATGGGGCGCCCCCAAGCTGACCGACACTCAATATGCATGTTTCAGGATCTATATTTTTTAAAATATGATGCAATCGGCTTTGTAGAATTCCTCAATGAGAATTAGGAATGACAAAGATGAAATCATTCTTGAAATGTTGTAGAGTATAACTTTCATTTTGATCTCCTTGATTTGGGATCTATATTTGCGAGCTTTGAGAGATTCACCGAACTTTCTTTTCATGACAGAGAATACCGTTTCGATCTTGTTTCTCTGATGATATTTTTGATTATCGAATAAGCGAGCGATCCGTTTTCGGTAATAACCGGAGATACGTTTCCGTTTTCGGTTTCTGACGGGAATGAGGGAGCATGAGTTGAGGGTATCTTGGATTAATTCATGGATCTCTTCTGAATCGTATCCTTTATCCATGACATAGAGCTCAGACGGTCTGGTCCTGTGACATTGTTTGAGGAGTTTTTCAGCATGAGGAATATCATGGACGGGGTGTTGGGAGATCTTCAGACCGGTAATGATTTGTTGATCCGTGTCAACCGAGATCGAAGTTTTCAGGAATCGTTTTCTGGTTTTTCCGGTTCTCCAGGAATAATAATGACTGGCGTACGAACTGGTGAATCCGGATGAGTCGATAGCGGTACAGGGTATCCTCTCTCCCCAGTCATAGAACATTTTCATGAGTCTGTTCAGTAACCGGGTAAATGTGGAGGACCGGATCCGTTGACAGAACTTGTGAATCGTCGTGAAATGCGGTACTTCATCGAGATGGATCTTTTCCCGAAGTGAGTCCATAATTTCAGTAAGTTCGACGGTGTCCCGGTAATCTTCAGACAGGTATTCTTTCAGGAGAAGGAGAATGAGCAACTGGTGCTGGGTATAGATCTTTTTGGAATATTTTGAAGAGTACAGTGGAATTCGGCAATCTCGGATCAAACCAGAAGATAATTCAACAAACCTGATATACCGGTTTGTCGACATTATCTTGCCTCCTTATGGTTACTGAACATAACAAGGTAAGGAGGCGCCGTACCTTAGCTTTTGTGGTCAGCTTTTTACTTCTGTGAACTTAGCATTTCTACAGAGCCATGCAATCATTCTTTAGATACTAATAATGGGGTGCACACGAATCCGTTCATGTTTGTAAGGATATTGCAACAGGACCGGCCGTGTGCTTTTTTCTGCCAAACACTTATTACCAGACCCTTCCCATATAGTAAGCACCATTCATGGAGCAGTGACTATTCACTGCGAGTGTCTGTACAAGATGCGAGATTCCTCTGTTGAGGTAGCCAAGCCTGGTATGGCGCAGGTTTGCTAAACCTGTGTCCCCCTGGGACTCGAGGGTTCAAATCCCTCCCTCAGCGCTCAAAAGAGAAAATCTCACACAACGAGGGGATTGGATGGCTCAGGAAGAAGACATAAAATATTTTGTAAGGGTAGGCACAACCGATCTGGATGGAACCAAATCGGTGAGGGTTGCCCTGACCGGCATCATGGGCGTAGGCAGGCATACCTCTACGGTAATCTCCCGTATGGCGAAAGTCGACGAATACGCACAGCTTGGTCGCATTGACGAGGAGTCGGTCAACCGGCTCCGCACCGCTGTTGAACAATACTCATCGAAGATCCCATCATGGATGGCGAACCGGCCAAAAGACACCTACACCGGCGAGGCAAAGCACCTGTTAGGTGGCGATGTAGCGCTCTCAAAGGATGAAGACGTCAACCTCATGAGAAAGATCCGCTGCTATCGCGGTATCCGGCACGAGACCGGGCAGAAAGTCCGCGGGCAGCGCACCAAGTCTACCGGAAGAACCGGGACGACTGTGGGTGTCAAGAGGAAGAAAGAAGGAGGCAGCTGAACCATGGGATATCCGGGAAAGAATCATAAATCGTACCAGACCCCCAAACGCCCCTTTGAAAAGACGCGGATCGAATCGGAAACACGTCTCGTTATAGAATACGGGCTGCGCAACAAGCGTGAAGTCTGGAAAGCACAGAGCTACCTGAGAAAGTACCGGAAAGGAGCACGAGACCTTCTTGCCCTCATGTCAAGCAATATTGACAGGACGCTTTTTGAGGCAAAGAAAACCGAACTGATCTCCCACATGCAGCGATCAGGACTGCTTGGTCCGGATGCAGATATCGAAGATGTACTGGCACTTAAAGTCCAGACTCAGCTCGAGCGCCGGCTCCAGAGCCTTGTACACCGGAAAGGCCTTGCCCGTTCCCCGAAGCAGGCACGCCAGCTCATTACCCATGGACATATCGCCATTGGTGGCAGGCGCGTCACTATTCCGGGTTACCGTGTAAACAGGAATGAAGAGGTGCAGATCGCTTACTACGGCAAATCCCCGTTTTTAAGTGACTCACATCCCGAAAAGTCAAGGATTACCAAACCAGCAGGAGTGAGATAAGATGGCAGCAAATGATAAGGAAAAGTGGGGCGTTGCACATATTTTCGCATCGTTCAACAATACCATCATCACCATCACCGATCTCTCCGGTGCTGAGACTGTTACAAAAAGCAGTGGTGGCATGGTAGTCAAGCAGGACCGGAACGAAGGCTCTCCCTATGCAGCAATGCAGATGGCAGGCAACGTTGCCCAGAATGCCCGCGAGAAGGGAATTGTGGGGGTCCACGTCAAGGTGCGTGCGCCAGGCCAGGGTAAACAACGCAGCCCGGGCCCCGGTGCCCAGGCAGCAATTCGTGCACTCGCCCGTGCCGGGATGCGGATCGGGCGTATTGAAGATGTCACCCCTGTCCCTCACGACTCATGTCGCGCAAAGGGCGGCAGGAGAGGAAGGAGAGTGTGATGGAGATCGAATTCAGCAGTCTTGATGATACTCTGGCACGATTCACTCTTTCGGGAGCGAGCCCGGCATTTGCCAATGGGTTCCGGCGGGCAATGATCGGTGAAGTGCCGACTCTTGCAATTGAAGATGTACGTATCTATGACAATACCAGTGCGTTCTTCGATGAGATGCTGGCACACCGGCTGGGGCTCATACCCATAAAAACAGATCTTTCAACCTATTCGACCAAGGAAAAATGCTCCTGCGGTGGAGTGGGATGCCCGGGCTGTATGGTTACGTTCACGTTGAGCGTCGAAGGTCCAAAGACAGTCCTGTCAAGCGACCTCATTTCCCAGGATCCCAATGCGGCTCCGGTGTACGATAATATACCAATCGTGAAGCTCACGAAAGGTCAGAAACTCGTCCTGGAAGCACACGCCATCCTGAATACCGGAAGAGAGCATGCAAAATGGCAGCCGACACTTGTATGCGGATTCAAGAACTATCCTGTAGTATCCATCAGTGAAGCCTGCGATGCCTGCATGAACTGTGTGGACGTATGCCCCCGTATCATTCTTGAGGTACCGGATCCAAAAGGCAAGAAAGTCAGGGTAGTAAACGGTAAGCTTCCCGACTGCTCCATGTGCAAACTTTGTGAGAAGGCATGCCTGGAAAGCGGTATCGGGGACGAACCGGCAATTACCATATCTGCAGAAACAGACCGGTATATTTTCATAGTCGAGAGCGATGGTTCGTTACCGGTAAAGGAGATCATGGACCGTGCACTGCATTATATCAGGGATCAGTCAGACGAGCTGGAGAGACAAATAAATGAGATATCAGGGGATGAGAAGAAATGACAAGAATTGTGGAAAAGACGAACCCCCGTCTTACCAACCTTATAGCGCTCCTGAAGAATAATTCACGGGAGAATGAGGCAAAGATCTGGCGCGAGATCGCAAGCAGGCTGGAGACCCCGAACAGGAATTACGCCGAGGTCAACCTGTCCAAGATCAATCGCTATGCCCAGAATGGTGAGACAATCATTGTTCCCGGAAAAGTACTGGGCAGCGGTGTACTGGAGCAGTCTGTGAAGGTTGCAGCCTTGAACTTCTCGGCATCAGCCACCAGCAAGATCAGGGACGCAAAGGGACAGTGTATGTCGATCGAACAACTCCTTTTGGACAATCCGAAAGGCAGCGGTGTCCGTATCCTGAGGTGAACAAAACATGGTTACAATAATCAACGGTGACGGATTGCTTCTTGGACGGCTTGCAAGCCTTGTCGCGCAGCGCGGACTTGCCGGTGAAGAGATTGCGATTGTCAACGCAGAGAAAGCCATCATCTCCGGTAGTCGTGCACGTGTGCTTGCCAACTACCGGCACAAGGTGGAACGCGGCGCCAGCGGCAACCGCTGGGGACCGTTCGTCCCACGACGGCCCGATCATCTCATGAAGCGGACTATCCGTGGCATGATCCCGTACAAACGCCCCCGTGGTGTCGATGCCATGAAACGCATCAGGTGCTATGTCGGTGTTCCGGTAGAATTTGTCGGAAAAGAGATGGAAGTGCTCGAAGACGCCCACATGAACCGGCTGAACAACCCGGCATTTGTAACGCTCGGTGCAGTATGCACGTTCCTCGGAGCGAAATTCTAAGGTGTTCCCCATGGTAAAGATCATAAACACAAGTGGAAAACGCAAGACAGCAATCGCACGTGCAACCCTGAAGGCAGGGAAAGGCATGATCCGGGTCAACTCTGTACCGCTCGAGACCTATGGCAGCGAAGTTACACGGATGAAGATATCAGAACCGCTGCTTCTTGTACCCAAAGCGATACACGGCATTGATGTGATCATCGATGTCGCAGGTGGCGGTGTTATGGGGCAGGCAGAAGCAATCCGCACTGCACTTGCACGTGGTATCCTTCTGTGGCACAACGATCCCCAGATTAAGGATATCTATCTTACCTATGACAGGACGCTCCTTGTCAACGACTCGCGGCAGAAAGAAGCAAAGAAACCGCACGGCCGTGGAGCACGCAAGAAATTCCAAAAGTCTTATCGTTAAGATAAAAGATATGATGAGAGGTAAAAAATCTTGATACCCGTTCGATGTTTCACCTGTGGGAAACCAGTCTCAACAGCGTGGGAAGAGTTCAAGCTGAGACGGGAGAAAGGCGAGGATCCTAAAAAGATCCTCGACGATCTTAATATTTCCCGGTACTGCTGCAGGCGGATGCTCCTGACCCATAAAGAGATCATTGATGAGCTCAACCCGTACCAGTAGATTGACATAAGACCGAGGGGTCGTAGGGTAGCCTGGACCATCCTATTGCGTTCGGGACGCAGTGACCTGAGTTCGAATCTCAGCGACCCCATAGTAACTGTAAAAACCATCATTTTGAGGACGAAAAATGCAGACGCAGACATACACCCGGTATGAACGGGCGAGGATTATTGGAGCAAGGGCTCTGCAGATATCAATGGGTGCTCCCTTACTTATCACTACGACACGGATCGATCCACTGGAGATCGCCATTGAGGAATACAACAACAACACCATCCCCATTACGGTAAAGAGGAAGTAGAGGAAACGATGACAACAATTGAGGTAATCGAGCTACGGACTATCCTCGACAGCCGTGGCAACATGACTGTCGAAGCCGACATCCATACCCCCGGCGGTTTTGGCAGGTCTGCAGCTCCCAGTGGTGCGAGTACCGGCACGCTGGAAGCAAAGGTCAAACCCCCCAAAGAAGCTGTAGAGTATGCGGTCCAGAATGTAATTCCTGCACTTATCGGTCTGGATGCAGGAGACCAGCAGGGATTTGATGAGCAGCTCCGCGACATAGACGGGACGGCAAACTTCGCCGAAATCGGTGCAAACATTGCCGTAGCGCTCTCTCTGGCAAACGCAAAGGCAGCTTCATCATCTATGGGGGTTGCACTCTTCCGCTATCTTGGCGGAGCGTTCGTAAATGAGATGCCACTCCCCCTGGGGAATGTAATCGGCGGAGGTGCGCATGCCGCAAACTCTACCGAGATCCAGGAATTCCTTGTCGTTCCCGGGGATGCCACGGATGCAGAAGAGGCAGTGCTTGCAAACGCTGCGGTTCACCGGAATGTCAGGGAACTCCTGGCAAAACACGGGAAATCCTGCGGCAAGGGTGATGAGGGTGCCTGGGCTCCACAGATCGATGATGCCCTTGCATTTGAGCTCATTGCCGAGGCGACCGGAATTGTTGCTGATGAGATGAACATATCTGTCGATATGGGAATAGATGTTGCTGCCAGCCAGATGTGGAACGGAGAAGGATACACGTACCGCGAAAAGGTTCGCACTACGGAAGACCAGATCGCGTACATTGCTGAGCTTATTGACAGCTATGATCTTGTGTATGTGGAAGATCCGCTTCACGAAGATGACTTTGACGGGTTTGCTGAGCTCACCAGTCAGGTAGGAGACCGGTGCCTCATCTGCGGAGATGACATCTTTGTGACGCAGGTCGACCGCATTCATCAGGGTATCGAAATGAACGCAGCTAACTGCGTGCTTATAAAACCCAACCAGGTCGGGACTCTGACTGACACGTTCGATGCGGTCCGACTTTCCCATACCCGTGGCCTGGATACCGTAATGAGCCACCGGTCCGGTGAGACAACTGATACAACAATCGCCCACCTCGCAACTGCATTCTCCTGTATTTTCTTAAAATGCGGTATTGTTGGGGGAGAACGCATTGCAAAACTGAATGAACTGATACGTATTGAGGAACAGCTATGACCATTGTAAACGAGATGGAAATTGAATTAAAAGAACCGCTCATCCCTGTCGAGGAATACCTTGCAGCCGGTGTCCACATCGGTACACAACAGAAGAGCGAGGACATGAAGAAGTTCATCTACCGCGTCCGCGGTGATGGACTCTACATCCTTGACATCCGCGAGACGGACTCACGGATCAAGACCGCAGCGAAATTCCTAAACCAGTACGAGGCCCCAAATATTCTCGTTGTCACTTCAAGGCAGTACGGACAGTACCCAGCCAGGAAATTAGCCGATACAATCGGCGCAATGTCGGCAACCGGACGGTTTATCCCAGGATTGCTTACCAACCCGGTACTCGATGGATACATCGAGCCCCAGGTAGTCGTAGTCACCGACCCGATTGGTGATGCTCAGGTAATAAATGAAGCAGTTCAGTGCGGGATTCCGGTAGTTGCGTTGTGCGACACCAACAATATGACCAAGTACGTGGACCTGGTAATCCCCACCAACAACAAGGGCCGGAAAGCATTGTCGATGATCTATTTCCTGCTCACCAGGGAGATGCTCCGTCTTCGTGGGATCTCAACAGCACTTACCCCGGAAGACTTCGAAATGGAACTCTGATCCGGCCGGTCTCCTTTTTGGATGACCGATCGTTAGATATAATATAACGACCAGAGGGTTGATCCGATGACGATGCGTACATGCGCAGTGGCTGGCATGTTTTATCCAAGGGATCCATCCCACCTCGAGCAGCTCCTGGAGAAGTTCTTCTCGGTGAGCCGCAAGGCGGGCAGCTCCCTAGGCATTGTGTCCCCCCATGCAGGGTATATTTATTCCGGGGAGGTTGCCGCTCAGGCGTTCTCCACGATCTCACCTGATTTTTCTGGCACTTTTATTGTAATTGGCCCATCTCATCGTGGTTACATCAACTGTGTTTCGAAGGTCCCGTGGGAAACACCCCTGGGTATGGTAGATACAGATGTTGAGTTTGTCGAATTGCTCGATATCGAAACGGACGAATTCTCTCATCGCGACGAACACTCGCTTGAAGTGCAGATGCCTTTCATCAAGTACCGCTTCCCCCGGGCACGGATTGCCCCGGTGATGATGGGGCAGCAGGACTATGCAAGTGCGATGGGACTTGCAGAGAAGATCGGAACCGCGATCAAACTCTCAAAACGTGATGTCCGGATCGTAGCGTCGAGCGATTTCTCCCACTATGTGCAGGAAAAAAAGGCAAAATCCGATGATCTCTATGCGATTGAACCATTAAACTCTCTTGATGTAGTGGAGTTTTACCGTCGGATTGAGGAACGGGATGTATCAGCCTGTGGATATGGCCCGATTGCCGCCATGGTAACAGCATGCGGAAAACTCGGGGCGAAGACGGCACAGCTTATACGGTATGCGACAAGTGGCGATGTGACGGGGGACCGTCGCGAAGTCGTTGGGTATGCAGCCATTGCGGTGATGTAGGTTGGCAACATGGAGTGCACCGGGCAAGGTATTTTTGTTCGGTGAGCATGCGGTGGTATACGGAAAGCCCGGAATAGCGATGGCGATAAAACCCCGTGTGTTTGTTACAGTCAGAAACACCAAACGCCCTCAGCGCGCAAAGTCACCCTATATAGACGGGTGTTTTGAGGCAATGGGAGTCCTTGGCAGTGTCTATATAAACTCCCAGATACCGAGTTCATCAGGTCTGGGCTCATCAGCAGCTGTCACGGTTGCAACGCTCTCGGCAATCAACGATGAGTTTTCCCTGCATAAAACCCGTGAAGATATCGCTGATATGGCATTTGAGATAGAGAAAAAAGTGCAGAAGGGGAGGGCGAGCCCCACGGATACTACTGTTTCGATGTATGGCGGGATTGTCCTTATCACGGGGGGCTCCCGCAGGAGGCTCCCTCCGCAGAATATGCACCTTGTTATCGGTGATTCGCTTGTCTCACATAGCACCGCAAAGATGGTGGAACTGGTCGGAGACTTAAAAAAGAAACATCCCGGTATCGTGGACCCGATCCTCGATGCCATTCAGGGAGTGAGTATGAGCGCAATCCATCATCTCAGTAACCCTAAGGAACTGGGGCGATATATGGACATGAACCACGCGCTGCTCGAAGCACTGGGGGTAGGTCACCCGCAACTCTCCAGGATTGTGCTTGCTGCCCGGGCACAAGGTGCATTTGGAGCTAAAATCACGGGTGCTGGTGGAGGGGGGTGCATGATTGCTCTCTGCCCAAAGCATCTGAAGATGCGGATTGCCGGTGCGATTGAGGACTGTGAAGCCCGTGCGATTGTGACGGGAATTGACACTGAAGGTGCAAGGAAGGAAAAGGATGTCTGACCGACTCCTCCTGAAGCTCGGCGGGAGCATAATCACTGATAAGAAAACCGACTGTGCTGTTAACCACGATCAGCTGTTATCCATTGCATCAGCGATTTCCCGTGCCGGCACCAGCGGCATTGTTCTTATTCACGGAGCCGGTTCATGTGGGCACCCGGAAGCAAAACACTACCGGCTTGATGAGGGAGCAGCCGCAGGGGAGACCGAAGGAATCTATGTTACCCATCGTGCGGTCAGCAGGTTGAACGATGCGGTTGTTGAGGCTCTCCGTGAAAAAGGAGTAGCTGCTATCGGTGTTCATCCGCTTCATACGGCGGTAGCGGATAATGGCAGGCTCGTTACCTTTGAATACCGGCATCTGGAAAAGATGCTTTCACTCAAAATGGTTCCTGTGATCCACGGTGACGTGGTGATGGACCTTTCACGTGGGGCCTGCATCGTATCGGGCGACCAGCTCGTGCGGTATCTCGCGGTCGCACTCAAAATCGATCGCGTGGGGCTCGCCACCGATGTACCGGGAGTGCTGGATGGAGGGCACGTGGTGCCGGAAATTACCAGAAAAACGGCACCATCACTCCAGATCGGCAACTCGATGCATACCGATGTCACCGGTGGAATGAGAGGGAAAATGAATGAATTGCTCGGACTTGCATCTGCAGGGATCGGGTCCGATATATTCCATGTCTCGCGTATCGGTGACTTTCTTGCAGGAACCGATCATGGCGGGACAAAAATCAAAGGGGACTAACCAGTATGGGAGATAAAAAAAGGTTCACATCGTTGCGCAAACTTGACCACCTGAGGATCTGTGCAGATACAGCGGTTGAGAGTGGCGATACGGGGTTTGGCGATATCCGGTTTGTGCATAATGCCTTACCGGAATGTGACATGGGGACTATCGATCTTACCGCCCGGTTCCTGAACCGCACATTCTCTTCCCCCCTGTTTATCTCGGCTATGACCGGGGGTCACCCCGGAACAAAAGAAGTGAATGCCCGTCTTGCCCGGGCTGCGGAACGCTTCGGGATTGGGATGGGAGTCGGCTCACAACGGGCTGCACTCGAGAATCCTTCTCTTGCAGACACCTTCTCAATAGTCCGTGATGAGGCCCCCCATGCATTCCTGGTGGCAAATCTCGGTGTTGTCCAGCTCCGTGACCATGGCATTGAATGGGCGGAGAGGGCTGTTGAGATGGTTGAGGCGGATGCAATTGCAATCCACCTGAATTTCCTGCAGGAGGCGATCCAGCCCGAGGGAGATCAAAATGCTCTTGGCTGCCTGGCCGCCATCGGAGAACTCTGCCGGGATTTCCGTACCCCGGTCATCATTAAAGAAACCGGCTGTGGCATTTCGGCAGATACGGCGAGACAATGCTGGGGAGCGGGAGTGAATGCCATTGATATCGGTGGCTGGGGTGGAACCTCATGGGCTGCAGTAGAGAGTGTCCGCGCAGACGAAAGCGGAAATGAACACGACAAACGATTAAAAACGCTCGGAAAAGATTTTATCGAATGGGGGATCCCAACGGTAGTTAGTCTTGCCGAAGTGCTTGCATGTGGTGGCCCGGTAATCGCATCCGGAGGCATCAGGTCAGGTCTTGATATTGCCAAGGCACTGGCACTTGGCGCGGATCTCTGCGGAATGGCACTGCCTCTCTTAAAACCTGCAATGGATAGTGATGAGGCACTGGGTCGTACGATTGAGGGAATCCACCAGCAACTGACCGCTGCAATGTTCCTGACCGGCTCAGCACATCCAGCCGATCTTAAAAAGACAAGAATGTTTATTCTGGGCAGAACCCGGCAGATGATAGAAAAGGACAATCCGGCTCGCATCAGGCGAACATAAGAAACCGGCACATATTTCAAAGAAACACACTAACACGAACAACAAGGAGATAAAACATGGATATTGAGATTATAGCAGTGGGCGGGTATGACGAGGTCGGGCGAAATATGACCGCTGTCCGCTGCGGAAAGGAAATTGTCATATTTGATATGGGACTCCGCCTGGACCAGGTAATGATCCACGAAGATGCGGAGATCGAGAATATGCACTCCCTTGATCTGATCAAGATTAAGGCGATACCCGATGATACAATGATGAATTCGGTCGAGGGAACCGTAAAGGCGATTGTCTGCTCACACGGGCACCTTGACCATATCGGGGCAATCCCGAAACTGGCGCACCGGTATAATGCACCGATCATCGCAACCCCCTATGCAACGGAATTGATCCGTCAACAGATATCCGGTGAACAGAAATTCGGGGTGAACAACAAGACTCTTCGCGCTTAAGGCAGGTCAGCGGTATACCCTTTCCCAGAACCTCGTTCTGGAGTTTGTTCACACACAGCATTCGATCATTGATACAGTAACTCCGGTACTTCATACCCCGCAGGGTGCGATTGTCTACGCATGTGACTTTAAACTTGACCGGACACCGGTGATAGGGCAACCCCCGGATTTTGCCCGGCTCAGGCAGATCGGCAAAGAAGGTGTAATAGCCCTTATCGTGGAAAGTACCTATATCGATCGCCCGGGAAGGTGTCCCAGTGAGCGGATCGCCAAGGATCTCGTTCGGGACACCATCACCAGTTTCGAGGACGACAAGAATGCAATTCTTGTTTCCACATTCTCATCGCATATTGCCCGTGTCAAGACGATAGCAGAATGTGCCCATGAAATAGGGAGAAAACCGGTGCTGCTTGGACGCTCCATGGAGAAATACTCGGTAACTGCTGAACAGATGAAACTCGTCTCGTTCCCAGAAACTACCAGTGTGTTCGGGAACCGCCGGACAGTCGATCGGACGATGCGCCGGATGATGAAGGCGGGGAAAGATAAGTTTGTGCCCATTATTACCGGACACCAGGGGGAACCCGGCTCTATCCTCACCCGTCTTGCACTCGGTGATACACCCTACCAGTTGACCAAGGGCGACAAGGTTCTCTTCTCGGCAAATGTGATCCCCAACCCGATGAATTTCGGACAGCGCTACAAGATCGAACAGCACTTAAAAATGGCCGGAGCCCGTATCTTTGAGGATCTTCACGTAAGTGGTCATGCCTACCGCGAGGACCATTATGAGTTTATTCACCTGCTCAATCCCCAGCATATCATCCCGGCACACGGTCACCTGAAGATGACAGCAGGTTACACAGACTTTGCATCTGAACTTGGCTACACTGCCCATTCCACCGTCCATATGATGAAAAACGGCCAGAGGCTCAGACTCACCTAGAACGAGGAACACAGAATGTCAGAACTTTTACCGTATCTGGAATCGGTCGCTCAGGAAATTGACCTCATGATCGACCGGTATTTTATCGACAAGGTTGGTGAACTGAACAAAGCGAGTGCTCACCTTCTCGCTGCCGGGGGGAAACGCCTTCGCCCGGCGGTCGTCATGCTCGCTGCAGATGCGGTAAAAAAGGGAAGTTCCGGTGATATTATCCAGGCAGCGCTTGCGCTGGAGCTCACGCACACGTTTACGCTTATCCATGATGATATCATGGATGAAGATAATCTCCGGCGCGGAGTCCAGACCGTCCATACGAAATGGGATATGCCCACCGGGATCCTTGCCGGTGACGTTCTGTATGCCCGGGCGTTTGAGTTCATCTGTCTGGCAAAGGCTCAGGATAATGCAAAGGTTCGTGCAGTGTCGATGCTTGCCCGTGCCTGTGCCGATATCTGCGAAGGACAGCATATGGACATGTCCTTTGCGCACCGGAATGATGTAGACGAGTATGAATATCTCGAAATGGTGAAGAAAAAAACCGGGGTTCTGTATGCTGCAGCTGCGGGAATTGGTGCAATTCTTGCAGGGAGCACCGCACACCAGGCAAAAGCACTCTACCTTTTCGGGCTGAATACCGGGATTGCGTTCCAGATACAGGACGATCTTATTGATCTGTTAACCCCGGCTGAAAAGAGCGGAAAGAACCGGGCTTCTGATCTGCGGGAAGGAAAACAGACGCTGATTATGATCAAGGCACGCGAGAAAGGGATCGACTTGTTACCCTACAAACGTGAGCTCACTGATGCTGAGATAGATGCGGTGATCAAAGAGCTGAACGACAAAGGTGTCCTTGCCGATGTGAAAAATGTTGCACACGACCTGGTTTTTTCCAGTAACAAGCATCTTTCCCTGCTTCCCCCCTCAAAGGAGCGGGAACTCCTGATGGAAATTGGCGAATTTTTTGTGACCCGGAGCTATTAGGATGGCGGGGGATGACCCAAAAGAACTCCTTTTCCTCTGTGCACTCCAGAATGCGGTGAAGCACGGAGGTGTACCGCAGGCCGGTGCCGTGGTCGGTATGGTGATGGGTGCCCACCCCGAATTTCGCCCACGGGCAAAAGAAGTTGCAGTTCTGGCAAAAGAAGCCATTGCCGATGTTGCTGCACTCTCTGCGGAAGATCGGGTAAGAAAACTACAGGACCTTGCCCCTGACATGTACGATGCCCTTTTTGTAAAACATGAGCACCGGAAGGGGCTCCCGGATCTGGAAGGTGCAGAACAGGGCGTGGTAATGCGGTTTGCGCCGAATCCTTCGGGGCCTCTTCATCTCGGGCATGCCCGTGCTGCGGTGCTGAACGATGCCTACGTGAAACAATACGGTGGAAGGTATATCCTTCGCATAGAGGACACCGACCCGAAACGTGTTGATCCCGATGCGTATGCAATGGTCATCGAAGATATTGCATGGCTCGGTCTTGGCATCACCGAGACCGTCACGCAGAGTGATCGTCTGCCGCTCTACTACGATCTTTGCAAACAATTGATTGGGCGGGGGGGGGCCTATGTCTGCACCTGCAACAACGAGCACTTTAAGGAACTCAAGCAGGCAAAGACTGCATGCCCGTGCAGGGACCAGCCAGTGGAGCAAAACCTCGAGCTCTGGGAGAAGATGCTCGATCACACGTTCAGGGAAGGGGAGGTGACCGTCCGGATAAAAACCGATCTCAACAATCCCGATCCGGCCATGCGGGACTTCCCCGCCTTCCGAATTCTCGATTCTCCCCCTCATCCCAAGGTAACAGCGCATGTCTACCCCCTCATGAACTTCTCGGTCGTTGCAGATGATCACCTGCTGGGGGTTACCCATGTGATCCGGGGCAAGGACCACATTGCAAACACCCGGCGGCAACGCTATATCTACGACCATTTTGGCTGGGAGGTGCCGGTCTACCGGCACTATGGCAGGATGGGGATCGAAGGTGTTGTTCTTTCTACTTCACAGATGCGCCTGGGTATCAACGATGGGACCTTTACCGGATGGGATGATATCCGGCTCGGAACGCTCCGTGCTCTTGCACGGAGGGGGATCAATCCTGATGCGGTAAAGAATGCCGTTCTGGCAATAGGGATCGGTGACACCGACATCTCATTCTCGTGGGATAACCTCTATGCAGAAAACAAGAAGATCGTTGACCCGGTGGCAAACCGGTATTTCTTTGTGCCGGATCCGGTAACTGCACACATTGGTGGCGCACAGCCCCATACTGCACATGCGATGCTCCACCCAAGCGATGCTGCAAGAGGTACCCGTACCCTGAAATTTGAAGGAACTGTTCTCCTGCCAGGAAGTGAGATCACTCAGGATGCAACGATGGTCCGGCTCAAGGACCTCTTTAATGTGAAGATTGCATGGAACGGAAACATCCCCACGTTCTCCTATGCCGGGGAATCCCTCGGGGAAGCCCGTGCAGCAAAGGCTCCGATCATCCAGTGGCTGCCTGTGCAGAACTCAGTTACCTGTACACTCCTCACGCAGGAAGGCGAAATGTCGGGTGCCTGCGAACAAGCAGTGAAAAATGAACCGGGGAATGTAGTCCAGTTCGAGCGCATCGGGTTTGTAAAGGTTGATGTCGTAGATTCTAAAGGGGTAAGAGCGTATTTTACCCACAGATAATTATTTTTTTTATAATTTTCGGTGCTGTACTAGATTAGCCAATATGCTAATCTATGAAAATGAAGCGAAACAATTGTAAATTAAAGAAAAATACTCAACTTAGGCTGCTTGAATATTTCGTGCTGGAAGTTACCGCAAGATCAGCAGCTAATTTGCTTGATATTCACCCCAATACGGCAGCTCTGCTACAATCACTAAGGGTATATTCCAGTTATTACACAACTTAGTAAAAGGAGTGTGTGCATTGGACATCCCACGTATGTTCACCATTACCGAAAGTGCTCACCGCATCCATAACCCGTTCACACCAGAAAAGCTCGCCACTCTCGGCGCAGTGTTGCGCCTGGAATCGGGGACTCGGGTGCTCGACCTCGGCAGCGGTTCGGGCGAGATGCTATGCACCTGGGCACGCGATTACGGAATCATGGGTGTCGGCATCGACATGAGCCAGTTGTTCACCGAGCAAGCGAAACTCCGCGCTGAAGAACTCGGAGTGGCCGATCGAGTTGAGTTCATCCATGGCGACGCTGTCGGCTACGTCGCTGCCGAAAAGGTCGGTGTGGCAGCCTGTCTCGGTGCTACGTGGATCGGTGGAGGAGTCGTCGGCACCATCGATCTTTTGGCGAAGAGTCTCCGCTCCGAAGGAATCATCCTCATCGGCGAGCCCTACTGGCTGCGGTTACCCCCGACGGAAGACGTTGCCAGGGGATGCTCTGCCAATTCTATCTCCGACTTTCTCATCCTTCCAGAACTTCTCGCGTCTTTCGGCGACCTCGATTACGATGTTGTGGAGATGGTTCTGGCTGACCAGGAAGGCTGGGATAGGTACGAAGCGGCCAAGTGGCTCACCATGCGCCGATGGCTTGAAGCGAACCCCGACGACGACCTCGCGAAAGATATTAGAGCCAAACTGACTTTGGAACCAAAACGCTACGCCGCGTACACGCGTGAATACCTTGGATGGGGCGTATTCGCGCTGATGGCGCGGTGATGTGAGGCAGAGGGGATATTTGGCGGATTGTCAACGGCTGGGGCGGCTGAGCTACACTCAGTGGCTCGTCGAAGTGTGAGATTCATGCTTAATTACGGAACACCCATGCAACAACTCGAAACATTGAGGCTGTGAGGGGATATATAAAACTCGAATCTAGTACAGCCCCTAATTTTAAGACAAGCTGGAATTGAAGCCGTTTATCGTTTTATTCCGTCAGCTGGGTGACGGCTGCAATCCAGATCTTTTTTGCCTCTTCTTTATCCATTCCTGACATAATATCAATGAGAAGGCCGTTCATGAGTGCATCGCATGCGATCGCAAGTACGCGGGGATTGAGCTGGCCGGATACCAGTCCGGTTTCCTGCTGCCTTGTTATAAATCGCTCAACAACACGGATATCCTCAATCCGGTCTTCATGGAGCAGGTTCCGGATCCGTTCGTTATGCATAGCAAGCATCATCATCTCTGAATAAATGCCGCTGAACTGGGGGGTGTACCGGGCAAGGGTATCAAAAAGAACCTCACTACCGCTTCGCAAATCCCTTTTTTTGAAGGATCGTTCCAGGATTGCGGCCAGTTCCTCACGACCATGTTCGGCAACGGCCGCGTACAGGTCCTCCTTTCCGGGAAAATACTGATACAGTGCCGTTTTTGTGACACCGAGAACTTCGGCGATAGCACTCATGGTTGTACCGTGATACCCTTTGTGGAGAAAAAGACTGTACGCTGCTTCGACAATCTTTTTTCTGACTTCCTCCCTGTATTCGTGAATAATGCGTGGCATGAAGGTGACATCCGGTTTGCGCGTCAGGTAATCCCCCGATCAAAGCAGGTGATACTCTTGGTAATATTAAGTTACCAATGGTAAGTTTAATAACTTTGGGTATTGCACTTTATACTACTAATTCCGGTTTTGACCCGGTTCGGAGTTACTCTATGACAATACTCATGTCATCAATTTCAAAAAACAGGAAAATACCGAAGATGCCGGCACTGTTCCAGACATCTCTTCAATCAGGCGTGCTCATAGCGGTTCTCATTCTGGGAGCATGTGCATTGCCTGTGTCAGCAGCAGATGCACCAACCGTTGCAATTACCGAATATAAGGTAGCCCCCTCGGTTCTGATGCCGGACAGTCTCGGGACTATCACCATTATCGTGAAAAATACGGCAACAAGTGCCACCCTCAAAGAGAATACAGGGCTGGTAATGACAGATGCAGCGACCACGAAAGTTACGGATATCAATGTCAATATTGAAAATGTCAAGCTCGAGGGTAATGGGATCATTGTCCAGAGCAGGGATTTTCAGCATGTGGGTGAGATAGGGCCCGGCCAATCCATACCGTTGACGTTTTCTATACAGGCACCTTCAAAAAGCGGGATGTATTTTCCTGAAGTATGGATTGATACAACCGGCGGAAGGAGTACCAGATACCCTGTCCCCGTAAATGTTAACACAGCCGTGGGAATAGAGAGGCAGGCAATACTTATCATGGCAAGCTCGCTGAGTGGCAATGTGAACCCCGGCGATGAGATCCCGGTGACACTTACCATAAATAACGCCGGGCAGACGCTTGCCGACGATGTGATTATCAGAATCGAGAATGTTAGTGCAACAGTGGCTCCAAAGAGTGCTGATGCATATCATCTCGGGGCTATCACGGCTGGTGGAATGAAGACCGTCGAACTCACCTTGCTGTCAGATAAAAAAACAACAGCCGGTCTTGTCAGGATTCCGGTCACTATCAGTTACAATGCAATTGATGGAGCCCACCGCACCCAGATGAGCGGGATCGATTTGATGATGAAAGGCAAGGCCGAATTAGGGTTTGTTTCTGTGGATACAAACCCCCCGCGACTTTCAGAAAACACACCATTTGATCTCACTATTCGCATTGAAAACACCGGAACCGGGGAGGCAAAACAGGTCTCGGCGAAGATTGATCTCCCTGCAGAAGGCACAAAAGAAGCTTTTATCGGAAAGATCAAGCCCGGTAATGATGCACCAGCCGTATTCCTTCTTGAAGGAATCAAAGCCGGCAACTACCCTTATAACCTTACCCTCTCGTATACCGATGATATGGGAGTCCATACCCAGATACGGCAGATGAACCTGAGGGTGCCAGCAGCAGACCAGTCAGGTACAATAATTATCGGTCTCATCATCCTTGGTATCCTGGGGTTCGTGGCATACCGGGTACTGGTACTTACCAAAAAGGAACGGGAACGGAAAACTCCCATGGGACAAAAAGAACTAAAAGTGGCATTCCTGCTGGCGCTGCGTTCGCTTCAGCGGGGAAGCCGCTCAAGCGCGATCCTGACAATCCTGATTATCGGATTGTGCTTTACCAATATGCTCTTCCTCCCCTCCATGTTCAGTGGGATTGGCCAGAGCATTACAACACAGCTGGTGGATTATGAGTTCTCAAATATCCTTGTCAGCCCCAAACCGGGCGACCAGTATATTACCGACCTTGGATCCACGCTCGATCTGATCAATGGTATGCCGGGCGTACAGCGGGCATCCCCCCATTATTCGAAGGGAGGGACCTTCAAGTATAGGCAGCGGGTCCTCGGCGTTTCCGTGCGAGCCATCTCGCCCACGGATGAGAAGGAAGTATCCCCGGTCTATACGAAAATGGTTGCCGGCAGTTATCTGGGAGAAGGGGATACCGGGGAGATAATTATCGGGAAACCGATAGCCGGTGATGCCACCGTCCGCCAGGAAGACGAATTCCAGCCATCGCTGGGGGGTGTCCGTGTCGGAGACTCGATCACCGTTGAGTACGGCAACGGGTATACGAAAGATTACCGGGTCAAGGGGATCTATGCCACCGGTTGGAGTCCGGTTGATAACGCAGCGTTTGTGACCTGGACGGATATGGAAGAGGTTGAAGGAAAGACGCTTGACAAAGCAGATTACATCACTGTGAAAGCAAAACCCGGGTACACCGAGCAGTTCATCAAGAACGAGCTCCTCGCTTATGGGGTGGGAGGAAACGGACAAGTCCAGTCCATGACTGACCTGCTGAGTAAGAGCGTAGGCAAGGTGCTCCAGAGTTTTGCCATTATTAACGCGGTGTCCCTGTTTGTCAGCATCATCATTACAACGGTCGTGTTGTTCATCGTTATCACAATCAAGACCCTCAACAGCCGCAAGCAGATTGGAATTCTCAAGGCTATCGGTGTGGATAAGGAGGTTATTATGCATAACTACGGCTTCCAGGTTATCATTCTCGGGATCCTTGGTATTATTCTCGGAATTATCATCACGCTCCTGCTCGCAGCATACATGTCAGTTCATCCCATTGTTACACCGGAATGGTCTGCCACCCTGTATATCACGCCTTGGGATCTTTTGTTCAATTCCGTGATCCTGTTCTGTGCAGCGGTCGTGGCCGGGTATGTTCCTGCTTACCAGGTCTCCCGTGAGGATATCCAGGCTGCCATGAGGTCCTGATATGATCGAGATTTCAGAATTGCGGAAAACCTACCATATGGGAAATGTCGAAGTGAAAGCCCTTGACGGGGTCTCGCTCACCATTGAAAAAGGAGAGTTTCTTGGTATCATGGGACCGAGCGGAAGTGGTAAGACTACACTCCTGCATATGCTGGGACTCCTGGATCTTCCCACTTCAGGTAAAATTGTGATTGACGGGCTGGATATCTTAAAACTCACCGATTACGAGAAAACCATGTTCCGGCTCTACAAGCTCGGGTATGTCTTCCAGGATTACGCACTTGTTCCCGACCTGACAGTGATGGAGAACGTCTCCCTTACCGCAATGCTCAGAAAAGACCGCACTGAGGAGCAGTTAAAGAAGGACAGCTTTGAGATATTGCAGAAAATCGGACTAGGTGAACGGCGGGACCACCTTCCCCGGGAACTCTCCGGCGGCCAGCAGCAGAGGGTTTCGCTTGCCCGTGCGATGGTAAATAAACCGGATATTCTCTTTGCAGATGAGCCATGCGCCAACCTTGATACGGAAAATTCGCAGATAGTGCTTGAACTTTTTAAGGAAATCAATGAGTCAATGCGCCAGACCATTGTGATGGTGTCTCACGAGGACTGGCACAAGGATTATTTCCACCGCATTATCAGGTTGAGAGATGGTAAGATTGTCAGTGACGGGATTAACGGGAAAACCACCTCCTGAAGTACCGATGCAGTATCCCGACCCTTTTTTTGTCGCACAACAAACACTGTGCAGGTAATCTATGGCAGGTAGTCTGTAGTCATGGAAGAAATCCCTGTAGAGAAAATTGTACGCTCTCGTCGCAGGACCATTGCACTCGAAATTACCTCTGGCGCGACCCTTGTTGTCAGGGCACCCTTCCGTGCATCCTCTTCGGACATAGGGGAGATAATCCGGCAGAAGAGATCATGGATCCTGCGGAAAATGGATGAGGTGAAGCGGCGTCCGCTCTCACCTGTGCATGAGTATGCCGAGGGGGAGATGTTCCTCTTTCTCGGGCGTTCATACCCGCTGCACATTGTTAAAAACGGAAGTGTGACAATTGAACGCAGCGACAGCCTGTATGTGTCCAGTAGGCTCGTACCGGATATCAGGAACCAGCTCAAACACTGGTACAGAGAGGAAGCCCGTAAGGAAATCCAGGCCCGATGCATGTGGTTCTCCTTAAAAACGGGTCATGTTCCGGCCACGATCCGTATTACCGATGCACGGAAGCGATGGGGGTCATGTACCCACAAGCGGGGACTTAATTTCAGCTGGCGTCTGATCCAGGCTCCTCCCGAAATTGTTGATTACGTGGTGGTGCATGAACTTGTCCATATCGACCAGCCTGACCATTCGAAAAAATTCTGGGATAAGATAAGAAAAATAATGCCGGATTTCGAGCAGCGCAGGCACTGGTTGAAAGACCATGAGTGGTTGCTGAAAATCTGATGGTGCAGTTTTCCTTATCAATCCCCCCCAAAAAAAAGAAAGAAAGTTCCCGCCAGTTACAGTACCGAATCCAGCCCAATCGATCCTGCGTAAACGAGCATCGTTACATGGAAAAGTGGAAGCACTTTCAGACCGGCTTCCGGTGTCTTTTTCTTCAGGATCACGATATTTGCAGCCATGAGGAGTATCAGCCCGATTAAAAGACCCGCACGGCCGATCCATCCAAGCCGTGTCATGAAAAGGAACGCCATCATCGCATGGATAATCGTAAATCCCGCAATCCAGTAGGTTGTCCTGGGAATATCATAGAGTATCGGGATGGTACTCATTCCTCTTGCACGGTCATTTGCCACATCGATCAGGTCATTAGCCCCAAGGTGTGCCAGAGCAAACGGGTAGAAAAAAACAAAGTACAGGAATGCATTCAGGTCAGGGTTCCCGATACAGAGATACCCGGCAACCGGAAACAGGGCGAAATCCGTTCTGCCGATAAGCTGGGCAAAGGGGAATTGCTGGGGCTGCCGTTTCTCGATCTGGTAGAATATTTCTATGGTATAACTGTAGATCATGATGAGAAGGACTATCAGTGAGTGCGGATACGGGAGTGTTACGATAAGAACGGTAGTGATGGCGGCTAAACCGATGAAAAGTCCTAATGCCTGGTTGGGGGAAATCAGCCCTGCGGCGATCGGCCGGGTTTTAAATATCCGCCAGTATTTCGTGAGCTTATCCGATTCGATGTCCTTTTTGTCGTAATTTCGATCGATATAATCATTCAGGACAAGCCCGGCTTCAAAGCCGAAGAATCCAATCAAAGAAACCCGTGCGAGATCGAACCATGCGAAATTTCCGTAGACGGTGGTCGCAAGCAGGTATCCCGAACAGAAGAGAAGTGGCCAAGCAAAGAAAAACTGGAGCCGGGTAAGATCGATATATGCCCTGATGGTCTGGTTCATTCTAAAAGGAGGTTTGCAGTAC
Source organism: uncultured Methanoregulaceae archaeon (assembly GCA_963841015.1). Taxonomy (GTDB): domain Archaea; phylum Halobacteriota; class Methanomicrobia; order Methanomicrobiales; family Methanospirillaceae; genus Methanoregula. The sequence goes on along the minus strand of CAWJAX010000005.1, from coordinate 59,040 downwards.
TCACATTTACACCCTTTGATAAACCGGAATCAACCCGCTGTCAATGATTTAAGGAATGTTTTTTACATGTTGAATCAGGTAGTCCACGAACCTCTCCCTTATCTGCCCAGCCACCTAATAGGACAGGATGGATTCCTTTTTTATCCGGCAGGAAATTCCTGCGGATATTCCTGCAATTTTTGAGGTAAACTACCAGGCGTTTGCTCATTATGACGAAGCACGTCTGGTAGATGCCCTGCGGGATGCCAGGGTTTTCAATCCCGAACTTTCGCTGGTCGCAGTTGATGGGGAAAGGATCATCGGGCATATCATGTTTCCCCCCGTCACCATCGAATCTCCCCGGGGAATCACCCCGGCGATTGCTCTTGCCCCGCTTGTGGTGCACCCGGATTACCAATGCCGTGGTGTTGGCGCCGCGCTCATTGAAGAGGGACTTAACGTATGCCGGACTCTTGGGCATCGTATTGTTATTGTCATCGGCCACCCGGGATATTATCCCCGGTATGGATTTCGCTCAGCACGGGCAAATGGTATTGTAGCGCCATTCGCTGTTGCCGACGATGTATTTATGGTACTTGCCCTGGACCCCGGCGCACTGGATGGCATTCAGGGCATAGTGAAATACCCGGAAGCATTTGATGCAATCGAGGGCATGAGCATACCAAAGAGCAAAAAAATAAATTCGCTCTCCTGATCCTTCCCGATTCGTCTGAAAGTGTACAAGTGTCTCTTTTTTAATTGATCCGTAACTTTCCCGGGATCCAGTATTTACCCCAGAGTCGGATATTGGCAGAGCAGTGTTGTTTTACTCCTGCACCAGCCTCCCCGTGTTCCCTGGTCCGTGTATTGGTGCCGGCACATCCCTATCATGACCTGGTGGGCACCAGCATTATACCTTCGTCCGCCAACCTACCCTTAGCTATGGTGTCCGGCAGATCTCCTTTACCCCTAGATACCCTGAACCGGTATCTTCGCGAATTCGTGAGCCATGCCGCTATCCCCACAGTCGTTGAGGATATGGTAATCGGACCGGTTACCGTCCCAAAGTATACCAATGAATTCTGGACCTCCCGGCAAAGGCAGGCATCTTCAATCCATGAGATATCGTATCGTGCATGCTTCAAACCACAACTTCCCCGTTTTTTCATCGATATCCTGACCCGGAAAGGTGATGTTGTCTACGATCCATTCAGTGGTCGTGGTACAACCCTCATCGAAGCGGGCCTTTCCGGACGTGATGTACTCGCAAACGATGCAAATCCCCTCTCCCGGATTATGATGGAACCACGGTTCTTTCCTCCTGATATTGCAGGCGTTGACAAACGTCTTACTACCATCCCCCGGGACAGCGAAGGGGCAACCATCGATCTCTCCATGTTTTACCATCCCGATACCGAGAAAGAAATTGTGGCCCTGAAGCAGTATCTCCTGAACCGGAAATCAGATTGCAGGGATGATATGATTGACCGCTGGATTGCGATGGTGGCGACGAACCGGCTCACTGGTCACTCAAAGGGATTTTTCTCCGTATATACCCTGCCGCCAAACCAGGCAGTATCACAGCAGAGCCAGCAACGGATCAACCGGAAACGCCAGCAGATCCCCGATTACCGTGATACCCACCGACTTATTCTGGACAAGACAAAGAGCCTGTTACGTTCACTATCCCCCGGAGAAAAGAAGAATCTTAACCGGGCAGGAAAAAAAGCCCGCTTTCTCACCGGGGATGCTCGTTCAACACCCGACATTCCGGAAGCCAGCGTACAGCTGACCGTGACATCACCCCCGTTTCTTGATATCGTCCAGTACCGGGAGGATAACTGGCTCCGCTTCTGGTTTAACGGTCAACACGAGGAAGCGATTGGGGAGCAGATTACGATGGCCCGGACTCTGGATGAGTGGACCGGTGTTATGGGGTCGGTATTCCGGGAGCTCTACCGGATTACCCGGGTCGGGGGCTATGTTGCGTTTGAAGTGGGGGAGGTAAGAAAACGGACGATTCACCTGGAAGAACAGGTCATCCCGCTCGGGATCGCAGCAGGGTTCAGGTGTGACGGAGTGCTGATCAACCAGCAGGTATTCACCAAAACCTCCAATATATGGGGCGTGAACAATATGGCATCCGGCACGAATACAAACCGGATTGTCATTTTCCATAAACCAGAATAACAATAATGATTGAGGAGTTATCCCTTCTGGACCTGACTCCATGATTTTTTTCCTGCCCATCCGCGGGGATTGTGACGGAAAAAGCACGCATTAAGTATCACGACATCCAAATCATACGCATGGTTAACCGGATCACGCGGTATGCACAGATAGTGGACATACTGGGCAAACATGGTTTTAATATAGGGCTTGAAACAATGTTCCCCACACGAGCCCGGTTCAGGCTTCCCGGCGAGGGGAAGGATCCCGATGCATCCACGGTGTACGAACGGATGCGGCTTGCCCTCGAGGAACTTGGCCCGACATTTGTTAAGTTCGGGCAGATAATGAGCACGAGGACCGAACTGCTTCCCCCGGAACTGATTGAACAGCTTAAAAAACTGCAGGACCATGCAAAACCTGTCCCTTTCTCAGAAGTCCGGGTGGTCCTGGAAAAGAGTTGTGAAGGTTTTAACCAATGCGAAAACTGGTTCTGGAAGGTCGATGAACTGCCGGTTGCTTCCGCATCGATTGCTCAGGTACATTCCGCAATCCTGAAAGACGGGACCAGAGTCGCCCTTAAAATACAAAGGCCCGGAATCAGGGAAATTATCGAAACGGATCTTTCCATTCTTCGATCCATGGCAGAGCGTGTCGAAACAGTATTTCCCGAAACGCGGGTTTACAATCCGATCGGCATGGTGGATGATTTTGCCCATCAGATCGTAAAAGAGCTCGATTTTACCCGGGATGCCCGAAACGCCGACCGAATGAGACGAAACTTCCATAATGTTCCCGGTATCCGTTTCCCAAAGGTCTACTGGGAATACTCATCTGAATACCTGATGGTCATGGAGTTTGTCGAAGGGGTCAGGATTGATGATCGGGAAGCAATAGTGACGATGGGTCTTGACCCCCATGAAATCGGAGTCCGGGGATTCCATGCTTACCTCAAGATGATCTTTGAAGATGGATTCTTCCACGGTGACCCGCACCCTGGTAACCTTCTCGTAACAAAAGAGGGAAACATCGTCTTTCTGGATTTTGGTATTGTTGGTATCCTGCGTCCGGAAAAACGGCAGGGATTCATAAACCTCCTTTTTGCGCTGGTGAATGACGACGTTGAACTCATGATCAGGTCCCTCGAAGGATTCGGAATCGAGATTGATGAGTCTGACCGTGAATCCCTGCGGGACGACCTTTACATCCTGATGCATGATTTCGGTGGTAGTGACGAGCTTGCGCAATACAATTTCCGGCTTGTCGTAACCGAACTGACCAATGCAATGCGACGCTATAGCCTGAAAGTCCCTATGAACCTGATGCTCCTGCTCAAGGTCTTCATTATGGTACTTGACATCGGTATCCGGCTTGATCCGAGATTCAATTTCGAAAAAGAGGTCACACCTTATCTTACCAAGCTTGCTGATGCGCGAAACCTTTCTGCTGCGTATTTCAAACGAGCCTCCGTATCCTTTCTGGACGCCGCCGATGCCATTTTTGATATGCCCCGTAATCTCAACCTTATGCTCCGGCGGCTCTCAACCGGGACGTTCAAGCTGGAGATCGTTGAAACCGATATCCAGAAACTCCAGATGTCTCTCGATAAAGCCAGCGACAAGCTCTTACTTGGTCTAGTCGTGGCTTCCCTTGTGGTAGGGTCCTCGCTTGTACTGCTTTCGCACCCGCTATCCCTTCCGGACTATATCTACTGGGTTGCAATCTTCGGCTATACCTTTGCCGTGCTTGTAGGATTCTACGCAATATATCACGTTATTTTCCTGAAGTTCCACATGGGACGATAAATTTTTTTATTAATTGTTGGTTGTCTATCTGCGGATTATTTCCCACTTCTTAATTTTTTCACCAAGGGAGTAACGGGTGTTTGCCGGGCTTGTTGATGGCAGGACAACAGCAGGGACAGACACAGATATTTTCAGCTGGTGATAGTATCGGCCGGCAGAGCTTCCGTTGAGGGCAATGAGGTGAATTGAGGGAAATTCTGCAAGGAAAGCAGTAAGATCATTGAACACAGGATCCTGAATCCGGGCATCTGCACTCCCTTCCCGGGAGCAGGTGCTGACAACATCCCAGAGTGCGATGCGGTGATCCATTAACCGTACTATCCGTACACGATACGGAAGGTGACGATCAACAAGAAACAGGGCTTCTGTTATGTGCCAGAAATGATTCCTGGGGTTCCCATAGTACTCATGTTTCAGCAGTGACTGCCTGCCAGGAAAACTCCCGAGAATGAGTATCTCAGGTGATTCGCCATGAACCGGTGGCAGACCTGTGACCGGGCCGGTAGCAGTGGTAACAGGTGGTTCATCCATGGTTAAACTCTAGAACAGGTGAATTACTCTCGTAAAAAAAATGATCAGTTCTTTTTAAAATAGAGGTTGCAATGACAATGTCCATCGCGGGAAACTTCATCTTTATGGTACACACAGGGACATTCAATCGCCAGGTCTTTCTCCTCATCGCCGCTCCGGAGACGGCAGGGACAGTACGGTCTTCCGAACTTCTTTTTGTTCCGAACAAGCCCCCGGATAACTGTCGAAAGTTGTTTCTGATCGGTATTGAGTTCCCATCCCTGCTTGTTTGCATATCCTTTTGCCCATTTGAGCATCTCTTCTTCATCTGCATTTTCTTCTGTCATGCTACCAGACCCTGTCTGTATGATATTCTCTTTCATGATATGTTTCTTGATTCAAGACGTTAGTCTTTGTGCTCAATTCAGCGGACACCGGTATCAACGCTGTCGATACTTTTCTGGAATTACTCGTTTTCATCAACCCTTTGTTACTGTTTCTTTACCCGGCTTTGTGATCCGCTGTGCTACCTTGTTGTAAATTGCCATTACATCTCCCTTCTCGAACCGGTACACATCCTTGTCCAGCGACTCACCGGTTTTTTTGTCCCAGAGTCGCATGGAGTCCATGCTGATCTCATCGCCCAGATAGATCGTTTTTCCCTGCCTGCCAAACTCTATTTTGAAATCCACCAGCGTGATTCCCTGTGCTGCAAGTAATGCAGAAAGAAGCCTGTTGATTTCGAGTGCCACTTTTTTGATTGTTTTTAGCTCAGCAGGTGTGGCGAGTTTTAAGGCAAAAATAATCTCATCGTTGAGCATCGGATCATGCCGTACATCGTCCTTATAATCGATCACGATCAGGGGTGGGTCAAGCGGTGTCCCCTCCACAAACGGATAATTTCTGACAATGGAGCCGGCAGCGATGTTCCGCACAATTACTTCAAGCGGGATCATTTCGAGTTTTCTTACCACCATATGGTGAGAATCCAGCATGGTGAAAAAATGGGTTTTTACCCCGTTATGTTCGAGATATTCAAAGAAGAATGCTGAAACCTCCGCATTGCAGGTCCCTTTATTTTTCAGCAAATCTTTTTTCCCGCCATCAAATGCGGTGATGTCGTCACGGAACTCAACAATGAGTTTGCCCTTTGTATCGGTGGCGTATACTGATTTTGCTTTACCTTTAATCAGGAGATCCTTACACTTCATAGTCCACTGCTCCTTGCCTTAACAGTTTGTGCGAGCCGGTTTATTAGGGGTTGCAAATGGGGGTGATACCATCCTCTTTTTATGTACTGCGGGTAGATGCAGAGTCGCTCACGGAGATGGGCGTTACCGACGATCTTTTTGAGTTCGTCAATCGCTGGCCAGGGGTGTTCCGGATTGACATAATCGATAGTGAGGGGTGAGACCCCCCCGAGGTCATCCACCCCGCAGGAGATAAGCACGGACGCATCGATGAGATTTGGAGGGATCTGGATGGCGATATCTTTTGGGAGAATATCGCGTGCCATCCTGATAACAGAGCAGATTTCATTGGTTCCCGGCACCGGATGGTGAGCCATCGGTGTCCCTGGTTTAGGACAAAAATTCTGGATGATAATTTCCTGAATGTGCCCGTACCTTTTATGAAGATCCTGCAGAGCCCGGAGGGATTCTTCCCGGTCTGCCATTGTTTCACCAATTCCCAAAAGCAGGCCGGTGGTGAAGGGTATTTTGAGTTTTCCGGCATCCTCTATCATGCGAAGCCTGATTTCTGGTTCCTTGCCTTTAGAATTGAAATGAGCCGGGATCCTGGCGGTCGTCTCCAGCATCAGACCCATGCTTGCATTTACTGTACGCAACCGTTCCATCTCATCCCATGTCAGGATACCGGCGTTCGTGTGCGGAAGTACCCCATACCCGATACTTTTCCTGCACATAGCCTCGCAGTAATCGAGAATAGTAGCATACCCGGCTCGTTTGAGATAGTCGGTAAAGCCAGATTCTTCCTCAGGGTGCTCCCCGAATGTGAAGAGTGCTTCCGTACATCCAAGTGCTGCCCCGTTCTGAAGGGTCTTTTCAACGTCTTTTTGTGCCATGAGGCATCCGTTATAAACCGGAGTACGGAATGAGCAGTACCCACAACGGTTCCGGCATACCGTAGTGAGAGGGAGGAATATATTCCGCGAGAAGGTGATAGTGCGGGACTGCATGAGAAAAGATACTCGTCCTATCTATTGAAAGGTAATGCCGGCATGACCTGTTGGGGCATACCAGCCAGTGAGAATTTAGTGTCGCTTAACCCTGCTGCCATGCCTTGTCAACCCTGTTGTGAGGTGGATATCAGGGCAGATAGAAAAAAGGAACACGGGTGAAATTATTGCATTGATTTCAGTTGCTCTTCATGAACCGCTATGCAGATATCAGCCTCCTTATTCTCCGGGCGGGTAAACCGGGCATCGTACTGCTCAAAATCGCAGGTATATGCCCGTGGAAGTTTTGTCCCCAGATCGACGCCCAGATCAAAAGGATCGCGTCCGGCATCGGCCCTGCCGCAGTGAAGACCACATAGGTCTGGGCGGGAATCCGCACGACTGCCATCCCCGTGGGAATTTTATCTGCCTTTGTCACTTCACTCCCGATAAGGCAGTGATATTCTCCAGTCCAGTCACTCTCATAATCCGAATACACGGCAAACATTGCCGGTGTCTTTGCGTTGAGGAATTTTTGATGCCATGTTTTGGGAGAAAAAATCCTGCCAGCAGGCGGGGATATCCTTGATACTACGCCCATCTGCATTTGAAGTCCTGCGCTGGACCCCCATGATAATTTTCCCGGGCATTTTTTTCACGGTAAATGCAAGGTTATCCATGTCAAAACTATCGACAAGAGGGATGTTATATCTGCGGTTATTCCCCTTTGCTTTCCCGTCCCGATGCACACCAGCATCTTTTTTTTATCTCACTGCATAACACGCTATGAAATGTGCCCTCATGCCCTGATCCCGTTCAAGCTTGTTAACCCGAAGACCCGGCTCTCCTGTGTGCTCAGCCAGGACGAAAGGGAAGTATTTGCCCGTGCGATGCTGGAAGATGTGATCCACGCAGTAAAAGATGCGAACTGCAGTCCGGTAATCGTGGGCACCGAATTATTTGACAGCGAGGATATCCAGATCACGGTCAGCGATGCGGATCTCAACCAGACGCTCAATTCACTTCTTCCCCAGTCAGTGGGTTCGATTCTGATAATAATGGCTGACCTTCCCCTTGCCAATGCCCAGGCAATCCAGCGGGTGATTACTACCAAAAATGATATGGCGATTGTCCCGGGAAGGGGTGGTGGGACGAATGTTATTTTCATCAGGGAACCGCAACGGTTCCATGTCGATTATTACGGTACAAGTTTTTTTAAGCATGTAAAAATTGCACAGGACGCCGGACTTTCCTGCGAAGTGATCGATTCATTCCGGCTCCATACGGATATCGATGAGAAAGAGGATCTGGTCGAACTGCTGATTCACGGGACAGGTAAGAGCCGTGCTTACCTCGAAGAACTTGGGTTTGTGCTATCTGTGGAGAAAGGGCGGGTCGGCGTGGAGCGGAAGGAAAAGAAAACTGAAGTGGCATGAATAAACCCGCCGTAGTTAAAGATGTCTGCGGGAATATTCCCTGAATTCATGAAAATAGCTCAAGGTGAAGAGGCATTTTTCCGGAATACACCCATGAACAGACACTCTTCTGCAGCAATTGATTCAATACCGGTTTGATCGACAATGGGCATGCCCAACCCCCGGATAATCGCAGCGGGGATGCACTCATCTGCTTCTCCCATAACCAGTTCCGCCGCAGAGGCAATGTTGTCTGCTACTGCACGCCGAGTCACTTCAAGTTTTCTGCCGAACAGGTCGCTCCTGCCCCGGTCATCGATGACTGCGATTATCCCTGCATTTCCAATTGCAACCCCACTACATCCACGGCGCATGGCATGCGTCCGGCTGTCGGCGATAATCACCCCAATCCTCGCTCCCGTCTTGTCTTCGATGGCATGTCTGATGGTGAGTGCGCTGCGGTCCGGATTTTCCGGAAGCGGTGTAACGCACCCCGGCGGGGCATTCGAGGCATCCACACCGGCATTCGGGAGAAGGGTGCCGTGTTTCATACATAGAAGAAATCCGGGAATACCTCCGACAACTGAATCACTCTCCTGGAGCACGACTTCAACCGTGCGGGGATCCATATGGTAGCGTGCTGCAAGTTCCTGTGCTCGCTCCGAGGGAGTGATCGTAGAAAGGGTGATTACATTGCCTTCTGCCGTTGCAACAGCCGTTTCGGCAAGAACAAGTATATCGCCATCCTTAAAACCGCTACAGGTTTTCCCTGCTGCCGCAACAACACGCTCGGCGATCGAATCGCCCATGGTAATGATTCCGGTGGGAAGCCCGTAGACCCTGAACGAACTGTTCATGGGTGTTTCACCATGCGTTCGAACACCCGTATCACATCAAGTGTCTGAGCAACATCATGGGTCCGGACAACCGATGCACCTTTCTGCAGCAGCATCAGGGTAACCGCGAGGCTTCCGGTGAGGCGACCTTCGGGATCCCTGTGTAAAAGATCCCCGATAAACGTCTTTCTTGAGATCGCAGCAAGAAGCGGTCGGTCAAATTTCCCAAATTCAGCAAAATGCTGGCAGAGGGTCCAGTCATCTTCGACGGTACGGAAAGGGGTCCAGATCCCGATACCCGGATCAAGGATGTAGTCATTAATTCCGGCATTTTCGCACCGGGCTACAACGGTTTTGAGCGCAGCGAGAGTTGCATCCAGTCCAACAGCATCACCTGGTTGATTATTGGATGCCATCAGGAATGCAGGAAGCCCCGATTGTGCAAGTCGTTGTGTGTACCGTTGGGAAGAGAGCCCGGAAATATCGTTAATTGCATGGATCTCATGGTTCAGACAGACATCGAGGACCCAGGGATTCATGGTATCCACCGAGACCGTTATCCCGCTGCCGTCCAGTTCCCTGAGAGCAGCATCGATCCTTTCCGCTTCAGTACTTCCGCTGATGGCCTGGGTATTGGGGGCAGTACTTCGTGCACCGATATCGATAAGGTCTGCACCCTGCTCTACCATTTCGACTGCTGTTTTATGCACAAAATCGATCGGGAAATAGGAATTTGCATAAAACGACTCAGGGCTGCAGTTGATCACACCCATCACGCGGACAGGTGCGTCACCCCCTATAACAAGTCTTATTTACCACACAGGTTCGCATATCCCCAGACTCGCTGCACGATAGGTGTTCTCCATCAGCGTCGCGATAGTCATCGGACCAACGCCGCCCGGCACCGGTGTGATTGCGGATGCAATGGTCCTAACCGCCGCAAAGTCCACATCCCCCACCAGTTTGCCGTTCAACTGGTTGATGCCGACATCTATAACAACCGCACCCGGTTTGACCATCTCCATGGTGATGAAGTGCGCTTTGCCGGTTGCGGACACAAGAATGTCTGCATGTCTGGTCTCCATGGAGAGGTTCTTTGTTTTACTATGGCAAAGAGTGACGGTAGCATCACCATTCGTGAGGAGTGCTGACATCGGACGACCCACATCGATACTGCGCCCGACCACAACTGCGCGGGTACCTGCAGGATCAATCCTGTATTCCGCCAGCAGTGTCATGATCCCTTGTGGTGTACAAGGAACAAACCGGGGTCTTCCGGAAAAGAGAAGACCAAGATTGAACGGATGGAATCCATCCACATCTTTTTTCGGGTGTACTGCTGCGATTACCCGCTCAAAATCTACCTGTTTTGGAAGCGGGAGCTGGATGAGGATACCATGAATATCCGGGTCATTATTCAACTGTGCGACAGTTTGCAGGACCTGTTCAGTTGTTGCATCGCCCGCCAGTTCCATCCCGACAGAACCTATTCCGACCTGCCCGCACGCCCGGTGTTTCATCCTGATATACATCTGTGACGCCGGATCGGCTCCCACAATCACGGTCGCCAGCCGGGGAGAGAGGCCGGAGTCCGCAATTTCCTCTTTAAGGACTTCCAGCCTCAGATCTGCAATTTTCTTCCCGTCAAGGATCGTGGTCATGGGAGAGTCCGTTGGTTCATATTTTTTTATTCGGGATGCAGGGTGAATCTGCTTGCCATCGCAGTCACACCGGTATGCACATTTTTGATTGCCGCTTCGTTGCTGATATCCTTTACCACTGTTGCTATCCAGGTCCCTATCTGGCGCATCTCTGCTTCTTTCATGCCCCGGGAAGTGACTGCCGGCGTACCGACACGCAGCCCGCTGGTGACAAACGGGCTCTTGGTTTCATTGGGGATTGTGTTCTTATTGACGGTAATGCCTGCTCTTCCGAGTGCATTTTCCGCCTCAAGTCCGGTAATACCCTGTGCAGTGAGGTCAAGAAGCATCAGGTGGTTATCAGTACCCCCGGAAACGAGCCGAAGCCCGTGATTCATCAGGGTCTCTGCGAGCACCTGTGCGTTCTTTACGATCTGTTTATTGTATTCCTTGAACGAGGGCCTGAGCGCCTCTTTGAAGCAGACAGACTTTTGCGGTTATAGTGTGCATGAGCGGACCCCCCTGCATGCCGGGGAATATAGCCTTGTCAATTGGCTGTGCATACTCGCTGTTGCACATGATTGCTCCGCCACGGGGGCCCCGGAGTGTCTTGTGTGTTGTAGTAGTCGTGAAGTTTACGACATTGACCGAGTTCGGGTGAACACCCGTTGCACAAAGTCCCGCGATATGGGCAATGTCTGCCATACAGTATGCCCCGACACTATCTGCAATTTCCTGGAACGCTTTAAAATCAATGGTTCTCGGGTACGCAGATGCCCCGCAGACAAGCATCTTCGGCTTTTCCTTTTTTGCCATCTCTTCAATTACACCATAATCCAGTGTTTCCGTTTTGGGATCGAGGCTGTACTGGGCTACTTTGTAAAATTTCCCGGTAAAGCTGACCGGTGAGCCATGGGAAAGGTGTCCTCCCTGGGTGAGCTTCATGCTCATCAGAGTATCTCCAAGGTTCATGAACGCAAAATAGACTGCCATATTTGCCTGGGTACCTGAGTGCGGCTGGACGTTTGCATGCTCTGCCCCGAACAGCTCTTTCAGGCGATCACGGGCAAGATTCTCTGCCATATCATGGAATTCGCAGCCTCCATAGTATCTTTTCCCGGGATATCCTTCGGCATATTTGTTGGTCATTATTGACCCCATGGCCTCAAGTACTGCATGCGAAACGAGATTTTCAGACGCGATCAGCTCAAGACCATTTTGCTGGCGGAGCCGCTCCTTCTCGATGATATCTGCTATTTCTGGATCAGTTTTAGACAGATAGGACATATGGAGAAGGGTTCGCTGCAATCAGGTAATACCTTTTTCCCGGCACTGGTAAGCGCGTTGGACAATTTTGTTGCCGGATGACACTTTTTCGATTTTCTGCCAGCAGAGCGCGTAAATAAAGGTCAGGATTATCTGCGTACAGCGGATTGTAAGGTGAAATAAAGCACAAACCTTTTTTCCTTATCCGGCGATCACTACTATTATTTATAAGGAGTGCGCCGCACCAGTACAGTAAGTATGCGTGATGGCGCAGACCTGATGCAAAGATCGTATATCTTGAGTATAACCATGAAGAAAAGGAGAAACTGATATCAATGCTGGAAATTTCAGGAACCGGAGCTGCAACTGAGGAGCGAATTGTTGCGATTGAAAAAAAGGTGAGAGATTTGGAAGCACTCGTCAAGGGGTTAACCCAGGAGCTTCTCGATCTCAAGTCTGTAGCAATGAAAATGTCCAAACAGACCGAAGAACGCAGCAGGCAGGATGCTAAACGGGGGCCACCGGTTGTTCAGGGTGTACAGCCGCTGCCTGCTCCATCAACCGGTACTCCTGCCGCTTCAAGCACAGTCGTAATGCGTAAAGGTGCCCGCCCCTCTGATACTCCCGCAGCGCCACCAGAGCCCTCCATGGACATGATCATGCAATCGGATGGAACCATGAAACTGGAAGAAAGGCGGGGTGACAAAAACTACATAGTTGCATCGCCAGGATACGGGAAAAGCAAGAAGGGGGTATCCGTCAAGTCAAAACAGGGCGATCTCATCGTGGCCGCAGAGGAAGACAAGAAGGATCCTGCAAAGAAGTAAGGAGCCGGATCTTTGCATATCACCGAACTGGAGATTGACAATTTCAAGTCTTTTTCTAAAAAGACAAAAATCCCCTTTTTAGGGGGCTTTACCGTTATTTCCGGGCCCAATGGTTCCGGGAAAAGCAACATCATCGATTCCATCCTTTTTGTACTTGCTCTCTCGAGCTCACGCAATCTCCGTGCCGAGAAGCTTACCGATCTTATCAACCTCAATTCCGGCCGGAACACCGCAGAGGTAGCACTCGAATTTTCCGATGGGACGAAGATCAAAAGAAGAATCAAACGTACCAGCAACGGGTACTACAGTTATAATTACCTCAATGAACGGCTCTGCAAGCAGAGCGACATCGTCGATCACCTTTCAAAGCACGGGATAAAACCTCATGGCTACAATGTCGTCATGCAGGGTGATGTAACCCGAATCATGGAAATGAGTGATTTCGAGCGGCGAAAGATTATCGATGAGATTGCGGGTGTTTCGGAATTTGATCTTAAAAAGCAGCAGTCTCTTTCCGAACTTGATATCGTGAGGGAACGGATAGAACGTGAAGAGCTTCTCCTGCTCGAGCTCACCAGGAGAGTAAATGAACTCAGACGCGAACGGGAGCACGCCCTCGAATACCAGAAATGGCAAAAGGATCTCTCTTTTTTCCAAAACTGCAGGGCTGCCGCCCAGCTCCACGACCGGGAAAAAGAGCTGGCATCTCTCACCAGATCCACTGATGAGCACAGGATTATGCTCACCCGCATTGGCGCCGACCGGAGCCTGGAAGAGAATGAACTTTCCTACCTTAAGGCTGATTTAAAAGATATTGATGACCTGATTAACAAAAAGAGCGGGTCTGACTATCTCAAACTTATCGCCGAACTCGAGGAGGCAAAAAGCGGGATCAAACTTTCAGATCAGACCATCGTGCGCCTCCGCAAGGAAAAGGAGACCAATCTTGAGGCAATCAATCGTGTCTACATGGATACCAAACGTGCCGAAGCCAGGGTGGCGGAATGCACGGATCAGATTCGCACGTTATCCATTGACCGGACAAACCTTGCCATGGAGATTGCTGCCGCCAAAGCGCAGCTTGAAAAGTTCGAGTCCGAGATCCGGCAACACGGGGAGGATACTGAGGGCGCCCGCGAAAAATTGTTCGCCCTGTTGCATGACCTTGAGGAGAAGAGGGGGCAGCGATCGGAAATCCTTCACCAGCAGGATATGCATATTGAGAAGAGCCGGATGCGCACTACGGAACTCGAGCGTCTTATGCTGCTTCTCAGACAGCTGGATGAAGAGGTACACAGCAAAGCAGAGCCAGCTCACGGACAGTGAAAAGAGCGCAGGGGACCTTCTTGCTGGTAAAAAAGAACTGGATCGCAATCTGTCAGAGCTGGAAGGAGCTATGTTTGCACAGCGGTCATCGCTGGAACGCCTCCGTAACGAGATCCGTGACAATGAACAGGATGCATTCCGTCTTGAAGCGGCACAGCAGGCGAGGGGTGAATCCGGAGGCAGGGCGATCGAAGCGGTTATGGCCATGGAACATGTACATGGCACGATCGCTGACCTTGGGAAAGCACCTGCAGAGTATGCAACTTCTCTTAATATTGCTGCAGGAAACAGGCTCCAGTTTGTTGTCTGCGATGATGATCAGGTGGCAGCAGATGCCATCAGGCACTTAAAAGAAGAGCGGCTCGGTCGCGTTACCTTTCTCCCGCTCAATAAATTAAAACCTCCTGCACTTCCCCCGTTAAAAGAGCCGGGTATTATCGATTACGCGATCAATCTGGTCGAGTACGACCCAAGGTATGACCGGGCGTTTGCCGTTGCACTCGGATCAACCGTTGTTGTCGATACGCTTGAACGAGCCCGCAAACTCATTGGCAGGTACCGGATGGTAACGCTCGAGGGCGAACTGCTCGAAAAGAGCGGTGCAATGACGGGTGGTGCGACAAAGAAACAGGGTGGAAGAGGATTCGGTGCCGCCGTTGATGATGAGATATTCCGTGTACGTGCACATCTTGGGGAGCTGCAGGGGGAAGCGGCAACGCTTGAAGCAGGCGTAAAAAGGCTGACCGAAGAAGTGGATACAAAGCGGTCGACCCGCAACGAGATCGAGCAGAAGATCGCCCGCCTGGGGATGTTCACCGAGGAATTTTCCCGCAGGTTCGAAGCTATCACGGTCGAAAAGCAGACCATAGAGGCAGTCTGTTGCACGGCAGCAGGAAGAGACGAAGAACGGTGCCGCAGAACTCACCCTGCTCGAAACAGATATTGACAAAACCACGGAATCCATCAATGAGATCACCTCCCGGATAGATGAGCTCAAGAAACGTCTTGATGATACCAATATTCCGGTGCTCACTGATCAGATAGAGAAGAAAAAGAAAGAGATCGAAGAGTCCGAACGACGGTTGCGAAACAAGGACGGGGATATTAATGATGCCCAGCGCGAGCGGCAGCATTTCACCGCCCGTCTTGTCGAACTGGGCGATGATCGCAAACGGCAGGACGAACGCAACGGTCAGATCGATGCAGATATCGCAGGATCAAATGAACAGATTGCAGTTCACAAATTGCAGATTGCCGCACTTGAAGAACGGCAAAAAGAGTTCTCAGGTGAGCTTGATGAATTACGTGCCAGGCGATCCGAAGCCTCGCAGCAGATTCAGGACTCTGAATTAAAGCTCATGAAGTTCGATGCCGATAAAGAAAGGATCACCATCCAGATGGTGGCTATTGAAGAGCGGGCCAGGACACTCGGAATCGAAGTGGATATGCTCAGGCACCAGGTAGGGGATATGGACACAACCCTCTCGTTGTCAGAGATTGAAGGAAAGATCGCTGAGGCTGATGGAGCGCTGCGTAAGATCGGGGCGGTGAATATGCTCGCGATTGAAGAGTATGAGAAAGTGCAGCGTCAGGTCGGGGAACGAACGGAGCGAAAAGAAACCCTTTCCCGCGAACGTACAACCCTGATCGAGCGCATAGAGAAATTTGAACAGATGAAGTATGAAGCCTTCACAACCGCGTTTCGCGCCATTGACACCAATTTCCGGGAGATATTTGCCAGGCTCACGAGCGGAAGCGGGCACCTGATCCTCGAGAACGAGGAAGATCCTTTTACCGGTGGCATGACGTTTGCTGTACAACCCCGCGACAAGAAGGTACATCTCTTATCCTCACTATCCGGAGGAGAAAAATCACTGACCACCCTGGCATTCATCTTCTCAATCCAGCGGTATATCCCTGCACCCTTCTATGCATTCGATGAAGTAGACATGTCGCTTGACGGATCCAATGTCGAGCGCATCTCTTCAATGATCACAGAGCTTTCGCCCCAATCGCAATTTGTCATTGTCTCCCTGCGCAAACCGATGATTGAGGCAGCACAACGGATCATGGGTGTTACATTGCGACCGGATAAAAGCACGCTCGTTACCGGAGTAAAAGCGAATGGCTGATCCTTATGAGAATAAACCCGGTAACAATCCCCCCGACATCTCCCCGCTCGAGCGTGAAACCCCAGGCTTAGAAACCCCCCCTGAACCGGATCCTTCGGGAGCCCCTGAGGATTCTTCTTTGGTATCTGAACCCTCCGAATCATCCCTGTCAGGTGTTATTGAAGACCCGGTTGAGATTCTGGTGGGACTTGCTGAGCGGGGTGAAATCGATCCATGGAATATTAATATTATCGAAGTGACCGACCGGTTCCTGTCTGAACTTGAACGATGCCGGCAACTTAACCTGCAGGTCTCCGGACGTACGCTCTTTTATGCCGCAACCCTGTTGCGCATGAAGTCAGAACAACTCGAACTCCAGTCAGATCCTGCTATAGAAGGCCTTGATGAAGATGACGAATCGTACGGAGAAGATTATGCCCTTGCACTCGATTCTGAGACAGATTACCATGGGAGGCTTGGCCCTATCGAGCTGCTGGAACACGAGATACAGCGGCGGCTCGACCGGAAGAACCTGCGAAAAAGCCCGGTTACGCTCTTTGAACTGATCATTGAACTGAAAAACATCGAAAAAGAAGAGCGCAGGCGCCGCCGTCTCAAGGATGTGGGGGACGATTATCTTATCTACGCCGATGATGTCGTGAGTATTGCCCATGATGAAGGCTACCAGGAATCGTCCATGGTGCTGCTCGCAGAATATCTCGAAGGTCTGGAGATCGATGAAGAGATGACCCTGGCTGAGCTATGCGAGAAGATGGAGTGGGGCATCCCGGAAGTCTATATCCCGCTCCTCTTCCTTGCCCTTGAGGGGCGGTGTTCCCTGCGGCAGGAAGAGTTTTTCGGTGATGTTTTTGTGCAGATTTGTCATGCAGACAACTGATGCCATCTCTTATAAAAATCTTATAAAAAAATAAGGTACGAACTATGATCTGCGCGATCGCGGCATGGTTTTGATTTTAAGCAATCCGGAAAAAAAGGGTTACCGTCAGAAAATCGCAGGAAACACGAACGCGCTCTGCAAGCGAACGTACTATCGGGACACTCTTCTTGGCCTGAATTAGGGGTTCCACGCGGTACTGTTTACTGGTGCGAAAAATGCTGAAAATATGGTTAAAAATGCTATATTGAAGCATTCAGAAGGTATTTTTTTTAAAAATAAATTTTTATCGATAAATCAAGGGTGGAAAAGGGAGGCCCGGCCATGGATAACGTTTAAGTGTTTGAATGTGTTATTATGTGATCCACAAGATCTGATGATGAACCGACGAAAACCAGAAAAAATTCCGGTGTCGGTTCGGAGAGAAAACTGTGCAGGCAACAAGGTATAAATAATCCTGAAGCCTACACTATAGGCCTGTGTTTAATTAGAAAAAACACGACGATAATAATTGTAAAACAAATATTTTTGATGGAGATCCAACAAGATCCGGCATGACCGGAGTTGGTTCTGACGTTGATACTGGCAATGCGGAAATTTGTTTAGTAACCGCTAATTCCTTAAACAGTTCAGATATAGTGTGCGTACATTGTACAAAATGAATTCTGGTTGATCCTGCCAGAGGCCACTGCTATCGGAGTTCGATTAAGCCATGCGAGTCGAGAGGTGCAAGACCTCGGCATACTGCTCAGTAACACGTGGACAACCTACCCTATGGAGGGGGATAACCCCGGGAAACTGGGGATAATACCCCATAGACTATAGATGCTGGAATGCTTTGTAGTTGAAAGGTCCGCCGCCATAGGATGGGTCTGCGGCCGATTAGGTTGTTGTTGGGGTAACGGCCCAACAAGCCTGTAATCGGTACGGGTTGTGGGAGCAAGAGCCCGGAGATGGATTCTGAGACACGAATCCAGGCCCTACGGGGCGCAGCAGGCGCGAAAACTTTACAATGCGGGAAACCGTGATAAGGGAACTCCGAGTGCCCGTAAAATCGGGCTGTCCATCTGTTTAAATAACAGGTGAAGAAAGGGCCGGGCAAGACCGGTGCCAGCCGCCGCGGTAATACCGGCGGCTCGAGTGGTGGCCACTATTACTGGGCTTAAAGCGTTCGTAGCTGGTCTGTTAAGTCTCTGGGGAAATCTACTGGCTTAACCAATAGGCGTCTCAGGGATACTGGCAGACTAGGGACCGGGAGAGGTGAGAGGTACTCCAGGGGTAGGAGTGAAATCCTGTAATCCTTGGGGGACCACCTGTGGCGAAGGCGTCTCACCAGAACGGCTCCGACAGTGAGGGACGAAAGCTGGGGGAGCAAACCGGATTAGATACCCGGGTAGTCCCAGCCGTAAACGATGCGCGTTAGGTGTATCGGTGACCACGAGTCACCGAGGTGCCGAAGAGAAATCGTGAAACGTGCCGCCTGGGAAGTACGGTCGCAAGGCTGAAACTTAAAGGAATTGGCGGGGGAGCACCACAACAGGTGGAGCCTGCGGTTTAATCGGACTCAACGCCGGAAATCTCACCGGATAAGACAGCTGGATGATAGTCGGGCTGAAGACTCTACTTGACTAGCTGAGAGGAGGTGCATGGCCGTCGTCAGTTCGTACTGTGAAGCATCCTGTTAAGTCAGGCAACGAGCGAGACCCACGCCAACAGTTGCCAGCTCGTCCTCCGGGATGGTGGGGACACTGTTGGGACCGCCTCTGCTAAAGAGGAGGAAGGAATGGGCAACGGTAGGTCAGCATGCCCCGAATTATCCGGGCTACACGCGGGCTACAATGGGTGGGACAATGGGTATCGACACCGAAAGGTGAAGGCAATCTCCTAAACCCATCCTTAGTTCGGATTGTGGGCTGCAACTCGCCCACATGAAGCTGGAATCTGTAGTAATCGTGTCTCAACATGGCACGGTGAATATGTCCCTGCTCCTTGCACACACCGCCCGTCAAACCACCCGAGTGAGGTCTTGATGAGGCCGTCGTTTTTGCGGCGGTCGAATCTAGGTTTTGCAAGGGGGGTTAAGTCGTAACAAGGTAGCCGTAGGGGAATCTGCGGCTGGATCACCTCCTAACGAATTTGATTTTTGGGTTACGCGGTTGCTAAACAAACTGTAAAATTGCCGGTGTCGACAATAATAAGGTTCAATCACCAAAATGGGGTGAAAGAATACGGGTTCGAATCCTGATGAACCGTTTTAGATGCACCTCGGGATGTGAATCACGAGGGAAGGGCTGAGAGTCAAACCAATGACTTTTTGAGGCCGTGTAAAGGTTTGCACACAGGACGTTAAATGGGTTTAGCGGAGCATTAGTATAAACCTACCATTGGATGGCTCGGTTCAAGTGCCGATGAAGGGCGTGCCAAGCTGCGATAAGCTCCGGGTAGACGCAAGGAATCTATGATCCGGAGATACCCTAATGGGACATCCCAACGCTTTTAGCGTTTATCCGTAAGGATAGGGAACGCCCCGAATTGAAACATCTCAGTAGGGGCAGGAAAAGAAATCAACCGAGATGTCGTTAGTAGAGGCGATCGAACACGACAGAGCTCAAACCGAATCCCGCAAGGGAGATGTGGTGTCATAAGCCCACCGTACGACCCTGGATGTGAAGCGGAAGTTGCCTGGAACGGCACACTACAGAGGGTGATAGTCCCGTACGCAGAAGCAGACAGGGTTAGGTGGTGTCTTGAGTACCGCGGGTTGGAATTCTCGCGGGAAGTCGGGGGTCATCAACCTCCAAAGCTAAATACAACTTGAAACCGATAGCGAAGTAGTAGCGTGAGCGAAAGCTGAAAAGTAACCCTGAAAAGGTGGTTAAAAGCGCCTGAAATTGGTAGGTGATCGCGAGTTGCGGCACGAAAGGATCTTGCATATGAAGGAACCCGTCGCGAGGCGGTAGTACGGGTATGCCTGCCAGTGTCGTAACGTACGTTTTGAAGAACGGGCCAGAGAGTTTATTCTATTGGCGAAGGTTAACCCAAAAGGGAAGCCACAGGGAAACCAACAAGTCCGTAGCAGCAATGCCTGGGACGACGTATTAAAAGTGCGTGGAGTCAGTAGGATAAGACCCGAAGCCGGGTGATCTATGCGTGGGCAGGTTGAAGCGTGACGAAAGTTGCGTGGAGGACCGCAAGCCGTATTGATATGCAAATCATTGGTGTGACCTGCGTATAGGAGTGAAAGATTAATCGAACCCGGCATCAGCTGGTTCCTCCCTAAACATGTCGCAGCATGACCTAACCGGAGATCGTTGGTGAGGTAGAGCACTGATTGGGGGAGCTGGGCGGGAAACTGCTCACCCCCCTGTCAAACTCCAAACTCCCCAACATCCTAGATGGTTGGAAGTCCGCAATGCGGGGTAAGCTTGTATTGCGTAAGGGAAACAACCCAGACCGTGGTTAATGTCCCTCAATGTAGGCTAAGTGTAAACACTGAAATTGGTCCTAGGTCAAAGACAACTGGAAGGTGAGCTCAGAAGCAGCTATCCTTTAAAAAGTGCGTAACAGCTTACCAGTCAAGATTTAGGGCGGTGAAAATGGACGGGGCTAAAGCCTACTACAGAGACCACGGAGCACCGAAAGGTGATCTGGTAGGGAGGCGCTCTGCATGGGTAGAAGCTGGGGCGTGAGTTCCAGTGGACCGTGTAGTGTTGAGAATTCTGGCAATAGTAGAAGCATAGATGGGTGAGAATCCCATCCGCCGCAGGGGCTAGGTTTCCTCGGCAATGTTCGTCAGCCGAGGGTTAGTCGGTCCTAAGGTGCGTCGTAACTCGAACGTACCGACAGGGAAACAGGTTAATATTCCTGTACCATATGGTTTTTAGCGTAAGCCCTGACGCTTCGGGGTATGCCCGGCGGGACTGTCGTCCCGTCCAAGCGTATAATTCCGTGGAGTACCGTAATGGTGAGAATCGGAGGAAAGCGTGATGGGGTAACCAGGCAAATTCCCGGAGCCCATGAAAAGGGAATCATATGTCCGTACCGAGAACCGACACAGGTGCCCCTCGCTGAAGAGGTGAAGGCGTGTCGGATTTAATCGTAGTTAAGGGAACTCGGCAAATTGGCCCCGTAACTTTGGGATAAGGGGTGCCTGCCTGGAGATCAGGCAGGTCGCAGTGACCGGGTCGCACTAACTGTCTAATAACAACATAGGTGACTGCAACTCCGAAAGGACTAGTATAGTCACTGATTCCTGCCCAGTGCGAGTATCTGAACACCGGGTTCAACCGGACGAAGGACTCGTAAACGGCGGGGGTAACTATGACCCTCTTAAGGTAGCGTAGTACCTTGTCGCTTAATTGGCGACTTGCATGAATGGATTAATGAGTGCGATACTGTCCCTAACACGAATCCGTTGAACTTTTTGTCCTAGTGCAGAGACTAGGGACTCCTGATGGGAAGTGAAGACCCCGTGGAGCTTTACTGCAGCCTGTCGCTGAATTACGATAATCCTTGCGCAGGGTAGATGGGAGGCGTTATATCCGTTTCTTTCGGGGAACGGGGAGCCAACGATGAGACACCATCCTAGTTTTGTTGTAGTTCTCACTCTTACGAGGACAACGGTAGGTAGGCAGTTTGGGTGGGGCGCCACACCCTCGAAAAAATATCAAGGGTGCCCCAAGGTCAACTCATGTGAGTCAGAAACTCACAGAAGAGTGTCAAGAGCATAAGTTGGCCTGACGCGATCATGCAAAGCAAATGATCGCGAGAGGAAACTCGGGTCTAACGAACCAATATAGCCT
The DNA here is from genome assembly GCA_963841015.1 of uncultured Methanoregulaceae archaeon. Classification (GTDB taxonomy): domain Archaea; phylum Halobacteriota; class Methanomicrobia; order Methanomicrobiales; family Methanospirillaceae; genus Methanoregula. Next base: position 37,283 of record CAWJAX010000005.1, on the reverse strand, counting down.
TTTGGTGAGGCTTATTGACTACAGAAAAGCTACCCCGGGGATAACAGAGTCGTCGCCGGCAAGAGCACATATCGACCCGGCGGCTTGCTACCTCGATGTCGGTTCTTTCCATCCTGGCCGTGCAGCAGCGGCCAAGGGTGAGGTTGTTCGCCTATTAAAGGGGATCGTGAGCTGGGTTTAGACCGTCGTGAGACAGGTCGGTTACTATCTATCAGGAGTGTTTGGAGTCTGAGGGTAAGAATGAAATAGTACGAGAGGAACTTTCATTCGGCGCCTCTGGTCGATCGGTTGTCTGACAAGGCAGTGCCGAGCAGCTACGCGCCAAGGGATAAAAGCTGAAAGCATCTAAGCTTGAAACCCGGCCTAAAAAGAGACTCCGTTGAGGACACGAGTAAAAGACTCGTTTGATAGGCTTGGGATGTACGCACGAAGGCAACGACGTGTTCAGTCCGCAAGTACTAACGTCCAATCACTAGTGCTCACCACGTTAAACCCAGACGAAATTCTGTGTGCAAACCTTATATCCTATCCTGACATAGAAAATAGGGTATCAAACTACACGGTCGCCAAGGTGGCGGAGCGGCCACGCGGTTGACTGCAGATCAACTACACTCCGGTTCAAATCCGGACCTTGGCTTTGGGGTTTTACCCCGTATTTGTGGTGATAGCGGCCATAGCAGCTGGGACACACCTGGTCTCATTCCGAACCCAGAAGTTAAGCCAGCTCACGTAGTATGTTGTACCGAGGTACGCGAGTCCTCGGGAATCATACCAAGCTGCTATCACCTTCCTTCCTTAAACGGCAATCTGTTCTTAAGAAATTTTCCTGACAAGCGGATGCTCATCATTGATTCTGTTATTATCGACTTTTGTGCGATACCGTCAGGTTCACGACCTGGGTGACAGTTTTGGGAATTACGATTTCCTTTTTCTCCTTTCCAGAATATCTAAAAAAAAATCCGTTTCCTTCCTATTTTCACACCTCCCGACCATTGTTTAAATAAAGAACCCGTGAAATTTTCTTTTGGAGTCACCACATGCTTCCCCGCGTTATTCTTCACACTGCCATGAGCCTTGATGGCCGGATCACGAATTTTCCCGCTGACCTTGATCTTTACTATGCGCTTGCTGCACGATGGAATCCAGATGCCATACTCTTTGGGAGCGAAACCGTCCTTGCCGCCGTCCGGGATAACCCTTCGCTGGAAGTCCCCCCGGAACATGAAGAAATATTTCGCCCTCCTGAAAATACAGAATCTGATCCCCGCCCGCTGCTGGTCATTGCTGACAGCCGGGGAAGGGTGCGCTGCTGGGATGCTATCCGGAAATGGCCTTATATGCGGGATGTTCTGGCCTTGTGTTCGTCTTCGACCCCGCAGGAATACCGAAACTATCTTGGAGAAAGAAAGATTGCTGCTATTGTCACTGGTTCAGATCGCATAGATGTGCGTGCAGCCATGGAGGTGCTGAAACGGGATTACGGTGTTGCCACAGTCCGGGTTGATAGCGGTGGGACGCTCAACAGCGTGCTCCTGAATTCCGGACTCGTTGACGAATTAAGTGTGTTGATCCATCCATTCCTTGCCGGAGGGCAGCCAGATCCGACCCTATTCGATCCAGTAAAGGCAGGAATGCTTAGTTCACAAGTTCCCCTGGTTCTTCAAAATAGTGAAGTGCTTGATCAGGGAATTATCTGGGCACGATATATCCCCAAAAAAATTTTATAAAATTCGTATTGTCAAGGAAAATAATTCTGTCTGTTCATTGATATTAGCTCTGGGAACAGGAGAATATTCTCTTGTTTTTATTCTATATTTTTAATTATATGCTAACTATTAAATATGTCAGAATGCTCATGCTTTCGCTAAGGTTGACATTGACATGATCCCGCTCCTCCTGGCATCCAGCATTATACTTTATGGAATTATTCAGATGATTACTGCCCTCATTGCCGTAGTCCTTGCAGTGAAATGGAATAAGCCCCAATTTCTGCCAGGTCTGTCTTTCCTCCTTCTTTATTCCATTATTGAAGTTATTGATCTGTTCTTTTTTACCATAGTAAACAGCATTTTTATCGATGTCGCCCAGTTCGGATTTATCCTGATTGCCATTCTGTTCTTTATTGTCGGCATGCACCCTTCATGGTCTCAGAAACTGGTATTTGGGAAGGGGGAGGGAAGTACGCTGCCAAAACCCACCGGAAATGAATCGCTGATTTCTCTGGTGAAAAAAATCTGAATCCCCTTTAAATGGATGCAATTTCGAAGATGACGGTTCAATTGAATTTAATGACGTGATGGAAAAATAGCAGGGAGGCAAAATCCTGTTTTCTCTCTACTGCCCCCTATAATTCCTTTGAGCCTGTTGCCTTGAAAAACGTATAACAGAAAGTACCGTCCTGCTCTGTAGTCCGGTATAAATCCCTGATTCCCCTCTTCCACGTTTCACTATCGACCATGCCCCGGGCAACAGCCTGCTCCCGTATTCCCTCAACCATTGCAATGAAAATATTTTTCACCCCTTCAGTATACTCCGGGCGGCTCCTGTCAGCGTAGACTATCCGCGGCGAGACTGCGACTTTTACAAACCCGGCATCAGTCATCAGGTGCCAGAGTTCTCTGCCGATGAGAGCATTTCCCCCCATCTCCCGCTGGAGCTGAACAAGGCAGTCGATAACGGTATGAGCATCCCTGCTGTCCGGGAAAAACAATGCGGAGCCATGGTCTCCTTCAATGAATGTTATGGACCCTCCCGGGCGGAGGATCTCCTTCATGCGTGTGATAGACAGGAGCGGATCCGGCAGGTGCTCAAGCAGGAAACACACGAATATATGGTCGAAGGTTTCAGGCCTGAAGGGTAAATGGTAGATATCAGCCTGACGAAACGTGACGTTGGTGATTCCCTCCTCAGAAACACGACGTTTTGCCCTGATGAGGGATTCCCGGGAGATATCAACAGAGACAAATTCCACACCGGGACTGTTCCTGGCAAGGAGGATGGTCTGGGCGCCAACACCGCATGCAGCCTCGAGCACCCTGCACCCTGGCGGGTAACAGGTGTCGTGGTGGAGCAGCTCAGCTAATTTTGATGCCTGGTAATGAAGGCGTTCTGCTTCAAGGTCTGAGCGACCATGGACGTAGAGTTCGTGAGGAGAGTTCATGAAAGGTGAGCGAACTGTTTACAACGATGTCAGTTATTTTCGGGATTTCATGGTAATGCACAAAAAAAAAGATGAAACAGGATTCTTTTTTCATCCCATTGCATTCAGTTCCATGTTCATGGAACCTGTTGCATCCCCACCGGCCATCTTGATCAGGGGCTTGCCATTTACAAACCAGTAGGTGGCGGTGACGCCCTGGTATGTCGCAGTGTATTTGTCTGCAGTAAATGTTCCTGCAGGTACGGTCACAACTTCCGTACCAACTTTAACGAACTTCACATCCGGGTTCACCTGGTTGGGGTCACCCTGCGTTTTTGCTCCTCCGGTCGAGCTGCAGTCCATCTCAGTGGGCATTCCCTCAATTTTTTTTGCCCCTTCAAAACGCATTGTGCATTTTCCGGTCTGTTTGTCATATTTATAATAAATCGTCATAGCATCGGATCCGGAACCGGTAGACATCCTGTACTCGACCCAGTTATATCCAACACCCCCAAATAACTGTCCCCCACTGACGGATCCTCCAGACTGCGCTGCGGTAGTCCCTGACGGAGCTCCTGCAGCAGGCGTGGCTGCCGGAGTCCCTCCGGTTGCAGGGGTGGTCGGACTTGTGCTCGAACATCCTGCAATTGCAACAGCAATTACAACCAGCACGATTGCGATGATACTTACACGTGAAATCTTCAAAACTACTCCCTCCCTCTACGGTGGAATTGCCTGACAACCTCATCCCCGACTGGGGGATGCCGATGTCGGGATTAAGATGGTAGTTTATGTACGATTATATTAAAGAATTTCGAAAAAAACCTCAAACAGGGATTTTTTTCGTTCTACCCCTGGTTTTGCGGGGGTAATGCGGCATTTACGGGATATTTGAAAAACCCCCTGTTATCCCATGAAGGGCATGAACCCTCTTCCTTTATCTTCCTCCTTCACCATAACCAGATTAATGATAAGTGATTCAACGGTAGACCTGCTTACCCTCATCAAATCCCATAATCCCGACCAGAAGAGGCCAGTCTCCCTGGTACGGAAAGATCATTCTGCATTCTACGAATCAATGCAGGACGATCGGGGAGAGTACATGATTACCGAACGTGTGGAGATCTCCAAGGGTGTCTTTGGCTACTGGATCGATGTTCCGGAAGCGGTGACGGGTCACACGATTCTTTTTTTCCATGGAGGTGGTTTCACGCTTGGCTCGACAAAGGACTATCTGGGATTGTGTATCCGGCTTGCCCGGGAAGCCCGGGCACAGGTTTTCTCCGTCGATTACCGGCTGGCACCGGAAAGTGTTTTTCCAGCAGCAGTTGAAGATGCCCTTGATGCATATCGCTACCTGATTACCCATGGCACCATGCCGCACCGCATTATCCCGGTTGGAATTTCGGCAGGAGGAACGCTCGTTCTCGATCTTTTACTCTCCGCACGCGATCGGAAACTGCCTCTTCCCCTTGCCGGGATCTGCATGTCACCTGTCGTGGACATGCTTTTTTCCGGGGAGTCGGTGAAAAAGAACCTTGAAAATGACTGGCTCACCCTGGAAAGACTCGAAGCAATCAGAACGGTATACCTTGCGGGCCATGATCCGAAGGATCCCTTTGCATCCCCCGTCTTTGCACATCTCAACGGTCTCCCCAGACTCTATATTCAGGCCGGCACCCATGAATTGCTGTTATCGGATATAGCCACATTCGTCGAGAAAGCACGCTGGGCAGGAGTTCCCGTCCAGTTCGAACTCTGGGAGGGGATGTTTCACTGCTGGCAGGTATTCGCCCAGGAAATACCCGAAGGTCAGCGGGCAATCGGCAATATCGGGGCATATACCCAGGACACGTTGAACCGGTAACCGTAACACAAACTAATACTTTTTTTAAGCAGATCTCCCTTTGTTGAACTGTATGATCCGTGGAATCAACCTCTTCTCCCTTGCGATTGTTGTGATCCTGCTTCAGGCTATACCCGCTACCGCGATTATGACACTCACCGGGGTGTCCTGCACACCCAACCCTCCGCTCCTGATCGGCAGGCAACAGCACGTCACTGCCAGGTACTACGTCGGCCCTTCCGGTGCAACCACGTTCATTCCGGGGCATCAGCTTCAGATGCAGACTGAGCTGGTGAATGCACAATGGAATATCCAGGTCCTCGTCGATGGCCGAAATGCCGCCCGGCAGAGCGGCTCGGGTGCTACAGTGTTTGTGAACGGGGCTCTCCTCTCCTATTCCACAAACCAGGATGTCTCACTTGATGTTACAATAGATGGCGTCGTTCCGTTGACGCAGGCTAATCAGGGGATGGTATTGCTGGTAAAAGAGATAGATAATTCCGGCGGTGTGGTTCCGGACAGTACGATCTTGATCAGCCAGCCACTACAAGGGGAACCGGCAACCGCCACAAAGGCTGTGCCCCTCGCTCCCTCTCCAGTCATTATTCTGCCATCCCCGTCAAAGTCCAACGGATTATCGGTGACTACCGGTATTTTCGCAATCGGTCTTGTATTGATAATCATGTTCTGGCGTGGCAGGTAACAGACCCGGCGCAGCTATCCATACCTTTACACTCCCCGACTTCCTACGCCATATATGGATACTGAGGCAGCCTGGGACGCGCTCCCCGGGAAAACAGCTGCAGAGAAACTTGGATCTCTTGGTGTAACGAGAAATGGAATCCTCGATATCCGGATGCTCGATGAGATCAGCCGCATGTATGGTATCGAGGTCTTCTTATTTTTTGAAGAAGATCTCGCCCGTACCAGGACACTCGAATCCGTTCTGGAGGAATTTGCCATATTCCCGGAGTACGGACGCCCCTACATAACTATTGAAAGTTTCCTCCGGTTCACCCGGGAGAACGATCCATCGTTTGAGCGGACAATGCAGGAGCTTCCGCTTATGATAGAGGTCGTTACTATTGGTGAAAGGCACTCAGCCGAGCGTGGAACAACGAACCGTTACATTGCCGGGCTGATGCCGTTTCTGGATGAATTTGACGTCGATGCGGATCCGGTAACGTGATCAGGGAATCTTTGTAGCAATCCCGGTATACCTCTCATTTTTTATCAGAACAAAAAAAAGAACGGTTAGATCATTATGGACCAGCAATCCCCAAATCCCCCCCTCAAACGGGAGCTCGGCCTTCCTGAAGTAACGCTGTCTGGTGTTGGGATCATCCTCGGGGCCGGTGTATATGTTCTCATCGGGCAGGCTGCCGGTCTTGCCGGCAATGCAATCTGGCTCGCGTTTGGTTTATCAGCGATAATGGCACTGCTCACCGGCCTGAGCTATGCAGAGCTGTCTTCCATGTTCCCCAAAGCCGGGGCAGAATATGATTATGTCACAAATGCATTCAATGCCCGGCTGGCATTTGTCATCGGCTGGCTGGTCTTCCTTTCCGGTGTCCTTGCCGCTGCCACGGTCGCACTTGGTTTTGCGGGATATTTCTCTGCACTGACCAGCATCCCGGTGCTCATTTCTGCAATTGTTCTCCTCATTGTGCTTACTGCGCTGCTTGCCTGGGGTGTAAAGGAAACAGCCCGGGTTGCAGTCATCGCAACACTCATCGAGGTCTCAGGACTGGTCATCATCATTGCAATTGGTCTGCCGCATCTTGGCAGTGTGAACTACGGGGAGATGCCGCTTGGTTATTCCGGGCTCTTTGCTGCATCAGCCCTGATCTTTTTTGCTTACCAGGGATTCGAATCCATGGTCAAATTTTCTGAGGAAACAAAAAAACCTGAAACCACGATCCCCAAAGCGCTTATCCTCGCTCTTGCCATTAGCGTAATCCTGTATGTGCTGGTTGCACTTTCGGTAGTGTCTGTCCTGGGGTGGCAGCAGCTGGCGGTTTCCCCAGCCCCGTTTGCTGATGTCGTATCTGCCACGCTGGGCCCCGATGCCGCGATTGTCATCTCAGTCATCGCCCTTTTTGCCACGGCCAATACTGTGCTGATGTCGATGTATGCCTCGTCCCGGATTCTCTATGGTATGGCTGGATCGTCTTCCTTAACGGCCGGACTTGCGTGGGTTCACCCGGCCCGGCGAACCCCGTGGATAGCCATTATTATCTGCGGAGTCCTGTCTGGTATGCTCATATTTGCCGGTGACATTGCCTTTATTGCAAACGTGACCAACTTTACGCTTTTTATAACGTTCATCGTGATCAATGCAGCGGTTATTGTCCTGCGATACCATTCCCCCCATACCCCCCGACCGTTTCGTATTCCCTGCTCCATCGGCAGATTACCGCTGGTTCCCGTTGCAGGAATTGTTTTCTGTATTTTCCTGCTTGCAGTGCAGGATCCGGCCGTGCTTGCCCTCGGCGTTGTGCTCACGGGGGTCGGCGTTGTGCTCATGGTGATCTCAGGTCACTATGCTTCGAAGAGTACCTGATACATTACGGAAATCCAGAGAGGAAAACTTCCAAATAGGTATACCGGAAGACTTAGATGATACCCTTTGTTTGAAATGAGCGGACATCTTCCATGGCAAAAAAATCGCGAACCTATATCTGGCAGTTTGTCATCGGGCTTGGTTTTCTGTCCGGGCTCTGGACTGCGATCGGTATCGATCCACAGGCAGTTATTCTCGATGTGCTCGGGAACGTTGTTGACACGGTTTACTCAGATCCTGCAATACGGTCTCTTTTTCTCATCCTGCCAATGATCCTCCTGCTCCTGTCTGTCCTTGGGGCATATACACGGGGGAGATTTCTCGGGCTTATTTCAGTGATCGTAGCATATCTGGCAGGGCTGTTCATTCTTGTCTCAACTGCGACCGCACTGATCTTTCTTGGGGTTGCCATCATTATCGGATATCTCGCACCCAATCGCCGTTTGATAAAAAAAATAACTGGTACCTGACCTTCGCCTTATAATTTCTGGTATCCTCATATCTCAGAACAGAAAACCGCACATGGTGTGGAGAAATTTTTGATGGCGTTTTCGAGAGCTCAGCAGAGAAACAGCCAGCTCACCATGCTTCGTAGTAAGGTATAAAAAAAAGTCTCCGGGTCAGTTTTCCCCGTGAACATTTTCTTAATCGTTCACGATAAGGATGCCGAAGATGACCATCATCAGACCGATGAGTACCGCAACAATCCCGATAAGACCTTTTACTGCTACGATTACTTCCGGAAGGAATACCCAGATTGCATAGCCCCCTATCGCAAGTAAAACCAGACCGACTATCAATGCAATAATTCCCATTTTATCCATACAAGTTCCTCAATCTCTCTTGTTTTGTGAATCCGTCCTTATAAGTGTATTGAATGAATCAGCGGGATGGTCTGCGAGCAAGATAACCCGTTAACGATTTCCAGGGATACGGAAGGACTATCATAAGCAGCATCGCTGCGATAATCGGGATGGGGATCGTTCCCAGCGCTGCAGCGAGAGAATAATGGTCAGCGATCATACCATTGACCGCCACACCCAGACCTCCAAACCCAATTGCCAAGCCCAGCATCATGCCGGATGCAAGACCGACATTCTGGGGCAGGAGTTCATGTGACATGGCAACTGCAACAGCAAATGTTGACCAGAGAAAGAACCCGAACAGGAGAATTGCTATGATCGCAGTGATACCCGTGGTTGCAAAGAACAGGTAAAAGAACGGTATTGCCCCTGCAAGGCCAAAGATCATGAACTCTTTTCTTCCGATCCTGTCAGAGATCTGGCCTCCCATAACCTGACCGGCAACGCCGGCAAGGAGCATCAGGGTCATGATGATACTTGCGGTCATGAGATCATATCCAAGGGTTACCAGGTACATCGGCAGGAATGTAATTGCGGCAAAGACCGCCCAGGCCCGGAGAACGGATGCTGCCATGAGGATGATGAACGGTTTTTTCGATTGTTCCTTCCGCTGAGGGGATTCCGGTCTGGTATGGGACTGACACGCCCCGGCAATCCCGCCCGGAAGCAGGTATCTGAGGGCGACGAGCATGAAGAGTGCCGGGAAAATAAGGAACAGGAGCCCGGGGAGTCCCAGCCAGAAGACAAGGGCACCGGCAAGCACCGGGCCAATCGCATACCCTAAATTCCCCCCCACAACGAAGTACGAGGTGATCCGACCCCGGTTCTCCGGTACACAGAGCCGGTTCACCAGGCTCAAAGCCGTCGGGTGAAAGCAGGCATGTCCCAGTGCGGCGATGATGGCAAAGAGCATGATCAGGTAATAGTACGGGGCAATCCCCATGAGAGCGACAAATAGTGCACTCACAAAAAGACTGATACTGATACTGATGGAAAAACCTTTAGAGTCCGAGAGCCACCCGACTACCGGCTGGGTGAATGATGAGGTGATGTTGTAGGCGGTAACCAGCAGCCCGGCCGCGAGGTAAGAATAACCATTGGTGGCGATAAGAAGGGGAAGAATGGCAGGGAGTACCGGCATGTAAATATCAGTGACAAGATGTGCTGCCGCAAGCCCGGTAATAGTATTTTTCACGCTGCGGTTTTTGGTAATTATTTCCGTATCAGGCGTAGGATCTCGACCTCGATTTCCTGGACATCGTGCGTGTGGAAGGAAAAGGTGCGTTTTATGGGGAATATACCGCCAACTTTTTCATCGATCTCCGCCCGCTCCGCTGTGTAAGTTTCTATAAATTGGGTAGAACCCGCATTAAAGATGCTGTACGTAACAGGAGCGATAGAAATGGCGAGATCGATAAACGGACGATCTGCATGCGCTTTCTGTGCCCCGAATGGGGGGTTCATGACCACGGTATCACAGTACCCGAGACGCCCGGGAAGTGCTGCATCCCGAACATCGGAGACGATGAACTCAATATCCGTATCGAGCAGCGCCGCATTTGCATTCGCGTCCCTGACGGCCTGTGGATCACTATCTATCCCTGTTACATGATCCGCCCCAAGCAGGGCAGCGCCGATTGCAAGAACCCCCGTACCGCACCCGAGATCGCACACAGTTTTCCCTTCAATATCACCTTTCATCAATGCATGGTACAACAACCGGGCAGCAAGTGGTGCAGGTGTCTGGTATTGTTCGAGCGCAGCACGCGGGTGGTGATAACCGGTGATACGCTGGAGTATCATTTCAAGGTGTCTGAGTTTCATACGATCTCGTCAATCGTATAGGCTTCCCACGTACTGACACCACAAAGAATCTCAAATTCCTGGGGTGAAAGGACCGGCACCGGAAAGCGTACCTGATCATCATACGCGAGCCGGGGGCAGGCGGTATTCACGTAGCAGGCGAATCCAAGGTTGAGCAATTCGTCCGGAATTACCTCCCCCATAGTAACAATAACGGCAGCAGGTGAGAGCGATTCCAGCCGGCGGGCGAGATCCATTCTCTGCTGGCCACTCTTGGTGCTGACAATAATACCCACGCTTTTTGCACCCCTTGCTTTCTCCATGACCGCAAAACGACGCCGCAGGAGTGCGTCACCGCTCACTTCCTGTGCAGATCCGGTCAGGGGATCCAGTGCGATCACCCGTGCATGGGTAGCAAGCGCAATACCGATGGGGTGAAAGAGTCCTGTACCAACAAAAAGAATCTCCTCTGCACCCGTCGCTTTTGCTGCAGTGAAACTGCACCCGAGCACCTGTCCACGGTTTGGTGTTCGCCTGCCCCCTTCCGCAACACGAACAGAGATCCCCTTTGCCTGCAGGAATAGTTCCATCGCAGGAATCATGTGGACATGCTGGACCGTGGTGACAAGACCAACTTGTTCTCCTTTCAGGAAATGGAGTGCATTCTCCAGCACTGCTACATCAAAATCCATGGGATACGGTTCGAAGATCACCTTTGGCTGTTCATCAACAGGTGAATGCCCGAAATGGACGAGCACATCTGCGTGCCTGAGCGTATCAAGCGCAAGATCGCAGGCACCATAACAGGGATCTCCGCTCACGATAACCTCAAAACCGGCTGCTTTCAGATCGGCAGCTACGGCCGCTGACTGCCGTTTCAGCCCCTCGGGAAACTGGAGGGCAACACGTTGTGCCCCTTTCTTTTTCAGGTTTTTAATAATATCAGAGGTGCCGTTCAACGACATACACCTTGTCTGTCACTTCGATCTTTACCAGTGACTTATACGGGCGCCCGATATCGGGATCTCCACGCTGAACTGCAATGCAGACATCTGCAACATCAGCTCCGGCAATGTGGAGGGCTTGTAAAAGCGCCCTCATCGTCCCGCCCGTACTCACCACATCGTCAATGATCACGACCCGGTCTCCTTTATACACCCCGTTGAGGTAAAGTTCACCTTTTGAATAACCGGTGGTCTGGTGAACGGCTATCTCCCCCGGCAACCTGTACGCCCTCTTGCGCATGATGGTCATAGGGATATCGGTCATGGTCGACAGGATCGAACCGATATGAATGCCCATCGCCTCAACAACAACGATCGTGTCTACACCCGTTAAATCAAGCATTTTTACCATTGCGGTGCATACTTCGCGGAGGAGAGCGGGGTCAATAACAGGTACGCCATCGGTGATGGGGTGAATGAAATAATTATACTCTCCCCTCTTTATCATGGGGCAGGTCTCAAGGGATGTCACAAGTCTGTCAAGCATAGAGTTCACCAATATTTTGTAAGAATGTCTCAATACGGTCACCATGGACGTGGGGCATACAGACGATTCTTAAGTGCCCCTGTCGTGTCCAAGAAATCTTCCAGGGTTCGGGTACTTTCCTGCAGGCAAATGTCGCCACGTTCACATCCGGTGTAACGACATGCGGGATGCCGAACGTTTCCATACCGGCGATAAGTCGCCGGGTATTTTTCATGCACCCGGTAACAATTGCCTTCATCCCCTCAAAACCAAGATAGTCAAGTACTGCGAGTGCCCCTACAACAGGAGCTCCGGGACGGGTGCCCCCCAGGGTGTATTCCTGTTTTACCGAAAGGTATGGCGTATCGATATTGAGCGTATTGAGAATTTCCGGATCCCTGGTGAGCAGGCAGCCGGCAGGGATTGTACTCATGCCCATCTTGTGCGGGTCAACTGCGATGGTCGTGACACCGGGAAGCGCAAAGTCAAAGGGAACAGGATTTTTCAGGAATGGTATCACCATGCCGCCAAAAGCGGCGTCCACATGAAAGAAAATGTCCTGTGCATCTGCGATCTTTGCCAGATCCGCAATAGGATCAACCATACCATACTCAGTTGTGCCGGCTATCCCTACGAGACATACTGTGTTCCTGTCGATCTGTTCTGCCGCTTTCCCGGCATCCATCCTGAAATCCTTATCAAGGGGTACGGTCCGCATCTCAAGACAGAGAAGATCGCTGGCCTTCCTGAACGAAAAGTGCGCTGATTCCGGCACGATTATGTTGGGATAAACAACCTCTTTTTTTACAGACCTTTGCGAGACGGAGTGCCTGGATATTGGACTCGGTCCCTCCTGATGTTGCATACCCCCCTGCTTCCTTCCGGTGGAAAAGAGTGCCCAGTCGCAGGATAAGGAGTTTTTCGAGTGATGCCGTTCCCGGGAAAAGCCCGGGATCACCGAGATTCGTCTCCATGAACATGGTGTGTGCCTGCACCGCGACCGGGTGAGGGATGGTACACATGGAGCTCAGAATAAAGGAGTGGTCAATATCCTCGCTTTTTTTTTGGGAGAAAAAAGAGAAGAGTTCTTCTTTTGAGGACCCCTTATTCAGCATCGCGGTTTCTCGCTGCCTCGAGAATGATACGCTTTTCCGTGCGGGCAACCGCCTCACGGATCTTGGCGATTGCATCGATATTTGCCGATATGCTTGCTATGCCGTGCTCAACGAGCCAGCTCTGCCATCTTCGGGTCAGAACCAGCCTGCCCGCAGATTGAGCACTCCACATCGTACGCCCTGCACATCTGGATTGCCGTGTGGATCAGGTGAAGCACGGCAGGATGCTGGGGCTCGTACATGTCAGCAACATTTTCATTGTTCCGGTCAATCGCGAGTGTGTACTGGACAAGATCGTTTGTCCCGAATGAAGCGAATTTTATGCCGCACTTGAGGAAGTCCTCGATCATGATCGCGCTTGCCGGTATTTCGATCATAATTCCAAGGGTTACATTATCAACATCCACCCCGCAGGCCATCATCATCGCCTTTGCTGCCAGGAACTCATCGGGATGGGAAACCATCGGGAACATGATGCCGAGATTATCATATCCCTCTTTCCAGAGACGCTTGAACGACTCAACCTGAAGACGGAATTGATCCGGGCTCTGGATGTCGCGACGGATCCCGCGCCAGCCAAGCATGGGGTTGTGTTCAAGGGGTTCGTTCTCTCCCCCCATCATGTTGCGGAATTCATCGGTCGGGGCATCGAGTGTCCGCACCCATACCGGTTTACCGGGGAATGCATCGAGTAACGATCTTGATGCCATCATGAAGTTCCCTGACAAAATCCTCTTCCTTGTTGTTGGCGATAAACCAGCCCGGTGTCTTGTTAAGCCCAAGGATGAGGTGTTCTATCCTCAATAATCCGACCCCGTCTGCTCCGGTCGCTGCAGCCCGGGCTGCTGCTTCGGGAATGGAAACATTCACCTTTACACTTGTAGCAGTGATAATATGTGGAGCGGCAGTCTGCCATCTGCACTACCTGAGCCGGTTTTGCCGGAGCGGTTATCTCACCTTCATAAATGAGACCTTTCTCGCCATCAACGGTAATAAGCTGCCCGTTCGTCAGAACATGGGTTGCAGTTTTCGTTCCTACAACTGCCGGGGTCCCCAGTTCACGGCTGACGATAGCAGCGTGGCAGGTCAACCCTCCCTCATCGGTGATAATTGCGGCTACCTTGCGCATTGCCGGAACCATGTCAGGGCTTGTCATCTTCGTGACGAGAATGTCGCCCTCTTTTACACTTCCGGTGTCTTTTACGTCCCGGATGACGACGACCCTGCCCGAAGCGATACCGGGAGCCGCTCCCTGTCCCTGCAGAATAATCTTTGCGTTCTGTTTTTGTCCTGACATGCTCTTTGCCTCTTTCTTGTTCCCAATCGTAGTGATCGGACGGGACTGGAGAATATAAATAATCCCGTTCACAATGCCCCATTCAACATCCTGGGGGATACCATAATGGTTTTCAGCAATCTTGCCATACATGGCAAGCTTGGTAATTTCAGCGGTAGACAGCACCTGTGTATCCTGTCGGGAAGCTGGTACATCCACCAGCTTTGTACCATGATCCCCGTCAGCGATGATCTCTACTTTCTTGTTCGAGATAAGGACGTCGTCTACTTTCTCCGACCGCTGGTCAAAGATATATTTATCCGGTGAAACCGAACCGGAAACAACCGCTTCACCAAGTCCCCACGATCCTTCGATAATCGTGAGCGGTTCACCGGTAATGGGGTGGGAGGTGAACATGACCCCGGCCTTTTCAGAGTGAACGAGCTGCTGCACGACAACAGCGATATTTACCGTGTGATCATCAAATCCCTGCTTGGCGCGGTAATAGATCGCCCGGGCCCCGTAAAGGGATGCCCAGCATTTTTGCACAGCCTCAAGGAGGGCTGCTTCCCCTTTTATATTCAGATACGTCTCCTGTTGTCCGGCAAAACTGGCATCCGGGAGGTCTTCGGCAGTAGCGCTTGATCTGACTGCCACGATCAGGTCTTCTGCTGAAATTTTTTTGTACGCGTGACGGATCTCGTCTTTTATGAATGCCGGCATCTTTGCCCTGAGCACCATGGTCTTTGCACCCTCGGCAGCTTTCTCAAGTGCCTCGTTATCTTCGACATCAAGTCGTTCATAGGATGCAAATATCTTCTTTTCAATACCGGTCTCAACCAAAAACCTTCGGAAGGCCTGAGCAGTTACCACGAAGGCTTTCGGAACCGGGAGCCCGATGGATGCCATCTCGCCAAGAGAAGCTCCCTTACCCCCGACCGATACAATATCTTCCTTCCTGATCTCCTCGAGCCACAGAATATTCGGAACGTCCTTCATGCTCGCACCACTTATGATCTTACCTCCCTCTTGTTTAATAATTATCATTCCCTTTTTTTACCGTAAAAGTGTAAACCCGGTCGGCGATCGATTTTTTTTGCTCTGCGGGGAAGGCACCTGCCCCCGGTTAAAGAATAATCCTCTTTAAGTAAGGTGCAGATAGTATATGGGTTTTTTATGGCAAACGTAAGGGTGCTCGTCAGCGATCCGCTGGCTGAAGAGGGGCTTGAGATCCTGAAAAAGGCGTTCGATGTTGACGTTAAAACTGACCTTAAAGAAGAAGAGCTTTGCACTATCATCGGTGATTATGATGCCCTGCTCGTGCGGAGCAGCACGGAAGTCACGGCAAAGGTGATCGAGTCAGGGAAACGGCTGAAGTTTATCGGTCGTGCAGGGGTTGGCGTGGACAATATCAATATGGATGCGGCGACGCGCAAAGGCATTATTGTTGCCAATGCGCCGGAAGGCAATACCCTTGCTGCAACTGAGCACACCATGGCAATGATGCTCTCCTTGGCAAGAAATATCCCGCAGGCAACCGCGAGCCTGAAAAAGAAGGAATGGAAACGCAGTAAGTTCATGGGCGTGGAACTCAACGAGAAGGTTCTGGGCATTGTCGGATTCGGGCGTATCGGGCGCGAACTGGCAAAACGGGCAATCGCGATGGACATGAAATGCGTTGCCTATGATCCCTTTATCTCCAAAGAACGGGCAGCCCAGCTTGGCGTTGAGATGATGTCGGTTGAAGACCTCTTCAGGATAGCTGATGTGATCACCGTGCACACGCCGCTGATCGCCGAGACGAAACACCTCATCAACGCAAAGAGTATTGCGACCATGAAGGACGGGGTGCGGATTATCAACTGCGCCCGTGGTGGAATAATTGATGAAAAGGCGCTTTACGATGCAGTCAAAAGCGGCAAAGTGGCTGGTGCTGCGCTCGATGTTTTTGAAACCGAGCCACCGACAGACTCCCCTCTGCTCACCCTTGACCAGATCATTGTTACCCCCCATCTCGGGGCAAGTACCGCTGAGGCACAGGTGAATGTCGCAGTTTCCGTAGCAAAGCAGTGCATTGAAGTCCTGAAAGGCGGCTCTGCAAAGTACGTGGTCAACGCCCCGATGGTCCCGCCGGAACTGGCAGAAGTGCTCGAACCCTACGCCCAGCTTGCCGAGAAGATGGGCAGGTTCGTTATCCAGATCGCCGGAGGCCGGCTATCATCCGTTGAGTGCATCTATGGCGGTGAACTGTCTGCCTATGCGGGAAGCATGAAATTTGTGACCAGGCTTGCTCTCAAAGGGCTTCTCGACCCGATCCTCCAGCAGCCGGTCAATATCGTGAATGCGGATTTCATTGCCAAAGAACGAGGGATCACGGTCAGCGAGACGGTTACGCAGGAATCCAGCGGATTCAAGAACCTCATCACCATCCGGATCAAGACTGACAAGGGAGAGGAGACGGTCAGTGGCACGGTCTTTTTCAAGGGCCGCAGCCGCATTGTGGCCGTCGGTGGTTACACGATGGACATGATTCCCGAAGGTTACGTGATCGTTTCACGGCACCTGGACAAGCCTGGTGTTATCGGGCGTGCATCCACCATCCTCGGGAAATGTAATATCAATATTGCCGGCATGCAGGTGGGAAGGATCAATCCCGGTGATAAAGCGATCATGATCCTGAACGTGGACAGCGAAGTACCCGCAGAAGTGATGGAAGAGATCCGTGGCATGCCCGGGATCTTCACCGCGACGTTTGCCAGGATTACCAGTGAAAAAATCTAACTTTTAAAAAAAACGATACACAACAAATATTGTCTTTTTTAGCTTTCAGGAGAAAATCAAAGCAGAACAGGTCAGTCTGCCGTGACTGTATAAAAACCAAAAAAACGAATGACCATTTCCGGTCATTTTCTCTGGTTATTCCTCAAAAATCTTCACTGGAACTGGCAGAATTTCAGGGCGTTTGTCGGTCATGATATACGTATAACTCATAACATGAACCATGTATTCGAGATACCCTTTTGCGATATTTGATAATCCTTCATTCCTCCGCCCGAGAATAAGAATATGGAACCACTGGACAAACAGGCAGATGAACCCAATGATCCCATATACCCAGAGAACAATTCCTATGAGAATCCAGTAAACAATTCGAACGAGCAATTCCAGACGGCGTGCATCACGCTCAAAGGAAAAGAGCTGGTGTGGTCCTTGTGTTTCGGTCATTTTTAAATCAGTTTATTGGTAGATCCTGTCTGGAAAAAACACTTGTGCTGGTTCGATCAGGTTCTGTTTATAAGAACAGGGCATGCTTTGAAAACCGGTACACTATTTTTTAATAATAAGATGACAGATGCTATAGAGCATCAGACATTTACGGGCTCGTGGTCTAGTTGGTTATGACGTCGCCTTGACATGGCGGAGGTCCTGAGTTCAAATCTCAGCGGGCCCATTACCTCTTCTCCTTTGCTGGTTTTTTTTTAAAATTTTCAAGGTGTAAATGCTGTTAAATACTGCATGAACCGCCATGCTTTTTGTGATAGTGCTGGTGGTATTCCTCAGCCCGGTAAAATTCCGGTGCCGGCATAATCACGGTCATAATTTTACCGAACCTGAATACTCCGGATGCCTCCACAGCCTCTTTTGATTTTCTTGCGAGTTTTCCCTGTTCTGCGTCATGGTAAAAGATCACGGAGCGGTAATTTGTACCAATATCCGGGCCCTGGCGGTTCAGCTGTGTCGGGTCATGGATCGACCAGAACACAGCAAGAAGCTGCTCGTAACTGACCTTTGACGGATCATACGTTACCTGCACTACCTCCGCATGACCGGTCTGCCCGGTGCACACGTCCTGGTAGGTCGGGTTTTTCAGCGTGCCTCCCATATATCCGACCGCAGTTGAAACAACGCCGTTCTGGTTGCTGAACGCGGCTTCAACACCCCAGAAACAACCGGCACCAAATGTTGCTGTTTTATACAGGTCTGTATCTCCTGTCATGGTAATTTCTTCCCACTATGCCTTGTACCGCGGGTATTATTAGACTCTTCTGAGTTGGCCGGTAATACGTTTCTCAATTACTTTTATGGGTGAAAAAACAACATTTTTAGCATGAAGCGATTGTTCCGCTCGAAGAATAATCGGATGCTGGGTGGTGTCTGTGCCGGTGTCGGTGAACACCTTGATGTTGACCCCACAGTGATCCGGCTGATCTGGGCGGTAGTATCAGTCCTCTCCATTGGGACAGGTATTTTCATCTATATCCTGGCATGGATCATCATTCCTGAAGATGACACTGGTGGTGCAGGGTGATCCGGAAGATTACGACAAGTTACCTGAAATTTCATCATTTACCGGGACATATTCTTTAATGCAGGAAGTACTATGAAAATTCTTTTTGTTGTCTGCGGTGAGGGGCTTGGGCACACCTCCCGGTGTCTCCATATCAGTCATTACCTGCAGCAGCAGGGACATACCATCCATTTTGCCGGGTATGGCAAATCCTATGATTTCCTGCACCAGCAAGGCGGTACTACCCTGCACCGGGTCCACCGCGAAGTCTGTCTTGAAGGGGAAAACGGTTTCTTCAGCCTGAAAAAGACGCTCTGGTCCTCAAAGTGGCTTATTCCTGATACGATACGATCGGGATTGATTGTCCGACGCTTGATCCGCGATCATCATTTCGATTGTGTGGTGTGCGACACCATGTACGGTGGTGTTCTTGCAGCCCGGCTCGAGAATACGCCGGTTGTCTTCATCACAAATCAGAACCATTTCAACGGGCTCAATGGCACGACCAACCCGGTCTGGATGTCTCTCAACTTTATTATCAGAAGGTACATCCGTTTTTCTGACCATGTTATCATACCTGATTATCCCCCGCCGGATACGGTCAGCGAATATAATATTATCATTCCGAAAGGCGAAGAAAAACATTACACCTTTACCGGGCCTTTTTTTGAATTGGATCCTGCCCGGTACACCTCAGCCCGGGAAACAATCTTCACCAGTTTTGGGGGGGAACCCTACAAACTCCCGATGTACCAGATGTTAAAGGAGATCGCAGACCGGCGAAAAGACCTCTTTTTTGATGTATTTTATACCGGGGCTGTCCTGCCGGATTCTACTGACAATTTTGTCTCCCACGGGTACGTACCGGACCTTTACGAGCACCTTGCGAGAGCAAAAATTGCGATTGCACATGGGGGACTCACCACGCTGCACGAGGCAATGCTCTTTGAAAAACCGGTGATGATCATCATGGACCCGGAGCACCCGGAACAGCAGAACAATGCAAAAAAGATCGTGGATATGGGAGCCGGCACATCCATAAACGGAAAGCTGGTGACCCCGGACCTGCTGGAGAGAAAAATTGCCGAAACGATGACCTGCTGTCCCCGGCCCGTCCGGGTGGTTCACGAAGCGATCAATGGCAGGGAGAATGCCGCCGCAATAATCATCGATGTTGCAAACCTCGGGCAAAATTAATATCGTACCATGACCGTAGAGCATTAACAAAGAGTTACCATGACGGTTCTGAGTGAAATAAGAAATATCAAAATCGAAGACGAACTCCACATATGCCCAGCATGCGGTTATGCACTGGGATTCCACACATCATTTCTCAAACTGCATGCCGGTAAAGACTCCCCGGTCAAATCCACTCGGGAAGTCTACCAGGTGATTCTCATCTGCCCGGAATGTGGCGCACGGTATGATGTGGGATGGCGGGTTTCGTTTTCGGAACCGGAGAACCGTTTCGTGAGGACTACAGGTACTCAGATAACCACCTTGTAGGCCGATGGACCCTTTTTTATGACAAAGTGGCGATCCCAACCGTTTGTTAAAACAGGAGTAAAAAGGGCTGATCCATGAGAACACTCCCTGATTCTGCAATGATGGTTGTACACGGCCCGGAAATTTTTGATACGGGCGATGTAGCGTGGCTTATGGAGGTGCTGTCCCCCAAATGTGTCATTGTCGCCGGGGTTATGGCAAGGACTGCTGCAGAGGAATCGGGCTTGCGGGTGGAATTCAATGCACAGCCCCCGAGCAGGGTAATTCGGGCCCTGGATGATCCGGTGTTTCTGGCAAACCGGGGAAAGACTCAAAAAACCGGGGAACTGTTCGGGAATATGGTTGCTTCACGTCTTGGTGGTACCGGGCTCGTGCACATAGAATGCTCGAACAGGACGGTCTATTGCTGGAACGGGGGAGACGAAGAACTGGCCATGGTACTTTCACGTCTCACGGGATTTGGGAAAAAATCATTGAAAAGCACCGTTCACCCACAGCGAAATATTCGGGAGATCCGGGGATGTATTCCCGGTGAAGTGGTCTATGTAAATGGCATTGTGATCGGACGGGCCACAGAAGATGTCGTCGTCCTCCACAGCAGAAGTGGTCTGGTTGAACCATGTTCCGGCCTGGAACCCAAACCCCATGGTCTTGAGAAGCTCTCATTGAACCAGAGCATCGATATCAGTACCGCGTGGTGCAAGAGTGGTCCAATCCGGTCAGCAGCACCGCACACGAACGGGAAGGCACCGGGCAGCGGGCGTGTTCTCGTGATCGATCACTGTGGACATGAGATCTATACAAGGATGCCCGAAGACTGCTGCGGTGTGCTTGCGATTGGGGATGATACGACTGCGGTGAGCGGGCATATCTGCGCCCATCGCGGTATTCCGGTGTTTGGAATTGTAGATGGTGACCTGGATACTATCGTCCCTTCGGCTTTTGCACCCGGCTCGGTAGTTGTGGAGGTGCTCCGTGAACGTGACGATGATGTTGGCAGGGAGGTTGCACAAAAAGTCCCGGATGTGCAGGTTGTCTGGTATGAGTGGGTTCAGGAGATGCTGATTTATCTCAATAAACGGGTGCGTGTGGTCATTGACCAGAGGTAAGACGTTTGATGCGATGCGCCGAGTGCAAGGGAAAAGGTATGTGCGGGCTGCCCCGCTGTCCTGTGGTGAGCCGGTTCCATGCCCAGGCTGCCCTGAAACCTGCGAGCAGTTACCAGGGAAGCTCCCCCTCTGTCTTCATCGGGAGTTATGGCTGGCCGGATATGCATGGCGGGCCGCTGCTCATTAACGACAGTGATAGTCCTCCGGACTGGCTCGACCGCAATCTGGGTATCGAGGAGATTGTCAGTATCCGTGCCCGTACGATCAGCGGGAGATCGATATTACCATCGGTCGCCGATAACCTGCAGGAGATCGCGCGTTCCACCATTCCGCTGGATGTGGATGTGGTATTTGAAAAACCGGTCGCGTTCAGTCTGAATTTCGACGGGACGATTGCGCCTGTCGGGTTCACCGGTCCGGTAAAAAAAATGGAGGTTCTTGGCAATGCCCGGGTGGAGCGGGTTGTTGAGCGGATCACATCGGACACCGATATGAGTGCGACTGATGCCTGTGGTGCGCTCAGGGAATCGGCAATCGATGTGTACCAGATTGCAAATCTTATGACCGCAGGACTGCTCGGCAAACGGCGAACCTTCGTACCCACCCGGTGGGCCATTACTGCCGTCGATGATACGCTTTCCATCCAGCTCAAAAAAGAGATCGCACGCTATCCCCCGATTGAAGAGATCCGTCTTTTTACCGGAGAAATTTTTGGCAACAGGATTGTCTGTATCCTTGTCCCGGGCGACTGGAAGTACGAGATGATCGAGATTTGGGGGCGCCGGACACTCTGGGCAGGGGAAGAGGAGGTTATTGTGCAGGATCAGGAGGGCATGACAAAAAAGGGATATTCCCCGATTTCAGGTGCCTACTACTCCGCACGGCTCGCAGCGTGTGAATACCTTAAGAATGCGAGGCGGTCTGCACGGGTCATTGTCCTCAGGAGTATCTCCAGTGATTACTGGGCTCCGCTTGGGACGTGGGTGATTCGTGAAGCTACCCGAAAGGCAATGGCAAATCCCCCCGTTACCTGTGAATCGCTTGCTGCTGCTGTCAACCAGGCATCTGCCATTCTTGGATCGGATACCTGGGTACATCACAGTCTCCTGATCCCCGAGCTCCGCACGCAACGGACGCTTTCTCACTTCTGATATGCCTGTGCAGATTTCGCCTGTCGCTGGTACCGCTCCCTGATACTTTCGAGAGTTTCAACGTCAGTTATATTTTTATCATCCCTGATCCGGATAAATCTCGGGAAGCGGAGGGCAAACCCTCCTTCATATGTCGGGCTGACCTGGAGTTCTGCATATCCTACTTCAAACACCAGGTCGGGTTCAAACGATACTTCTTTTCCGGATTTTTTAATAACACGGTCTTTTAACAGGTCATAAACCTCAGCAAGCTGCTCATCGGAAAAGCCGGTTGCAACCCGGCTGAGGGCAACGAGTCTGCCCTGGTCCTGGCAGGCAACGAGAAATGAACCGAAAATATGTGCCCGTTTCCCTTCGCCCCACTCCCCTCCGATCACTGCAAGATCGAGCGTATCAACATCGGGTTTGATTTTAATCCAGTTTTTCCCCCGCTGGCCCGGGGAATAGGAAGAAGCCGGCACTTTGATCATAATTCCCTCATGCCCTGCTTCAAGAGCGTCTTTGTAAGTCTGTTCGATTTCCCGTGGATCACTGCTGACTACCTGGGGGGCAATATACCTGTTCACTACACTTTCAAGGTGTTTCCTGCGCTTTTCCAGCGGGAGATCTATGAGGGTCTCGCCATCAAGATAGAGGATGTCAAAAACATTGGGCACCATTTCGATTGCATCCTGTGCTTCCGCGATATCGTGACGGCGACGGAACCGCCTGAGCACCGACTGGAAAGGCATTGGCTTGTTATCTTTTATTGCGATAACTTCCCCATCAAGGATCACATCATGGGTGGTTGAGGTTATCAGTTTCTCAATCACGTCCGGGAGAGCTGCAGTTACATCTTCGAGCCTGCGGGAATACAACCGGGCCCAGTTGCCTTTTTTGTGAAACTGGAACCGGGAACCGTCATATTTGAACTCGGCGGCAATCTGACCGTGCTCCTGGATCATATCCGGAATTGTTCCCTGCTGGGCAAGCATCATCCGTACCGGGTGGAACAGCGTTATGCGAACCTCCCGTAAAGCGTCAGGTCCCAGTCTGGCGAGCCGTGCGACTTCGCCCGCATCGTTTAACGCCTGCATCGCATGCTCAACGAGCGCAGAATCCACGGAAAATGCCCTCGCAATCGCGTCCCGCACGCTGCCTTCTCCGACACCGATCCGGAGTTCTTCGAGCATGATCCTGGTAAGATATCTCCCTTCAAGCGGGTGGGCATTACCCAGTAACCGGCGGACAGCCAGCAGTTTTTCCCGCTGGGATTTTTTCCCCTCCATTTCAGCGATCGTGATGAGTTCGGTATACACGCGGACGAGATCCAGGTCTTCATGGAAAAACGTAGTCTGCGATTTTATCGAAAGCAGTTCCTCTACGGCACGTCCGGCATCTCCCGTGATGGTAATTTTCTCGATTACCTGGTCTTTTTTCATGCCAGCTACGTAACCGATGGCTTCATACAGGAGATTTGGTCCGATACCAAGTTTTTTTGAGCTCCAGTCCGGGAAAATCCTGCCCATGACAAACCGGACAAAGACCGGGAGCTCTTCGGGTGTCAGGGTGGGGAGAACACGGCTGATGATATCAATCATATCGAGACGCCCGGACGTCCCTTCCAGTTGCTCACAGGTCCGGGAAAAGTCCATAAAGAGCATGAAAGTTCTCGTTTGTGATGTTGTCCAAGCACACGCATTAACGTTTTGATACTTTTTTGAAATGAAATGGCCAGATTTCGCCAGATTTTAAAAAAAAAACAATTTTGTATAATGATTCCCTGATCTTTAAGGTCAACAAATTTATTACCCGCAAGCGTGATTTTGTAGTATGGACGAGGAGTGCCAGCCCAATGCGATCGTCAGGGTAAAACTCAACAGGCTGAAAAAGGATTTTTTCGATTATATTGAAAAAAACAGTGATAAAATCGATGCCAATGTTCCCGTTTTTTACGGTCAGGTTGTTGACACCCTCGAAAAAACCCTTCCGAATGTCAACGATGATATGTACGACCATTTCATCGACAGTATAACCCTGCGGGTGCTTGAAAAGAGCGCTATGTCCAAAGATATCGCATATGTTGAGAAGCTGTTCGATTATGCTGAACGGAACAAGCGCAGGAAAACCGGAAAAGCGCTCTTCGACATTGTGCTCGGGATAAAGATGATCAACCTCGGCAAATATGCCGAAGCGATTGAACAGTTAAAAAAATACCGGAATGCTGATGTTCTTATCTGCCCGGCACTGGCGTACTGTTATTATGCCCGCTCTCCCCAAAAGGGAGGAGATATGGACCAGGAAGAAGCAGCCCGGGGACCCACGCCGTCGGCACTTGCCGCCCGCGAGCAGATGATCGAGCTGGTCCGCTTAAATCCTCCCATGAACCGGCTCAAAGAGCTGGGTATTGGCGATGACCCCGGGATCAACAAGATCTTCTGGTTCATGTTAAAACAGGCGATTGCATGGTTCCCCGAAGAACGGGCATTTTTAAGGATAGGAATCGAGAAGGCGTCAAGTGATGGGAAGCGTGATATCCGCGAGGAACTCCTGGGGATGGCAATTGAGCGGTTCTTCGATGATATGTACTTCCTCCGTGAGCTCTACAAGCTCAAGCTCGAGAAACGTGACGCCGGAGGTGTGGCGGGTGTAGTCAAGCAGATGACCCAGCAGTATCCCGATGAGCTTGAACCAATCTATTACGGGCTCAAACTGGCAATCATCACTACCCGGGAAGATGTGTTTGACAGGTTCAGGAAACTGGCGGTGAGTAAAAACTTCCCGCAACACGCTCTCACACTCCTCGATTTTGGGTTTGAGCTGATGAGCGGCAAACACTATGAGGCACATGCCTGCCTGGATGAAATCAAGGAAACCTTTGGCCCGCACCATTATTATGTCACCCTGCTCGAATACGTGGCACATGATTTCCTCTCGGAAGACGAAAAGAAAGTCAAGCAGGCAAAAAAGGCGATAATCAACTCAATTGATCATTATTGCCTAAAATTGTTGAAGATTAAAGACTCCTGAAAACATCGGATTCCGATCTTTGCATACGAAAAATCTCCTTTTTTAAAAAAGGAAATTTCCCAGCACTGGAGGACTGTTTTTAAAAACCTGAACGCTCACGGGGGTTTCACCCCCGCCGCTTTGGCTCCCCCCAAATGCGATAACTCCCGAACAGTTAATACAGTACTATCGCAAGCGGAGGGGCGGTCAGGGAGGACAGGCACTGTCCCCTCCTTTATCATACCAGTGCCTCGTATATCATATCTGTCTCCAGAGCCATTCTCCCGATTTCATTTTTTTAAAGTTTTATCCACTGCGGGCAGGAACCGGATGTCCCGCACTGGGTGGCGACAACGAGTGTCTTTTCTTCATAAAAGAACCCGAGTCCCTCACGGGCACTTGCCATCACCCGTTCCGGCGTGTTGTTCATCTCACTCAGATGGGCAAGGATTACCTGCGGTACGTCTTTTCCCAGTGTCTGCAGGCAGCGACCGGCAGCGGCATTGGAGAGGTGCCCTCGTTTTGAACGGATTCTCCGCTTCAATGATTCCGGGTAAGGCCCGTTCTGGAGCATATCGGGACAGTGGTTACTTTCGAGTACGATGGCATCACATCGCCTCAGCAGGTCAAGCATCTGAGGATTTATGATACCGGTATCGGTGCAGTACCCAAACCTGACACCGTTTTCCCTGATGATAAATCCGCAAGGCTCGGCAGCGTCATGGGAGGTGGCAAACGGTTCGACTTCAAAATCCCCGATTTTAAACCGCTCATGATACCGGCATACATGACTATCTATCCGTTTGTCAGAAGTGCGCCGGTGATGGAGAAATTCATCGAGCGTTCCTCCGGTTGCATAGACCGGGACAGCAAAACGGCGGGCGAGCACGTCAAGGCCTTTGATATGGTCACCGTGCTCATGCGTCACCAGCACCGCATTAATCTGCCCGGGATCAAGGCATGATCTGTCCATTCGGAGGAGCGTTTCTTTTGTGCTCAGTCCTGCATCCAGCAGAAGTGCCCCGCTCTCCCCTTCAAGAAAAACGCAATTACCTTTACTCCCGCTGGCAAGAACCGTGCAGCGCATCGTCCTATTATTGGGCGTTCTCGTATTATAGTGTTTAACTCATCACAGTTTTTTTTGGGTCTGGTGTAGAAAGGATTCTTCAGCTGGTATCCGGACGGACATGAATGGCCGTGGCTTTAACACCAGCGATCACTGCCATCCCGACCGCAAGTCCGAGCTCATCAGCAGACCTGCGGGTCACCAGTGCTGTCAGCGGAGAACCGAAGTCGATCGTAGTACGGACAAATGGTCCGAAGGGCACCATCTTTATGATTGTCCCGCTTAGCTGGTTGCGTACACTGGTTTTGGGCAGATCCCCGTCCCTGACCGCGATGGTCACTTCTTCCGGGCGGATGAATAAGGATACCTTTGTTTCGGGTTTACAGGGAGTGATCACTTCAAAGACAGCATTCCCGACACTAACGCGGGCATGTCCCTCTTCGTTGGATTCGACGATACCTTCCAATATCGTTTCGATACCCACAAACCGGGCGATGTCTTTGCCATTCGGACGGTAAAAAATGTCATGGAGTGAACCGACCTGGGCAATTTTCCCTTTCATAATCACCCCGATCCTGTCTGCGAGGCGCTGGCCCTGGATCATATCGTGCGTAGAGAGGATGATAGTAGTCTGAAAGCGCTTGTGGATGCGCCTGATCAGATTTTCGATCAACTCAGTGTTGACTGGATCAAGATTTGCCGTCGGTTCGTCGAGAAGAAGGACTTCAGGCCGGGTCACCAGTGCCCGTGCGATTGCTACGCGCTGCATTTCTCCTCCGGAGAGCGTGACCGCTTTCCGGTCTGCAAGGTGCAGGAGCCCGACGATATCAAGAGCCTCATGAACACGTGTATCAGTCTCTGATTTTTCCACACCACGGAACTTCAGTCCGAATGCAACATTGCCGGCAACGGTTAAGTTCAGGACTGCGGGTTTCTGGAAGACCATCGACATGCGCCTGCGGATCGAAAGCCGATCCGTATTTGACGCAGTGGTATCAATTCCGTCAAAAATGATAGTACCGTTTGTTGGTGTATCGAGAAGATCGATGAGACGCAGGAGCGTAGTCTTTCCGCTCCCGCTCGGCCCGATAAAGGTGAAGATCTCCCCGCGATGAATTTCGAGATCGATCGATTCGAGAATAGTTTTGCCACCAGCCACGCGCGAGAGACCTTCTATCCGGATCATAATCGTGGCCCTCCAAGTGCCTGCTGGGACTCAACCGACAGGCCGGATATGATGATATTCATGATGATTACTATGACGAGCGCTATCAGGAGCAGGATGATGCCAAGAGCGATTGAGAACGGGAAATCACCGATACCTGTCTGGAGCGCTATTGCAGTTGTCAGTACGCGTGTCTCTCCCCGGATATTGCCACCGATCATCATTGCAACACCGACTTCTGAGATAGCACGGCCAAAGCCAAGGACCACTGCACTGAGGATCGCCAGACGAGCTTCCCTCACAACCTGCATGATGGTCTGGATTCCGGTAGCACCCAGCGAGATGAGGGTGTCGCTGATATTCCGGTCGACTCCGCCAAGAGCGGCGATGACCAGTCCGGTGATGATGGGAATAATCAGCACGGCCTGTCCGATGATCATCCCTTCCGGGGTGAACAGGAGCCCGAATATCCCGAGCGGGCCGCTCCGGGAGAACATAAGGTAGAGCAGGAGTCCCACGACAACGGTCGGGATGGAATAGAGGGTCTGGATCAGGATGATAACCGCCCGTTTGCCCCGGAATTCGTAAAAATGGATAAGTCCCCCCAAAGGAATGGATATTGAGGCTGCAATGACCGTTGCAGCAAGTGAGATCAATATAGAGAGTGCGGCTATCTGCATCACTTCGGGATCGAAAGTGACAATCAGGTTTAATGCCTGTATGAATCCCGATACAATCTCGCTCATCGATGTTACCCCCGGATTTTTGATAGGTGCACATTGGTTTTATCGGATATCCAGAGGAATCCGGTAAAAAGGTTAATTCTTATCATCAACGTTACTTTATTTTAATGATTGGTAAACGATTTTTGTATATGTTGGCGAACGAAGGATATTATAGATCGGAATATATGCTGAAAACCAAAAACCTGTAATCTCACTAACCCGAAGATCGTGTCCCTGATGTCCGCAACCCCCATGAAATTCTCCCTGTCAGAGCTGGCGGGTTCCCTGGGTGATTTCGGGACGATCATCCCGCTGATCATTGCCGTGGGGCTGGTATCTGATGTCAATATCCGGTACGTGCTTCTCTTCTTTGGTATCTGGTTCATTCTTACCGGGTTTTATTACCGGTTGCCGATCCCTCTTGAACCCATGAAAGCGATCGCCGTGATTGTCATCGCCGGGGGTATCAGCAGCGGCGAGATTGCTGCAGCCGGACTCATCCTCGGCGTTATCTTCCTCGTGCTTGGTTACGGCCGTTTATTTGAGGTTATTGATCGGTGGGTGCCGGAGAGTGTCGTCAGGGGAATCCAGCTCGGTCTTGCCCTGCTCCTTTTTAAGGCTTCAGCAGATTTTGTGATCAAAGATCCGTTCTTTTTCATTGTCGGGATAGTGATTATCATAGTGTTCCTTGTCCTTTTTCGTTACCGTCGTGTTCCCGATCTTTCGTCACTGTGTGTCATCGGCGTCGGGTTACTGGGGGGGCTGTACCTGTACGGCATACCCGCGATGAGTTTTATCCCTGCACCCCAGCTGGTAATTCCCCTTCCCTCCGATTTTTCTTCTGCCCTGAAAACGCTCGTTCTGCCCCAGGTTGTCCTCACGATTGCAAACGCAATTCTCGCAACCTCACTCCTTACTAAAGATCTTTTTTCTGTGGATATCCCTCCAAAGAAATTCTCGACCTCTATAGGGCTGATGAACCTTACTTCGGTCCCCTTTGGGGGATTTCCGATGTGCCACGGGGCCGGGGGACTTGCCGGGCAGCACCGTTATGGTGCGAGGACAGGTGGGGCAAATGTCTATGCAGGGCTGATTTTTCTCTTCCTCGCCCTTTTCTTCTCCGCGCCTCAGGTTCTGTACATCATTGCGATCGGAGTTCTTGGAGCACTGCTGGTGTTTGTCGGGATTGAGATGGCACGGTACAGCTTAAGGACAGATTCCCTCGCCATTACCGGTATCATTGGTATCTTAGCCCTTCTCAGCTCAATGACCATTGCATTTATCGTCGGGCTGGTACTTGCATATCTTCTGGCATGGATTGGACGGAGAAGGGAACAAAATAAACAAAGATCTTAACCCTGGATCTCGCCGCTGTTAACAGTTCTTCTGTACTTTGTAATGAGCAGAACAATAAAACCACGTTGAGTATCCCTTTTCCTCTGACAGGAAATACAAAGCACAGGTACGATAACGGCGTAACCGTTATTGTTTCCCCCTGCCCCACCTGCGCTTATTGCGATGATGACGTATTTTGTGTTCACTGGGTATCGCATTTTTGGGGAACACAAAGCGCCGAGGTGCAATCCTCACGAGCACGGAGCTGTTTTGAGATTGCTCCAGAACCAATAAAACCAGACAAGGATTTATTAAAATTCCCGGAAAGTCGGGCCTTGCGGTGACGCAACCATTTTTATCGCATATTCTCCAAAAAAAACTTCCTGCAGCCTGTTACTGTCCTTGAAAACTATTCCCGGAACGTGCCCAGGAAGGTAAGGGTAAACGGATCGTTTACAAAAAAAGGGAGGTTATTTTGTCACGGTAGCGTTTACAGCTGCCACTGGTGGTTTGAGATCCGTTGCAGGCGTGCTGTAATCTCCTACATTGCCCGCTGGTGCTGTCGGAACGCTGATACTCATGGGGGTAAACAATGCCTTTCCGTACTTGTCCACACCAAAGTTACCGATATCTGCCTGAGTCTGCGGTGTTATCAGGAAATTCACAAAATTGTTCGCCATCTGTATCTTCTCGACCGGCTGCTTGGCATTGTAAACGGTCATGACGCTGTAGATGTTGAGCAGACTTGCTCCTTTCGAGATGATCGGGACGAGTTTCAGGTTGTTCTTATACGAAAGGTAGGTCCCTTCGTCCGTGAAGGTGTATGCCCCCTTTTCGCTTGCCATCTGGAGGGTCTCTCCCATGCCTTTACCGGCTTCAACGTACCAGTTGCCGGATTTTGAGACGTTTGTGGTATAATTGTACTTCGCATTGGACCAGATCTTCTGCTCCGCAGTGTGTGTCCCGGAAGCGTCACCACGGGATACAAAGACTACGCCTGCCGTGTTGTTCGTACCCTTCACAAGAAGGGTGGTGAAGGCATTCTCGGGCGTCATATTGGCAATTCCTGCCGGGTCATTTCCCGGCCCGACAATCATGAAATTGTTTGAAGCAAATGATCGACGGTTAATACCGAACCCGTCCTTTACAAATGCCAGTTCCTGGGATGGGGAATGTACGAGAAGCACATCAGCATCGCCTTTCTTGGCAATTTCGATCGCTTTACCGGTGCCCTGGGACGTGATCTGCAGATCGACATTATACATCGATTCGAATTTCGGCTCGAGGTAGTTCAGGAGCCCGGTGTCGTAGAGACTTGTTGTCGTTGCAACGAGAAGTTTTGTCTTTTCACCAGCTACGATTGTTGGCGGTGTAGTTACAGCGGTAGTCGTGGCCGGGTCCGGTTGGGTTGTTGTACATCCTGCTATAAACACAACTCCGATAAGGAGAATTACTAACAGAATTCCCAGTGATAATTCAGAAAAACGTTTCATACAAGATCAATCCTTTATGGCATAAGATCTGTGATTATCTATAAAAACTGTTTCTTTTTTAAATTGTAAATTTTTTATGATTAACCAACTGATAAACAATTGATATACCAGAAAACGAAAGTATCAAAAATATTGGGAATCGAGGAAAAAATCTATTCCTTAAGCAGGTAATAGACATTTTGTTATAATTTCTTGAAAAATGGTCGAACCGATGATCTCATTCATTTCTTTGAGATATTTATCTTTCATCAGGGCAATCATTTTCCGGCTCCCCTTTGCGGTAGTCAGGATCCCCACACGTTCAGCACGGGTGACGAGCTCTTCCTGTTCCATCATGGCAAAATAGGGCAGGACATAATAATGGGGGACCTCAAGAAATTCTGCCAGCCGTCGTGTAGTCGGGAATTTTATCCGGACCTCATCCTGCACAAACGTGAGGGAGATTGATCGCTCTGCGAGCTGGATCCGAATCGCTGCATCAAAAAGGATATCAACCGAGAGTACAGCCATGGGTAATCGTACATTACTATGGAATGGGAGAGCATAAAGATACACGGAGTACTATTCAAAGCGCTCAATAAGGAAAGAAAAAAAGTTTCTTTGAAAAAAGTAATTCTTTCAGTGCTTCTTTTTCTTCTGGTCGTCTGCGACCGGTTTCATGTAAACGAGTTCGGCTTTGATATCCTTGGCAATCTGTTCGATCTCGAACTTCCGGAAGTGGGTTGCTTCAATCTGTATCTGACCACCGGTCACAGCAACGATACGATATTTCGGTGACTCAACACCCTCACCGACTTTCTGGCGTTCACGCACATAAATCTTCATCTGGGTTCCTCCCACCATACTCATTGCCCAATCATATTATCTT
This sequence comes from uncultured Methanoregulaceae archaeon, assembly GCA_963841015.1. Lineage (GTDB taxonomy): Archaea > Halobacteriota > Methanomicrobia > Methanomicrobiales > Methanospirillaceae > Methanoregula. The sequence goes on along the minus strand of CAWJAX010000005.1, from coordinate 5,514 downwards.
TTTGTATGGGGAATGACTGGTGTCTGATATACCAACTGGTTTACAATAACTTATAACTTATCTTTGCGATACCATGGTGGTGTGACATACCATGCATAAGCGGTTTGAGATATCCAGTGGATTGCAAGGAGAGACACTCGTCAGGAAAGGATTACACCGGAAGCGGGCGACCGGAGAGCAGATACGCATAACGCCGGAGCTGAATGTTATCAAAATCGGTGGACATGCAGCGATTGATTACGGGCGCGATGTGATGTACCCGCTTCTCGAAGAGATTGGACAATTATCAAAATTACACCAGATGCTCATTGTGACCGGTGGCGGTGGCCGGGTCCGGCATATCATGGATGTCGGGATGGATCTTGGCATGCCGACCGGGGTACTTGCGGAACTCTCGGCAAAGATTTCCGAACAGAATGCGATTATGGTCTCAATTCTCCTCTCAAAATATAATGGCGTCAGAATCCATACCGGGGATCTTCTTGAACTTCCCAGCCTGCTGAAGCTCGGGATGCTGCCGGTCATGCATGGTACGCCCCCGTACGGGCTCTATGAACATCCTGCCAAATCCGGGTCAATCCCTCCCCACCGCACGGACACCGGTGCATTCCTTATCGCTGAGGTGATGGGAGCAAAGAACTGCATTATTGGTAAGAATGTCAACGGGCTGTACATGCAGGATCCTACATCACACCCTGATGCGGAATTTATCAAGGAGATTACTGCATCTGAACTGGAAGCGATGAACCTTGAGAACCTGGTGATTGAACCGATGGTTATCGAGTTGTTGAAAGATGCAGCCCATGTAAAAGAGATTAGAATCATCAACTGCCACATCAAGGGAAATATCGAAAAAGCCATTAAAGGAAAGAATGTTGGTACCGTTATCCGTGCTGTTTAAAACCATATTTTTTTAAAAAAAGCACACGAGGTGTCGAGAAATTAAAAAGAAAATTCCCTGAACGCACACACTCCTACGTAAGCGCTTTTTAAATAAATTGTCTCGAATTGCTTTAACAACATTGTTTCAATTAACAAACAAGTAAAATAAAATAAGAGTGATTATAATTATAACGTATGGGGAGGGTGAATGTACATTTCAATAAAGAAGACTACCAGATCTTCCGTCACTATTGCGTTAATTACTGTCGTCTCTATGATGAAACCCGGAAAAATTCAATAAAAATCCTTCTCGATCTTTATAAACACCAGGTAATTGATATTCAGGAGCACAGCCTCGACAATATTTTTACCTTTTTTTACCAGAAGAAACTGGAGTTTGAGACAGAATGCACCATCCCTATGGGTAACGCTGACGAGCTTATGCGGGTTCGGATATGTGCTGATATTATCTCTTTTTTAGAGGATCTTGAAAAAATATACCGCATTATTAGGAAAAAAAATGTAGAGGCAAATTATATCTTCATTATTGGTACATTTTCAAAGATTTTTGAAGAGGAACGCCAGATGCATCTGGAAGGTCTGGCAGAAACCGAATCAGGAGCAATTAATGACATTATTTCACCCCTTGGTGATGCTATAGAAAAAAAACTCGGGCCGGACGCTGACATACGGTCAATCCTGTATGAGCTGGTAAGTTTTGCAGAAATTTTTAACAGGTTTTCACCGGATCTTACCTTCACTGATGAAATAATCGAACTTCTCACCCCACATCTCATAAAAAAGTTTGGAAAAGAGGCAACCTCCGAGGAAATCCGTGCACTTTTACATGACAATAGGGATCAGTTTGAGATTGATGAGCTCGAGTCCGCACTGGAAGGAGGAATCCATGCCAGGAACATGTGGGGTCTTGAATTTTCCTGGGAGAAATTCCCCGGACCCCTGCGTACACTCAATGAAATGATTTTGCAGAACCAGAGTAGTATGCGGGTGCCTCGTAGTGTTATCTCTGCTCTTGAGGCACCGAAGAAGGAAAAACCTCCACAGGTGGAGTATTCACAGCTTACTCTTTATCAGAAACCCTACGGTATGATACGGAAACGGAATGATGAAACCCGAATCCTCGTTACGGTTGATAATCACTCGCGCAGCGAAGTTCAGCTCGCACCTGTCCCGGATTTCATCCATCAGCATCACCCCAAGGAACAGAAATTCACGCAATACTTTTCCCTAACAGCCGGGGCAATGGCATTGTTGATAATCATCATGGCTAGTGTTATCTTCTCTGGTTTCAATGCTCAGGCAATTACCGAGGGTAACACCACAGGAAGCGTACTCGGAGCTAAAAATGGAACAATTACGGCATCTGCCACGAACAAGATAATCACGCCCACACTGCTCTCCACACCTGTTCCCCTGCCAACCCCTGCCCAAACACCCCAGTACGTAACTATTGAACCCGTTATCCGGGAGCCTGACACCAGCCCTAAAACCAATAAAATGTTATTCGAAAAACCGGCTCCTCCCCCGGGTATTTCTTTTGATTCTAGGGATTACCTGACTATTTTCAAGAATAATATATCGTATAATCTGGTAAATTCCTATAAAATTTCCTTTGATCTTAAAAATCCACCATTGGTCATCCGCTATAAAGTCTTACCTCATAATATCACTGATATAAAATGGTTTGAACCAACAGATTTCCAAAAGAAAATTGATACCGCAATTGTCAATCGTCCGGATGAATTCGCATGGTTTGAAATAACAATCTCAAATGAAAGTGGCTTGTATGAAAAGGAGGGATGGGGCAGGTTGTATGGGATTCCTTTAACCTCGCAGGAGATTGTTGTCAGGAATCCGGGTATATATAAAATAGAATTTTCAGGGTATGAGGTAATGGTTGATTCAGAAGTGCTCGTGAAAAAAGAAGGAAATATTAAATTATCATAGTCGTGTATTTAGTTGAAAAAACTCTGCAGAATCCCTTTTTGTTACCTATTAAATAAAAAGCACGGTTTTCGAACTAAATATAAGGTAAAATTTTCGTTTAAGGTTAAAATGGGATTCAAAATCGCGCTATCGTACCAATGGTTGAGGTTTTATGTCTCTCAAAATTTTAAACTATCTTTTACTTCTTTTCAATACTTCAAAAAATGCTACCCTTGTTATTTGACCTGGTATATCAATTGGTTAATTTTAAAAAATTAACAATTTCAAAAAAGAAACATTGAAGAATTGCTATTAGTAAGTATAAACCGGTCATACTATGACAAAAAAAGTGCATTTTGGATTGATTGCAATAGTTATCGCACTACTGATATTCTCTGCCTGTTTTGCAGGCTGTACAAACTCACTCCGGCACCCCAGCAGGTGGTAACAACCCCGGCAACCCCTGGTACGGCAGCGACAACAGCAGCGCCGACAGCAACCCCCGTCGTATTTTCAGGCCCAAGGGAGAAACTTCTTATCGCTACAACAACGAGCCTCTACGATACCGGTCTCCTGAATTATCTTGAGACAAAGTACGAAGCACAGAACAATGTTGATCTCCTTATCACCTCACAGGGCACCGGGAAAGCGATCGAACTTGCAAAGAAAGGCGATGCCGATGTGCTGCTTGTACACTCTCCCTCACAGGAGCTGGCGTTTCTGGAAGGCGGGAATGGGCTGAATCGCCGTTCTTTTGCATCAAACTACTTCCTGATTATCGGGCCGGCAAGCGATCCTGCAGGAATCAAAGGAATGACTCCCGAGAACGCTTTCAAAACTATCCTGACAAAAGGTAAGGGTGGAGATACGAAGGTAATATTCGTGTCACGCGGTGATGGTTCTGGTACCCACAGTGCCGAGCAGAATCTCTGGAAGGGCGCCGGATACACATATGCCACAGACGTTCAGAAATCCGGTGCCTGGTATGTTGAAGCCGGGAAGGGCATGGGAGATACCCTCCAGATGGCAAGCGAAAAAGGAGCATACACCCTCACCGATGAAGGTACCTACCTGGCCTATAAGAACAATCTGAAACTTGATCCGATTGTAACCCAGGGTGCAAGTCTGCTCAATATATACAGCGCAATGGCGGTACTGACCAGCAAACAGCCTGCTGAAAAGATCACGATGGCCAATGATTTCATCAGTTTCCTTATCTCTCCACAGACCCAGCAGGATATCGCTGATTATGGTAAAGACAAGTATGGCAAGTCTCTGTTCACCCCGATGAGTGTAAGTGTACCAACAGCCGCTGCAGGATATGTCGGTGATTATAGTACCCCGGCTACTGCAGTCAGGCTCCTCAAGGCATACCATGCAGGAAGCCTTGGCTCTTCATTTTCCAAACTGGAGAAGAGCTTTGAAAAAGCACACCTGGACACCGATGTCCAGCTCTATAGTGGGGGAAGCGCAGCAATCATCGACAAAGTGAACAAGCAGAATATGTTTGCAGATGTACTGGCAAGCGCTGATACGGTCCTAATCCCAAAGAACCTGTACCCGAAGAATGCAACCTTTGACGTGAACTTTGCAAAGAACAGCATGGTACTTGTTTACACCAACACCAGTAAGAGTGCCGCTACCATCAATGCTGATAACTGGTACACCGTTCTTGCAACAAAAGATGTATCCTACGCAATAAGTGATCCTACTTCAGATCCAGCAGGCTACCGCAGTCTTATGACCATTGCCCTTGCAGAACGGAAATACGGTGACAGTTCTATCTTTAATACCCTTGTTGCACCCTACAGCAAGATGACAAAAGTGACTGATGGAGCCAAGCATACGATAAATGCAACTAACCCGTCCCCGGATGGCAAGAAACTCGTCATTACCAAGACCGGCCCTGATATTATTCCGCTCCTGAAGGCCGGAACAGTTGATTACGCATTTGAGTACAGCAGTGTCGCGATCCAGTCAGGACTCCCCTATCTGGCACTTCCTCCTGAGATAGATCTTTCTGATCCCACAATGACTGCCCGATATGCGAATGTTCAGGTTATACGCCCATCGGGTTCAACGACCGTCACAGAAGTTGCAACTCCTATAATTTATGGGGTGACCATTCCTACGAGCACTCGCAATGCGGATGGCGGCGTGGACTTCATCAACCTGCTCATCGGTAAAGAGGGTCAGGCAGTCCTGACTGCAGATGGTCAGACCCCCATTGTACCGGCAATTGCATCGGGTACCAATATACCCGCTGCTCTCCAGCCGAATGTTAAAATAATCTAATTTTTTTAATTCGATAAAGGTGAGAGTTTTTTTATTAAAGTAAAGGGGTTACTCTTATTCTTCACCTGCCGGATAAAATTTTAATACCAGACATTACTTCCCGCAGGAATGGGTGCAGATCCGGAGTATGCAGGAGATGATCCAATGCTGTGACGGCATCAGGATTTCCTGAATCTGCCAATCGCTTAATCTGTTTGATCGCTTCCTTCTGGTCATACTATGCCTCTGCATCTTCAATAAGGCGTGCTATACTATAATAATCTTAATTCCCTGGTCTCTATCCGCTGTCAATGGATGGTATCGCACAGAAAGGGTTTTTTAATGTCCCCTTATTTAATAAATCCTCTTTATTCATAAATAACAGTTAACTTTTTTTCCAATCCCATCCGT
>CAWJAX010000004.1:0-166266 GCA_963841015.1 uncultured Methanoregulaceae archaeon | reverse complement strand
CAATAAATCCATAGTTTTTTATTGATTATTGAGTAACTATCACTGATTGAATATGGGAAGCAACCAGGATATTATGCACCAGTTTGCACGGCAGGAGATTAACCGGTTCTTTTCTACTTATGACGGCTGGAAAATAACTCCTCTGCCAGAAACAGCAGGTTATGACCGGGAATATATTGCTGAACGAACTATTTCCGGAAACAAAGAACTGAATAAAGTCCTCGTCTCATTTGAGAAGAAGGTGCCCAAGGAAAAACTGGAACTTATGCGCTCAAGTGTGACGGGGCCATACGGGCAGGTTCATAAGAGCAATCTTCTCCTTATTGTTCCCCAGAATGCAGACACGTCATCTGTTCCCAATGATGTCAGAATCCACTTCATGAATTCGTTTGCATTCCAGGGCAATGATCTTACCTGGACGAAAAAACCTGTCCAGAAGACTGAAGAGGAAAAAGCCAAAGCAAAGGTAACGGCATAAAATACTGAGGATACTGTAAGTGCAGGGGACCAGTTCCCGGCAACCCCTTTTTATTTTAAACTTAGTTGATGTTCACAGGCTTAGCCTGCCGCAGCATTTTGTGAATGGATGTTCCGCTGGTCTTGGCAAGAGGGCGCATGAACATGTATTGTTTTTGAGAGGTTCTGACGGCAAATTCCATATCATTATCATTTATCATGTCTTCAGAAAACCGGACTGAATCAGCAATCCGGAATGAGGTGATAAAATCAATACCCCGGTCAAAAAAAACATCCGGGATGAGTGAACCACCGGGTCCGTATATGCCGATCAGATGAGCTTTTGTGGAAAATTTCACGATTTCATCGAATGTGTTGTCCACCAGTGTCGAAGCACTGATAATAACAACATCGGCGATACCCAGAACCATTTCACGTTCTTTTTCGGAATGAACAACGATATCTTTGGGGCCATAAACAATCCCCTTATCAATAATCATTGTCCCGAAAGTGTCTTTTAAACGCTTATCGGTCACATGCAGCTCACGGCACCTGCCGCGGAGATTTCTCACTTCATTACCATATCCAACAACTACAACGATGTCATTTTTGGTGACAAGCCGGGACATTGTCGGATACTGCTGGACAAGTTTATCTGTTGGTATCCAGCACTGAGCAAGAAATCCACGGTTCCTGATGGATAATGATTCGAGGAAACACTGGGAAAGTGCACTCAGTGCAGCAATACCAATTGAGCGTTCCTGGAGATCCTTTGCATGGATGCCCCAGTCAGCAAGTTCCATAAGCGGCTTTCCAATCAGGTTCAGGAATCTGGTGTTTTCTGCCCGGTCTGCATAGGTAGCCTGAATGCCCAGAAAATTGTTCGCCAGTCCGCACTCGTTGTTCGAACCGAGCACGGCATTCCAATGGGGTTTTATTGCCAGACGGCTGAGTCTGCCCGGGCGGACCGGACTGTCTTCATACAGCTTCTGCAACCGTTCGAGAGTGAGTTCGAGAATATTTTTTTGAACGCGCCGGTTTTTTTCCCGTGGCGGGTTTTCGGGTTTTAATATGCCTGGGTAGGGCATTGATCAACATTAGAATCCCCTTTGATAAATATTTTTGTTTGATATTTTTTCAAAGTTAAAAGAAAAATATTATATTGATTGGAGGAACACAATTTATTGTCCCTTTGGGAACAGCACCAACCGGACATATGCACACAATAGATGCCACATTTTAAAATTCACCAACTGATGATAAATCGGTCAACGAACAACAAAACTGGGACAGGAAGCGGTATCATATACTGACATTCCTGCACGCCGATTATTTTTTATTCTGAAAAAGTTTTTTTGTTCAGGAACCTTTTATTGCAGAAATGGTGATTCCGGTATATGCAGGATGAAGAGAAAATCCGGGATCCGCTCTCCATTGTCCCGATCGGGAAGATCCACTCACCCTTTACTGATATCATGGGGATGCCTATCCAGCCGACCGGGGCACGGGGTATCCGTGGTACCGTCGAGGTCTTCAGTGAATATGCTGAAGGGCTTACGGATATCGAAGGTTTTTCCCATCTTTTCCTGATTTATGCATTTCACTGTTGCTCGTCCTACGCGCTTACTATCAGGCCATTCCTTGACACTACTCCCCGTGGTGTGTTTGCCACAAGGGCACCCCGGCGCCCGAATGCTATCGGTCTCTCGATCGTACGGCTCATGGAAGTGAAAGGTTCGACATTATTCATTGAAGATGTGGACATTCTCGATGGGACTCCCCTCCTTGACCTGAAACCCTATGTGCCCGTATTCGATGCGTATCCGGATGCTTCATCAGGATGGCTTGAAAAGAGTGCGCATGGTGCAGAAGTGTTCCGGTCGGATGAGCGGTTCCGGTGAAGTGCTTTGCAGAGCGCAAACCGGCTAAATGGAAATCTTAAGATCTTTTTATGTAATCGTACTCAATTGCTTTCAGGAGTGGACGGTTAGCAAATACCAGAGAATTAACAACAAATAGTTAACTAAATTACAAAATATAATATTTATAAGACTTTCTCGCCCATTCACAACTACTGGATGCAATATCAGCAATCACCAGGGGGTTGGAAGGTGCAACGGTTTTACCGAATGATATTTTTTTCGCTAGTCTTCTGCTGTGTTCTAGTTTCACTCACAGCGGCAGTATCTGCTGGAACGACACAGGTCCACATAGCCAGATACGCAGCTGATAACGTGACCGTGATCAATGAAACGACCGTAACGTACCAGTGGATGGAAACAAACCTCCCGGTTATGGGAGACGGGAAGACCCATTACTATCACCAGGGACCGGTTTTCGTTGACGATGCTGATCCGGCTCGTGAAGAACGCCTTCGCTGGAATGCAGCAGAAGATAAAAATGTGCAGGAAAAGGACATGGGGGCTGTCAAAGGCACAAATCTCAAAGATCTCTGCGATATGGCAGGGGGGATGGCTCCTGGGGATGTGATAAAAATCAAGGCCGAGGATGGATTTACCAAAACATTTGCCTACGAAAACGTCTACACCCCCTCTTCACGGCAGGGTCCCATGGTGATAGCATGGTATCATGACACAGAAGGATATGTACCCCAGTACCGGACGGGAATGCGCCTGATCTTTTTTGCTGACACTTCCACCAATCCCTGGGGGATCCATGCCTTCGGGAATTATGACTGGCATGAATCTGCGGCTCCCGAACAATGGTATTATTACCGGCAGGGGGACGAGAAGTACCCGACAACTACCGGGCTCTCGGTCCAGTACATCTCTGACATCCTGATCTATTCCCATAGCCCTGTCCAGGGAGAACCGGCTCGCACGCCCACAACCGCAGCGGTTGCAGTCCCGACTCAGGCAGGGATCTCACCTTTTACGATTCTATTTTCTCTGGCAGCCTGCGGCGTGCCTGGATACCTTATGCACAAGAGGGTATGAGTATGAACTCCGGAACTTTTTACGTATACGATAGAGCTAAAACAACCAAGGTATGGGATCAGACTATTACCTTTATTGATTGGTGTGATCCTGCTCTGCGGACTTGTAAACGCCACCGTTGCAGCACCCACCACAACAGTCCACGTGGTGAAATATGCCGCAGATGGCACTACAGTCCTCAACGAAACGACCGTTGATTATCAGTGGATGGAAGCAAACCTGCCGGTGCAGGGCGATGGGAAAACCCATTACTATCATCAGGGCCCGGTCTTTACTGATCTGAAAGAAGACCAGTGGGACAGGAAAGAAACAACCAACTTCAAAGATTTGGGAGCAGTGAAAGGGACAGCAGTCAGGGATCTCGCTGATTTGCTGGGTGGTATGGCACCGGGTGATGAAATTATGATAAAATCCGGTGACGGGTATCACGTGGAGTTTCCCTATGGCAATATTTACAAACCTGATCCCCGCCAGGGTGCAATCACGGTCGCCTGGTTCAATGGTGAAGAATCTTCTGTCGGTGAACGGCAGGGGACAGGGTACCCACCTGGTTACCACGTCGGTATGCGGCTTGTCTTCTTTGCTGATAATTCAATAAACCGGGAGGGAAAACACGTTTTCGGGAATACAGATATGCGGGAAGTTATGCCGGTAGAAACAATCCACCTCTTTGACAATCTTTATCCATCCACAGGCGGCTACACGGTAAAATGGGTGGACGAAATTCGGATTTACCCGGGAGGGTACAACGGTTCGGCAGATTTGCTTCCCAAATCGTATCAGTCCAAGATGGATGAAACCTACCCTGCACCTCCAACAACACAACCGACCCCAACGGCGAACCAGTTTGTTTTTCTCTCATTTTCAGCGGTTCTGATTCTATCTGGAATCGTGTGTTTTCAGAGGTGTAAGAAATGATCACAAGGAAAATGCTGCTGTTTTGTGCTTTCACTCTTGTCCTCCTTATGTCCACAACCTTTTCCGGATGCACATCGAATGCAAAAGACTCCCCAGTGCAGGGAACAGACCCGGCAATCAAAGACTGGCACCTGACGCTGAATGGTACCCAAGAAAAAATGTTAACAATCGATGATCTCCGCAGGTTCCCGGTTGCAACCGGACACTGCTATGCTGTGTCCACAACGGGAATTCGGTTCGGGCCGTATCTCTGTACCGGTGTCGATCTCAGGGATCTGATCGCCGAAGTCGGAGGAATAAGTACTGATGACCAGGTCTGGATCTCGGCACCCGATGGTTATATGTGGGTATTTGATGCTGAACAGCTGGAAGGAAAGGGATTCGTGACATTTAATTCGGATCTGAAAGAAATTCCCTCCCCTTCGCTTCGGATTATTCTCATGTATGAACAGGATAAAAAACCGGTCTCTTATGATGACGGGGGACCGGCCCGCATCGCCATTGTATCGGAAAATCCAGGAGTCATCACCGAGGGTAGCGCATGGGTCAAATGGGTAAATAATATTGAGATAAAAAAGAAATGAGTGCTCCACGCTTAACCTGGATGCTGGCGTCATTCTGCCTGATTGTCCTGCTGTGCAGTATTGCCGGGTGCAGCTCAAATGAACAACAGCCAAAAACAGTACTCAAGGTGGTCCCGGCAGGAAGCCTGCTGCAACCGTTTGACGAAGTGGAAAAAACCTTTGAAGCACAGCACCCGGATGTTGATGTCCAGGTGGAAGGACACGGGAGCATCCAGGCAATCCGGCAGGTCACCGATCTCCACCGGCGAATTGATGTCGTCGCCGTTGCGGATGCGTCCCTGATTCCCGACCTCATGTTCCGGCCGGATCCGGCGACCGGTACAAATTTTACCGATACCTACACACCATTTGCGACCAATTCGATGGTGATCGCATTTACCAACAAAAGCAGGTACGCTGATGAGATTACCTCAGAAAACTGGTACCAGGTGCTTTCACGCCCTGACGTGCGTATTGGGATTTCCAACCCTATGCTCGATGCAGCCGGGTATCGCTCTATCATGGTCACCCTGCTCGCTGACCGGTATTACCAGAACTCAACAATATTCCCCGTGCTTATCGGAAGCCACTTCACACCCCCGCTGGTGGCAGAGGATATCGGCGGAATAATGACCGTCAGGCTTCCGGAAGTGCTCCGTCCATCAGATGAAAAACTCGTGATCCGTGATGGGAGCATCTTTGTCCTGTCCCATCTCGAGGCCGGGGGCATCGATTACGCGTTCGAATACCGGAGCGTAGCTGAAGGGCATGATCTCCGGTGGATAAATCTCCCGCCGGAAATTGATTTAAGCTCAACGGACTTTGCAGATGAGTACGGAACGGTCAAAGTGATCCTTGGATTTAAGCGGTTCAGTGCTATAGGACAGGACAGGACAGGGCAGCCAATAGTCTATGCAGTCACCATTCCGAATAATGCACCAAACCAGGAGCTCGCACAGGAATTTGAGGATCTTGTTATCCAAAAGGCAAAGATTGGGGGGAAGGGATGGCCTGCATCACTGAACTGATCAGGTGGTCACCTGAACTATTAAAACCAGATGTGAAGTGAGGGAATTCTTCAATTATGGCAACCACTATCCGGTATGATTCGTGCCTGACGTTATTCTGGCTCATGGGGAGTATCATTATCGTCATTACCATCATGGCGCTCCTGAGCATCGCGGTGCCGGAACTGACAGACCTGTCCCACCTCGTCTCGGTGGCAACAGAGTCTGATGTTATCGAAGCGATACTTATTACCATGGTTGCGGCACTGATGGCGGTAGTCTTCCTCGTAATTTTTGGTACACCTCTTGCCTATGTGCTGGCACGGAGCACTTTCCGCGGGAAAGGGATTGTTGAGAACATAGTCGATATTCCGCTTGCATTACCGCACACCGTAGCCGGGCTCATGGTATATCTCCTGTTTATGTCCCGTGGTCCTATCGGTGCTCCTTTTAACAGTATCGGGATCGTGTTTGAAGATGCATTCGCCGGAATTGTGGTGGCCATGATTTTTGTCTCATCACCCTATTATATCAACGCCTTGAGGGAAGGCTTTGAAAAGGTCCCGGTCCATCTCGAAAATGTTGCCCGGACGCTGGGAGCGACCCGGTTCCATGCATTCCGGAGTATCACCCTCCCCCTGTCCACCCGCCACCTGCTCTCCGGCTCATTACTTGCATGGGGACGTGCAGTCGGGGAATTTGCGGCCGTGATTATGATCGCATACTTCCCGATGGTTGTGTCCACTCTCATCTACCAGCGGTTCACGACCGGTGGGCTTGCAGAGAGCAGGAGTGTTGCCTTCATCATGATCATTATCTGTATTGCGGTGTTCGTTGTCTTCCGGTGGTTAACCCGGACGGTGGGGAGGTATGACCATGATCGTGCTTGAGCAGGTATCCCTTGCGCTCGGGGAATTCAGTCTGCAGGATGTAAATCTCCGAATCAGCAAAGGTGAATATCTGGTCATTATGGGTCCTTCCGGGGCTGGAAAGACGGTCCTTTTAGAAACTATTGCCGGTCTCCGGTTCCCGGACAGCGGAAGAATTCTCCTTGATGGCTTCGATGCCAGCGGCATCCCTCCTGAAAAAAGACGCATCGCAATTGTCTATCAGGACTATTCACTGTTCCCTCACATGACAGCGTTTGAAAACATTGCTTTTGGCCTGAGACTGCAAAGGATTGCAGAGCCTGAAACTGAACTCCGGGTGCGATCACTGCTCAAAGAATTTAACATCTCTCACCTTGTCGATCACTATCCATCCTCAATGAGCGGGGGAGAGCAGCAGCGGGTTGCGCTGGCGCGGGCGCTTGCAGTAAAACCCGAAATTCTTCTTCTCGATGAGCCTTTTGCAGCGCTTGACCCCCGGACACGCGAAGAATGTATGCGGATGATGCTGGCGGTAAAAAAAAGCCAGAACCTGACCATTCTGCAGGTGAGTCACTCACGCGGGGAGGCCTATGGCGTCAGCGATCGTGTTGCACTTATTATCGATGGATCTCTCGTCCAGACCGGTTCTGCGGATGACATTTTCCGTACTCCACGATCCCCGGCAGCGGCGCACTATGCAGGTATTGACAATATATTCAGGGGCACAGTACTCAGTTGCGATGGCACTTCCTCCACTATCGATATTGGGGGCTATCAGATTACCCTCAAAGGCACCACTCCTGTGGGGGCATCCGTGACTATCGGGATCGCCGGCGAACAGGTGTCACTTGTTGAGGAACCGCGTGTCACTGTTGACACTGCTTGGAACGCTGTTTCCGGTATCGTGACAGATATACTCCCGATGGAACATTCGGTGAAAATTCGTATCGGAGGTGTCCTCACCTTGATGGCAGTGATAAAACGGAATAATGGATTCACCCCTATCCCGTCACCTGGCGAACATCGTTTAGCCCTTTTTCGTTCCGAGGATGTGCATCTTTTGGAAGGAGGGGAATGATCTGAAAATGCGATCTCTTGTTTACCTTGCGGGTGCTCTTATACTACTGGCTGGCTGGCTCCTGATACTACCAGGAAGTGCAGTCGTCATGAGCGGAGCATCAGATCAATATGCAGGAGCAGATGCCACTGTCGTTTCCTACGTCACATCTACTACCCACAATTCAACAGTTATCCGGTGGTACCCGCATAATGTTGTCCCTGATAACCTGCTCTATGCCAATGAATCGTACTACCTCCAAACCGGGTCATACGATCATGCAGTTATTGTTAACAAAACATCCCCATCTCCTATGATTTTGCTTACGGGTCTTGAAGAAGGGATGAGGTATCACTATGCCCTGCAATCAGGTACTGATACGATCGGTAACCTGAGCTTTTGGACATTTCCTGAAAACGGGTCGTGTTCATTCATCGTCTATGGTGATACCCGGGAACAGGCGCCGTATTTCACCCAGACAGAACGGCACAAAATCGTAGCGGACCGCATCAGCCAAGAACCCAACATATCTTTTGTAATCAATACCGGTGACCTCGTCAGTAATCCTGATGACCCGGGGGAATGGGACAGGTTTTTTACTGCCGGAAAAATGCTGTTTGCAACGACAACGTATGCCGTAGTGAGGGGAAACCACGATGCAAACCTTTCGCTTCTGAAGGACCACTTTGGTACGGATGGCATGTACTCATTTGACTGCGGTGATGCACATATTGCGGTTATCGATTCAACCGATTATGCCAGGTTCACTCTCCCGGAACAGGCCCGTTGGCTAAAACCAGATCTAGCGTCAAGCAACAAATGGAACATTGTGATCGTTCATCATCCCCTGTATACTTCTGAGGCAAACCACTTCGGGGGATTCGAGAACCTCCAGAAGGTGTTTGAACCGATACTCCTTTCGGAAAATGTGAGTGCAGTCTTCAACGGACATGTCCATGCATACGAGAGAATTGAACAATCCGGGATACAGTATATCACAGAAGGACGAGGGGGTGCTCCGGCATACCGGTTAAGCGAAAAAACGATGGATGGTTCGGTCAGGAGCCTGGAAAATTCTCTTGGTTACAGCCGGATTACAATAAATCCGGCAACTGAATCCCTTCAGATCGATGTCATACAGGTTGCAGAAGTTTCACCAGACTTACGGACTGTGACGCGGATCTTCCCCATAAATACAGTTATTGATCGGATTGAGTTCAAAAAACCCGTTCAACTCACGAATCACCAAATAATTTCATCAATACCCTTACCGATTCTATCCAGTGTATTCAGCTGTAAAAACAGCCTTGTTTCCTCCGATTATGATTTTTCAACGGAACAGATTCCTTACTGCATTCTGCATGGACTTCAGGTTTAGAACATGGTTAAACATTTTATTTTAACTTCAGAACGAATATATCAAAAAATATATGAAAGGACAATCAATTAACCACTCTGCCTATGATTGAAAAAAAGGATCAGCATAGATGGGGATGCAAGGAACGGTTAATACGACGCGGGTGTATTTTGACAATCCTGTTTGGATTTTTGATGATCATTTCTCTCCCCGTCACTGCGGCGACCACATCAATCCATATTGTCAGGTACGCAAATGATGGCACAACCGTCCTGAACGAAACAACCAAAAGTTACCAGTGGTTGCAATCCAACCTTCCAATTCTTGGAGATGGAACGATTCATTATTATGCGCAGGGGCCGGTCTTTCTGGATAATCCTGATCCGTTAGTTGAAGAGCAGCTTCGTTGGAACCTGGGTGAAAATACGAATGTCCAGGAAAAGGATCAGGGTGCCGTAAAGGGGACCAATCTTAAAAACCTCTGTGATCTTGTGGGTGGTATGAATGAGGGAGAGTATCTGACCCTTCGGGCGAGCGATGGACTTACGAAATCTTTTGCTTATACCAATGTGTACCAGTACGCCTCCCGACAGGGTCCGATGGTGATTACGTGGTACAGGGATGGTCAGTATGTTGACAGCGGGTACGCTGATGGTATGAAACTGGTCTTTTTTGCCGACACTTCCGTCAACCCCTGGGGAATTCATGCAATGGGCAATTATGACTGGCATGAGTCAGCGGATCCTCAATACTGGTACTACTATTTTGACGGGAATGAACGATATCCAACAACCACCGGACTATCTATCAAATATATTTCAGATGTGTTCATCTACAGCGATGATTCCCCGCCTTCACCTCCTGTGGCAGCATTTTCCGCAACACCCCGGTCTGGTACCGCACCACTTACTGTCACGTTTACTGATCAGTCAACCGGAACGGCACCTCTCTCGTATGCGTGGGATTTCCAGAACGATGGAAGTGTGGACAGCACTCTCAAGAACCCGAGTTATCAGTATCCTGCAGCCAGAACCTACACCGTGAAGCTTACGGTGACAAATGCTGCTGGGAGTGATAATGAGGTGAAAGCCGGGTATATCACCGTATCTGCAGCGCCCGTAGCTCCGGTGGCAGCATTTTCCGCAACACCCCGGTCAGGCACAGCACCCCTTAATGTTACGTTCACTGATGCATCAACCGGAACGGCACCTCTCTCGTATGCGTGGGATTTCCAGAACGATGGGAGCCTGGACAGCACTCTCAAGAATCCGAGTTATCAGTATGGTGCAGCCGGAACCTACACCGTGAAGCTTACGGTGACAAATGCGGCTGGGAGTGATAATGAGGTGAAAGCCGGGTATATCACGGTATCAGCAGCGCCCATCGCTCCGGTGGCAGCGTTTTCCGCAACTCCACGGTCAGGCACAGCACCCCTTACTGTCACGTTCACTGATTCATCCACGGGAACTTCGATCACCAACCGGCGGTGGGATTTTGGCGACGGTAATATTTCCAATTACGTGGCAGCTACCAACCCGTCCCACAGGTATTCCTCTGCAGGAACTTACAGTGTTAACCTCACAGTTACTGGAACGGGTGGGAGCGATAGCGAAATAAAATCAAATTATATCAGCGTCATTTCGACAGTTGTTAATCAGACGGCTACAGTAGGCATCTACCGTAATGGCATGTTTTACCTCAAGAACAACAATGCAGGCGGGAATGCAGATCTGGTGTTTGGGTATGGCATATCAACTGATACACCCTTAGTTGGTGACTGGGATGGAGATGGCATTGACACTGCAGGCATCTACCGTAATAGCATGTTTTACCTCAAGAACAACAATGCAGGCGGGAATGCAGATCTGGTGTTTGGGTATGGCATATCAACTGATACACCCTTAGTTGGTGACTGGGATGGAGATGGCATTGACACTGCAGGCATCTACCGTAATGGCATGTTTTACCTCAAGAACAACAATGCAGGCGGGAATGCAGATCTGGTGTTTGGGTATGGCATATCAACCGATACACCCTTAGTTGGTGACTGGGATGGAGATGGCATTGACACTGCAGGCATCTACCGTAATGGCATGTTTTACCTCAAGAACAACAATGCAGGCGGGAATGCAGATCTGGTGTTTGGGTATGGCATATCAACTGATACACCCTTAGTTGGTGACTGGGATGGAGATGGCATTGACACTGCAGGCATCAACCGTAATGGCATGTTTTACCTCAAGAACAACAATGCAGGCGGGAATGCAGATCTGGTGTTTGGGTATGGCATATCAAGCGATACACCCTTGGTCGGTGACTGGGATGGTATATAGTCTAGGAAAATATGAAGGAAAATCTTCATAACCCATTTTTTGGTATTTTCAATTAAAGTTCAGGGAACGGGATATGCAGTACGTTGACTGAGATGGGGTATCTGAATACCCTCAAGAACCCTGCAATGAACAAGACATTCAAATTCGGATAAACAAGGAGATCTTCTGGAAGCGGGAATATGGAGTTGATAATAAAAATCTCAAAAACTGATGGTCGATGACGCGCATTCTATATAATCTGTTAATCCTCTGCCTTGGATGATGCCAATTACTTTCGTATTCTTTATGAATAAATCTTTTAGAGTTGGCCATTAATCTTTAAATTTTTTTATCATTACAAGAGTATTGATTGTTGATTAAATAAAAAAAATTAACTTTCTGAAATTTTTTAGTATTTTAAATAAATTATGATATAATTTTAAGAATTTTAAGAAGAAATCACGTCATTTAAAAATATTTCCAAGTTTCTCTGCGATTATTTCAAAATATCTATCAGGATGCCATGCAACTCAGATTTTTTCAGAAAAGCTCATATATGTAAATATAATTTAATTAACCAAACATGCATAGCAACAATTTATTATTAATAATTTCATTCTGTTATCTGACGGACAGGTATTCACTTTTTGTGTATCGTCCTTTGAAAATCGCGATAAGGTGCATAGTTATGAAAAAAAATTATGAGAATTACACTTCACGAATCGTACTGTTATGCATCGCTTTGATTTTGCTGGTATCTCCGGCAATGGCAGCAACCACACAATTGCATATTGTAAAGTACGCGAATGATGGTACGACCATCCTGAACGAGACGACCAAAACTTATCAGTGGATGCAAGCGAACCTGCCGGTGATGGGTGATGGAACGACCCATTACTATCATCAGGGCCCGGTTTTTATCGATAATCCAGACCCGGTTATTGAACAGGAACTCCGGTGGAATATCTATGAGAACATCAGCGTCCAGGAAAAGGACAATGGTGCCGTAAAGGGTACCAATCTCAAAGATATCTGCGATCTTGTTGGCGGCATGAATGCAGGGGAGACCTTGAAGCTTCGCGCGAGTGACGGTTTTTCCAAGACCTTTGCCTATACCAATGTGTACCAGTACCCTGCCCGGCAGGGTCCGATGGTCATCACCTGGTACCAAGACGGCAACTATCCAGATACTACCTATGCAGATGGCATGAAACTGGTCTTCTTTGCTGATACTTCCACAAACCCATGGGGAATCCATGCCATGGGCAATTATGACTGGCACGAGTCCGCAGCACCTGAATACTGGTATTATTACACATCTGGTGCTGAAGAGTATCCAACAACAACCGGTCTCTCCGTCAAGTATATTTCTGACGTGCTCATCTACAGCGATGATGTGCCACCTGGTCCGGTAATGGACGTTCTCTTTGACGGTCCGGTGACTCTGGTCCCGGGAGAGACTTTCAGTAAAATGGCATACAACTCGGGCACCAGCTATACCATAAACACAACCACACCTCTCGGAGTCTCTTGATGTTGCAGCAACCTCGGCCGGGTTTACCTATGACGTAACCGATAAGCGCTGGTCATCCGACCAGGTGCTGTTACTGGACAACGTGAGCACGTATACCAAAGCAACGGGCAAGTGGTATGCGTATGTGAATGATGTCTACAAGGACGGGTTCGGCAACCACGCGAACGGTCTGAATGTCATCGAACTGGTGGATAATGATAAAGTTGAGTTTTACTTTGCCGCCGGAATCACGACACCAAGCGACCTTACTGCAGTAAAAGCAGCAGCAACTGCAGCAGTGAAGACGGTTGCGGATATTCAGCCACCTGGTCCGGTAATGGACGTGCTCTTTGATGGTCCGGTGACTCTGGTCCCGGGAGAAACATTCAGTAAGACTACATATAACTCGGGAACCAGTTATACCATCAACGAGACCACTCCTCTTGGAGCTCTTGATGTTGCAGCAACCTCGGCCGGGTTTACCTATGACGTAACCGATAAGCGCTGGTCATCCGACCAGGTGCTGTTACTGGACAACGTGAGTACGTATACCAAAGCCACGGGCAAGTGGTATGCGTACGTGAACGATGTCTACAAGGACGGGTTCGGTAACCACGCGAACGGTCTGAATGTCATCGAACTGGTGGATAATGATAAAGTTGAGTTTTACTTTGCCGCCGGAATCACGACACCAAGCGACCTTACTGCAGTAAAAGCAGCAGCAACTGCAGCAGTGAAGACGGTTGCGGATATTCAGCCACCTGGTCCGGTAATGGACGTGCTCTTTGATGGTCCGGTGACTCTGGTCCCGGGAGAAACATTCAGTAAGACTACATATAACTCGGGAACCAGTTATACCATCAACGAGACCACTCCTCTTGGAGCTCTTGATGTTGCAGCAACCTCGGCCGGGTTTACCTATGACGTAACCGATAAGCGCTGGTCATCCGACCAGGTGCTGTTACTGGACAACGTGAGTACGTATACCAAAGCCACGGGCAAGTGGTATGCGTACGTGAACGATGTCTACAAGGACGGGTTCGGTAACCACGCGAACGGTCTGAATGTGATCGAACTGGTGGATAATGATAAAGTTGAGTTTTACTTTGCCTCCGGAATCACGACACCAAGCGACCTTACCGCAGTAAAAGCAGCAGCAACTGCAGCGGTGAAGACGGTTGCAGACATTCAGCCACCTGGTCCGGTAATGGACGTACTCTTTGATGGTCCGGTGACTCTGGTCCCGGGAGAGACCTTCAGTAAGACAGCATACAACTCGGGCACCAGCTATACCATCAACGAGACCACTCCTCTTGGAGCTCTTGATGTTGCAGCAACCTCGGCCGGGTTTACCTATGACGTAACCGATAAGCGCTGGTCATCCGACCAGGTGCTGTTACTGGACAACGTGAGTACGTATACCAAAGCCACGGGCAAGTGGTATGCGTATGTGAATGATGTCTACAAGGATGGTTACATGAACCATCCCGCCGGTCTGAATGTCATCGAACTGGTGGATAATGATAAAGTTGAGTTTTACTTTGCCTCCGGAATCACGACACCAAGCGACCTTACCGCAGTAAAAGCAGCAGCAACTGCAGCGGTCAAGACGGTTGTATCAACAGGTATCACTCCAACCGACTGGACACTGCAGGTGAAGGGAGCAGTGGATCAACCGGTTACCAAGGCGTACTTTGAGAATGGTCTTGCTTGTCCGAACTCCGGACATTGGATCAACTGGACCGATGAGGCGGACAATGAGTGGTCAGGTATTCCGCTCTGGCTTCTTGTGGCAATGGTTGACGATGTTGATCCTCACACACCCGATCACTTTAACTTCAGGGACGACCTCGCCTCCCTTGGGTACCAGGTGAAAATCACCGCATCTGATGGCTATTCTATCACTATAAATAGTGCGGATATGGCCAGAAATGATGGATGGATCGTTGCTAATGCACTCAATGGAACGCCGCTACCTGTCGAAATAAATGGGAAAAAGTCATGGCCACTGCACCTTAAGGGGCCGGAAGTATTCAGTGGAAACCAGATTGGGAGTATCGTTAAGATAGAGATACTCAACATTCCCATTCCCCCTTCAGAATGGAGCCTGAGGATAGTGGGGGATGTCACGGACACCATCACCAAGGAAGAGTTCGAAGAGGCAGTAGCATGTGGACACACGGCAAACTGGACAGACACTTCCGGCAATGTCTATTCCGGTGTACCCCTCTGGTGGTTTGCCGGAGTTGCGGATGATGAGGAAACTCAAAGTCACTGGACCTTCAATGATACCCTTGCATCAACGAACTATACAATTCAGGTCGTTGCCAAGGATGGATTTTCAGGCAATTTCTATAGCGATCTGATCAAGCACAGCGATGCCTATATCGTTGCGAATACGATGAATGGTGCTCCGATTACCGGAATGCAACAACCCCTTCAGATGGTTGGTTCTGCGGTAACCTCTGGAAAACAGAAGGTAAAGAATATTTCCGAGATCCGGATTCCATCACTCCAGACACCGGCTCCCGCAGCAGGAAAATACAATCTTAACCTGAACGGTAAGATCTCGGATAGTATCTCTCAGACCGAATTTGAAGACATGACTGCATGTCCGCACCACTATCGTGAGGTTACGGTAACCGATACTAACGGAAATCAGGTAGTCTATAGCGGTGTCCCCCTCTGGGATCTGGCAGGTTGGGTGGATGACCGAATTCCGCACGGCTCTGGTGCATTCAATGCTGCCCAGGCAACGGCAGGGTATACCATTTCGGTTCAGTCAGGAACATATGTCAGGACTTTCCCGATACAGATGTGATGTGGAGCGACAACTATATTGTCGCAAACATGAAAAAGAACGTTTCCGCCGGAGAAACAACATTCAGTCCATTCCTCTCTGATGAGTGGCCGCTCCGTATCGTTGGTCCTGGTGCACCTCACGCTATGAGTGTCAGCCGTATTGACACGATCTCACTATCAGATTTTGGCACACCCACGCAGATCCCTGAGCTCAGGATACTGAAATATGACGTGGATGGCACCACAGTGATTGCCGATAAAACCGTGAATTATACCTGGATGCAGGCAAACCTTCCGGTCATCGGTGACGGAACAACCGCGTACAAATTCGAGGGGCTGACAATGGACCCATCGAATTTGTGGGACCCGGAGGAAACCTATCCTGGTGGATTCAAGGTTTCGAACGTAGTGAAAGGGTCACGTGTTCATGACCTTGCTGAACTTGTCGGTGGTATGGGTTCAGGAACCACGATTACCTTTATTGCAAGTGATGGTTTCGAAACAACACTTCCTTACTCATCGATTTATACCAATCCGGCAGTCCAGGCACGGCAGGGAGATGCAATCATCGCCTGGTGGGGCGATGGACAATATGTACCAAAATATGCGGATGGAATGCGCCTCTTCTTCACTCCAGATGGTGATCACGTCTATGGACACTGGGATATGCATGAGACCTTACCCTCAGAATTCTGGCGTTATAACTTCCAGAATGGTATCCAGTACCCGTCATCAGCTGGCCTTTCAGCTAAATATATCACGATGATCAAAGTCTATTCAACTCCCGAATCAGACTGGACGCTCGAACTGGATGGCCGGGATATTGGGGGTGTCAATTATACCGTAAGCAAACCGTTCCTTGAGGAGGCAATTGCCTGCCAGTTCGGGGCTGACCATAAAGCGACTTACACCGACAATAGTGGCAGAGTCTGGGAAGGTATGCCGCTCTGGTTCTTTGCCGGATTTGTCGATGACGCCGATCAGCATTCTGCCAATGCCTATAATGAGACAAAGGCACTGTCTGGTTACAATATCGTAATAACCGCAGGAGACGGTTATAACATAACTATCTCAAGCAGGGATATAATCCGCAGCAGCAACTACCTGCTCGCAAATTCCCTGAATGGAAATCACATTGATGAGAGTGATGAGAACTGGCCTCTCAGGTTTACCGGAATTAACGTTACCGGAAAAATGACGGTAAAAGGCGTCAAATCCGTCAAACTGGTTCCCCTGGATAAGGATGACATCGAGAGCACCTCCACCCTCATTGCCGCTGGTGTCGGTGGAACGGCCAGTGCAGGGAGCGGAGGCATATATACCAAACACAGTATCTTCATCCCAGCAGGATCTCTCGCACAGGATACTCTGATAAGGATTGCAGAGCCGGATGACACCCACGGTCTTACTTCCGCAGTCGAAATCGGGCCAACAACCACGTTCTCCCTCCCGGCAACCATCACTGTCGAATACAAGGCTGGCGATGTCCCCCAAGGACACAATGAAGATGAAATGAGACTGCTTGTGTGGGAGGAGAACCAATGGAAGGAAGTCCCTGGCAGTTCTGTAAATATCCCCGATAAAACAGTTTCAGGCATCACAAGTCATTTATCTGTTTATGGTGCCGGAGTCCCTGTGCTTCTCCAGCAGGTTGGCAGCATCAGGGTGACATCAACTCCTCCAGGTGCAAAGATCTTCCTTGATGGTGCAGATACCTCAAATGTTACTCCTTTCACCCTGGTAAATATTCCAGTCGGAAACCATGATGTCAATGTGACCAAGAGCGGATATGTCACTCCACCGACTCAGACAAAAGCGGTAACGAAAGATACCGAAACCGCATTCGACTTCACCCTGAATGAGGTTACTACGGCAACTATCACGGTTGTATCTCCGAATGGCGGGGAGACGTGGAAACGTGGCAATGCTTACCCGATCAGCTGGAGTTACACAGGTGAATCCGGGTCATTGGTAAGTATCGTTCTCTTTGATGGCGACACTCAGGTGTTCACCATCGTCTCCAATACCCCGATAGGTAGTGGCGGATCCGGTTCCTACACCTGGAGTATTCCGTCAGATAAACCGTTGAGTGATAAGTATAAGGTCAGAATTCAGAGTACGAGTCAACCCACGGTCAAAGACCTGAGCAACAATTATTTCAGTATTGTGGCCGATACGACCCCGACAGGTTCCATAAAGGTGGTATCTCCGAATGGCGGGGAGACGTGGAAACGTGGCAATGCTTACCCGATCAGCTGGAGTTACACAGGTGAATCCGGGTCATCGGTAAGTATCGTTCTCTTTGATGGCGACACTCAGGTGTTCACCATCGTCTCCAATACCCCGATAGGTAGTGGCGGATCCGGTTCCTACACCTGGAGTATTCCGTCAGATAAACCGTTGAGTGATGAGTATAAGGTCAGAATTCAGAGTACGAGTCAACCCACGGTCAAAGACCTGAGCAACAATTATTTCAGTATTGTGGCCGATACGACCCCGACAGGTTCCATAAAGGTGGTATCTCCGAATGGCGGGGAGACGTGGAAACGTGGCAATGCTTACCCGATCAGCTGGAGTTACACAGGTGAATCCGGGTCATCGGTAAGTATCGTTCTCTTTGATGGCGACACTCAGGTGTTCACCATCGTCTCCAATACCCCGATAGGTAGTGGCGGATCCGGTTCCTACACCTGGAGTATTCCGTCAGATAAACCGTTAAGTAATGAGTATAAGGTCAGAATTCAGAGTACGAGTCAACCCACGGTTAAAGACCTGAGCAACAATTATTTCAGCATCGGAGTCGGTAGTGATAGTTCTCTCACTTTCCATTCTCCAGGTATCTACCGTGACGGTGAATTCCACCTTATAAACAGCAGTAATAAATTCTACTCTCTGAACAGCAACATATTGATAAATGCAGACCAGGTCTTTGGTTATGGCATAGCAGGTGACCTACCCATAGTAGGTAACTGGGACGGGGATGGTGTTGAGACGGTAGGAATCTACCGCAATGGTGCATTCTACCTCAGGAACAGCAACACAGCAGGGAATGCAGACCAGGTCTTTGGTTATGGCATAGCAGGTGACCTACCTGTAGTAGGCGACTGGGACGGGGATGGCGTTGAGACAGTAGGAATCTACCGCAATGGTGCATTCTACCTCAGGAACAGCAACACAGCAGGGAATGCCGACCAGGTCTTTGGTTATGGCATAGCAGGTGACCTACCTGTAGTAGGCGACTGGGACGGGGATGGCGTTGAGACAGTAGGAATCTACCGCAATGGTGCATTCTACCTCAGGAACAGCAACACAGCAGGGAATGCCGACCAGGTCTTTGGTTATGGCATAGCAGGTGACCTACCTGTAGTAGGCGACTGGGACGGGGATGGTGTTGAGACGGTAGGAATCTACCGCAATGGTGCATTCTACCTCAGGAACAGCAACACAGCAGGGAATGCCGACCAGGTCTTTGGTTATGGCATAGCAGGTGACCTACCTGTAGTAGGCGACTGGGACGGAACGTAATATAAGATTATAAGAGAAAACCCCCCATCAATTTTTTAGTATTTTCTCAATTTAACAACCAAATCTTATGTTTCAGAAATGAGATCAATGTCTCCAATGATAGTCATGTAGACGTGAACCCAGATGTCTAAGTTCTTCCATCAGTTGACCGGGACCACGGATCTGGGTAGGAAGAAGGCTGGTTTAGAAAATTCGACCTTCCTGTTCAGAATAACGGGAGATTTTCAAAAGTTGGATAATAGAATTGAAAAACATTATTTTCCTTGTATACTCCGCGTGAATAATTAAAAAATGTCCATGCTTTCATTAACCACTGGTCCTATAATCCACCTCAGGTTGTATTATAAAGCATGACATTCTTGTCGAATAAATTCAGTTCCTCAAAAAAGTAAATGTATGAATGTTAACAAATCATAAAAAATGGCAATTTATTTAAATTTTCATTCGGAAAACTAGGTAACTGGATTATACCGTTTTTAGATTGACGGGAATCAAAGTAGGTGCGAAACAACGTGTTCTCCCTCTTCACAACATACAGGATTTTAGGATTCCTTTTTGTGGCATTGTGCGTTTCCCTCGTTATATTACCGGTATCTGCTGCAACAACCCAGCTCCATATCGTAAAGTATGCCAATGACGGGACAACAATACTTTCAGAAAAAACCCTGACTTATCAGGAGATGGAATCTTCATTACCTGTTCAGGGAGACGGGGTAACTCATTATTATAATCAGGGGCCGGTTTTTGTCGATGATCCGGATCCGGCAACACAGGAACAATTACGGTGGAATCCCTATGAAGACACCAATGCATTTCCCGAAAAAGACATGGGTGCAGTCAAGGGAACGGATCTCAGGGATCTCTGCAATTTAGTTGGGGGTATGTCTTCGGCAGATAGCCTGAAAATCAAGGCTTCTGATGGCTTTACCAAGGAGTTTGCCTATAAAAATGTCTACACCCCGCCATCACGGCAGGGACCTATGGTAATTACCTGGTATAAAGATGGCCAGTATCCGGATTCAGGGTATACTGATGGAATGAAACTGGTCTTCTTTGCCGACACATCAGTCAATGCCTGGGGACAACATATTTTCGGGAATTTTGACTGGCACGAATCTGCAGACCCGCAATACTGGTATTATTATCAGAGTGGTGAAGAGAAATATCCCACGACTACAGGCCTTTCCGCAAAATATATTTCAGAAATCCTTATTTATAGTTCCCTTCCCCCAGCCTCCGTCTCATCAGGTTCCTGGGGGTGGAGTACCGCGTTAGAGAGTCCGGCCGGAGCACCCCTGCCCGATGATACTTCACGGTATGGATACAGAGGTTCAAAATTGACTTCCTATACTTCAGGTACCCTGAATGGAACTCTGCAGATGTTTTTCGACCCCGATAGCACTTCTGTTGTAGTGAATAACCGGATCCAGAATTATACAATTCCGCTTGATCTGCCACCCGGCAGCAACCAGACCCTGGGACGGCTCTATATATATGTTTCACGGAGTCGTGGAATCCAGACGAACCAGGGTGGTATACCCTCCCTTTCTGTATGGTTCAGCGACAAGCAGCTCGATAGTGAAAAGGTCTATATTGATGCCGATGAGGAGGGTAACAGAAACGTATCCGCGACGTATGCGTACGATGTTCTCCGGCACCTGAAGGGAAATGGTTCCTATACGGTCTCACTCCGGAATCCGGATTTTGACCAGAATATATTCACCGTTGATAATGTGATGCTCCTTGTTGCGTATGAGCAGGAACAGGGACCGTCCTCCCAGTACTGGATTGGTGAAGGATGTGATGTACTGTTAAGCGATCCGAAGAGAGGTATCCTGCCAAAAGATGCTGCTACATCTGTTGAGTTCGCCGGTGCTGTAAATACAACCGAGAACTATGATGCAGATCTAATTTTAATCACGACTGGCATTGACAAGTCGAACACTACGGAGCATGTCGTAAAATTTAACAACGGGACCTGGTATAATGCGTTTGATAATCTGTCAGCGTCAGCTGTTGTTCGGGTTCCGGTAACTCCCTTTTTAAATTTGTCAGGAAACTCAGCCTCTGTCGAAAGCACTATCAGAAGAATGAATGCAGATTATCTCGTGAACCGGAATGCCATTCTACTCATCGAACACAACGTGAGTGCCGATGCTGATACCAAACCGGACTCCCCCAATCTCACTTTCAATCAACCGGTTTTTGGAAATGCCTATAACCCGCTCGATCCATCCCTGACTTTGAACAATACTCCACCCTGCAGGCTCTCACTCCATTCAGATCCTGAAGGGGCTCTCATCTTTATTGATGGAACCTATCTGGGAAAAACAACTCCCCATGCGGTTGAGATAAACTCATCAGAACAGCACAGGATCAGGCTTGAGCTCGAAGGTTTTCTTCCCGCAGAACGGAATCTCACGCTTACAAATGACACAACTGTCTGCGAACATTTGTATTCAGACGTCCATTCCGCAAAAGGTCGGTCGGATGAAATGGTTCCAGAGCGCGACACAACCCGCCATGGAGGGTTGTACATCAATTCCCGTCCCGGGCTGGCAATTATTTCCCTTGATGGTATTCAGACATCCCACAGAACACCGGCTGTTATCCAGGGATTAAAAGAAGGTACCTACACGGTACGGTTATCTCTTGGACAGACGGATCCATTTTCCAGGGAAAAAGCAGATATAAAATTCCAGGACAGGGAGATCTCTGTTCACCCGTTCTCTATCGTACCTGTTGATGTCGCAGCCAATAGTTCCCCTTTGCGTGAGATACTTATTGACTCCAGTAATCTTAGGGGAGAACAATTTACCGTAAACGGTAATGCGGTCCAAAAAACCATCCCAGATAAGATTGCGACTCCTGTTTTTGACTCTTTTATCACCATTTTTCATAACCAATCCTATGTCTCTTACATTCTTCCTTTCACGATGAATGAGGATCATTATCTCGTGATTGAACCCCGTGAGCATTATGACCTTGATATTTTTGTTGATTCAAATCCCCGAGGAGCTGAAGTGTATATTGACGGATTCAGAACCGGGTTTTCGACACCCTACACTTTTTCGAATATTTCTGATGGCCCGCACAGGATAATGGTATCAAAACCCGGTTACATCCCGAAGGAAAGCAGTCTCAACCTTTTATACACTCCAGTTCCACTATCGACCACCAATGTCCATCTTAACCTTGAAGAATACCCAAGTGGGTTTTTACAGATTGCCAGCGATCCACCAGGTGCAATCATTACCCTTGATGGGAGGGACACTGGTGAGGTAACACCATTCCTGTTCTCTTCGGTTCCCATCGGATTGCATTCAGTCACGGTCTCTCAAGAAAATATTACAATGAAGTATCCGGATATTACGGTGAATGCACTGGAGGCTGTCAATATCAGTGCGGATTTCCATGAAATGCCGAATTAAGGATCTTCTTCAGGATCCCGCATTACCTCCTGGAGTCCAGACGTTTTTACTTTTCGCTTGATCTCTCTCCTTTTCCTTGGTCACCATCAGGTGCAGAGGCTTTGCACACTCTTTTAATTCCTTTTAATCTTACAGTTAAGAAACCCTCAAATCGACCACAAGGCATTCAACGCTCCATGATCCACCGATGGAGACACACATCCAACGATAAAAAATACACGGAACGTGAGGAAACGCATCCATGACGCGGGGAAAGAAACCGGAAGCAGCCATTGCGGAGGCGAAGAATTTTGCGGAGCGGATGGGGTACTTTCCGATAGACAACCCGCATGAGGACCTGCCATTCGACCTCCTGGTCTTCAAACGTGAATCGATCCGGGTGGTAAAAGTGCGACAGACCCGGTACCATATCGATCCGAACGGATTTTACGAACAGCAGTTCCCGGAGGTTATCCAGGGACTTCGTAAGCTCCCGTTCCCCCCGTTTATCCTGCGTGAACTCTGGCTGCGCACCCAGCATGAACGAGTGTGGCGGCGGCTGGTCATTCATGATCTCTCTGTTGAAGAGATAGAATGGTGGGGACCGGACGAGTACACAAATCCCCATGCACGATGAACACCCCTGTTTCCGGCGAGCTACGCCGAAGGTACCCGGACCTGAGCGATCACGTCCCCGTAAAATGCCCCGTTTGGCAAACGGACAATGATTTATCCTACCGAAAAATTACCGGAAAATTTCCAGTGGAAACGATGCCAACTCCTGACAATATTTCTTGAATACACCGTTATTTTCAAAAAATAATCGTTTTAATCAGGAAAAAACCGTGCACTTTAGCAGGAGTTCAAGGGGCAGGAAAAATCGATGCAGTTCAGCACGTTTTCCGGAATACCTGCCAACCGGATCCCGATATAGCCCAAAAATAGACCCGTGAAATTCAGGGGTAGGAAAAAGTGTTTTTCAAAAGAAAAATCCGGAAAAGTGCTGCTACAGTGTGTCCTTATGGCTTTGGAAAGGATGTCTGGATTGGTGAGAGGGCAGAATTGGTGAAAAGAAGGTGTTCAATGAAAGAAATTTTCACTATCGTCTGAATAGTCCCGGTTTTCGACAAAAAAAGGTAGTTTTCTCTCGTCCTTCGGATAAACGGGACAGCACGGAGCATACCGATGATCAATGCTGCCAGAAGTGCTAAAATTCCGAATACAAAAAAAAGGAAAAAATTATTCCCGCTTTCTCATCATCACAACGACGAATGCGAGCGCACTGATCACCCTAGCGGGGAACGCGACGACGGGGAACTCCGAAACGGCGGCGCCCTTCATAACGGTGATGAGATCCATCCTGATGTTGCTTGCGCTGCCTGCGGAGTTGTTATGACAATAACCAGACGAAACCGTCCGTTTTCGCTTCAGGGAAAAGAGCGGTATGTTTTCATTGGCCGGCTAATATCCGATAACCTTCAGCCCCGGAATTTTTTCAAAGTGCCGGTCACGGGTAATGATCCCGCCATCCGAACAGAGCACTATTGCTGCGATAGCTTCGTCAAAGTCCCCTATCGGTTTTCCGGTAAGGGACAAACCCGCAGCAATCCTGCCGAATGCTTCGTACACTGTGTCATCGAGCGGAAGAATGGTGAATAATTCGAGAATAGTTCTTACTCTCTCCACGTTCCTGCAGTCCTTCGAGACATAGGCTCCTTTGTACAACTCCATCGCGGTGACCGCAGTAGTCGAGAGGGCGATGCCCTGCTCTTCGTATGCTTCATAGGTCCGGATAGCTCCAGGATCCCGTCTCATTATATCGATAAGAAACGACGTGTCGGCAACCGGCATTTCAGAACCTGACCTCGCGCAACTTCGATTTCCTCATCCCGCGGGATATCGTCTCTACGGAATCCGCAAGCGAGGTACAGTCGCCAAGCTCAGCAAGCACATCGGATAGTTTCCGCTTCACCGGATAATATTTTACGATTACCTCCGAGAAGCTCGTCCTCTCATCTCTTTTGAGTGCCCGCAGCCGTTCGTACGCCTCCTCGGTGATGCTGATGGTTTTCGTGGCCATGATTAAATCTGTGTATGTATGTGTATTTAATTATTTAGCGGGAGAGCAACAATTATCTGAAATTTCCCCGATAATTGCGACTCTTATGACCGGGAACGTCCGGTTTACGAAGAGGGATTTGCAGTATTCTACTGTCAACACAGAGGAACCCGGAGGGGAATTCACCGAGGATTAGGAAACCGGTGTCAGGGAAACAGGAACAGTGCGTCGGGGCAGATCGATAAGGCACTGCTGGGGCTTGTATCCCTCTTTTGTCCCCTTGACCCTGGGCACCGGATGAATATACAAATCCTCATGCACGGTGAGGGACCGTTTTCAGGTGTTGTCCGTCGTAATTGGCCACACATCAATAATCGAGTCCCCGTAAAATGCCCCGTTTGGCAAACGGACAACGATTTATCCTACTGAAAAATTACGGGAATTTTCCAGTGGAAACGATGCCAACCCCTGACAATATTTCTTATATACTCCGTTATTTTCAAAAAATAGTCGTTTTAATAAGGAAAAAACCGTGCACTTTAGTAGGCGTTTAATCATGAGGAAAAAACTGGTTTGGTACAGTCCTTTTTTCAGATTAAACGGCAACCGGCGACTTATATGAACCGAAAAAAGGTGAGTGAAATTCATGGAGTAAAAAAAACAGGTTTTTCATTGAAAAACCCGGGAAAATGCTACCAGAATGCATCAGGGTGGCCATGGAAAGGATGTTGGTGCAGGACTTATATCTGGGTCTCGCAAAGAAACACCGATCCCAACCGCTTTTCAGGTGCTCACTTGATCTCTATCCTTTCCCCGGTCTCCATGTAATGGACGTTCTCGGCAATCTTGCAGGCATGGTCGGCACACCGTTCAAGGTACCGGGCGACCATGATGTAGTGCGTGCAGCGCGAGATATTTTTCGGATCTTCCATCATGTAGGTAATCCCTTCCCGGAAGATCGAGTGCCGAAGGGCATCGACTGTGTCATCCCGGGTTGAAAATTCCTTTATAATGGTGAGGTCATCGGACTCGTAGGCTGTTATTGCATCATCCACCATGTCGATTGCGAGATCTGCCATGTGCGGGATGCTCATCAGGTTGGCGATATGCGGTCTGTCTGCAAGCTCTTTGACAACTTTTGCAATTACCTTGCCATACCGCCCGATCCGCAATGACGCCGAGATCACTTTTAAGGTGCACGCGATGGTTCGCATATCCTTTGCCATCGGCTGGTAGAGTGCAATCAGATGGTAACAATGCTCCTCAAGCCGGACTTCGAGATCATGGATCTCACCTTTTCTGACAATTACGGATTCTGCGAGTTCCGGATCCTGGCGGATGAGAGCGTCAACTGCCGTTCGAAGCATGAACCGCCCGAGATGAGCCATCTCGAGTGTTTCAGTTCTGAGATTTTTGAGTTCCGTATGAAATTTTTCTGCCATGCTACTGACCTACCCGAACCGCCCGGTAATATAATTCTCCGTTAATTCTTCTTTTGGATGCTCGAAGATCTGCACAGTTTTGCCGCATTCGATGAGTTTTCCCAGATACATGAAACCGGTATATTCGCTCACCCGCGCTGCCTGCTGCATGTTGTGCGTGACAATGATAACCGTGTAATCCTTTTTGAGCATCTCTATGAGGTTCTCAATCTTTGCTGTTGCTATTGGATCGAGTGCCGAGCATGGCTCGTCCATCAGGATCACTTCCGGCTCCACCGCAAGCGTACGGGCGATACAGAGCCGCTGCTGCTGACCACCGGAGAGACCAAGCGCCGATTCATTCAGGCGGTCTTTCACCTCATCCCATAGTGCTGCGTGGTGCAGGCTCTGTTCAACGATCCTGTCAAGTTCGGCTTTGTTCTTCACCCCATGTACCCGGGGACCGTATGCCACATTCTCGTATATGGATTTGGGAAAAGGATTGGGCTTCTGGAAAACCATCCCAACCTTTTTCCTGAGCAGAACCACATCGGTTCCGGGTGCATGGATGTTCTTATCATCGAGCGTGATATCCCCGGAAATTTTTACCTGGTCAATAAGATCGTTCAACCGGTTGAAACACCGGAGCAGGGTTGACTTCCCACAGCCGGAGGGACCGATAAGGGCGGTCACTTTGTTCCTGGGGATCTTCATGGAAACGGATTCAAGTGCACGCTTCCCGTTATACCAGAGATTTACGTTGTTTGTTGTGATAATTGCAGATTCAGACATAGTTCATCCCCGTGATTTATTCTGGAAATGAGTTCGTACGATAATTGCGATCGCATACATTCCAACGACAAGGATCAGGAGCACAAGAGCAGTCCCGTACTGGTTTGTCTGTGCACCGGGCACGTTGGTTGCCAGGATGAAAAGATGGTAAGGAAGCGCCATAACCGGCTGGAATTCCGATGTTGGAAGGAATCGTGATGAGAAGACAACGGCCGTGAACATAATCGGAGCGGTCTCTCCGGCTGCTCTCCCGATACAGAGGATTGCCCCGGTAACAATTCCCGGTACTGCCGGTGGAATGACTACCTTGCTGATTGTCTGCCACCGGGTGGCACCCAGGGCAAGACTACCTTCACGAAGAGACTGCGGGATATTTTTTAAGGATTCTTCAGTCGTGCGGATGACTGTTGGCAATATCATCAGAGCGAGGGTGATCTGCCCGGCAAGTAACGATACGCCGACAGTAAGATAGAGCACGATAAATGCAAACCCGAACAGGCCAAAAACAATGGAGGGGGTGCCATTGAGCAGGTCAACGCCATTCCTGATGAGGCGGGTGATGCGGCCTTCCCGTGTATATTCTACAAGGTAAATCGCGGCACCCACCCCGAGCGGAAGTGCAATGAGGATAGCGCCGGCAACCAGGTACAGTGTACCGATAATTGCAGGGTAGATACCCCCGTCCCGCCCGAGATCTTTTGGTGGCTGGGTCAAAAATTCCCACGATAGTGCAGGCAGCCCGTTAATGATGATATACCCAAGGATAATAACGAGGATTGCAAGCACGATGAATGCGGCGGCAGCAATAAAACCAAACGAGATCGTCTCGATGTGCTTTCTTGAGAGCCGGTCCTTCCCGAAGTACCATACACCCAGTACGAGGAGTATCGCTGCAGCGAGATACCAGGGTGCAGCGGTGAACAGGAATATGATTAGGGCAGCAACCAGTATCACCTTCGCGATCCGTTTGAGAGACTCCCGCATGGAATCCGAAATTAAGGATTTGCGGCCTGAATGTGTATACTGACCTTCCTTCAGGCGACGCAAAATCGCAACCGCTGAAAGATTGATGATGAGGGTAATAATGAGCAGGACAACGGCAATACCGAATAAGGCACTGTAGTGCTCACTGCCAACAGATACCTCACCCATTTCAATACCCAGTGTTGCGGTAAGGGTCCGTATGGGAGAAAGGACATTCCAGACAGGGTCAGGGATGACCGCTGCGTTACCGGCAACCATCATGACGGCCATGGTCTCACCGATTGCCCTGCCGATACCAAGGATGATGGCAGCAGCGATGCCGGAAAGGGCTGCAGGCACAATGACCCTGCTGATGGTCTGCCACCGTGTCGCCCCTACTGCAAGCGAGCCTTCCCTGAATTCCCGGGGAACTGCACTGATGGCGTCTTCTGAAACACTGATAATGGTGGGCAGGGCCATGATGCCAAGGAGGATCGAGGCAGCAAGCCATGTCTCACCGGTGGGCACATCGAAAGTGACACGGATGAAGTCGGTCAGAACAATCAGGCCAAAGAAGCCGTAGACCACGGAGGGGATACCTGCAAGGAGTTCGATGGCCGGTTTGAGCACGGACTTTACCCGCGGGGATGCGAGTTCTGATACGTAAATAGCACAGCCGATGGAAAGCGGGACGGAAAATACTATCGACCCGATCGTGACGAGGAGAGTCCCGATAATGAGCGGTAAGATACCATACAGGGGTTCTACTGCGGTCGGAGCCCAGGTATCCCCGAAAAGAAAGGGAATGATCCCAACCTCCACGAAGATCGGGTACCCGTCCCGTAACAGGAAAAGGAGAATGAAGGAGACAACTACGACGGCTAATGATGCTGTGCAGAAGAACAGGGTTTTAATCGCCCGCTCTTTTAAGAATGACAAGCGGGCAGATCTTTCGGTGGTGATCAGGTTCCCATTCAATTTTTTTATGAATTTTGCCATATCAGCCACCAGATAAAGAAAAAATGTGTTGGTCTTGTCTGATTACATTGAGTTGATGGTTACATAACCTTCGTCAGTCGACGATCTTCTGGCCCTCAGGGCTTGTGATAAACCTGATGAAGTCGCCAGCCAGGCCGGTGGGCTGACCATTGGTAATAACATACAGGTCACGGGAGATCGGGTAGGTCTTGGATTTCACATTTGAGAGAGTGGGTGCAACGATTTTATCCAAATTGTACCAGATTGGCAGGGCTTTGACATCCTCACTGACAAAACCGATCGAAACGTAACCGATTGAACCGGGTGTCTGGGCAATGGTCTGGAGAACAGCTCCATTGGAATTCTTTTCGAGCATGGTCTTTGTTGGTGTGGCTTTGAGCAGGACTGATTCATCGAAATATGTACGGGTACCAGATGCACTGTCACGGCCAATGATCACAATCTGGTTATTGGTGTTGGGAACGTTCGCCCCGGTAATCTGTGTCCATTTCGTGATTTTGCCAAGGTAGATGTCCCTGACCTGATCGATCGTAATAAACCGGATCTCATTTGCCGGATTCACGACGACAGCAATGCCATCCTGAGCAACCGTTGTAACAACAAAAGCAGGATATTTTGCCATCTCGGCCTTCGTTACTTCGCGGGAAGACATACCAATATCCACAGTCCTGGCACCAATCGCCTGGATACCGACACCGGATCCACCGCCGGATATCTGGATGTCTGCATAAGGGTGGCTGGCCATATACTCGTCAGCTGCCTTCTGGATAATCGGCAGGACGGTTGTTGAACCACTGATCTTGATGGTCTGCCTCTGGCCGGTTGAGACCGGGGCTGTCGTCATTACCGGCGCAGCGGTGGTCGATACCTGATCAGGTGTTTGAGAAGTTACGGCACCTGTGGGAGCCGGTGTTGCTGCGGGTGTTTTCGATCCGCTGTCTGTACAGCCTGCAACTGCCATCGAGGCGATGAGCAATACAGCGAGGCTCAGGACTACGAATATATGCGAACTCTTTTTTCTGTTCATGGTGTTCACCCTGATCATCAACCCATGGGAATATACCCTTTTTCGACATAAACTATAGTTATATATATTGTTATCAGAGAACAATAGAGGTATAGAGAAACCAAGTACATACTTGGGAGATTGTTATGGAAATCCGGAAAGTCCAGTTTACAGGAGGATCATCGTATGTTCTTACGTTGCCAAAGGATTGGATCGAAGCAGAAAAAATTAAAAAAAATGATTCACTGGGTGTGGAGGTTCAGCCGGACGGAGCGCTTCTTATTACCCGATCTATCGATAAGGAACCAGCACAGAAAACAAAAGAATTTGATCTGGCAGGCATCACTGAACCGGCGTACCTGTTTCGTCTGCTGATTGGTGCATATATCTCCGGTTATACCTTTATTGTCCTCCACTCACGACAACGGATACCCCCCTTCGTTCGTGTTGTTGTCCGGGACTTCACCCAGATGACCATCGGACAGGAGATGATAGATGAAACTGATAATACGATCATGTTGAAGGATCTTCTGAATCCTGCTGAAATGCCGTTTGACAACA
The DNA here is from genome assembly GCA_963841015.1 of uncultured Methanoregulaceae archaeon. GTDB lineage: Archaea > Halobacteriota > Methanomicrobia > Methanomicrobiales > Methanospirillaceae > Methanoregula. The sequence goes on along the minus strand of CAWJAX010000004.1, from coordinate 135,719 downwards.
CCCTGAAGAGGATGTACATGATCGTCAGGGAAATGCATGAGGATGCGATCAAAGCTATCCGTTCACAGAACCCGACTCTTGCCGGTGATGTCACAGCACGGGACAATGATGTTGATCGGCTTCACTGGTTGATAGCCCGGCAGACAAATATGATCCTGTCGAATGCTACTCTCTCCCGTAAGATGGGTATTACACCCATAATGGCAGTTCATTATTTTACCATCAGCCGGATCATCGAACGGATTGGGGACCATGCAGAAAGGATTGTGGTGAACGCACAGACAATTATTTCCCGGGAAATTGATCCCGTAATAATCGGAAAAATTGCCAGGGCAAGTGAACTATCCATGGGGATATTCAACCGGAGTATCATTTCATTCTTCAGCAAAGATATGAAACAGGCGAACCAGAATATTGAATCCCTGCGTGTGCTCGAAACCCTGTGCGAAGAAATTAATACTATCGTGCGCCAGAAGGAAAATCCCGATGCGATTGCACTCGGGTATATCACTGAGAGTGTAAGAAGAGCCGGGGAATACGCATCTGATATTTCTGAGAATGTGATCAATTACCTGGTGGAAGAAGACCGGGTACCGGAGAAAAGAAAAAAAGGAACGTGAGTTTCAGAGTCTGAAAAACCAGGTCTGATATTCGTGTCCTTAAGTTGGGATATTTCTGCCTATGTTATGAATAGGTGACCCCTGCGATGAGCGATGATTACGGAGCACCTGTTCGGGATTTATCGAATCGGGGGAGCCACAGCGGCCGGGCGTGAAACCCCCCTGAGCGTTTAGCTTGTGATTGAGCATTTCTATAAAGTCAAAATTCCTAAAAAGATAATATTGCAAATAATGTGAAACAATCAAACCAGACAGGTTAATGACACATTCGGGAAAATACCCGGGAAGATAAACCATGAAAACCAGTATAATTTACTATTCCTATTCCGGGATTACGCGGGGGATTGCTGAGAAGATCCAGGAGTCCTGCGGAGGGGATCTCGTTGAAGTGAAGTCAAAAGAGAATTATTCCGCAATCACTGCGTACACGCTGGGATGTTACCGTGCGATGAAAGAGGAATGCGACCCTATCGAACCTGAAACCATCGATGTCTCCTCATCTGATCTCATCGTCATCGGCACGCCAGTCTGGGCATTTAAAGCAACACCGGCAATCAACGCGGCGATTGCAGCCCTTAAAGGGTGTGACGGCAAAAAGTCCGTGATCTTTGCAACCTGCGGGAGTTCTGCAAAAGACACAGTGTCGATCCTGAAAAAAGCACTCGAGGCAAAAGGCGTGACCGTTGTCGGGCAGTATATCCTTACCAGAAAAGAGATAGGGGAAAATCAGAAGATACCCGGCCTCATCGAAAGCGTAAATGCCGCACAGAAACGCTGAACCAGAGCATCCATAAAACCTCCAACCGGACTGGACGAAGCAGAACGATACATAAACCGGTTCTGTGGGTGCCTGAATTCTATCGTGCTTTTATCGAATGTATCAGAAAAGGAATCGGTCGAGAAAGAGTATCTGACAATGGGTGAAAAATGTACTGGGGGTAATTGTGATCTGTCGCTGTCTCTTAACCGAAAAGGTTCATTTTCTGTCGGATGAACTTGCGAACGCTGATATCCTTCTCGCCTTTGAGCCGCTGTCTGAGGATATCAAGCACTGTTTCTTCAGTGATAACGAACCGCTTCCGGGTGATTCTTCCCACCTGTTGTAAATGCATTATAAGTGATACACATCCCTTTCATCGTTAATATATATTTGCTTGTTACAACTATAGAGACGGGGAATCTTCAAACCAGGGACCAGAATCCATTTGGGATCAAAGGTATTGTACGAGAGTAATGCTATTGACCGTAACAGTAACTATTGGTCAGGAAAATTACAAAAATTACCGGCAATCCTAAAATCTTCTCCGTTTCAAAGGCCAGTCATCTTGACGGAAGGCTGCGGCGGCTCTTTTTTCAACCAGATCGGTTTGTTACTACCTATGTCAGAACCAGGGATAAAGTCCTTGAAATCGGGTGCGGACCCGTTAAAAATATGGAGAAATAATAGGTGAATAAAGAAATCCCTTTATTTCCCTGGAGAAAAGATTCAGATGAATCCTGTTTACACGCCACTCATCGACAAAGGAGTAGAGAAGAATTACCCCCTTTTTATCGTTTCGCGAACCTCGACGGCTCCAAAGGGGGTTGCTTTTGTGCTGCGGGCGACCATCTTTCCGTTTTGATACACTTCAACCACGAGCACATTTCCTGAACCGTCCTCCTTCTGGAGTAATACCTCTACGATACCATCATTTATCGGTATCTGGTAATACTGGTCCCCGGATGCATTCACCTGCTTCATATTACCTGCAGTACCAACCCGTCCGCTAAAATTCCCTGCATATTGTACCTTAACCCAGACCCCTTTATCCGGTATACTCACGGTCGGCTGGGGGGTGGGTAGTATCGTGATCTGAGGGGTTGGCGATGGTGACGCGGTTGGTGTTGGAATCATTGTTGCTTCGGGTGTTATCACCGATGTAACTGGTAGTACGGAAGGTTCGCGTTCGTTTCCCTGAAGAATAATGGAATAGATCAACGCCCCTGCAACAAGTGCAATGATGACGACGATTGCGGTGACCGCTATAAGTTTTGCCTTGCCCGGTTGGGCAGAGGGGGGAGGGGAAGATGGAGGTGATGGAGGTGCTGGTGTTGTTTCCGCTGAATCTTTCAACAGAGATCCTTCTGATCCCGGTGCTTCAGGGATTGCACTCTCTGGTTCTCTAGTTTCCTGTCCTGCCTCATCCTCTATACTTTTTACCGGTTGCGTGATGGTGGGTGCGTGTGGTTCAGCATGAGGTTCATGCGGTGGTGAGACGGGCAGGACATGCTCGGTTTCGTCTGGTCTTATATCGTCGAAAATAATATCAGTTTCATGGTATGGTGCAGACTGAGGGGAAGCAGTTTCCTGCTGGCGAACCGCCGTGATCTGTTCTTTGAGTTGTTTTACCCAATCAACACATTCCTGTTTCCGGTCCCCCCCCGCCTGCTTTGAAAAAGTGAGCTCCTTTGATTGTGGCGGACTGTCGGGAGTTACCGGCGCGATTGAGAGAAAAATTACCGGATTACTTTCTGCGTCCTCCCTGATCATAACGGTCTCTATCGTTGCAAGAGGAATTGTCTGGTACCTGAACTGGGCATGCCTGCTGTCAAAAAGGATGAGGCGCTGGTTGGTAAATATGATTTCAGTTACGATGGAGTTGAAGGTCACGTTGTGTGTTGTCAGAATAATGGATTCATCGCGGTTCAGATACGGGTTTCCCATAGTACCACAGTCCCTGCCTTAATTTTCATTCTCTTTCGCTGTAGAAATATGCTTTCATATGGACTCGATGTTTTCTTTGACCAGTGATGCCAGGCACGGGGAATTATACATTATCCTCATATGTCATGATCAACCAGCGATTCTCAAAAATGAGCCATTGTCAGAAATACATAATCCGACCGACATTTGATCCCGTCTGATTACCGGTTGGGGTAACAACCGGCGTCATAGCGGGAGGAAGGCCGGTTTTTGCATCAATCAGGAGTTCAATTGAACCCATGGGGGTTGACACATTTCGAAGGCTGATTGCCTCTCCGTCCCGGTAGACCACTACGCTCAGAGTATCTCCCGAGTTATCCGGCTTATACATCTGAACCTGGACAATCCCCTCTATTTCCGGTATCCTGAATATCTGGTCACCCGAACCCGTTACTCCTCGTATTGATCCTGTATTCCCGACCCATCCATAGTAGGAATGCGGATAACCAACCCGTACCCACACTCCCTTTTGAGGAATTATGACCTGTGCTGGTGGAGGAGTTTGGTGTATCGTTGGCGTAGGGAGTGGGGTTGGTTCAATACGGGAGTCAGCCGGGCTCTGGGGGTAAAAAACCAGCACTCCTGCAATCCCGAGGATAACGAGCATGATCACAGCGACTGCGATGAAGGTCAGCCGTCGGGAACCCCGGTCACCGGAAGGTGGGGGCGATCCCCTGGAGGGAGGAGTCACTTCAGAAGCAGTTTGCTGAACCGGCTCACCCTCTGTTCCTGATTCAGGTGGCAATGGTTCTGAGCAGGGGGGATTTTCTCCGGGAACTGACGGGGACGCAACGGTTACCGGTTCAGGTGAAGGTGGCAGGTCAGGGTATTCGAACTCTTCCAATGAAGCAACGGGTTTTTCCCCGGTTTTTGAGGTTTGTTGAGGTAGTATTTGGTCTTTTTGAGGCGCCAGTGTTTCAGATAACACCATAACCTCCGGTGACGCAACCGGGGTTTCCTCACTACCAGGATGTGGAGTCAATCGGGTATTCGTTCCTCCAGATACTGCCGAAGGAGAACTTAGAGATTTCACCGCAGCCAGGAGAGAAACGGTAACTGTTGTCGGTAATCCGGAATCTGCTTCCTCCTCACAAGGAATCTCTTCGGGAGACAGTCCCGGATCTGGTGTTTCCTGCGATTCTGATTCCTGATCGGGATATTGGATAAATTCAACAATTATTGGTATTTCAGAATCCGTGCGAGTATCCGGTGATCCCGGCACTTCTTGTGAAGCGATCGTTTCCTCAACAACAGGGATTGGCGACAGTAGTGTACCCGACGATTCAGGCACTTCTTGTGAAGCAATCGTTTCCTCAACAACAGGAACCGGCGACAGTAGAGGATCCATGGATTCAGTCCGTGCCCCTGAAGCACCTTCTGTCTCCTCGTTTGTACCTGCTGACGGTGTGACTTCAGGACCTGTTTCCTCTCCCGGAAAAGACGTTTCTGGTATTTCCTGTACCTCTTCGGGAATAACCAGAGATTCAGGTTCGTCAGGAATTATGGGTAAATCGAACTGTGCAGGCCGTGATTCAACGACTTTTGTATAGGGATGAGGAATCTCGGGAGCGATCTGATGTCTTTTGGAGGGTCGGATTCCGATCTCCGGATCAACCGCGGTTACCGCTTCGTAGCTTGTCTCCTGGCGTACCGATACGATCAGTCCCATAAGAGTTTTTAACCATTCATCCCGTTCCCTCTTTCTTTGTTCACCAGGTTGCTGGGAGAAGAAAAGGACCATTGACTCTGATCCCCAACTGCTGGCAGTATCTGTGAAAAAGAGGGTGATAACCAGTTCACCATTGGCGGTCTTGCCTCCCTTCACCGATTGTATTGTCAAAAGAGGGATCAAATGTGGCTGGAATTGGGCATACCTGACATCAACAAGGATGAGGTTACGCGTAGTGAGCAGCAGATCGTACTGCACGGTGTTAACTCTGACCCTGTCCGTTGTCAGGATAAGGGATTCACCACTTTCCAGATAAGGAATGCCCGTTTCTGCCATATTGCCTACTGTATTTTGTGTTGTCTGTAGCAATATGCTTTATAGCCATATCTTATCTCTATTGTGTATGGTATCCGGCTCATTTTTTTTAGGTCGTTATTCCGATGTGATGCCGGCATAACAAAAAAAACCAGAAATTGTCCTTTTGGATTTTATGACAGCAGAATGAATTCAAAATGATCCCGATCGCTGGTCATTTATAAACCCCTTCGCTTCCACTGGAACGGACAGCATATAAAGCGCCAATCTGTAGGACGAGGTATATAAACGATTTTTACATTTCGATCATAAATCCCCTCATTCCATCATTGTGGATGGTCCACAGGATGTTAACATTGTTAACAGATATCCTGACTGGTATTCTAAGAAAGAATATCCGTGTTATGGCGGGTTTCATTTTTAATCAGATGTCTGAAACATGACTGAAACTCTCTTCGCTGTGACTGCAGCTTTTAAAAGCCAGTGATACTGTCAAAACTGATGAAGAGATCTCAGAGGAAAACAGTGTTCTGCCAGAACTAAGTTTTTGGATTTGTCATGATTAATTATTTATAATTCTATTACCATTAATCATATAATGGAACAAAAACCGCACGACCACGCACTCGTCTGGTCTGGTCAGGTATATGCCCACCATGGTAAGTGGCAGCCACTTTTCGTAGCTTAAAAAATCTGGAGTTTTCTGTCGGTATTCCGGTGGAAAAAGCATTGATTTCAGAACTATCGTTTCATGGTGTAAAATGGGTATGATTTCGGAAAGATCGGCCAATGAATGGTTCAGCTCCCTGCCAAAAGCAGGTGGAGTGTATCGGCTTATCAATGGAACAATGGGTGAGAGAAGCCAGAAAGAAAGGATCAATGCAGTAATTGCCCTGGGTGAGAGTGACGATCCCCGGGCTGTGCGTCCCCTGATGGACTGTTGCAATGATTCTGATCCGCTGATTCGGAGACATGCAACTGAGGCCCTCCTGAAGCTGAGAAGCGGGCGGGCGGTTGATGTACTGATAGAGCGCCTGAAGGATAAGAAAGAAGATCTGGCAACGCGGGAACGTGCTGCTTCAGCGCTGGCTGCGGTGCGGAGTTACAGCGCAATCGAGGGACTGAGGGACCTGTATGCTGATACCGATGAGGATTCTTCGCTTCGATCATTTGTCGCTGAAGAGATACACCGGATTCGTATACGGTGAGAGCAGGGTAGATCAGAACGCAAATCCTTTTTGCCCTGTCTGAAACGTCCTGAAAAAAATTATTCCCGATGGCATATGAATAATCCAATACCTGCGGCTATTCCGGAAGGGAATTTTTTTTATTGCCAGGCATACCGACAGAACTCTTTGTTCGATCGATATTTTACGGTAACGAAACTTTAACAATCTTTCCTGCCGTAGCTATTGGCACTATGTGGAAGGCAGTCGGGATCGATGCGTGGCTCGCTGGCAGGAAGTCAAGCCTCGAAGATGCGCGAGGTACAGTCACCGAAATAATTGATCGCGTGCAGAAGAATGGTGATACTGCTTTACGGGAACTCTCACGCCATGTTGTACTGAAGGAGATTGCAGTATCCGATGAAGAGCGTGAATCGGCTTATGATGATGTTGAAACAAAAATTGTTGAGAGTCTTATTGAGGCACATGCACGCATAGAACGCTTCCACGAACTCCAGAAACCAAAGGATCTCTGGCTTCAGGAGATGGAGCCGGGGATCGTTCTTGGTGTTAAGACAACGGCACTGAACCGGATCGGAATTTATGTGCCCGGCGGTCGTGCACCCTACCCCTCATCTGCACTCATGTGTGCCGTTCCGGCAAAAGTCGCGGGAGTCCGTGAAATATGCGCCTGTTCCCCCCCACCGATTAATCCTATGACGCTTGTTGCGCTGGATATCGCCGGTGTCACCGAAATCTACCGTTCCGGCGGTGCCCAGGCCATTGCAGCCATGGCTCTCGGTACGGAAACTATAAAGCCCGTGCAGAAAATTGTCGGACCCGGTAATGTGTATGTCACCCTGGCAAAGATGATGCTGCGGGAACAGGTAGAGATTGACTTTCCGGCAGGTCCCAGCGAGATTGGCATCATTGCCGATCACACTGCCGATCCCCGGATTGTAGCCGCAGACGTGCTTGCGCAGGCAGAACATGACCCGAATGCCGCCTGCATCCTGATTACCACGGATAAGAACCTCCCGGGAAAAGTTGGCAAGGAAATTACAGCGCTTCTCACGTCAGCCCCAAGGAAGGAAATTATCGAAAAAGCTCTCAATAATTCCGGGTATACCCTTGTTGCGGATATGGAAGAAGCGATTGCTGCATCTGACCGGGTTGCACCGGAGCACCTCTCGATCCAGGTAGCAGATCCCCTGTCGGTTGTCACCCGGGTGAAAAACGCCGGTGCAATTTTTGTTGGCAGATACTCTGCCGTTGCCTGCGGGGATTATGCTGTTGGTACAAACCACGTCCTGCCAACTGCTGGGTATTCAAAGATGTATTCCGGACTTGATGTTGCGCACTTCTGCAAGACCGCATCGGTTGAGATGATCGATAAGACCGGTCTTGAGGCAATCGGGGATATTGTAGAGACGATTGCAGAAGCAGAAGGTCTGCATGCCCATGCCCAGTCTGTAAAGATCCGCCGGCAGTGTTAAGATAAAGAAAAGAGCTGGATTTGATTTTGAAATATTCTTTTTGGCGATTCGTCATTTGGCGCCACAAAAAATTTTTCCTACGCTTGATATTCCTCATAAATTAGCGGCCGATCAAGAAAATTCGGAATATTTCAAGAGATTAGGTAATACAGAGTTATCGCAATGTGGGGGATGCCCCAGTGGCGGGGGCGAAGCCCCCAGGAACGTCTTTAAATTTAAAAATAGATGAGATTCTTTGAATTTTTTCCATAATAGTACAGATTCAAGGTGGTCTTTATTGAGTAATTACCTTGAATTTTTTTCCTTCGATTTGAGAATTGTCACCCGTCTGTTCATCGAATATGATGAATACTGCCACCCCCAAAGGGGCGCCCCCGTCGCGGATTGGTAACCAAAAAATTAAAAAAAAATTACACATCCCTGTCCACAGTGCCTATGAGAGGCCCTGAACCGGAACTCCATCGAATTAATGTTTTTTAATTGATTTTTTTAAAGATCCTGCAAAGATATAAAATTCAGAAAAAAAGTTCTACAATCCACTTTAAAAACCGCTACTATTTCGGCTCTGGAGAATTCCTTTTCCATTGATATGAAATTCAAGATGTTGGTATGATCACGGAGGGGACCGTGCCTGTCCCCTCATACCGCCCCTGCGCTTTGCGATGATGACGGAGCACCTGTTCGGGGGGATTATTGTATTGGGGGAGCCACAGCGGCGGGGGTGAAACCCCTTCCAGCGTATGCTTTTAATTGAGCATTTCTCCAGAGTCACTATTTCCTTTTTCCCTGCATCCGGAACGAACAAAGTCCCAGTACGGCTCCCAATCCCACAGCGATAACCGGTATAGCAGGTTCGAGTGGTGTTTCAGCCGCAGTTTTGTCCGAAGGGAGAAACTCGATTTCTGCTGTTGCAAAATCTTCCCGGGCATATCGAGAGCGATCGAGAGGGGAGCTTACCACGTATACGGTATATTTTCCTGGTTTCATGTCTCCAAGAATCACCGATGTATCCCAGGTATATGTCCAGCTGCCATCGTTCAGCTTTACTGGTGCAGTTGTAAATAATCCCCTTCCCGCAGGGATATTGAGATTATCAAGGGTCACTCCCCGGGTATCAAGATCGGGGCCTATCACAAAGAGATATACGGCAATCGTGGTAATGCCCGACACTGTGCCGTTCATGGTGATGGTATCGCCGATTCGCGCCTGATGCGGTGATGCAGAGATGGTGAGTTTTGTTGCTGCTGCAACGGGCATTACAAAAGCCCCGAGGAACGCAAGCGTGATTATCAGGATGCACAACCATCTCATACCGGTACCTTGTAATTTAATACATAAAATCTTGTCAGGCCGGGTTTTTAAAACCTGACTACCATAACCGCCTCTTCTTCTTTTTTCAGCTCACCTTTGAGATGCTCGGTGTCGAAATCATAGGTATCTGCGGGATTATAATCCTCATAGAGTTCGCACTTGTCAAGCACATCGACAAACTCTTTTAAGAATATCCGGGGGATCACATCTACCCGCCCGCCAAACCGCGTGGTGATCTTTTTAATCATCGCACGGATGAAGCGGTGCGACACCCTCTCCCGGTCCGGCTCTGCATATGCCTGAGCGTAAACATCAACTACCTTGAGTGCAACCAGTTCGAGCTTTGATGTGTCGAACTTCGAGAGCACAATCTGGGGCTGCCGTGGGTTCCGGTACGCATCGGTCTGCACTACGCTGATCCGATCATAGAGCGGGGGAACGGAACGTATGCCCCGTGACCCGTCATACATGGCAGGAGTCCCGGTAAAAAGGAAGTAGCAGCGTGGCATATCCCCCCGGTCAAGTGCATCGATGATCTGAACGAGTGTCTGGTAGCCTTTTTCGCGCTGGTTGCGCTGGAGCCCCTGCGTTGTTTCCATTTCATCAACCGCTATCGCGATGCCCCGGTATCCAGCCCCATGGATAATAGCAACAAGCCCGCGGAGGAAAATAAAGGCGATGGTATCATCGATATCTCCCCGGATCCCTGCCCTCTGTTTGAAATCCCTTCCGATATTGGGTTCGGCAGCGATCCATCCCAGCGCGGACTGGGCAAGCTGGAATTCACCGGCATTGTTTGCCCGGTAATAGGTGCGTAATGCTGCAGCAAGTGCGGTGTTCATCTCGCTGATCCCGGAAAGTGCTGCTTCGATCTCCCGTTCGGTTCCGGCTTCAAGAGCAGCGTCATCAGCTTCGCCCCCACCCACGGAAATCAGGCGCTCTTCAATAGAATAGAGCCAGTTGTCGATGATAGTTTTGAGGGCATGCTCTTCATCTGAAATCCTGAGGTTTGCACAGATCTGCTGGTATATTCCTTTAAGTTTATAGAGGGGTGTTGAGGAAGAGATCACAACATGGGAGGTGACAAAACCCTTGGAACGTGCGATCTCAAGAGCACGGGCAACGAGAAAGGTCTTGCCGCTTCCGTATTCGCCCCTTATGAATTTTGTGTCGCCGCCTCCCTGTGACACATAATCCAGCTGTTTCCCGATTACACCCTCCTCAACCTCGAGCCCGACAACGATCCGCTCAAGGCCGCCTGCGGGAACCGTTCCCCGTCTCAGCGCGTTGATAATGTTAATACTTTCAAGCCGGCGCCGGCCCATCTGTTCAGGTTCCGGTATATTCATAGACCTCTCCATCCTCTCCAACCCCTTTCTTTTCGATGATCGATATTCCCTGTAATGTCGCCTTCTGGATGAGCTGGTTCACTATCCCGACAACCCTGCGGGTCCCCAGCAGTTTACGCAGGTCCATCTCGCTTGCTCTGCGGTGAGACCTGAGGAATTCAACAATCTTTTTTTCCTGTTCTGAAAGCCCGAGTTGATCCGTGATGACCTTGACCGGGGGAACCGGAACTGTACGTTTTTTTGTCTCCGCTGCATTCATTATCGGCCGATCGGCAATTGATCGTTCTTTACATGCCCGAATCAGCTGGAGGTAATCTTCAAGCCGGATCGCACGGGAATGCGCCGGCATCACATCCACGCCGCAGAGGCAGTAATACTTGCACTCCGCATAATCCATCTCTTCCTGTGCATTGGCAGCGGTGATGAAATAAGCGATGGCAAGCAGTTCCAGACCCTCCGAGTTTAATGTCTGGCGTCGCTCTTCGAGTTTTTTTATCAGCTGCTCCATCAGGCGCTTTAAGCGGCACATCCCCCCCTGCTTATCAAGGATCACTGCTGCCACTCGTCCGATATCAGCATTTTTTTTGACGTTTGACAGGATATAGAGCATTACTTTTTCACATTCCCGTTCTTCTCCCTGAACTGAGAGAAATTGTGCATAGTCAAGACCCCCGCTTAAAAAGTCAGCCCGGTACGCCCGGTAATACCATGACCGGGCTTCTGTCGTATTTCCTGCCTCCTCATAGAAACGAGCCGTTTCAAGGAGACTTGCGACGTTTACATCTTTTGATACAATAGTTAAATATCGCCTGCCTGCTTCATCATCGGGTACATGTGCCTTGAGGAAATTGCGGTACTTGCTGATGATAAGGACGAGAACATCCAGATCATTTTTGGTTACCAGTTCATCACGGATCAGGTTTTCATAGGCTGCAAGCGCTTTTTTTTCCTCGCCCAGGCTGGTAAGAAGCTCGCACTCGGCAAGCCGGTATACCGGATCATCTGCATGTTCAAGGAGTTTTTTTGTAGCAGCTAGCGCTGGAGCATATTCCCCGTTGGCTTGTAAGAGCAGGATGTAATCAAACAGGATTTCCGCATCCGGATTTTCCTTTATGTGGGAAGCATAGGCGTCCAGTGATGCCTGCACATCGTAACGGGAAAGGGTGTCAAGGTATTTTCTCTGTATAGCGGGATCTTTTGTATCACGGTATATCCTTAACGCAGATTCAGCAGCAGCCTGGAACTTCCGTGTTTTTATCAGTGCATCAATGTATTCATGGGTCTTTGCTGCATCTCCCCCAAGCACGCTATATGTCGCGAGCGCTTCTTCCGGCTCGCCAATCTCAATCAGTGCCCGCATCAGGTTTTGCACATCCCCAGGTTTTTTCCCGAGCTGCACAAGCCGCCGGAGTACCGGGAGAGCCCCCCGGTAATCCTTATGCGAGATGAGATACCCTGCATAGCTTCGTAAGGCATCCTGATTGGTGGGATCAAGATGAACAGCAGTTGCAAATTCTGCAATTGCACCTTCATCTTTTCGTGCTTCAAGCACTTTTCCCAGGTAACTATGGACATAGGATGAATCCGGCATTTTTTGGGTAAGATCCCGGAAAAATACTTCGGCATCTTCAAGTTTACCCGTATAGAAGAGGTTTGTGGCAGCCAGTACTTCAACAGCCGAATCCTTGCCCCCCTCAAGCAGGATGGTGCAGATCTGCAGGGACTGTAAGTAACGCCCGTCCTCAAATAGCCTGAACGCCTCTTTCTTTTGTTCTTCACGCGATGCCGGAATCATTGTCCTCCAACCCCGAACCTCACCCTGAAAAGACCCCAGAGCATCCCTATCATGTCTCTTTTCCGAACCCGTGAATCCCCTTTATTCTGCCATTCGATGGGAACTTCAGTAATCCTGAATCCTGCTCTCTTTAGTCTCCAGAGAAGCTCGACATCGAATTCAAAACCCCGGGAAATCATATTGGGCAATACAGCGTCAATTGCTGATTTTTTAAAAACCTTCGCCCCGCACTGCGTATCATGATAGCTCAACCCGAAAAAGATCCGTATGATCAGGTTGAATGCCCGGCTTTCCATCTGCCGCAGGATGCTCTGGCGTACTTTGAGGGTTGAGCCATCTATCCAGCGGGATCCAATCGCACCATCTGCGGTTGAAAGCGAGAAAAAAAGCCGTTTCATCTCATCAACGCTTGTTGAGCCATCGGCATCGAAGTAACCGACAAGGGTGGATCGGGCCGCCCTGAGTCCTTCAATCACTCCCCCCCCTTTTCCGAGGCGGTGGTCAAACCGAAGACACCGGATAGTCAGATCCTGTCTCTGCACCGCAATGCGATCGACAATGTCTGCTGTACTGTCCCCGCCATCGCACACGACAATGAGTTCCCCCTCGAAGCTGCCTATGGCATCAAAGAGCGGTGTAATCCTGTGTTCCTCATTATAAGCCGGGATGATAAGGCTGTATGGTGCCTCAGGTGTGGTGGTCATGATGAAGACTAACTGTATGGATCGCCGGATGACGTGTAAAATTCCCTGTCCTTGAGGCGGGTAGCAGTCTCCCGGGTATACACACCCATGTGTACACAATCGGGCTGGTTCATTGCAGTACGTTTCGCAGAGTCTCCCAATAACATTACTGGTGTTGTGTGAGGTGCCGGGAGAGCATGGTACCGGGCCGGTATTTCTCCGCCATAGAAAGCGCGGTTTCACGGAGTGACTGGTGCTCCTCCAGGCAGCTTTTTGGCGGCGGGGATTTCCTGAGGATTGCCGAACTATTCTCGGTCACCTGGATAAGTTCTGTAGCAATGAGGGCGTTCAGCCAGATCAAATCAGCGAGCATCTCCTTAATTTCCTGGTCATTCATGGAAGATACGTCATTGTGCGGACAATATAAACCGATTGCACAGGAAGGTAAAAGACAATCTTAATCCCTTTTTTATGCCAACATCAGGTGTAAGGATCATGTCATACCTGGAAAATATCAAGAAAGACGGGAAATTCGCCAACCCCTTTTTTTGCCTTATGGGGATTGATGTGGTCAGTGTTGAGCCGGGGAAAGCGGTGCTGACCATGCAGGTCCGGCCGGATATGCACAACGGTGTCGGTTGGTTACAGGGAGGGATCCTCGCGGCTGTTGCCGATGAAGCGATGGCGCTTGCTCTTTACCCGTTACTTTCCAATACTGAAGGAATTGCAACCATCTCTGAATCCACCAGTTTCATCCGGGGAATACAGGAAGGTTTCATTATTGCAGAGGGCCGCGTAATCAGGAAGGGGCGGCGGGTTGCATTCGCGGAGGGCGAGGTATTTGTTGATAACGATGAGAAGATGCTGCTTTCCCGGACTTCAGCAGCATTTGCCGTGACAACAAGTAAAAATTAACACAAACGCACCCTGGAAACAGGCTGAATCGATTCAGGTTCTCGCCTTGACTTCGTTCTTTATACGCTTGACCCCCATCTCCCGGCCTTTTCGAGGCACGGCGGGAAGAGTGTTTTATTAATTTTTGATTTTTTTGGTTACTGATCCGTTGCGGAAGATGCCCCATCGGGGCGGCGTCAATAAGCATCTCTGATGGATAGCGAGGTAAGCAAAAAAAAAGATTGATAGTGTTTATCGCTTTTTCGTAAGAATGGACAGTAATCCCAACGCAGAGAGAGCTGCCACAACCGTTATGAGAGAGAGTGGCGTCTGGGTCTTTGTCGGCAGTGTGGCAGGAATGTCTGTTGGAGAGGTCGGGGTCGTTTGAGTCATTGTCGGCAACGCAGTAGGAACTGTTGTCCGGGTGCCGGGGATAGTGGGCAGCGTCGCCGTTGCCAGTGCACGCTGAGCCTTTTCGAGTCCGGCAGCAGCATAACTGTTCCCGGGATCTATCTCCTTTGCCCGGATATAGGAATCGACTGCATCCTGGTATCTTCCCATCAGGAAATATGTATCACCCTTGTTGTTGAGGGCAGGAACCGACTGACTGTTTATCTGCAGTACCTTATCATAGGCATTGATCGCATCCTGGTACATACCGAGTTTGAAGAGGGCAAAACCTTTGTTGTACCAGAGTTTTTCATCATTTTCATAGAGTGCCAGACCCTGATCAATCGTCTGGACTGCACCGGTGTAATTATTCAGCTGAATCAATGCATACGCTTTATTCTGGTACGTATACAACAGAGCATCTGACCACCGGATCATGGTTGTATTTGATGCGAGTGCTCGATCGAAAGCTGCTATTGCTCTTGCATATTCTTTTTCTTCAAGAAGAAGTACGCCGCTATTGTAAAAAGCCGTGGCTGCATCCGCCGTTTCATTTTCGGCAGCCATAACCGGCAGGACAAAACCGAGTATCAAGAGAAGAACCGCCAGAATATGCGTACATTGCCTGATTTTCATACCTAGTATGTACGGTTTTAGGACAAATTAAAGTTCCTTGAACGGGCAGAGAACGCTGCCCATATCGTGCAGTGAACCCAACCTCCCAGGAAAAACCCAGATGGAATCCGTGTGAAAATCCTCCTTCTCTCACGATAAGATAACACTAATAGGTATTATGAGCAAAATGTAAAGCAATCGGGGAGATCTGTGTGAAGTACATTATTGTTACCGGTGGTGTGATGAGCGGACTGGGGAAAGGGATCACCGCAGCTTCTGTCGGGCGCATCCTGAAAAACCGTGGCTACCGGGTCACCGCTGTCAAGATCGATCCCTACCTGAATATCGATGCAGGAACGATGAACCCGGCACAGCACGGTGAAGTGTTTGTGCTCAGGGACGGGAGCGAGGTCGACCTCGACCTTGGTAACTACGAGCGCTTCCTTGATATCGAACTTACCGCTGCTCATAACATCACCACTGGTAAGGTGTACCGCACGGTTATCGAAAAGGAGCGGAGGGGCGACTTCCTCGGGGAGACTGTCCAGATCATCCCCCATATTACGGACCAGATCAAGACCTGTATACGTCAGGCGGCAGAAGAAGAATTTCCTGATGGAACGAAGGCTGACATCTGCCTTGTTGAAGTTGGCGGTACTGTTGGCGACATTGAGAGCATGCCATTCCTGGAAGCTATCCGTCAGATGCGAGGGGATCTGCCGCCGCAGGACTACATCCTCCTGCATGTTACGCTCATACCTGAAGATACCATGGGGGACCTGAAAACAAAACCCACACAGCATTCGGTAAAAGCGTTGCGGGAGCTGGGACTCCATGCAGAGATCATTGTCGGCAGGAGCGAGCATCCGATCAGTGCCCATACAAAGCGCAAGATCTCCGCATTCTGTGATCTCCCCCAGCATGCAGTCATTTCTGCAGCTACCGTACCGGACATCTATGAGGTCCCCATGGAGATGGAGAAAGAAGGAATTGCTGAAGTTCTTTCAGCACATCTCGGGCTGGAGAAGCGGGATGTCGATACCAGCTGGTACCGGCTCGTGACAAAAGAGTACACCAGCAGGGTGTCTGTTGCAATAGTGAGTAAATACGGTATTGAAGATGTGTATATCAGCATCAAGGAAGCGCTCAAGCATGCAGGAAGGGCGCTTTCGACGGAAGTGAAGATCGGGTGGCTGGACGCTGAACGCTACGAGCGCTGCCAGCTCAAGGATTACGACGGGATATTAATACCCGGTGGATTTGGCAAGCGTGGTATCGAGGGAAAAGTGGAAGCAATCAGGTTTGCCCGCGAAAACAGGATTCCTTTCCTCGGGCTCTGCCTGGGATTCCAGCTGGCAGTTGTCGAATATGCCCGCAATAAACTCGATATTGCTGATGCCACGAGCGAAGAATTCGGTGAGGGATCCCATGTAATTGCCCTCCTTCCCGAACAGGAAGGGCTCAATGAACTTGGCGGTACGATGAGGCTGGGTGATTATGTTGCCACCATTAAGGAAGGAACCCGGGCAATGGACCTGTATGGCCAGACAGAGATCACTGAACGGCACCGGCACCGGTATGAAGTAAACCCACGGTATATCGGGAAGCTGGAAAAAGCGGGATTAATCTTCTCGGCGGTCAATAAAAACCGCATGGAGTGCCTGGAACTGGCCGATCACCCCTACTTCTTTGCCTCCCAGTTCCACCCGGAGTTCAAGTCCCGTCCGACCCGCCCGTCTCCCCCGTATCTGGGCTTTGTGGAAGCATGCCGGGCGAACAAACGGACAAAATAAAGGAACGAGATCATGGTCAATACAGAGAAATTTATCAGCCAGTCCATTACAGAAATCCGGACTGCAGCCGGCACAGAAAAAGTGGTTATGGCTCTCTCCGGTGGTGTGGACAGCTCGGTCTGTGCCGCACTTGCAGCCCGAGCCATCGGGGATAATCTTATTCCGATCTATATTGATACCGGCCTCATGCGCAAAGGTGAGACCGAACGGATCAGGACGACGTTTGCTTCCATCCACCTCCAGATTGTTGATGCCGGTGATGAGTTCCTGGCGGCACTCCAAGGGCTCACTGATCCTGAAGCCAAACGAAAAGCAATCGGTGAACGGTTCATCCGGGTCTTTGAGCGGGAAGCCCGGAAACAGGGAGCGAAATGCCTGCTTCAGGGCACCATTTACCCGGACCGGATCGAGAGCGAAGGGGGTATCAAGAGCCACCATAATGTCGGGGGCATGCCGCTGCATATGGAATTTACCAAAGTGATTGAACCGATTCGCGATCTCTACAAGGATGAGGTGAGGGAAGTGGCAGGAGCCCTGGGCCTGCCAAAAGAGATCCAGCACCGGATGCCGTTTCCCGGACCAGGGCTTGCCGTGCGGGTGCTTGGTGAAGTTACCCGGGAGAAGGTTGCGATCATACGGGAGGCAAACTGGATCGTTGAAGACGAACTGGTTGAACAGTACCGCCCCTGGCAGTGTTTTGCAGCCCTGCTTGGTCTGGGGACCGGTGTCAAGGGGGACAACCGGATACATGGCTGGATTGTTGCGATCCGTGCCGTGAACTCACGGGACGGGATGACTGCCGATCCGCTCGACATCCCCTTTGAGCACTTACTGAGAATCGGGTCACGCATCACCGCTGATATTCCCCGTGTTGCCCGGGTCGTGTATGACATTACGGCAAAACCTCCGGCAACGATAGAGTATGAATAAAGTCTCAACACAACAAATAAACAAGCTACTGTGATGGAAATGGAAACTACAAGCCAGTTCAAAGCTCTCGATGAACGCTACTTTATGCCTGCGTTCTCGCGCGACATGGCGATTGTAAAGGGTGAGGGATCAACGGTCTGGGATGCGGAAGGAAGACAGTATCTCGATTGTGTCGCAGGGATAGCCGTCTGCAGCACCGGGCACTGTCACCCCGCTGTGGTAAAAGCGATCTGCGATCAGGCACACCAGCTGATCCACTGCTCAAACCTCTATTACGTGCCGCATCAGGGAGATCTGGCAAAGAAACTCGTAGAGATTACCGGTATGCACAAAGCCTTCTTCTCCAATTCAGGAGCAGAAGCAACTGACGGGGCACTCAAACTTGCCCGGGTCCGGACCGGTAAGAAAAAATTTGTCGCTTTCACCCACGGGTTCCATGGCCGGACTGTTGGATCACTTGCCGTCACGCACAAACCCGCAATACGGGAACCGTTCGAGCCACTCGGGATGGTAAAGACCTTTGTTGAATATGGTGATCTGGAAGCGCTGATGAAAGTTGTGGATGAGGATACCGCCGGGGTCATTTTCGAACCTATCCAGGGAGAAGCAGGTGTCATCATCCCTCCCGACAGTTTCATTGAAGGTGTCCGTGAAGTATGCGATGATGCCGGGGCTCTCATGATCGCTGATGAAGTACAGACTGGGATGGGGCGTACCGGGAAATGGCTGGCCCTGCAGCACACAAAGGTGAAGCCAGACATTGTCACCCTTGCAAAAGGGATTGCAAGCGGGTTTCCCATGGGCGCACTGGTTGCCCGTGAAGATCTGGAATTCAAAAAGAGTGAACACGGGAGCACGTTTGCCGGTGGCCCGCTTGCCTGTGCAGCAGCACTTGCTACAATTGACGTTATCGAAAAGATACTCCCGGATGTAGCCCGGAAAGGTGAGCGGTTCAGGAAGGGTCTTGCCAGGCATAACCCCCGGGTCCGGGGGCTGATGATTGGAATGACCCTCGGGGACACATGCCCGGATGTCCAGAAGAAATGTGCAGATCAGGGTGTACTGGTCAATTGTGCAGCCGACGGGAACCTGCGGCTGGTCCCGCCGCTTGTTATCACTGATGCTGAGATCGACCGTGTGGTCGGAGTGATCAATGGAGCGCTTGGTTAGATCCTGCTATAAAAAAAATGGCGGCTACATTTTTGCACAGAAAGCCGGGGATATAGCCCGTGAGTACGGTATCGACCGGATCGCACGACTTGCAAGCAATGAGAATCCTTACCCTCTGTCAGCAGCTGCACGGGAAGCTGCAGAGAATGCCCTTCGGAACGTGAACCGGTATCCCGATGAGCGTACCAGCATTCTGACAGATGCGCTCATGGTACATTACGGGGATTACTCCTTTGTCTGTGGTGTCGGTATGGATGGGGTCATCGAGACGGTGATCAGGACGCTGGTGGATCCCGGGGAGCAGGTGGTAATCTCCACTCCCACCTTTTCATTCTATGAACTCGCTGCGACAGGACAGGGTGCAGAGGTAATTACCGTACCTCGTGAGAAGGACTTCTCGGTCGATCCAGGAAAGATGATCAAAGCAGGCAGTCAGGCAAAGATCGTCATAGTCTGTTCGCCAAATAATCCTACAGGAAACGCTACTCCTGTGGATGTGGTCGCTGAATTGCTGGAAGGGATTGAAGGTGTCCTGTTCCTTGACAACGCCTATGTCGAGTTCTCCGGGTACGATTACCTTCCGCTGATAAAAAAATATAAAAACCTGATTCTCGGCAGGACATTTTCCAAGATCCACTCTCTTGCCGGGTTGCGTGTCGGGTATGCATTCGTGCCAGAATGGCTCGTCCCCTGGTATCAGCGTGCCAGTACACCTTTTACGGTTAATTCGGTATCAGCTGCGGCCGCTGCCGCTGCACTTCCCGAGAAGGACCATACCCTGCGGTATCTGGCTCAGGTAAACCGGTGGAGAAAGCGATTCACCACCGAAGTGAAATATCCGAGCCTGCCCTCAGATGCGAATTTTGTGATGATTGATATCGCTCCCCGCACCAGTGATGAGATGGTGGAAGAACTCGCCCGGCAGGGGGTTATCGTCCGCTCCTGCCGGAGCTTTGCGGGTCTGTCGGATCACTATATCCGGGTCAGCATTGGTGAGGACTGGGAGAACGAACGGTTCCTGCAGGTGATCAATTCATTATGATGTGTGGTATAACCGGTACTCCGGGTACCGGGAAATCACTGGTGGGGAAGGAGCTTGCCCGGCGGGGACATACGGTAGTTCACCTTACCGACACGGTCGGGCCATATGGTATCGGAGATGACGAGGATCGGGACGCCCAAATCATCGATGTGGACCGCTGGGCTGCGGAATTCGTCCCCGTGGATGGATTTGTCGAAGGACACATCGCCCACCTGCTCACCTGTGACCGGGTCGTCGTACTCCGGTGCCGTCCCGATGAGCTGAAAAAACGTCTTTCCCGGAGGAACTACCCGGCGAAAAAGATCCAGGAAAATGCCGATGCGGAATCCCTTGATGTCTGCCTGATCGAGACCGTTGAGAATTTCAGTCCTGAACAGATCCTTGAACTGGATACGACTGAAAGGGACGTTGTTTCCTGTGCTGACCAGATAGAAGGGTTTGTGAGGAGCGAGATCCCGGCCGGGTTCGGCACAATAGACTGGTCCGGGTTCCTTGAGGTGCACGGATGACCCTAGACAATTATCGTTCCCATGCAAAAATCTTCACCGACCCTCTGGTGTCCATTTTCATAAAACTCAGGATTACTCCGAATATTCTTACCATAGCAGCACTGCTGGCATCAGCAGCTGCAGGAATCCTGTTTTATCTCCGGCTGGAGCTCTGGGGAATTGTGGCTGTTGCGGTGAACGCATTTTGTGATATGATGGATGGTGCAGTTGCCCGGGAGATGAAGATCCAGAGCCTGCGAGGGGATTTCCTCGATCATGCAGTAGACCGGTATGCTGATATTTTCATCATCTGCGGTCTCTTTGCCGGCGGACTTGTTCCCTGGCCTGTCGGCGTCTTTGCCCTGACCGGTGTCCTGATGTCATCCTACCTTGGCACGCAGGCTCAGGCAGTAGGTGTCGGAAGGTTTTATGGCGGGATGCTCGGCAGGGCTGACCGTCTTGTACTGATTATGGTTGTCGGCATCATTGGCCTGATATTTCCCTTAACCTTCTATGGGCTCACCTGGCTGGGCTGGCTTATGATGCTGTTTGGCGTCTTCGGGCACATCACCGCATTCCAGCGGTTTGCACACGTGTGGGCGAATGTGAAGTGATTTTGTGGGGGTTTCTTACCATTAAAGCGATATTTTTTTCAATTATTAATTGGTAAATTGTGTATCCATCAAAAACAGGATTTGATTAATAATAGGGTAATTACTCAATAAAGACTACTATGAATCTGTACTATTATGGAAAAAAATTCAAAGAATCTCATCTATTTTTCAATTTAAAGACGTTCCTGGGGGTTTCGCCCCCGCCTCTGGGGCATCCCCCACATTGCGATAACGCTGTATTACCTAATCTCTTGAAATATTCCGAATTTTCTTGATCGGGCGCTAATTTATGGGGAATATCAAACGCATGAAAAATTTTTGTGGTGCCACATGATGAATCGCCTTATTTTACTATCTATCAGTATTGTTTTCTGATATACCAACTGAATTCAAATCGAAAGGTATTATATATGCCACATACCACAAGGATTTTAATAATAAACTGGTGATGAATCGATGAAAAAAACAACACTTGTATTTCTCTTACTGGTAGTCATTTCAACTATGTTGATTGCCGGATGCACAGAGCAAAAGCCTGCAGTAACATCTACGCCAGCGCCCGCGGTAACCGCAGTACAAACCTACGTCCAAAACCAACAGGGAGTCGCAATCATCAAGACTGTCAACGTGACGGCTACCCCGACTGCTGCACCACCCATGAAAACCATAGTGGAAACAGCTGTTGCAGATGGACGTTTCACGACACTTGTTGCAGCAGCTTCAGGCAGCAAAACTCGATGGAGCACTCAGCGGACCCGGTCCGTTCACGGTATTTGCACCAACGGATGATGCATTCAAAAATTTACCGCCCGGAACTGTTGAATCCCTGTTAAAGACACCAGAGGGACAGTTAAAGCAGATTCTCCTGTACCATGTTGTTGACGGGAAAGTAATGGCTGCTGATGTAGTCAAGCTGAGCTCCGCAAAAACGCTTCAGGGATCGAACGTGAATATCACCGTGACCAATGGCGTTGTAAAAATCAATGATGCCACGGTAAAAATTACTGACATTCAGACGAAAAATGGCGTGATCCACGTTATCGATAAAGTCATCTTACCCCCCAAGTAACCTGGACCCGGGAAGGTGACCAGAGATCCGGTATAATACTTCCGGATCCTTATTTTTCACTTCTTCAATCACAGTAAGATACACTTTGCACCCCATCGTTGTCGATATCCGTTTAAACGGGTCCTAATTGGTTTTAGTCTGGAGAGCGAATCTCCATGGTGATCACCCTTTACTCCTGCTTCTGGAAAAGAATCCCTGTTTTGATCGATATCTGAAACCGATAAAAAATTCAAGATAGATTATTCCAGCAGGATACATATGAGAGATGGCAAAATATCAGCAATAGTCCGGTGAAAAGTGAAATATCTCAGGGAATGAACCTGTTCATCAACATATCCCTAAGCATTCGTGACAGTTTGTTGAAAAGTAAAACAATCGGACAAAGAATCAAAGAGATTTGGAGCAAACAACCTAATAGGGTTTGAACAAAAAAAGTCAACTCACGGCTGAGGCTTCTATCGGTTTATTTTTCCCCGACTATTTTCCTGATATACTCCAGTGCTGCGATCGCATCGTCCCTCTTCTGGTCGCACTGCCTGGTTCTCCACCCATACCAGAAACCGTTCGCGTATCCTGTTATCAACCAAATCACCGGCCTGAGAAACAATTGTCCGGTAGGTACGCTTTGGATAGAACAGGGCACGAGCAGAGGTAAGAAATGCATCATGCTCAGCATCATTGATGATGCCCTCTTCTCGTGCACGTTTCAGGGTAAAGCGGATATTGATGAGCGGTTCTGAGAGCGCCAGACCTGATGAGGGATCGAAGACGAGCGCAACTTCATCGTCCGATTCAAGTTCCCCGCTCTTATACATCTGGTAGATCTCCCCGATACCTACCATACCAAGGGTGTCCATTTCCGCTGCCCGGAGAGCTCCCATACTCGATGCCCCCACGACCCTGACACCTTTTTTTACTGCGGTCAGGATCTCACGGTGGGCGACTGCGGATTCCTGGTGGAAGACACCATCTATCAGGCCGATTATGGTTGCGCCATCATGTACTGCAGCGAGCAGGTCACCCCGCTTTGCAGGAGGATGGTATTCAGCTGGAAGGATCTTCTCTGCAGCTGCAAGGTCAAGACTTGGCCCGAGAAAGACGATGATCTTTTGCATTTTTCACCCGTTCTCCGCGGCGTTCCGGGTCCATCGCAAAGACTTCAAGCCCCGGAACAATCACTCTCACGACGGGAATCCCAATCTCTTCCCGGGTCAGGTCAACCACGATGACCCGGTCGAGCCCCTTCTTTGCCAGCGCATCAATAACAAACCGGATATCGGTGAGGAAATCATCGCTGTCACAGGAAGCGATCCGGTTATAGTCAACGTGGCCGTTGTCCTTGAACCAGTATGCGTTGATCCGCTTTGCCCGGTCATAGCCCATCTTTTTCCGAAGATCGGCGATGGTCGTGTCCTCTCTGGCCCCGTGGATCTGGGTAAGCCGGCTCTGCGCAACCTCAGTAAGCGCCCGCATGACGGCGATCCGTGCACTGGTATGGGTCCCGATACCGATCGTAAGAAGCATCGGGTCCTTCAGCAGCACGTCATCAGCGACGGCAGCCATTGTGGGGATCCCGATATCACTGGTGATGTCTCTCACTTTGACTTCGACCTGTGCATCGGCAAATTTTTTTTCCATCTCGACGCAGGTCGGGTCATCGATGTTTTCAACCATTGCCCCGGTATCCCGTGAAGCCTCGACCAGTGACCAGGCATCCCGTTCAATCACTTCAGACAACGCATGGAAGATGGCCTCTTCCATGGTATTCCCGGACGCTAACCCATTCGTGTTCGTGCGGAAGAGCTGGCGGAATTTCTGGGGAAGCGGGTGAAAGACTGCATGGGCCGGAACGATAATGGGCACATTATTGGCGATATCAAACCCTTCGACCCATGGCATGAGGCGATCCACCTCTGCGTTCTCGGGAAGGATCAGATCTGAAGGATCAAGCACCCGTCCATGCGCGAACATCTCCTGGTAAGGTGCGAGGTGAACCTGTCGGTCGTGCAGTTCTGAGGAATATCGTTCGATTCCTTCCATGATCGCCGAGATACGGGACTCCTCAACCGTCGCCCCTTTACCGTTATATACGGTAATCGATCCTGCTTCTGCAGTCGGGCGGATACAGGAAAAGACCGGAATACCGATCCGGTCAAGGTTGGTGATATCTGCGACGCGTGTTATCCCTGCGGCAGGTACTTTCGGCTCAATGCGCCTCAGCGTCTCATCAAGGGGGGATGCACGCTGGGTTTCGAGATTGTAGGTCTTTTTGCAGGATTTCAACTGCATGGGAGTCACCGGTGTTGTATTGTGGGGAATGGTCAGGACGCCGGATTCTTTGCAGGAACCGGGTGACAGGTTATTACTAAAAATATTCCGTGCCGGGGTTTATACACTTTGATTGGTGAGGTTCGAACACAACTGTGATTATCCGCACCGTATATCATAACTCATGGAAGATCAAGCACAGCAACTGTACAAGGAAGGGTCTGATTTTTTCAAAAAAGGTCATTTTTCTGAAGCGCTCGCCTCCTGCAACAAGGCACTTGCCCACAGGCCGGATTATGCTGAAGCGTGGAACGGTCGTGGAGTCGCCCTCGCTGAACTCAGACAACCTGCCGAAGCGCTCGCTTCGTATGACAAGGCACTTGCCCTCAGGCCGGATTACGCGGATGCGTGGAACAACCGCGGATGGGTACTCGTTGAGCTCGGACGGGACGCAGAAGCAGTTAACTCGTATGACAAAGGGCTTTCGATCAACCCGGATGACGCCAGCGCGTGGTTTATCCGCGGAGCCGAGCTGGGTATTCTCGGACGGCATACTGAAGCACTCGCATCGTTTGATAAGGCAATCGCTATCAACCCGGATGATGCCTATGCATGGAACTTCCGCGGAGTGGCGCTCCATGAACTCGGTAGATATGCAGAGGCGGTCGGTTCGTATGACAAAGCTCTTGCCATCAACCCGGATTATGCTGAGGTGAAACTGAACCGGAAAATGGCTCTTAAAAAACAAACATAAATCCCTCTTTTGTGCTCACCCCTTGGTGCAATTGTTCTGATTTCAGGAATTGCAATATGGAGTCAGCGTAGGGATCTCTCTTTTTCTGGTGATTCTGTTTTTTATTATCTCACCTGCTACAGAGAACGGGCCTGTCCGTCCCTCTGTCCATTTTTTCCAAAAACCCCTTTTTTGGAACATCCATCGGAAAAAAGAGCCTCATATTGGTATTCTGGCAGGGTTTGCAGGTACCTGATGGGAAAAACTATGTGGCAAAAAACTGCTCGATTTAAAGTGCTGAACACGCCGACAGGTGAGGTGCAAACCTGCCGTATTTTGGCTAACCTGGCTAAAATTTGGCGTATTCTCTACACGAACCGAAACAGGGGGTTTTACAGGTTTTTTCCCAGGGCAGGTACGAATCCAGGAGAAAATCGGAGCTCTTACAGGGCTTATTTCACTCGATTTCATCACAGGTGATACCCGTGTGGGGAACACCCCCCCATTTATTCAGGAAATCCGGAGAAAATCCTAAAACCAGCTCTCGAGTGTCTTCTGCCCGGCCTTGACGCAGAAATTCTCCATGGCTTTCTCCACCCTCTCTTCGGAAAAATCGTACTCCCCGCAGAGCATTTTCTTGATGCCGGTGATGTCAGGATGGCCCCATACGAGTGTATAGTCGTCCGTCACATCCGGGTGCAGGAAAAGATCCATAACCGGTGCCGGATCAAAATCCGGCAGCTTCTCCTGGACTTTTGTCATAAACTCCCCGCGTTGCACAATCTTAAGCCCGGTCTTTGCCCCGATTCCCTCGACACCAGGATTAAAATCCGTACCGACGAGGATACCGATCTCTATCAGCTGTTCGCGTGTCAGTTTCAGCCCGTCGAGCACATCCGTAAGAATGAGTCGTTCCGGGTTTACCGTGATCTGCCGTCCCCGGATCTTCCGCTTGCCACTGACCGTTAAGTTCCGGACAAGGTTGGGAGCACCAAAGAGGAGCGTGTCATAGTCCTGCGACACTACGTACCGTGCCTCCCCTTTTGTTACCATGTAGGCTGCCTGGGCTTCACCTTCGCCCGGTGCCTGGATGGTCGGGAGACCCATAAAACGGAGGAGTTCCTTTGATGTCTCTATAATGGTGGTATCGACCCTTGATGACGAACGCGCCTGTTTGTAGGCCTCAGCCTCATCGCCCCGCTCAATCGCCTCTTTCCATTTCTCACCGGCCTCGTCCCGGATCTTACGGCGCCCGTCAATTGTCGTCTGCTTGAGAGCGGCGGGTTTCCCGTCAAAGACAAAGACCGGCTTTATTCCTTTCTCCATAAAATTCGACACCCTGAACAGGATGCCGGAGAGGTGTGAGGTGACACGCCCCTGCCGGTCCATGAGGGGTGTCCCGTCGGGCTGCCGGATGATGGTCAGGAACTGGTAGAGTGCATTGTTTGCATCGATTGCTGCGATACCTGGCAGTGAATCCCAGGTCACCGGAGTCTTGTAATCAGCTACAATGTCCCGTATTGCGACGCCCATAACGACTCACGAACGTATAAAAAATTTAACGGTAGGTACGTTTTGAATATTCCCCGACCAGTTCATCCAGGTGGGTCATTGACATATCGAATTTTTCCGCCATCCGCCGGGAGATCTCCTCGAGATTGTTGCGTAAAATTCGTTCACGCAGCACAATACTCCGCTCCAGGTGGCGCATCTTGATCTGGAGTGAGAGGAAGAGTCCTCCAAGTGCCAGCATCATGAGACCTGCGGCAATTGCAATAGTAAGATCCTGCCAGAACCTGTTGATGAGGACGAGTGTGGAGACGATCATAACGATAGTGAGCAGGATATCGACCCAGTATTCACGTATGTCCATACTTTTAGATGATGAGAGCACAGTAATTAATCTAACTACATGGAGATGCATCTTGGATATAAAACGCATAATTCCCTTCCTTGTGATGCCACTCCTGCTCCTTGCCGTGGAAATCGGGGCAATCCTGATCTCGCTTCCTGTGCAGGCTGCAGGAATCACCGCATTTGAAGATCCCGAGTCACTGGCTAATCCGTTCATCTTTATTGTGATCCTGCTGGTGTTCACCGCCTTTTTACTGCTGCTGATAAAATTTAATTTAAAAAAGGTCATTGCAGTAATTATCGGGCTGTCAATCTTCCTCACCTTTGTGTATATCTTCTGGGCACTCGTATACGCTATAGCAGGTGATTCAGATTGGGGGCTCATCATCCTGTTCACCCTCTCAATACTTGCGACGGTCCTTCTCTATAAATACCCTGAATGGTACGTGATTGACGGTCTTGGAATTCTGATTGCTGCGGGAGTTGCAGCGATTTTTGGCTCTTCTCTCGTATGGTATCTTGTGGTAATCCTGCTTGTACTTCTTGCGGTCTACGATGCAATCTCCGTGTATAAAACAAAACATATGATCACGCTCGCCGAAGGGGTAATCGATCTCAAAACCCCGATCCTCTTTGTCATACCAAAGCGGCGTGACTACTCGTTCATACGTGACGGGGTTGGAAAGCTGGATGATGGCGGCGAACGTGCAGCATTCATTATCGGGATGGGCGACCTGATCATGCCCTCCATACTTGTTGTCTCTGCGAATGTCTTTTTACAGGGATGGCGGCTTTTTGGAATTATCAACCTTCCGGCACTTGGTGCCATGATCGGTTCCCTTGCCGGACTTGCTGTCCTTTTACACTTTGTGTCTTCGGGAAAACCCCAGGCAGGACTACCGCCGTTAAATGGTGGGACGATCCTCGGATTCCTCGCCGGGTGGGCAATAATGATGTCGATGGGATAGTATCGATCATATTTCCTCAATACTTTATTGCAGACCAAAACAGAAAACGAAAAAGTTATTAAAATTGTTTACTATCCTGTTACGCTACGGTCCGGGGCTTCCTGGGCCTCCTGGGTTTCGGTTTTGGCTCATGTCTGCCTTCCTCTTCCGGGTAAGGAAATTCGTCCATGACCCTCTCCTCAGGTTCATGGGGGAGGGGCGACCGAATGTCGGGAACCGTATCACTCACCGTTGCCAGCGGTTCCGGTTTATGCATAAGGATCTCCGCAAGTACTGCCTCGACTCCATCTCCCGTCTGTGTAGACATGGTGAGATACCCTTCGGCTGCCGTAATATCCGACTTATTTGAAACGATGACAAGAGGCACGTCTATAAGGCCCTTCACCTCTTCGAGCAGGTTGAGCTGAACCTCCATCGGGTACCCGCAGTGCTCTGACGGGTCAAGAATGAAGAGGATGATATCAGCGACATTCATCATTGCAGAAAGAGCCTGTTTTTCGATGGCATTTCGTTCATCTGCCGGTCGATCAAGAATACCGGGTGTATCTACAAACTGGATCCGTTCCCGTCCTATAATCCGGTGTCCGACAATGATGCCTTTTGTCGTGAACGGATAGGATGCAACCTGGGGAACTGCTGAGGAGACATGCCGGATGAATGAAGATTTACCTACATTGGGGTATCCGGCAATGACTATCGTGCAAGCATCCTCAACATGGGGGAGCTTCCGCAGGACATTCCGCACTTCGTTTAAGAATCGCAGGTCCTTATCTATCTGGTGCACCATGGAGGCAAGCCGGGCAACCGTTCTTTTACGCACCAATGTCGTATCGTCGGATCTCCGTGACTGTACGGCAAGCTGATTCCCCACCATTTTTGTGTGTTTTGCCGCCCAGCCAACAGCTCCCAGCGATTGTTTTATCCTGTCCATGCCAAAGAGGATATCGGCCATCTCCCGGTAAAAACGGGGGATCTGGTCAAATTCAGGGAACCCGCGGATGATAGAGACCAGCCGGTCATGAACTGCTGCGCCAACCGCCCGCACAAACTCTTCATTGGCGCGATCTTTATTGGTTTTTTCTTTCATTTTCTTTGCCGCACGGCGGAAGCTCCGGTCAAGGATCTCATCTGCTGTTGGTACGGTAGGTATTTTTTCGAATTCCACAAATCTCCAACCTATTTATAGTATGGGAAGTTATACGGTTTATCGTTATGGACCTGTCCCTGATCCAGAAAGATATCCTCATCACGCTTATCACGCTTTACCAGGAGCACTCCCACTCTATCAAAGGCGAAGAGATTGCTGACGTGATCCAGCGGAATCCGGGGACCGTGCGAAACCAGATGCAGGCGCTCAAAACAATAGGTCTTGTTGATGGCGTACCCGGCCCTAAGGGGGGCTACATCCCCACCGCGCTTGCCTACAAGGAACTCAGCCTGAATGTCACCGAAGGTGACTATGATGTCTGTATCAGCAGGGACGGGGAAATTATTTCAGGAGCAACGGTCCAGGAAATTGGTTTTACGACACTCTGCCACCCGGATATCTGTCATGCAGAGATCAAACTTTTTGGCAGTGCCAAGCTCTTTGAAATCGGAGATCAGATCACAATCGGTCCCACTCCTGTCAATAAACTTCTGGTCCGCGGAGAAGTGTTCGGGAAAGATGAATCGAAACAGATGCTCCTTCTTGCAACCACCGAGATGATCTCGCTTCCCAAACAACCGATAAAAACCTACATGAGCAGTCCGCTCAAGACATTGAGAGGGTCAGATACACTCCATGATGCTCTGGTCCTTTTCAATAAGGATCATATCCATGGTGCCCCCATCATCGACAACGGAAAACTCGCCGGGATCATCACCATGAGTGATATTGCACGGGCGGTGGAAAATAATCTGTCCTTAACCACAAAAGTTTCTGCAATCATGACTACCGATGTTGTTGAAGCTCCCTCAGATATCAAACTCTTCGAAGTGATCCGCAGGTTCAAGGAACTGGAGATCGGGCGACTGATTGTTGTCGAAAATGGCATTCCTGTGGGAATACTCACGCAGTCTGATATTATCCGGGTATTCCCCTCGTTATAATCCAATATCTTTAGATAGTATAAATCAAATTGAATGCAAGGATGTGTGTATGATGACAGAATTATCCCAGGCAGCAGTTGAACGTATCATAAAAAAAGCCGGTGCCGAACGTATAAGTGCCGATGCCACAGAAACCCTTGCGATTTTAATGGAAGATTATGGGTTATTTTTGGCAAAGGAAGCAAAAAAAATGTCGGATCATGCGGGAAGAAAGACGCTGCGGGGATCTGATATCCAGATGGCAGCTGAAATTTTCAAATAACGCAAATGGGTTATTTATACAAAAAACACTCTTTTTCCGCGCCATTTTAGAACACTTTAAATATTTATACGCGTCATAATTTTTTTATGTCTCGCGTATTTGCCCGCAGCCTTTCAAGAAAAAAGATCATGAGCAATGATGGGAAGCTCATTGGAACGCTAAAAAATATCAGGGTTGATTTTGATTCCGGCCAGGTTCAGGCAATGATTGTCCACCCTGACCAGACATTTGTAACTGATGGATATACCATGGAAGACGATAAACTCCTGGTAATACCGTTTGAAGCGGTCAAGGACATCAAGGACTATATTGTTGTTGACCGCTTCCTTGCCAAAAAATAAGAAGAATATTGAGTAATTATTTCAACAAATCCATTTCCATATTCTTTTTCTGCAACAAATGCAGCAACTGCCTTGGTATCTGGATGGGCATTTGCCACAGTGACCCCGATACCTGCCGTCCTGAGCATCTGGATGTCATTCAGGGAATCCCCGATTGCAAGAAAATCTGAGGGTGACAAGTCCATCTCCTGCGCGAGTGCTTCCAGTGCAGTTCCCTTGTCAATGCCGGGTGACTGCAGGTGAATCGCATAGCCGGTATCGATCACCTTAACCGTGGAGGTTATAAGGATTTTTTTCACCTCATCAGGAGGAACGGTCCGGGCAAATGCAAGATCAGAAAAGCGGTATGCAGGGCTGAAAAGTTCCAGTTCTTTCCCCCGTTCCCGGTAATAAGCCTGAACGATTTCCAGTGCCTCCCTGCAGGGAGTCTGGTCTCCTTTGATGCGGAGCGGGCCGGTAAATCCCACCCGGAATACCCCGCCGTTCTCTGCAATGAAGGTCCCGTCCGTTCCTATCATCTTGCAGAGAGCATCCATAAAACAGGAAGTGTTCCCGCTTGCAAGAACTACTTCTACCCCCCCGTCAACAAGCGATCGTATGGCGTCGATTGCACCGGTGTTTATCCGGCGGGACGAATCAGTGATCGTCCCGTCAATATCAGTAAGGAGCGCCTTCAGCACGATTTGAGACCTGCCTCTTCTACCATAAACGGGGCTTCCCCCTCGGGGAGGTTTGGACTATCGACAAGGCGTGCAATACGTTTACCGCCTTTGCTCTTGCGCAGGTAGAGCCGGAAGGTTGCAGTATGTCCGACAATGTTACCTCCAATCGGCTTTGTCGGGTCACCGAAGAAGACTGCCGGGTTGGACATTACCTGGTTTGTTACCAGTGCAACAGCATTGTGCTCATCAATGAGCTTGAAGAGTTCGTGCATGTGCCGGTTCAGCTTCTGCTGGCGTGTCGCAAGGGTACCTCTCCCTGCGTATTCAGCCCTGAAGTGTGCGGTGAGGGAATCAATGATGAAGAGTTTGACCGGACGCCCGCTGTCTTTCAGTTCCGCTGCAAGATCACGAGAATTATCCACAAGCAGCATCTGGTGATCTGAGGTATGTGCCCGTGCAATGTGAATATTGTTTAAAAAATCCTGCGGATCCGCATTATCAATCCCCAGTCCGTGCACCATCTGCTCGATACGCTCGGGACGGAAGGTGTTTTCGGTATCGATGTAGATGGCACTTCCGTTAAGCCCCCCCTGATCTTCAGGAAGCTGAACATTAACTGCCATCTGGTGGACAATCTGACTCTTACCGGAGCCGAACTCACCATACATCTCGGTGATGGCCTGGGTCTCCAGACCCCCACCCATCAGGGTATCGAGTTCGGGAACACGGAACGATAGTTTCCTGATGTCCTTTCTCTGTTCGAAGATGTCTTTTCCGGTCTTGAACCCGCCGATATCTGCGGCTTCGCGTGCAGCTTTGACAATCTTTTTTGCTACCGATTCGGAGATTTCCGAGATCTCGGAAAGCTCTGCCGGTGATGCAGTTGCAATACTCTCTACCGAGAGGTATCCCGCTTCACGGAGTTTATCTGCGGTGCTTGGGCCTACGCCCGGTAAATCTTCAATCTCTAAAGCTCGTTCAGCCATTTCTTGCACATCTCCTATGGCACATCAAGATGTTAAACATGGGCATATATGCTCTCGGACTGCGCGGGGCGAAAGTGAGGTTTATTTGTCGAGTTCTTCGATAAATCCGCGGAGCTGCACCAGCAGGATCTCCGGTTTGAGATCAACCGGTTGGGTATATTCAGCGGTGATCCGATTGCCTGAAAGAATACCGGTTACCTGCACCTCAATCCCATGCGGGAGATTTCCTTCAATAATATAGCGTTCGGTACCATTATCGATAAAGGTGCATCCCTGCCCGGTAATGATGGTTCCTTCAAATATGATCGGGTGTGTCTCTTCTTCTGGCACCTGGAATGAACTCCCCCGTCCGACACCCAGCTCAATGCCCCCGTAACGACCGGGTTTGGCAGTGGCATGGTAGACGTTAACCTGATCCCCGGGAAGCACCGGAACTAACGCTTTCTCGCCCCAGAGAACCACTTTCAGGTCATCTTTGCCATCGCTCACAACAATATTTCTTACCCAGGACACTGAACCGTTGCGGGTTGTAAACGATCGCGGTTCTTTTACCTCTTTTACGCTACCCGTAATTGAATAGATCCCCTCTTCGCTCACGGAACAAAGGGGCGTGAACGGCACGGTGATCAACTGATCAGTGACCCCCACTGAGCTCTTCTCATCAAGGCTGTATGCTCTTCCTGTACTGCGCCTGTCAGGTTTTGCACCGGTGATATGAACGGAAGTGCCCGGGAGGATATTTGCAAACAGGTCCGGAACCCATGCTATAAGCCGGGCAGTTCCCAGAGAATCCCCCATAACAGCTTCTGTCAGCTCACCGCTCGTGCCGTCCCTGCGGTTGAAGGTACGCGGCTCTTCGTATGCAATAAGGATCGCATCAAGCTCCACCGGCTCGGATGAAAGGCTCCCGATGGCAGCCCCGTTCGCGGGCAGTGCACAGATGATCTCGCATCCTGCCTTGCGCAGGGCCAGTGCGTAAATCTCTGTCGTGCTCTTTCCCGGGTGGCGCCCGATGATCTCCAGTACATCCCCGATTGCAATGTCATTGGCAGCCCCTGCTTTCTCATCCCACAGGACTACTCGTGTTGTTCCGGTCTCGTCACCAGTAAGAAGGGTAGCTACCCAGCCTTTCTCTCCGTCATTCCGGTCAAATTCCTTTGGTTCAGTCTTGTCGATAACCTTCCCGAAAAATGAAAAGAGGCTGGATTTTCCCCCTAAACCCCGTATCTTCACATGCTGACGGCCCAGTTCACCGACTACGAGCATGGCCGCTGTCGGCTCATCAACAAGATCCCCGCACTCTTCGATCTTGGTTTCTACACGCCGTTCGAACTCCTCTTTTGAAATAAGGTCATCGACCAGAGCGTAGTGGAACAGCACAGGTTTATTTCGCCCCCTTACCGTTGCCAGGGCGGGCACTGCATGGTGGCAGTGATATCCCCGATAGTTTCGCCCCTGCGCATCAGTGATACCTGTGTTCCCTGTATCAGCACCTCAGGGCAACGGGGACGACAATTATACTGCGAGGACATTGCAAACCCGTATGCACCGGTATCCAGTACTGCAATGATGTCCCCGGCAGCAATCTGCGGAAGTTTCCGGTCCGGTGCAAGAATGTCACCGGTCTCGCAGATGGGGCCGGTGACGGTATATTCTGTGGTCAGCGGGGCATCCGCTTTATTTGCAACGATGACTTCGTGATAGGCATCATACATTGCAGGACGAATGAGGAGGTTGAACCCGGCATCCACATTGGCAAATTTCTTGTGTGCGGATTTAGTCGAGTTGACGCCCGTTAAGAGAACCGTCGAGTCAGCCACGAGCGAGCGCCCGGGCTCAACCCAGAGTTCCGGGGTAATTCCGCATGCTTCGACACCGGCTTTGAATATCGGGACCACTTTTGCCGCATACTCCTCTGGAGCAGGAGCCGGGTCCGTGTCATGGTGGTAAGGAATCCCAAGCCCCCCACCCAGATCGATGAATTCAAGCCTGACCCCCATATCTGTAAGTTCCCTGGCAATCCTGACCATAACTTCCGCAGCCCGGACAAATGGCTCCACATCAAGGATCTGTGAACCGATATGGCAGTGAATACCAACCGGCTGGATATTTTTACATGACAGGGCTTCCCGGTATGCTGCAGGGATCTCTTTATGGGGAATGCCAAACTTGCTGGTTGCCAGCCCGGTTGCGATCTTCGGGTGTGTCGGTACTTCGAGTGCCGGATTCACCCGGAATGCAATCTTAGCGGTTTTTCCTGCTGCTTTTGCCGCTGCATCGAGCTGGTGGAGTTCGTCAAGTGAATCTACCGATACTTTTACGCCCTTTTCGACTGCAAGTTTCAGGTCGTTTTGTGTTTTTGAACTGCCGTTGAAAAGGAGATTTTCTGCATGCATTCCGGCATCGAGAGCGAGATGAAGTTCTCCTGAGGAAAAAACATCAGCACCTGCGCCCAGCCGGGCAAGAGCCCGCATCACGGCAAGGTTACCATTTGCTTTTGCCGCAAAAAGTATCCTGACTTTCGGGTACCGGCTGGTCAGGGCTTTTTTGTAACTCCTGAACTGCTCGCAGACCCGGTCCTCGCTGGTAACGTACAGGGGTGTCCCATACTGCTGAGCGAGTGCAACGCAGTCAACGCTGTTGATATGCAGATGACCATTTTTTATGTGAAGGTGGGGAGGAAGTTTCACAGGTCAAGCCCCCGCATGCGTTCGATTGCCTCTTGTATCCGGGCAACGGGTCGGGTAAGGGCGAACCTCACATACCCTTCTCCGCTTGAGCCAAAGCCTATTCCCGGTGTTGCCACAATACCTGCTTTGTTCAACAGTTTTGCGGAAAATGCCATGCAGTCCTGTACCGGCAGCCAGACATAGAAGGTTGCCCGGGGAGCAGGTACCTCAAAACCAAGATCCCGCAGCCCGGCAATGAGCACGTCCCGCCGCTCCTGGTAGATAACGCAGGCTTCTTCCACACAATTCTGCGGTCCGCGCAAAGCGGTGATTGCAGCCTGCTGTACTGCATTGAAGACTCCCGAATCCACATTGGTCTTGACCCGCCCGAGACCGGCAAGAATATCTGCATTGCCGACTGCCATACCAATCCGCCAGCCGGTCATATTGTAGGTCTTTGAAAGTGAGTGCATCTCAATACCTGTTTCCCTGGCTCCTTTTGTCTCCAGGAATGACGGGGCACGATACCCGTCATACGCGATCTCGGAGTACGCATTGTCCGAAACGACAACAATATTGTGCTCATGGGCAAAGTCTACCACCTCGCGGTAGAAGCCCTCCGGAGCGACCGCCGCCGTTGGATTATTCGGATAGTTGATGAACATAAGACTTTGCTGATTTAATCACCTTTTTCGGGATGTCATCCAGCACCGGGATAAATGCATTCTCCCTCGTGAGTGGCATTTCATGCACAATCCCCTCGGCAAAGAGTGTTCCTGTGCGGTATACCGGATAGCCCGGGCTCGGAACGAGTACATAGTCCCCCGGATTTACAAAAGCTTCCGCGATATGGGCGATTCCATCCTTTGAACCCATGAGAGCGACTACCTCTTTTCCCGGATCAAGCGGGACCCCGAACCGGTTTTTGTACCAGTCTGCCACTGCCCCACGGTATGCCGGCATACCGGTGTAAGATGGATAGTGGTGGTTTTCCGGGTTCTTTGCCGCTTCACAGAGAGATGCTACAATATGGGACGGAGTAGGAAGGTCAGGGTCCCCGACCCCGAGATCGATGATGTCAACACCTTTTCTTTGTTGTTCCGCTTTCATCTCGTCAATCCGGGCAAAAAGATACGGAGGGAGATTGCTCATTCGTGCTGCGTACATAGGTAGTACCTGTAGGTGTCCGGATTTATTGTAATTACCGTTCCCGCGTATTCCCGGCCTTCCCCTCATCAGGCAGAATGGTTATGCTTATGTATCCGAAATAAAAAAATGAGCCCTATGGAGAAAAAGAAGGAGACTATCAAAGTACACCGGTTCTTCAGTTGGTATGATTATCCAAACCAGCTGTCGGGAGCACGTTCATGAGCATGCAGAAGGATATGATCGTGATTTTCTCTACTGCTCCGTCAGACAAATCAGAATTACTCGCACGGATGCTTGTCGGGAAACGTCTTGTCGCATGTGTCAATATCGTTCCCGTCCGTTCATGCTATCGCTGGAAAGGTGAGTTCTGTGATGAACAGGAACACCTGCTTATTGCAAAGACAACCAGGGAAAACGCGGGAAAGGTTATTGAAGCAATAAAAGATCTCCACCCTTATCAAGTGCCGGAGATCATAGCACTTCCGGTTATTGCCGGTTACCTGCCCTACCTGGACTGGGTAACTGAGGAGACGCTGGATGAACCTTGACCAACATCTCGGCATCCAGGTCAGGAATGGTGAGATATCAGAAATTACTGATGCAATCGTAATTGAGGACCGGTTCCAGATTCTTTTTAATGACTGTCCGGTGACTGATATGATTGCCAGCCGTGACCAGCTCCGGGAGCTCGGTGCCGGCTTTGTCATAACGGAAGGACTTACCCGGTGTGTGGACAAGGTGAAAATAGATGGTGATCGCATCCTTGTCTATGCCGATCGCGGGTGTGATGTAGCGCGATCCAAAAAAGAGGTAGGATCTTCGGGAGGTACGAGCATATGCGAGCTACCGGGAAAAGTTTCATCAGATCTCCGTATAACACCGGAAGATGTTTTTTCCTGTACACGCGGGATTGAAACCGAGGTATGGCGAAAGACCGGTGCTGTCCATTGTTCGGTCCTGTTCTATGAGGGAAAATGTGTTGTAAAAAGCAGTGACGTGGGGAGGCATAACACGGTTGACAAAGTGGTCGGTCATGCCATTTTAAACGGGATTGACCTCTCCCGGTGTGTGATTGGCTGCACAGGAAGACAACCTGCCGGTATGGTGAAAAAAGATGCAAACGCAGGGATACCGGTAGTAATCTCCCGCGCTGCATCGACGGATAAAGGAATTGCAGCTGCTGATGCAGCGGGTATTACCCTGGTATGTTTCTCCCGCGGGGACCGGTTTACGATTTACACGCATCCGGAGCGTATCCTGGGTTCAGAGATACCATCATTCCGAACAATGTGATAAAGCAAAAGTTATTCCCTGTGGCTGAAAAAATGAAACTATACAAAACGGCAGGAACTGGTAGATTTGTCAGGTGAACCACCAACATCCCCGGGATCGGCACTCCTCGTGCTCGGGTGCCCGCAGGTACCTGTGCAGACGAGCATCGCCTTGTACCTGATCAACCGGCTTAAAAAATCCGGCTTTATCCCGGTCGTTGCCGGAAATAAAGCTGCAAATACGCTTCTTGTTATCGCAGACCCGGACCGGCACTATCTTGGTGAGGTCATGGATCTCGACCGTGCGGTTGCGATGATAACCGACAAGAAACGGGACTTTGACCGCTGCTTTGTTTTCATCCACAACGACGCCGGTATCAGTTATGCAGCGACTATGGGTGCGATTTCCGGAGCGAAGGTCTTCACGCTCGTGTACGGAGAACATTATGATGATCTGGTTAAACAGATTGACTTTCCCTGCACAATCATTGCAGCAAAAGCCGTGCATAATCCCCTGCCCCTGAAAAAAGCACTTGATGAGGTAACCCCATGGGCTGCGTAGAATCAATGAACTATGAAATCCTCCTGCGGGATCAATCGTTTAAGGAATGCAGGGAATATGTCCGGCAGCATTTTAAAGAGCATATCGATGTGCAACCGGGTTTCAAGGTCTTTGATATCCACCTCATCGGCATCCCCCCGATTGCAATAGGGCTCGAAAATGATTTCATCATTTTCCCGTACACAAAACCCTGTCATGGAACATTTCTTCTCCGTATGGAGGATACTGCTGAAGCAGCCCGTTTACGAACATTTAAGAAATAAATCCGATGTAAACACAGTGTCAGTAGAATCGTGAAGGATTTTTGTATGTCCGGCAAAGGAAAAGTGCTCCTGATGGATGATGAGCAGATCATCCTTGATGTGACAGGGGAAATACTCACATTTCTCAAGTATGATGTCATGTCTGCAAAGGATGGGCAGGCTGCCATCGATCTCTATAAAAAAGAGAAAGCCGCCGGATCCCCTTTTGATATTGTCATCCTGGATCTCTCCGTTCCCAATGGGCTGGGGGGTAAAGAAACGATTGAACTGCTCAGGAACGTTGATCCTGAGGTAAAAGCTGTGGTATCCAGTGGCTATACCAACGATCCCGTTGTCCAGGATTTTTCACACTATGGTTTTCGTGAAAGACTTACCAAACCCTATAATATTCAGGAAATGAGAAACCTTCTCGAGAAAATTATAAAAAAATAACAAGCCGGATAGAGCGGATGACACCCTTCTCATGCGGTATCTGAATTATTTGCTACGATCTTTTCAATTGCCTCATTAACCGCCCTGCGCACATCATCATCATCATCGTCTTTTATCCGTTTCAGGGGTTCAAGAGCCCTTTTGTCACCAATTTTACCGAGTGCATCAGCAGCACCCCAGCGGATATACCAGTCAGGATTTTTCAGTGACCCGATCAGTGAATCCACTGA
Source organism: uncultured Methanoregulaceae archaeon (assembly GCA_963841015.1). Classification (GTDB taxonomy): domain Archaea; phylum Halobacteriota; class Methanomicrobia; order Methanomicrobiales; family Methanospirillaceae; genus Methanoregula. Next base: position 96,826 of record CAWJAX010000004.1, on the reverse strand, counting down.
AATACTGCTCCCCATTTTTCCCAGCGCCCACAAAGCAGGTACCTGGACATAGGAGTCCGACTCTTTCAATGCGGCTCCAAGGCACTTTGCCGCACGTGTGTCACCAATTTTACCGAGTGCATCGGCAGCACTCCAGCGGACATACCAGTCCTGATCGTTCACCGACTGGATAAGGGGTTCCACTGCACGCGTGTCTTTAATCTCACCCAGAGCCCATGCAGATCGCGTTCTCACCCACCAGTGTTTATCTTTAAGTGCAAGGATCAGTGAGTCAACAGCGGGCTTTCCAATCATCGAGAGGCTAAGTGCGCTGTGCCACTGAACATCGCTGTCTCCTTCGCTGAGCAGGGACACGAGCTGGGGTATTGCCGGTTCCCCGATTTCTGCCAGTATACGGGTGGCATGCCACCGTACATCATAATCTTTTTCATGCATAGCCCTGATGAGCTGGGGGATAGCATCCCTGCCGATCTTGCCCAACGCGAGTGCAGCCAGCCAGCGAACGTCCTGGTCATGCTCCTTGAGTGCACGGATGAGCGGTTTTACTGCAGGTTCACCAAGATCTCCCAGTGCCAGTGCGGCCCGCCAGCGGACACCAAGGTTGTTATGCCGGATTGCCCTGACAAGACCGTTCATGTCCATAACCGTTGTGGAATACAGGGTGAACGATTTGTTATCCAGAATCAGATTCTCATTCTTCACGATGCTACCTCTTTGCTATCCCTTAAGAGTAAGATCAATTATGATGAACACCGGGCCGCAATAGGGACAGTGTTGCCAGGATTACACCCTTGAACTGACCATATTTTAAAAATTTTATGACCCCTGAATATATATTAATGTGGATAGGTGATGTCATCCAGGTATCCTCCGGATCCGTGAACAAATACGGTAAATGGAATGAGTATCAACGAAACGATCCTTCCGCTTACGGGAAAAAACCTCCGCAATTACGGTATGCTAACCTATTTACGTCTTTAAAAAAAGTATCAGAACATACGGAAAATCCCTATGAAAGACATTTCAGTGCTGATCGGAGGGAAAGCGGGTGATGGTATCAACAGTGCAGGTGCATTGGTTGCCCAGTTGCTCAATCAGAGTGGTTATTGTATTTACCTGTACTTTGATTACCCTTCCCTGATACGAGGGGGGCATAATTTTGCGATTATCCGGGGTTCAGAACAGAATGTCGGGACCTGTTGGAACAGCCTGGATTTTATCCTGGCACTCAACAATGAAACAATAGAGCAGCATCGTGACAGATGTACACCTGAAACTGCCATCATATACAACGCAGATCTGGTGAAATCTGCTGGTCAGGGTATTCCGGTACAGGCAATTCTGACCAGGGAAAAAGCCCCGGCAATCATGGGAAATTCGGCAATTATCGGTGGATTTGCAAAAGCGGCTGGAATTGATTGGGATGTTGTTGAAGCGGTATTTAAAGCCCATATCCCCAAAGAAGTTGACCTTAACCTGACAGTAGCAAAGAGGGCATATGATCAGGTTGAAAAAGGACACCTGGTGCGGAAAGGGATACAGCCGCCCCGCCCCCTTCTCACCGGCAACGAAGCGATAGGCCTGGGTATGGTAAAAGGAGGACTTGACGCCTATGTCTCGTATCCCATGACACCCTCATCAAGCCTCCTCCATTTTCTCGCAGAACACCAGGAAAGGTTTGGCATTACGGTCGTGCATCCCGAGAACGAAATTGCGGTAATCCTGATGGCACTCGGGTTTTCCTATGCCGGCAAACGATCCGCAGTGGGCACATCAGGAGGCGGGTTCTGCCTGATGACCGAAGGACTTTCCCTTGCCGGAATGGCAGAGATACCCCTTGTGCTCGTGGTGTCCCAGCGGACCGGGCCTTCAACCGGGCTCCCTACCTATACCGGTCAGTCCGAGCTCGCTTTTGTCCTCCACGCCGGACAGGGAGAATACCCCCGGTTGATTGTTGCTCCGGGGGATGCACAGGAATCTCTGTTCTGGTCAGAAATCGCTATGAATATAGCATGGAAATTTCAGGTTCCTGCATTCATCCTTACCGATAAAACCCTTTCTGAGGGAACCTATAGTGTCGATCCTGCTGCAATTTCAGATGTCCCAAGAGAGGACTCCCCCGCATGGTCAGGGAGTATGCCCTATCTCCGATACGCAGATACACAGTCCGGTGTTTCACCCCTTGCCATTCCGGGAATGAAAGATGCAGTAATCAAGGTGAACAGCTATGCGCATGATACGGCAGGTATCACGAGCGAAAGGGCTGATGTTGTTGTTCAGATGACAAAAAAACGTCTGCGCAAGTGGGAAGGCCTGGCAGAGGAGATGCAACACTATCCGGGTGTCATGCTGTCCGGAGTTTCTGACGCTTCCACGGCACTTCTCTGCTGGGGATCCACAAAAGGTGTGTGTAATGAAATCGCATCTCTCCTTGGACTGCGGGTGATCCAGCCGATAATCCTCTCTCCGTTCCCTGAGATTCAACTGAAAAATGCGATCCACGGTGTCAGGAAACTGATTGCAGTCGAGGAGAATGCAACAGCACAACTTGCCACGCTTGCAGGGCAGTACGGGATCGTTGCCGACGAAAGGATCCTGCAGTATGACGGGCGCCCCTTCTCTCCTGATGAACTGCTCGTAAAGATAAAGGAGGTAACGGTATGACGGGACGCCAGATTATAACCGATGCACAGAATACATGGTGCCCGGGTTGCGGGAATTTCTCTATCCAGCACACCCTGAAAAATGTTCTCATGGAGATGGAGCAGGCAGGGAAGTCGCTTGACGATGTAGTGCTGGTATCCGGCATAGGGTGTCATGCAAAAATCGCTGATTATCTCAATATCAATAGTTTTTACGCACTGCACGGGCGGGCGATCCCGGCAGCGACCGGTATCAAACTTGGCAACCCCCGGCTGACCGTTATCTGCTGTACAGGTGACGGCGACTCCTATGCCGAAGGGCTTGATCATCTCATCTTTGCAGCCAAACGCAATATTGACATCACGGTGATCATCCATAACAACCGGGTGTACGGACTTACCACCGGGCAATATACTCCAACCTCACCCCTTGGTTTCAAAGGAAAATCCACCCCTTCAGGTACTGCAGAATATCCTGTCAATCCCCTCGAGCTGATGCTTGCAAGCGGCGCAACCCGGGTCGCACGGGGGTATACAAAGAAGATGGATCTTTTAAAGAAGCTCGTCCTTGAGGGCATAGCGCACAAGGGGTTCTCGTTTATCGACGTTCTCCAGATTTGTGCCACCTTCTTTCCAGCTGCAGATTACTACTCCCCGCGGGTATACGAACTATCCGGACATGACCCGACAGACTTTGAATCCGCGTGCATAAAAGCCAGGGAATGGGACTATAACAGCGACACACGGATCGCTCTTGGAACGTTTTTTACCCGGTCCCTGCCAAGTTTTAATGACAAAATAGCCGTACATGAGAATGCAACAAAAGACCGAAAACGGGCTATCGATGAGCTCCTTCTGATGAGAGCATGATGAGGCACTCCCAGACACACGATAGCGATGAATGGTGAAATAACAGACAAACTCTTTCCAGTAACGTGACTCTATGGGGTACCTCCTATGATAACAACCTGCAAGGAATGGGAATTTCCCCCGGGGTGTTTTTAACATGACCGGGCAACAATCTCCTGGAGTGCGTTCTGCAACACTACGGTTGCTCGTAATTCCCTTTGCGATCTATGCAGCCTGGTTGCTTGAGACCTTCCTGCTTACAGGAAGTATACACACTTTTGAGCGTCCTGACCCCTCCGGAATCTTCCTGTACACAATCGTTGCATGCATCATTACCGGTATTGGTGCACCGCTGCTCTATATCCGGACCACCTTTATTTCAGGTGCTGTCAACATGTTCCATATCGGATTCCGGTCAGTACGATACACCTTCCTTGCCTGTGCCCTTACCTGCGGCATCGGCTACATCACCGTCATCCTTTTCAATCCGTTCGGGACTGACCGGCTCGCGTTTTTAAACGCCTTTATTCTTCTTCTACCCGGTGCCATCGCTTCAGTGATGGTGTGCTGGGTGCTTATGGGGACTCACGTGCAGGCTTTAGTCCGCAGTGGAGGGGCAATTATTTCTATTTCTGTCGGTATCATGGTAACTGCAGTGCTGTTTGGCATGACGACATTTGCCTACTTTCCCGCCGTCATGCAGCAGGATGCGCTTATCTCATCTGTCAGTATCGGGATTATTGCGGCATTTTTTTTCTTTGCCGTTCGAGAAGTATACGCAACCACGGTTGTCGTAGCCGTGTGCAGTGTTTTTGCTGTGGCAGATCGTATCAACCCGTTTTATGTGCAGAATACTGTCCCCTTAGTCTGGATGAGTGCGGTTCTCACCGTCTGTGCTTTGATGGGTATCCACCTGTATCTTGCACGAAATTATATGACCTTAAAGATTCCGGCAACGTGACGGGAACATTATTGTCCGAGACTCCTGGTCCAATACTCTGATCCCACTGACAAAGGGGGGGCTGGTCCCGGATTCGTGTCAGATCTGAATTTTCCCGGACTATCTTGAAAAATAGACGCGTCATGAATCTTAAAAAAATTCCGATAAAAAATCTTATACTGTCCTGCGTTGAAGGATACCAGTATGACGAAAAAATTTTGCTATGGTATTCTTATCAGTCTTTTCCTGATTTCCGGAGTGTTCATTGCGGGGTGTTCGGATCAATCTCCCGCCGATACAACAACCCTCCCAACTACTGCTGTATCAAATGCAAAATACGTTTCAGGGGATATTATTGGAAAAACCACATCTGCAACGGAAAATTCAGCTTATGTCATACTCAAGTTCGACATTTCGACCGATCAGTACACGCGACAATTACTCTATAAAAATGCGAATGGATCCTGGGGGTATTTTATCAATAACCGCACTGAAAAGGCTGAAAGAACCCTTGTTGAGAAAGTCTATCCGGTAAAAATATCCCACGTGACTGTTGCTGCTATCCCTATTATCACCCCAACCGTTCCCCCTACTGTTACCACAGCGCTTTCCGGAAATGCACCCGGCATATCCGGTATTTCCCCAGCCACAGGAGGCACGAATGCGACCGTGAGTGCAACGATTACCGGGGATAACTTCCGGAGTGGAGCAACCGCAAAGCTGATGCGAGCCGGATACATGCCGGTGTATGCAACCGGTGTATCAGTATCTTCTGCGACAACTATTGACTGTGCTTTCAGTCTCTTCAAAGCGGAAAAAGGGAGTTATAACCTGGTTGTAACAAATCCTGATGGCCAGTCTGATACCAAGATAGGTGCATTTACCATCACTGATCCAATCCCGGTCATTTCGGGTGTCAGTCCGGGTCAGGGTGCAATAAACAGTGTCCTGTCTTTAATAATTAATGGCCAGAACTTCAAAGAAGGGGTGAAAGTCACCATCATGAAAAGCTCGACTGAAATTGTCTGTACCAGCCCGGTATCTACGGATTCGACAAAAATTCTCTGCAATCTCGATCTCAAAGGTGCGGTTGCCGGTGACTGGGATGTAACGGTTCTTAACATAGACGGCCAGCAGAAGGCGACCTGGAACCAAAAATTCCGTGTTACAAATTCAACCTGAACAAGGGTCTCTTCTCCCCCCTGTTTTTTTTAAGAAAAATACCAATCTCCTGGTAATTCATCAGTAACAATGATGTTATATTTTGACTCTGTAAACATGCTCGATTACAAGGGGTGTTTCCCCTCGCTGTGACTCCCCCGATGCGATAACCCCCGGACAGGTGCTACACCATTCTCACTCAGTGCAGGGGAGATATGGGAAGACAGGCACTATCCCCTCCTTCATTCGTGCCAGCATCTTGAATTTCATAGTAAAGGAAAGGAATTCTCCAGAGCCAATTATTTTATTATTATACTCAAACTTTTTCCATCCAATAATCTTTTATGCCCTCTTTTCAAATACTACCCCGGACAGGAATGACGGGAAAAAAGATCCTCACGCTCATATTTGCCGTTGGTATCTGCCTGCTGGCAGGGTATGTCGGTTCTTATTACACAACTCCTGCGATTCCAACCTGGTATGCCGGCCTGCAAAAACCTGATATCACTCCCCCTTCATGGGTTTTTGCTCCCGTCTGGACTGCACTCTATATCCTGATGGGAATTTCTCTTTTCCTGATCCTGCAGTCGGATTTAAAGATACAGGATGTTCAATTTGGTCTTATCCTTTTTATTTTCCAGCTTATGGTGAACATCGGATGGTCTTTTTTCTTTTTTGGTCTCCATTCAACGTTTTTTGGCTTCCTGGCTATCGTGCTGCTCTGGGCAGTTCTGCTCTGTACTATCATCCAGGTATGGCGTTTTTCCATTCCTGCTGCAGTGTTGCTCATACCTTATTTTGTCTGGGTCTCCTTTGCAGGGTATCTCAACTATGCAATTCTGGTACTGAATCCAGCTCTCTTCGGGATTTCATTTTAAAAAAAATCGACTCTGTAGAAACGAGCATGAACTGATCGGGTTCACACACAAATCATGAAAATCGAATACCCTGTTTTTATTTTGGTATGAATGATAAATTTAACTTGGTTGATTTTCATGGGAAATGCTCAATTACAAGATAAACGCTCATGGGGGTTTCACCCCCGCCGCTGCGGCTCCCCCGATGCGATAACCCCCGAACCGGTGCTACGTCATCATCGCTCAGCGCAGGGGCGGTATGGGGGGACAGGCACTGTCCCCTCCTTGATCGTATCAGCATCTTGAATTTCATAACAATGGAAAAGGACTCAACAGATCTGAAAAATCTTTTCGCAATCCAAAGACCAATATCTTCTTTTTGTTCAAAGGTGACGATGACATGCGGAGTTCCCATGCCAATTCAGCGTATTCACGTGGAAAATTTCAAGAGTTTTTCTGAACTTGATATCGAGTTGTCACGGTTCAATGTAGTGATCGGTTCTAATGCCGCAGGAAAGTCCAATTTCATCAACATATTCAAATTCCTGCGGGATATCGCAAAACACGGGGTTGTCAATGCGATCGCAATGCAGGGTGGGTCAGAATATATCCAGAATACAAAGATCGGCCCATTAAAAGACCTTCAGATTAAGGTTGTTTATGTGCCCGATCAAAAGTCAGAGATTCTTGAGCGTCAGGATAAGGATGCCCCGCTCCTCGTCATACAATCGTGCCTGTCTTCCTATGAGTTCGCTCTCAGGTTTGCTTCCAGGGGTGACGGATTTTCCATCATAAAGGACAGGATCATTCTTGGATGTGAGGTTTTTTCATGCAGACATAAAAATGACCATAACAACGAAAAAAAGAACATCGGACATGGTGAGATACGGGTGACCAATGATGCCGGAAAAATCACCTATGAAGTCGATCTGCCGGAAGGCTGCCCGCTTTCCGAACAGGACGTTATCCCTCTCTGTTTCAGGGGGAAACACCTGCCTGAAAAAACACTCCTTCTGGAAACTCCGTACGCATATCCTTTATCCCACGGGGAAAAATTCTTTGATCGCATTGCTGTCTATGATATCGACCCAAAACTCATGAAAAAAGGAGTTGCAATAACCGGTAAAAGGGAACTTGAAGAGGATGCCGGGAACCTTGTACTCGTCCTGAAAAATATTATCGGGGACCCGGAAAAAAAGCGGAAATTCTCAAACCTTTTACGGGATGTACTTCCCTTTATAGAAGATTTTTCGGTCGAAAAATTCATGGACATTTCGCTGGTACTCACGCTCCGCGAAAAATATTCAAAAGGGCACAACCTCCCTTCACCCTCGCTTTCTGACGGAACATTGACAATATTTGCCCTCATCATTGCGCTCTATTTCGAAAAAAAGCCCTTAATCATCATCGAGGAACCAGTAAGCCATATCCACCCGTTTCTGGTTGCACGGGTTATTTCCATGATGAAAGAGTCCTCGAAAAGAAAGCAGGTTATGATTACAACCCATACCACCGAAGTAGTAAAACATGCCTCTTTAGAGCATCTTCTTCTTGTTTCACGGGACGTGGAAGGATTCTCTGTTCTTTCCCGGCCCGCTGACAAGGAAGAGGTGCGGTTATTTCTGGAAAATGAGATCGGCATTGAGGAACTTTACGTCCAGAACCTGTTGGGAATGTAAGTATGAAAACCCGCATTTTTATCCTGGTTGAAGGCGAAGATGATGTCCGTTTTTTCGGGCGCATTATCAAACCATTATTGATCAACCGTTATGATGCAGTGGAGATTATCCCCTATGCAAGTATCAAACGCACAAAAGTGGATAATTTTTTAAAGAGCATCAGGCTCATGAATAACGACTATATTTTTGTTGCAGATATTGACGCAGAAAATTCTGTGCGGGACAAAAAACAGGTTCTCCACTCCCACTTCAGTCACATTGACGGAGGAAGCATCATCGTGGTGATTAAGGAGATTGAAAGCTGGTACTATGCCGGGCTAACGCATGAATCTGCCCTGAGCCTTGATGTTCCTGACCTCCCTTTCACCGATGATCTCATCAAGGAGGATTTTAATGGTCTTATTCCGAAAAAGTATGATTCCCGTATCGATTTTATGTTTGAAATCCTCAAGTACTTCTCCATAGATTCAGCGAGAAAGAAAAACCATTCATTCAGGTTTTTTATTGAACGGTATCATCTGGCAGATCCTGCGGGAGATCATGTGATTCAATAAATTCCTTTTTGTTTTTCACAGGAGTGGTGCAGCATCGAAATGATTAATGCAAATATCCACGTAATTCTGTACCGGTCCAAAAAACACTCGGAGGCTTTTCATTTGATGGAAAAATATACCTGTGCTATCTGTGGTCATATTTACGACCCGAACAAGGGTGAGCCGATACAGCACATATCCCCCGGCAGGGAATTTTCAGACCTGCCTGACGACTGGCAGTGTCCTATCTGTGGCGCATCAAAGAAAAATTTCACGAAGGAGTAACCGGCTGATAGTATGGTATCACGAGAAATTATTCATGGGATCCACTGGGTGGGGGCGATTGATTTTGACCGGAGGATCTTTGACGAGCTGATTCCGCTCCCGGATGGTACGAGTTACAATTCGTATCTTATCCAGGGCAGTGAGAAGACAGCACTGATTGACACGGTCGATCCCACCAAGGAATACGAACTGATCTCAAACCTTGTCAAGCTGAATGTCGACCGTATTGATTATGTAGTTGTCAACCATGCCGAACAGGATCATTCGGGTTCCCTGCCGATGATTATGGAATTTTTCCCCGACGCGCTTGTTGTGACAAACGAGAAGTGCAAAGACCTTCTTATCACACATCTTCACCTGCCGGCAAACCGTTTCAGGATAATCAAAGACAAAGAAACCCTGTCTCTTGGCGATCGTACCCTCGAATTTTTCCTTACCCCGTGGACACACTGGCCTGAGACCCAGATCACCTACCTGCGTGAGGACAGGATCCTCTTTCCCTGCGATCTCTTCGGGTCCCACACGGGAAAAAGCGACCTCTATGTGACTGACGAAGCTGAGATTTACCCGTCCGCAAAGAGATATTATGCCGAGATTATGATGCCGTTCCGCAACAGTATCAAAGGGTACGTTGAGATGGTAAAGGCACTCCCGCTTGCAATGATCGCGCCCAGCCATGGGCCAATCTACCGGAGACCGCAGTTCATTCTTGATGCATACGCTGACTGGGTATCAGACGCGGTTAAAAATGAAGTCGTAATAGCGTATGTCTCGATGCATGGAAGTACGCAGAAAATGGTGGAACATCTCACCGATGCACTAATCGCAAGAGGGGTCACCGTAAAACCCTTCAACCTGACACGGACTGATATCGGGGAGCTTGCAAAGTCCCTTGTGGATTCAGCAACCGTGGTTATTGCAACCCCCACGGTGCTTTTCGGTCCCCACCCACAGGTCGTATATGCCACCTATCTTGCAAACCTGCTCAAACCCAAAGTCCGGTTTGCATCGGTGATCGGATCCTTTGGCTGGGGGGGGAAGACGGTTGAAACTATCGTAAAAATGCTTGACCATGTTAAAGTTGAGATCCTCGAACCTGTCATGGTAAAGGGTCTCCCGGATGAAACGACATTTCAGGCACTCAACCGGCTGGCGGACGATATCTTAAAGAAGCACCGGGAAAGTAATATCGTATAGGAAAGGAGGTTTTGGTATGACGAAAATGTTTGAAGTGTATAAATGTGAAGTGTGCGGGAATATAACAAAAGTGGTACATAATTCTGCCGGGCTCCTTGTCTGTTGCGGCAAACCCATGATCCTGCAACAGGAAAAGACGGCTGATGCGGGTAAGGAAAAACATGTCCCGGTAGTTGAGAAATCCGAAAAAGGAATCAGGGTCAAAATCGGCTCCGTTCCCCACCCCATGGAGGAGAAGCACTATATCGAGTGGGTTGAGGTAAGGACCGGCGAGAATGTATATGTCAGGGGTTTCAAACCCGGGGAAACTCCCGAAACGGAGTTCTGTATTGCTGATACCAGTGTAAAAGCACGGGCATACTGTAATGTCCACGGACTCTGGACAAACAAGATATAGTATTAAAATGCACAACACAACTGTTCTTTTCTTTTTTTTTTGACAGGCAAATACTAATAGAGAACCAGTGGTAACCCATTAGTGATGCAGCGGCTTGAACATATCTCCACGATTTTTGCTGATCTGGGGGATATTTTCACCTTTATTGCACCGATAACCGCCGTTCCTATCATTGTTGCGATTCTCTTCTCCGAGTGGAATATGATCCTTCCCATGGCGGCAGTCCCTGCCGTATTCTTTATCACGGGGATGCTCTTTAAAAAACTACCCCGCACCAGCAAGGGTGTACAGGCTCTCTACGGCAATGTGTTCGGTTGCGCTTTTCTGGTTTACCTGTGCTATGGTCAGTGGTATACCGTTCATGCTCGGGTTGCATATGGGATTCACTGACGCATTCTTCGAAGGGATGGCAGGATGGACGGGTACAGCGTTTTCGATGATCCGTTCGGTTGATACAGCCCCCCACGCCCTCCTTTTCTGGCGATCTTATATGCAGTGGATCGGGGGCATTGGAATCATTGCATTTATTATCGCATTAGCAAGCAGTACCGGTCTTTTGGGTTCAAAGATCTTCCGGTCCGAGGGGAGAGAAGAACCGCTGATGCCCAGTGTGATTGCCACGGGGCGTGCGCTCTGGAAAATTTACGGACTAATAACATTTATTGCCATTAGTCTTATCCTGTTCACCGGGCTTTCTTTATGGGAATCGGTGAATCTTGCTTTTGCGGCAGTATCAACCGGGGGGTTTACCCTCCATGAAGGGGGTATCCTTTACTACAATAACAGTGCACTTCAAATCCTCCTGATCCCGATAATGATCGCCGGTGCCCTGCCATTTAAGCTCTATTATCTCATCCTGGAAAACCGGCGCTGGAGCCTTTTTGGGGATGAACAGGTAAAACTGTTCTTTCTCTTTACGGGTATTGGGGTAGCGGTAATAACCTATGATCTGATTTTTTTCGGGAACCTTGAATTCATGGCGGCACTTGAACAGGGTCTTTTTATGACCGTATCGACTCTCACAACTACCGGTTTCCAGAACGCAGATATTCATTCCTGGGCAGGTATTACCCTGTTATTCCTTACCATGCTAACGCTTATCGGGGGAGCATCCGGCAGCACTGCCGGAGGTATCAAACTAAACCGGGTAGCTCTTGCTTTCCGTACGCTGTTCTGGTGGTTCCGCAGGCTCTTTGTAAGCGGTAAGGTGCTTCTGCCTTTCAAGATCGAAGGGCGGGTAATCCCGAGAGCGACTGCAGAACTGGAGGCTGCAAAGAACATGCTTATCATTATCCTCTCGGTAGTAACCATCTTTATTGCTACCCTTCTTGTGTTGCAGTTCCATATTACAACATACTCCATAACTGACATCGCCTTTGAAGTTGTATCGGCCTTTTCAACATGTGGTACCAATACCGGGTATGTATCCCCTGATATGCCCATCATTTCGAAGTGGATTTTTATTGGAGTGATGTGGGTGGGAAGACTGGAAGTGATTCCTGTTGTAATGCTCTTTATGGCTTTGTTCAGAGGATATGACTGAAATATTCCGTTTAAAAAAATGCTTTGCAGAAATGCTCAATTACAAACCAAACGCTCAAGGGGGTTTCACCCCCGCCGCTGTGGCTCCCCCGATGCGATAACTGCCGAACAGGTGCCTGGTATGATCGCTAAGAGCAGGGGCGTCATGGGGGGACAGGCACTCTCCCCTCCTTCATTCGTACCAGCATCTTGAATTTCATATCCATGGAAAAGGAATTCTCCAGAGCCAAAAAAAATATGTTTTTTAAAAAAACTCAGGTTCTGACTTTGGAGAATCCCGTTTATCCCGGGCAGGCAATAAAAGGCACAGGTAAGGCAGAGCAGGGATTTGGGCCTGTACCTCCTTACATCCCTGCACCTGGAATGATGATATATTTCCTTTTTGTGGAGTGATCGCATTGTGGGGTGGATAAACCGGTGGGATGAAGCCAACCGGGATTCAATGTTTTTTTAGCGGTTCTCCCCGGTTCAGTATCTTAAAGAACAAAATACCGGCTCCAAATGATATGAAATATAATATCATCGGGAGAATGAACAGTGTCCCATCCTGATAAAAAGATATGCTGATCACAAATAATTGTTGGAAAAGCCAGCGGTCAACAGGCAGGTATCTGCGATGAGATCATCTCCGGTTCTTCATATGTCAGAACCCTGCAGTTTTTTATTCAGCTTTTTTTCAATTTCATGACCGATTGACTGATTCCGGCCAGGGTATCAAAATTTTCAGGAGTTATCATTTCTACAGGAATTTGAATGTGATATTTACTCTCAAGGAAATCAATAAGCTGAAGTAAGGTGATTGAATCGATTACACCCGTTTCTGATAAGGAGTCGTTTTCCTGTAATGAAATTTTTTCATTCAGAAATCCCTGCGTTTTCAAAAATTCCAGTATATCTCCTTGTATTTCATTCATGGTGGTTCACATCGTTTGCTATATAATTGAAGTGTAAGGCAAATGTTTAAATAAAGTGTTTGGTATAGTATTTCTAGTAACAAGTATATTAAAATATGGTGAACTATGGTTAAAAGAACCTTTAAAGACGGGTTTGATATAAAAAAAGAGATGCTTAAAAATAGTGAAGATCTCAAAGAAAAATTATCCACTTTTATTAAGCAAACAGTACGTGATCAGTTTAAGAAAGATGGCATTGTGATTGGTGTATCAGGAGGAATTGATTCTGCAGTAATTGCGGCTCTTTCCGTTGATGCTCTAGGCCCTGAGAGGGTATACGGCCTAATCCTTCCAGAGAAGGAATCGGCTCCTTCCAGCAGGGAACTGGGGATAGATCATTGTAAAGCGTTAAAAATCAGGTATGAGGAAGTTCCGATCACCCCCATGCTTGAAGCATTCAATATCTATTCTAAAAAAGAATCACTGATCCGCGAGTTGTTCCCCGGGTATGATCCGGCATATCATACCACATCATTATTGCGCCCCTCAATGATGGCATCTGCGGAAATGCTCAATATACCCTCGCTTATTCTGTTGAAAAACGGAAAAACCATCGGCACAAAACGATTGACCGCACAACAGTTCTTTACCGTTCTTAGTCTCCAGAATGTGAAACAGAGAACACGGATGATTGTTGAGTACATGCATGCTGAGAAAAGGAATTATGCCGTATGTGGAACTACGAATAAAACTGAATCGCTCACAGGATTTTTCGTAAAGTATGGAGACGGGGGAGTTGATCTGGAACCTATTGCAAATTGCTATAAATCACAGGTCTATAAACTTGCAGAATTATTACATGTTGACAAAAGGATCATAGCAAGGGCACCAAGCCCGGACACCTGGAGTCACTACACATCGGACGAAGAAATTTCCATGAGGTTACCCTATACTATCCTCGACCAGCTTTTATATGCTGATGAAAACCATCTGCCTGCAGATATAGTCCAAAAAAGCACGAAACTGAGTAAACGACAAATTGAATTGGCATATAAACATATTTTCAGCCTGAAGAATGCTGCCCGCTTTATACAAATACCTCCTCCAGTCTATCTATCATAAATCTACGAGAAATTACCGATAAAGGAATCCTCCTTTTTTTGGTATTTTCCTTTTTAAAATAAATGGGGAAGAACATACCAAAAAAATCAACGCAACTTTACTTTTCTTAACATCAGGAGATCTAATATAAATTGCCGTACCATAGTACGGTGATGAAGCAGATAGCCCTGTATGGAAAGGGAGGCATCGGGAAATCAACTACCTCGGCGAATCTGTCCGCTGCTCTTTCCCTTCAGGGCCTGGATATCATGCAGATCGGATGCGACCCCAAACGGGACAGCACACGTATGCTGATGCACGGGACATTCATTCCCACTGTCATGGATCTGGTCAGGGTCCGGGGTGAAGCCGCACTCTCTCTTTCAGATATCGTGTATACTGGTTTTAACGGGGTACGGTGTGTTGAGGCGGGAGGACCGGAACCAGGTGTCGGGTGTGCCGGACGGGGGATTATCGCCACGTTCCAGCTTCTTGAGAAATTCGGGGCACTCAAAGGGGATGTCATCGTGTATGATGTCCTCGGGGATGTCGTCTGTGGTGGATTTGCCATGCCCATGCGTGAGGGTTATGCTCAGGATATCTACCTCGTTACTTCCGGGGAGTTAATGTCGCTGTACGCTGCGAATAATATCTGTAAGGCGATAAAACGCCTTTCCTCAAGGACAAAAAGCACGTGCCGGCTTGCCGGGGTTATCTGTAATGCAAAGAACCAGCCTCGCGAAGAAGAGCTCGTGAGTGAATTTGCACAGCGGGTGAACAGTTCACTTATACAGTATATCCCCCGGGATCGTGTTGTGCAGCTTGCAGAACTCAACCGGAAGACGGTGCTTGAGTATGATCCGGACTCTGATCAGGCAGCACAGTACAGGTCCCTTGCAGCACGTATTATGAAAAACACCCGGTTCTCTATCCCGACCCCCCTTGAAATTGATGACCTCGAATCCCTTGCCATTGAATATATCTAGGTACGGGGGGTGCACGCTTACCGGAGCACTCTCGGTGACGACCCATGTACGGGATAGCGTTACCATAATACACGGGCCGAAAGGGTGCACCCATCATAACTTTTCTCTTTTACATGCAACGGGGTTTAATAACGATCATATTACCATGCCGGATTTGATCTCAACAGGGTTATCCGAAAGTGATATTATTTTTGGTGGTGAAGCGGCGCTCGAAAGGACTCTCGATGCGGTTGCAAAGCGACATATTGGCGCTGTTTTCGTTCTTTCAACCTGCATCGCTGACACTATTGGCGATGACGTTGCAGCTCTCTGCCGCAGGGACCGTGGAGTGCCTGTTCTCCCGGTTCCAAGCGGGGGATTCCTTGGGGGTACTTTCCAGAATGGCGTGAATAATGCCCTCAATGCCCTCGCTGATACCGCTGAACCCTGCACAAAGGGCTGGTGCGTGAATATTATCGGTGAAAAAAATCTCGAATATGAAGTTGAAGAGAACTATGCAGAAGTTTCCCGGTTACTTTCCGCACTCGGCATATCCGTAAATCTGCGGTTCGTGCGGGACTGTTCCATGACTGACATAACCCGTCTCGGTGCTGCGCGGCTCAACATTCTCCGTGACGATGATCTGCGTCCTGTCGGAGAACGGCTTCACCAACGATTCGCTACACCTTTTATTCCATCCTTTCCGGTTGGACTTTCAGGGACAATCAGCTTTCTCGAATCGGTTGCAGATAGTTTTGGTGTGAAATACCTGCGAGCCGTACACGAGGAAAAAGTCCTGCAGGAAGAGATCCTTACGGAATTTAACGATATAACCGGTACCTCCATAGCATTTGATCCTGCCCTTAAGGATTCTGATACCTTCAGGCTGGCCTGCGAAATTGCAGACGAGATCGATATTACGATTGATCGTGATGGATGCAGGGTTCCCCTGGAGATATCACCCCCCGTGGGGACAACCGGTGTCATGCGGATGCTCCACAGGTGGAGGCGTGCAATCCATGCCTGACTGCGAAAATCCCCTCTGGCCATGTGCTATGACCGGAGCTGCAGCATGTCTGGCGGGTTTTGAGGGTATAACTGTGGTGATCCATGGGTCGAGCGGATGCTACTTTTATCCTGCAACGCTCCTCCATGTTCCCCTCCATGGCACCTTTATCATGGAGAACGAGGTAATTTTCGGTTCAGAGCAGCGACTTCATGAAGTGCTTGACGGGCTTTCTGAGAAGAGCAAAAAGATTGCTGTGGTTATGACCTGCGTTCCCGCAATACTTGGTGAGGATGTACGGTCGATGCTCAAAGAGTACGATGTGATCCTTGTTGACAGCCCGGGTTTTTCGGGAGATGTAGAGACAGGATATAAAAAGGCACTCTCCGTTCTTGAACCGATGGTTGATCCAGGTGTAGAAGGGATAAATATTGATGGCGCCTGTCTTTTCGATCCATTTTCCTGCGGTAATGTGCGGGAAATTGTGCGGTTGCTGGGCTGTGCATCAGTATCCGTGGGCACTGTTTTTTGCTCGGACCGGCTTGAGCGTGTGGGGCATGCAGCCAGGTATACAATGGGAACAAACATGGATTTTTCCAGTGGTGTCGGAACGTGGCTTGGAGGCACGCTCGGATTTGAAGAAATACGTGCTACATTTAAGAAAATTGCCCTGGTATATCCGGAAGCAGATATCAGTCCGGTTAACGAAGAAATTGAGCGGGAAGATGAAAGAATTGTCAGGGCATGTGATAAATATCTCCGCAGGTTCAATCCCCCTCAGGCAATCATTTTTGGTGGTTTTTCGTATGCAACATTTGCAGCGAGGACCCTGAAGCATTACCTTGATGCAGATATCCTGTATGTTGGTTCCCGCAACGAACCAGGCATCTCTTCCTATCCGGGTGAGCACGTGCAGGGTTTTTCCCGTGTAACGTCACTTATCCGGCAGTTTAATCCTGATCTCGTCATAGGGTCCTCGTTTGAGCGGTCTGTGGAAAGCAAGGCTGCTTTTGTCGGGCTTACACCCCCACTCAGGGGGATGGTGAAGCTGGCCCCGCATTCTGTTGCAGGTATTACCGGCACCCTTTCCTTTGTCGAGAATGTCCTGAATGCATGCATGGACCGGGAAAAATAACAAAGAAAGCGTTTCATGACATTTCCGATTGTCGTTGCCATCCCTCCCGAAGAACCCTGTGATCACTTTCACCCCGCGCAGGCTGATGGATTATATACCCATAATCCCAACGCCGTAGTACGACAGAAGGTGGTCGTGTATGATGGAAAAAGCAGGATATCTCCAAAGGACCGGAATCAGGGCATTTGACAATGACGGGGTCATGCACGAAGTAATCGAGATACATATCCATGGTCTACGATATGCAATTCGCAGAGACGGTCTTGCCGGTGCTATTACCGGCCGGGTATTTGTCCAGGTCGAAGAGCTGACCCATAACTGGAATTATTATCTGGGATCCACCTGCGGTCTTGCCCAGATCTCCGTGTCAGGAAAAGCCCTGAATATTGATCTTTTCAATGACGGATGTTTCACCGTTTCCCTCAGAGCACTCCGAAACGTTATGTACGGAAAAGATCGGCATGCTTTCATCATGAAAATACCGAAACAGACCCTGCAGCTGTACAGGACGCGAAAAGTATCTCAGGATCAGAAACGGATATCAGTAACAGTCTAATCCTGAGTGAACCTGTATTTGCTCAAATCGTACAACATTAATAGTCCTGCAACAGATGATCCTGAGTAAAGAGAGAGTTACCTTTTTTTATGAAAGGGAACATCTTGTTCAACAACGCATGAAGGGGGCGGGAATCATCGCAGATACGGAGCATTTTTACCAGGACCTTGTCGAGTCGTTGCAGGATCTTATCGTCAAGTTCAGTCCGGAGGGTCGTCTTCTTTATGTAAATTCCGCGTACTGCGATATACTCGGGAAAACCCGGGAGGACCTTATCGGCAGCGTTTTCATGCCGGTTACCGGGGAACGTTATTCTGATGTTATTGCCACGCAGATGACCAAACTTTTCCGGCCCCCGTTTTCCTGTACTGTTGAACAGTGGATACATACACCAAAAGGTATGCGATGCATCAGCTGGTCGGCGCATTCGATTCTTGAAAATGGGACTACGGTTCTGGCAATCGTTGCATCCGGTCGTGATATCACCCGAATCAAACATGATCAGAAGGCAATTAAAAAGAAAGATGACGAGCTGATGTTCGTTCTTGAGAGTGGGAACCAGATGTACTATTCCCATAATCCTGATCATGTGGTGACATTCGTCAGTCCGAGAATTCGCACACTCCTGGGTTGCCATCGGTATGCTGGAAAACGCGTGTGGACTGATTACCTGACCGATAATCCGGTGAATGCCGTGGGTCTTGAGCGAACGATCAGGGCAATTTCATCCGGGAGACGGGAACCACCCTACCGGCTTGAGATTAACGGAAAGGATGGACGCATCATCTGGGTTGAAGTCAACGAGATTCCGGTTGTAAAGAACGGCAAAACCGTCTCAATTGTGGGCTCCATAATTGATATTACCGAGAAAAAGCTGGTGGAGGAAGCAGTAGCAGAGGCTGAAGATCTCTTCAGGGATTTCGGTGTCAAAAAACGCACTGAGACTCAAGTTACATCTTCTGGTACAAAAGGGCCGGTTAATTATTTCAGGTATATTATATCAGGCGGCTCAGAAGAGGATGAGGATGAAGAATTTCCTGAACTTCCCAAAGACTTAAAAAAGCTCATCCGGGACTAAAACCCGTGGTTTTGGCAAGGCTGGCGGTTCAACGGTGAAAAAAGATAAAGAATCAATCCAGCCTATTCTACCAAGCTGAATAAATTACATTATTCGAAAAAAAATATTACCTTACTTTCTTCACGCACTCGGCGATATACGATCCTGCCTTTGTTGTCCGTGCCGTACCGCCCATATCCTTTGTTACCACTCCATCTTTTATGCTCTGCTCGATAGCAGCGATGACCGCAGCAGCTGCCCGGGGCTCACCAATGTGGTCGAGCAGTAATGACCCGGCCCAGATCGTAGCGATGGGATTTGCCACATCCATATTCCTGTACTTCGGTGCTGAACCGTGAATGGGCTCAAACATTGAGGTACCCTCCGGGTTGATATTTCCTCCCGGTGCAAGTCCGAGCCCTCCCTGGATCATTGCACCAAGATCGGTAATGATATCACCAAACATGTTGGGGGTAACTACAACATCGAACCACTCAGGGTTTTTAACAAACCACATCGTAATGGCATCAACGAAAGTGAATTCGGTTGTTACATCGGGATACTTTATTTTCGTTTCTGTGAAAACATCCCGCCACAGTCCGTATACTTCCGAGAGCACGTTGGCCTTGTCAACTGAAGTGAGCTTCTTATTCCGTGCCTGAGCAAGGTCAAAAGCATAGGTCTGGACCCGGCGTGACCCCTCGCGGGTTATAACCCCGATCTGGTAGGCAATTTCCTCGGCATCACTCTCCACGTCAAGGCCAAATTTAACACTATACATGTCGCGGGCAACGTTCAGTTCCTTCTTCTCGTGCTTCTTAAACCGCGACCCGATTCCCACATAGAAGTCCTCGGTGTTCTCCCGGACCACGACAAAATCAATATCCTCAGGAGTCTTGTTTGCTAAAGGTGTTTCTACCCCACTCAGGAGCTTTATGGGCCGGAGGTTGACGTACATGTCGAAATGGAAGCGGAGCGCAAGGAGAATGCCTTTTTCAAGGATACCTGGTGTCACCCGCTCATCGCCAATAGCGCCAAAATAAATCGCCCTGAATTTCGAGAGTTCTTCCAGTTCATCCTCGGTTACCAGTTTTCCTGAATGAATGTACCGGTCGGCACCGAGATCAAAATCAGTCCACTGGATATCGAAATTGAACCGCTCTCCTGCTGCCTCAAGTACCTTCTTCCCTTCGGCCACGATCTCAGGGCCGATCCCGTCTCCGCCTATTGCTGCGATTTTGTACATACCGGTAATTCCTTCAGATTCTTTGCATATTCCACAAGCCCACCGGCATCGATGATTCCCTGCATAAACTCCGGCACCGGTTCGATCGTAAATTTCTTCCCATCCGCATCAATGAAACCCTTTTTGAGGTTCAGGGTAACTTTTGCCCCATCAGCGATTTTGTCAGCATCCTTACAGATTACGGGCAGCACTCCGACATTGATTGAATTCCGGAAGAAGATACGGGCAAACGATTGCGCGACAACGACCCTGACACCCCCTCCTATGAAGGCAAGAGGGGCGTGTTCACGGGAAGATCCACAGCCGAAATTTTTTCCTCCGACAACGATATCACCCGCTTTTACTTGTTTTGCATATTCGTCCCTTGTGCCCTCAAAGGCGTGCTTTGCCAGCTCTCTGGGATCATAAATCGTCAGGAACCTGCCCGGTATTATTGCATCCGTATCGATATCGTCTCCAAACTTCCAGGTTCTCATGCTCAGACCTCCCGGGGATCAGTGATCACACCGGTGATTGCACTTGCAGCAGCAGTTGCCGGGGAGCAGAGGTACACCTTACCTTCAGTGCTTCCCTGTCTCCCCTTAAAGTTCCGGTTCGATGTTGACAGGGATACCTCTCCTGGCGCCAGCAACCCGAATGCTCCGCCCATACAGGGACCGCAACACGGTGCTTCCACGAGTGATCCGGCTTTCACGAACTTTTCGATGAGGCCGGCGCGGAGGCTTTTGATATATTCATCCCGGGATGCCGGAATGATGATAACCCTGACATTCGGGTTGAACTTCTTCCTGCCCAGTACCTCAGCGGCCTCCTCCAGATCCTCAAACCGCCCGTTCGTGCATGAACCGATGAACACCTGGTCTACCGGTGTTCCGGCAACTTCACCTACAGGAACCCCGGTATCCACATTATGTGGCACTGCCACCTGTGGCTCCATATCCGAGACGTTGTAGGACCGTTTTGCAAGATAGTCTGCATCCTCATCGCTCTCCAGCGGGAACGGTTTCATTTTTCGCCTCCCTTTCATGTAATCCCAGGTGATTTTATCCGGAGCGACTATACCCGCTTTTGCTCCCATTTCAATGGCCATATTGCAGCAGGTCATCCGCCCTGGCATATCCATTTTTGAGATAGTCTTTCCAACAAATTCTATCGCCTTGTAGGTTGCTCCATCGGCACCAATGTCTGCTGCGATGGAGAGGATCAGGTCTTTTGCCCCGACACGCCGGGGGAATTTTCCGTAGACCTCCGCACGGATGGTCTCAGGGTACTTTAAAGTACAGAGCGCCATACTTCAGGACAAATCCCATGTCGGTTGATCCGATGCCGGTAGCAAATGCGCCGACTGCCCCATACATGCAGGTATGGGAATCTGCCCCAACCACGATCTCGCCCGGTGCTGCACGTCCTTTTTCCACTACTACCTGATGGCAGACCCCTTCATTGATATCATAATTGTGGATCTTCTGTTCTGCGGCAAATCTCCGCATGTAGACGTGGTTCTCCGCAGCGGGAATAGAGTCTGCCGGTATCTGGTGATCAAAGAGCATGATAACGCGTTCGGGGTTAAAAACCTTTGATCCCCCCATCTCGTAGAACTTCTGGATCGCAAGGGGGCCGGTAATATCATGGATCATCGCACCATCAAGGGGCGACATGACTACTTCACCAGCCTGAATATCCCTGCCACATTTCCGGGAAAATATTTTCTCTACGATTGTTGCTCCCATGCTTTATCGGGGTACTATAAGTGCTCAATTATATTGTAGTTTGGGAGTCAGCAGGTTTGCATCGATAACTGCCAGTTTTTTCGTAGTTAAGGTAATCATTAAACTCCAATCCAGACAAGTTCAAGTGATAATAATGATGAAAAAGATCTTTTCCCTTACTCTTTTCATGGTCATTCTGGGAATGGCATGCATCGGAAGCGTTACAGCTGCAACGACCGCAACCTGTGACGAAAATGTGATTCACTCGACCGGAAGCGGAAATGTGATCGGCACTCCTGACAGGGCTCAGATTACGTTTGCCGTCGGTACCGAGAATCCGGATGTAAAAGTCGCACAGCAGGCAAATGCTGCGCAGATGAAAAAGGTGATCGATGCACTCGTTTCCGCAGGTCTGCCAAAAGATGCGCTCAAAACGACCGGGTATTCAATTTATCTGGTATATGATGACTACACAAAACCTCTCCTGGACCAGAAAGTCCGAACGTACCATGTGACAAACTCCCTGACGGTCACGCTCCATGATGTAAACAGGACCGGTGAAGTGATTGATATCGCTGTGGCCAACGGGGTAAACCAGGCAAATTCAATTCAGTTTCTGCTTTCCGATGAACAGGCTCAGGTACTCCGAACCGCAGCTCTCGAAGAAGCTGTTTCCCGTGCCCGCGCAGATGCTGACACCGTTGCAGCTGCCCTCGGTACCTCGGTTACCGGAGTTAAAAATGCCGATATCAGCGGAGGGTATTCCCCGGTACTGTTTGAAAACTACCAGGCTGGTGACGCTATGGTAAAATCGGCAGCGCCAACACCGATACAGCCCGGGGATATTACCGTGACTGCACAGGTATCGGTCACGTATACAATCCGTTCATGATGCAGGATCTCTTCAAAACTTTTTTACATAAGCAGCGTGTGATTATCTCATAAAGCACAATGCATGGTCCGGGTTTTCCGGAAAAAATAGCCAGCAAAAAATTTCGAATATCCCAAAAATTGCGGATACAATAGGAATGATTTTGATATGGAACGCAATATCGGCTTTAAAGAGCGAAGGTACATTGAGGAATTAAGAATTCTGACAAAATCCACTGCCTTCGACTGCGTGATCGATGATCGTTTTGACCGGGTGATCTACGTGATCCGCAAGGGTGATATGGGTCTTGCGATTGGAAAAAAAGGGGATAATATCAAACGTCTTCAGAGTGTGCTTGGCAAGCGGATCGAGATGGTGGAGTACGCGGAGACACCGGAGGAATTTATTATCAACATCTTCAAACCCGCTGAAGTGG
This sequence comes from uncultured Methanoregulaceae archaeon, assembly GCA_963841015.1. Lineage (GTDB taxonomy): Archaea > Halobacteriota > Methanomicrobia > Methanomicrobiales > Methanospirillaceae > Methanoregula. The sequence goes on along the minus strand of CAWJAX010000004.1, from coordinate 73,769 downwards.
TGAGTATTGAACGGAATGCAGAAAACGGTCCATTGAATGTGTTTGTGAAGCAGAGAAGTGACCTCGGTATCGCTATCGGAAAGGCTGGATGCAATATAGAAAAAGCGCGTATCCTTTCAAGGAGATTCTTTGGGCTTGATGTCGGGGAAGTTCTCCTTGAACAGGAGGAATGATGAAAAGTACGGTTGATCCTGCGGTTATCGCAACAATCTGGTCAGTTATTGCAGAAAGGGCAAAAACCCCCTCACCGGAATCCTATACAAGCCGCCTGCTCACGGATGATAAGGGAATCGATAAGGTGCTCGAAAAGGTCGGCGAAGAATCAACAGAATTTATTATAGCCGTAAAAAATGGTGTGCAGGAGCGTACTATCGAGGAAGCGTCTGATCTTATCTTTCACCTTCTGGTTGCGTTGCGGGCAGCTGACATAGACCTTGCCGATGTGATGCAGGAACTTGCACGGCGCCGGAAATAGGAAGTGCAGAATTTATTTTTTTTTACATAACCCCTGAGGGGGGGTCTCTGTTGCGGATCAACGAAAATTTTTGCTCTGTAGAAACGAGCATGAGTCACGGACTCAGGCAAACATGATGAATAATCGTGGGTCTTTCATGGTAATTCCTTTTCCATGGATATGAAATTTAAGATGCTGGTATGAATGAAGGAGGGGACATGAGCCTGTCCTCCCATGCCGCCCCTGCGCTGAGCGATGATGAGGTAGCACCTGTTCGGGATTTATCGCATCGGGGGAGCCACAGCGGCGGGGGTGAAACCCCCTTGAGCGTTTAGCTTGAGCGTTTCCCATGAAAATTGAACTATTCAGCTATGATACGATATTTTTTTTCACTCTTCCCTGTACGATAATTGCCCCCGCCCCGAAGGGTTGCCCCCGCGGCGGATCAGTAACAAACCATTCAAAAAAAACCTCTGCCCGCCGTGACTCGGACAGGTCCTGAGCTGGAAGCCCCTCGTAAAAATTACCTAGTAAAAGGGTGAACCGGATCGAATGATTGGTGGTTCCCCAGGATCGAAAATGGCTCGTAATTATTTTCTTAAAAATGTGGCCAGGTCAATCATGGGGGGGAGATCCGCCGTTTTCTGGCCAGCTGACGCAAGTACGTTTTCATCAACAAATATTGGAACATCTGCCCGGAGCGCAAGGGCGATGCCATCGCTGGGACGACAGTCAAGATACTCCTTGTGATGATCTGCCGAGAGCACAAGCTGGGCATAATAAACCCCATCCTCAATGCTGTCAATCTGCAGATAATGGACAGATATGGAAAATTTTACAATCAGATCCAAAAAAAGATCGTGAGTGAATGGTCTTGACAGAACCTCTTTGTTTTTCGCACTATTGATGGAAACTGCTTCCCAGAGCCCGATAAATATCGGAAGACTTTGTTCACCCCCGTCAGACAGTACTACAAGGGGGACTGTTGTAGCATCATTCATGGTGACAAAGACACCTTTTACTTCGCACCTTATTTGCGTCATATCTGTTCACAATGGTTGCTGTCATGAGTGATAAGAGTTAAGGTCAGGAAAAAAATGCGTCATTTCTTGGATTTTACTTCACGACGCACAATAAGGAAACTTGAGAGAATTCCGAGTGCAATATTAAAGTAAAAGAGAACCGTCCGCCAGATGACAACGAATATCCCGACTATCGATGAGGGAATAAACAGCGCATACATCGATGTGGCTCCCACTTCAGCTATACCGGAAGCGCCGGGAGTGAGCGGGATCATCATCAGGATTGTGAGAACAAGCTGAATCACAAAAGATTCAAGAATGAGCGGTGGCTGCCCAAGCCCGAGGAGGATAAGAGAAGCAATTAAAATCTCTGAGATCCAGTAGAGCAGGGTAAACAGAAATCCCCATAAAAGTCCACCTTTGGCACTTTTCACAAACTTGATGACTGCCTCATTGAAATTATCAATCTCCTTGTCAGTCCGCGCGACGAATACCTCCACCCGGGGGCTCTCCCAGGTACGGGTGAAGAAACGAGCAATACGGTGGACGACCTTTTTTACCTTGTCCGGCCGCCTTGTTGAAAGGTAAAAGAGAAGCAGGCATCCTATTACAAAGATCCAGGTTATAAAAACCATGAGCTGCGAGATTACACCCAGGCTTTTCCACTGATCAGCAAGGACAATCATCGCAAAAGCTGCAAGCAGGGCAAGAACGATGCCATCCAGCACCCTCTCCATGATTACAATTGCAGTTGCATCTCCAAGTGGCACGTTAGCCCTGTAGAGTTCGTGAATTCTCACCGGCTCTCCTCCCGCCTGTGAGGGAGTTATGGCTGCCATAAGCAGGTTGGCAAAAACAAGGTTCAGGCTGTAGAAAAAACCGATACGATATCCCAGCGAGCCGGACATCTTCTGGATGCGCCATGCCCAGAAGCACATCGTAAGTATATGGGCAAGGAATGCGAGAAGAAGGAAGACTGGATTGATCTCCCTCAGAATCAGGATTGTATTTTCATTGATGGTGAGGAACAGGATGATTACTAAAACAAGCAGGGAAAACCCGATTGAAATGTAGAGCCATTTTACCTGTGACTTTTCCATGGTTTTTCCCTCGTCAGACAGAGCACAATTTTTTGGTCGTGGTATCTTTACAGATTATTAAGACATAGTATAAACGCTTTTATGACTTGAATCTGTGTCCGGACAGCGGGACTGATGCCAGGAGCGTGTCAGTCATCACATTTAGACAGTGAAGAGATCCCGCTCTGCCAGTATGTGGAAGAATCCTGCGGTAACCCCGGCATCAAGCCATCCATGTCCATAACTGAAACTTGCAAGGGCATCTTCCAAAGAGCCGGATTTCAGGAAGTAATTCCCACGTCTGGCATACACTACAGCCACAGAGTGAATACGCTCAGCGAAACCATGACTAATCGTAGCAGGATCCGGGGCATATTTCACTGACGACAGGGCAGTATCCAGCAGACGTGCATAGCGATACGCTTTCTCCTCAAGTCTCTTCCTGAACTGTGGCTGGAGTTCCTCCTGCTGTTCCAAAAAAGGACACCCGGGAGAGGTTGAGATCGCAAGCAGTCCGGATGTCAAGCCAAAATGCAGCCAGCCAGACCCGTAATAAAAACCTGCGAGCGCATTGACGGGATCGCCGGACGCAAAAAATGAGATCCCGTCACTTTCATAGGCACCCGCCATTTCAAGGACTATTGCTGCAGTTTTGTTGAAATGGGTACTCTCGGGTGCTGAGTTTTTTGTCCTGGAGAGCGTTGTTGTCAGCAGGATTTGGCAATCGGTAATCTTCATAAACCAGCAAACATCTCCAGGTAAGCGCGTTCCATTTCATGGAGGTCAGCAGGGACAATCAGGATATGAAGTGGTGGACCGAAATTCACCGGTTTCAGGGCAGCTGCAGGCCCGGCTCTTACCAGGGGATTATCCGAGCCTGCCCGTGCAATACCGACATAGAGAGGCAGGTGAATTTTTTTTTCTTCTGCCATTCTTTCAAGAAGGAGGATTGCCTCAGGGACTGTCATGAACCTTGTATCCTGGATGTCAAGATACACAAGCGTGTGCAATTGCAGAGACAGGTTCTGCGCGATGACATCGATGGATGATGTAGGGGACCAGTTTTTCTGCGGGAAGGGCACTGAACAGGACTTCCCGAACCGGTAGTTCTGGAGCCCGGAAAGACCGCAGACTGCACTTGAGATGGATGCTGCATGAATGATTGTAGTCTTAATCCCCCGTGAAGCGGCACGCATCCGCAGATCTGCGTGGGTTGTGGAGATCATCGGATCTCCTGCACAGAGAAATACTACGTTCTGGCTCGCAGCTGTGTTCAGGAGTTCGTCGGGGTGCTGTTCTACATCTTCACGGCCGAGGAGGCGCACAGGCTTTCCATAATATGCCGCGAGCTCTTCATATGATGTGCCCATGAGCCGTGAAGTGTAGGTTTCAAGGAAGATGTGGTCAGCGTTGCGGATACTGGCGAGCCCTTTTTCTGAAACATCAGTTTTGTCATAGAGCCCGAGTCCGATAAATGTCAGCATCGTTTCACACCCCCTCCCCGGCAGACCGGTGAATCATCCCCCTCTGCAGGATATATGGTTAATAAAAACATTACCCCGGTCCCCCCTTTTTTAAACCTGTTGTAAACTGATCAATAGATTTCATTTCTGCTGTATTCCATGACATGTACCGGGTGATCATTTTACCAGCATGTTGATAATCGCTCCTACTGTTAAACCCAGAAAAACCGAATACACCGATATAAGAATGGCAACTCGTGCTCCCAGCTGGCGATACAGAACGGCAATCGTGGAAATGCAGGGAATGAAAAGGACACTGACGATAGCAAAGGTATAGAGCTGTCCAGCGGTCATCACCGAACCAAGGTCAGCAGTACCGGACAGGACTGCGAGCGTCTCAAAAGCGAGTTCTTTTCTGAAGATGCCGAATAACAGCGCTGTTGATGCATACTCAGGCAACCCGAGAAGGGTGACCGTTACAGGAGCAAGCAGCTGCTCGAAGGCGTCGGTCACACCATAATACTGGAGAAGCCCGAGTCCTATACTGGTGATGATCAACAGCGGCATTGCTATGAAGAGGAACTCTTTGATCCGGAGCCAGGATTTTGCCAGCACCAGACGAGCCTGGGGCCTGCGGAGGGCAGACATCTCAACGATCATGCCAAACTGCTCTCCTGGGGTGATGCGGCTCAGTATGACTGCTGTGAGAATAATGAGAATAAACACGATAGCATAAATGGAAAACGCCCAGAAAATCCCGACAAAAGCAGCAACAATACCTGCAATTACCACCGTCCTGGCAGAGCAGGGGACCATGCTGATAAGAAATGCCGCGATGGTCTGTTCACGGCGTGTTTTTAAGATGCGCAAACTCATAACTGCAGGCACCGTGCATCCAAACCCTATCACCATGGGGATGATCGCCTCACCGTGAAGGCCGAGCCGGTGCATTGCACGATCCGCAAGGAATGCAGCACGGGTCATGTATCCCGTATCTTCAAGCAGTGAGAGTCCGATATAAAACGTCAGGATGAACGGGAATGCGATACCGAAACCGGCTTCCAGTGCAATCAGGACAGAAAATCCTATTCTCTCCGCTAAAGGCGGCAATTCCAACGCGGTAAACGGCAGGATGATGTAGGTGGTAAATGTCTGGACGATCAGCTCCTGCATCCATGAACCGATGACAAAGACGGACAGGAGCAGAAAAAAGAGGATGGCTATAAGGATAGGGACTCCGGGAATTACCCTTGTGAGGAGACTGTCCAGATCATAGGTTTTTTTCCGATCTCCCTGCCTGACTGCTGCAGCTGCAATCTTCCGGGACAAATTATGGCGGTTCGTTGCAATGATCTGGCGGACCGACATCCTGTGGCGCAGTTCGATCTCGTGAGCGACAGCTCCTGCAGCATCGAGCAGTATCCTCTCATCTCCGGTACCCTGCAGGGCCAGCAGGCTCTTGTACCGGGGAGCTCCCAGAGTTTTTTCGAGGCTGTTGAGTGCTGCCTCAATATGGTGGTCGTAGGGCACCTGCAGGGTTGCAACTCTTGCAGAACCCAGTGCAAGAGGAAGAATACGGTCAATCTCTCTTCCTTCAGACGCAGCAGTAAGAATAACCGTGACTCCAAGAAGAGATGAAAGCTGACCAACATCGATGATGAGTCCCTGCCGTTCTGCTTCGTCAATCATGTTGACTACGGCAATGAGTTTTGGTGAGAATTCAGTCACCTGGGTGAAGAGGTAGAGATTTCGCTCGAGTTTTGTGGCATCGAGAACTGCGACAATGACATCTGCTCCCCCCTGTTCAAGGAATTTCCGCACCAGTATTTCTTCTTCGGAGATCCCGTCAAGGGAATAAATTCCGGGCAGGTCAACTATCTCGATCTTCTCTTTTTTATAACAGACATTCCCGCATTCCAGGCAAACGGAGGATCCGGGATAGCGGTTCACTTCAATACCAAGGCCGGTGAGCTGGTTGAAAATGAGGGATTTTCCTGCACCGGGATTGCCCAGAAGTGCGATCTTCATGATGAGCGTTCCACACCGATTGCAGAAGCGATCTCGGGGCTCAGAGCGACATCACATCCTTTCACCTGAACAACAAGAGCACCATTGGATAATTTTCGTTTAATTGAGGCACGCTCCCCGGGTACCATGCCAAGATCAAGGAGACGTTTTGCACATGCCCTGCCATGAATACAGTGGATGATGACGTTTTCCCCCTCTGCACAATCAGAAATGCTGGGACATTGACAGTCATAATCCTTCTCGGTGTATTGGGTGGTACTCATCTGCCTGCCGTGTCTTCCCCGCCCATAGTGCCGCAGGCCATCCCGTTTTACAATTAACTGGCCTAAACGGTCAATAGTTTCATCAGATACGGCATGTTCAAGAGTGCATGCCTCATCTGATGCAGAGCTGGTATCCATACCGAGAATCTCTGACAAAAAACACTGGAGTGTCTCATGTTTTTTTATGACACTTTCCCCGGTTTGTCTTCCCTGCCCGGTGAGCTCTATCACCTCCCCCCGTATAATGGAGACATCCCCGCTGGAAACAAGGTCTTTCATATCAGAACTCACCACTGATTCGGGTTTACCAAGGATTACCGCCAGCTCTGCGTAGCGAGGGGAATGAGCATTTTTTTCTGAGAACTGCTGGATGGCTTCCAGGTAATCTTCCCGCAGGGAGGGCAGCATAGGAGTACTCTTGACTAGTTTTAGTCTCCTGACGACTTTATTGATTTGGATCAGGGTTGCACTATCAGGGAAATCGTTGCAATACTATAAGGTATAAACAAATCAAAAGATAAAAAATAATAGAATAATTTTTACGGGTGTTTCTGGGGTACTGATGATTTACTGGCTCTATGAATATTTGCTCAAACGGCAGATTACTGAGTTGCCGGGGCATGTCTGCTTCATGATCAGCGGGCAGGATATGGCGGATGCACCCGCCAACCTGGTTAATATCACGTCATGGAGCAGCGAGATATCAAACTACGTGGAAAAATCCCATCCTTCAGGAAAGACTATCATCCGCGGTTTAACCTTCCACATCAGCACTTCCGACCCCTCGGCGATGGAAGCATACCTCCCTGAGATCCGGAAGATCAGCACTATTGCCCGTCTTGTTCTCCACATCAGGGACAAGGAAGAGATTGCCGGCAGTGGAATGGATGTTGTTATCGCGATCGGGAAAAGCGGGAAGGAGGAGATCACCGATTGTATACGGAAGATGGCGGAGGACCACGTTCACCCGTCAGATGTGGACGAGAAGATGCTTGAATCCTACCTGACCTTTAAGTACACTCCTGATGTTGTTGTCAAGAGCGGTGGGGACCACCTGACAGATTTCCTCATATGGCAGTCGGTTTATTCTGAGCTGTTCTTTTCGGATGTAAACTGGAAATACCTGAGGAAGGTAGATTTCTTACGGGTTCTCCGGGATTACCAGTCACGGATACGCAGGTTTGGGAAGTGAGTGTTTAATTTTGGGGGAGAACCCTGTTTTTTTCTGGTCGCTCATTTCATTACACCTCACGAAAATTAAAATTTTACTTTAACCTGATGCCAATCCACGTTGGGGTCCCATTTACCATCTTTTCCTTCACAGCGAACTGGTTTTTTAAGGTGACAGAAAAAGATTTTTTATCAGGGACCGGAAGTACGCGGTGATCCCGGCACCAGCGTTCGAACGAATAGTACATATCGTCTTTTACCAGATGTGCAGCTTCGGTATCTTCACGGAGGATCATCGAAGTGAAGAACTTTTTCACAGCATCATCCTTCTTCTTCCTGGGTGCAGGATTTTTTGCTTTTCCTGTCGTCAAAGCGGGTGCACGGAGGGGTACTATCTCTTTTTCCGGAGCAGGAGGCGGCAGAGGGGCAGGTGCCAGTGCGTCCCGTGCAGGTTTTCCTTTGGGGGGATGCTGTGACTTCAACGCTTTTGCCGCCTTGGGATCATCGGCGTTGATGATTGCCGGGACCGCCAAAACTCCAGGTTCAGGAGATACAGGATCTGGCAATACAGGTTTTCCGTTTGCTGCGATGATTACCGGTTCCAACACGATTCCGTCCGGAATCTTCTGCTGGCGGAAGTCGATTCCCAGCCTCTCCGCAAGAGTCCTGTTACACGCCTCGCTGACATCGATTTTTTTCTGGCGGGCCTGCTCAAGGATATCAGCCCTGATCACAATCGATATCTGACGCCACGGGGTGCTGCTCTCTTTTTTTCCTGCCATCCTTACTGTTGATCTGTCCCCGGGAGAAATATAGTACGCGATCTTTTCCTGCCAGAGAAACGCTAACCCGCCGACATGCGCTGGTCGTAGATGCGGATTGCACGCATGAGGTCGATTTTCCTGAAAAGGGGCCAGTATGGGGCGCAAAAGTAGACTGTGGATTCATGGCCGTTGGCGAGCCAGGGGAGGAAGTTTGACGTGCGGCACTCGTTTCCTGTCCTGATGATAAGGTCAACCGGGGGGATCCCTTTGCCCCCATGAATGTGTTCTTCCACCATTGCAGCATCGATCCGCCCGGGCGCGACCTTATTATGCTCGATATCGGCAAGTATTTCTCTGGCAGCGAGCACGATCTCGTTTCTTCCCCCGTAGGCAAGGGCAATATTGAGATTGAATCCCGTATTGTCCTTTGTTGCCTCTTCTGCTGCATCCACGGCTTCCTTTAATTCCGGGGGGAGGAGTGAACGGTCTCCCACCATCTGGACACGAATCCTGTATCTCTTAACACGCTCGTCGTTCAGGACTGAAATGAACTTTTCACGGAACAGGGCAAAGAGATGGTCGACTTCCTCTTTGTTTCGTGAGAAATTTTCCGTGGAGAACGTGTATAATGTGATATGTTTAATGCCCAGTTCATGTGCCCAGTCAAGCATTTCCTCAGTTTTATCGGCTCCCGCACGGTGCCCCTTCGGAGTGTCGATCCCCAGTTTTTTTGCATAGCGCCGGTTACCATCCTGGATGATGGCTATATGGTTGGGCACACGCTGGAACTGCATCTTCAGGTACCTCTCATAGAGTGGTTCAATCAGCGACCGCAGGATCATAGCGGTGTCACCTCAACAACCATACCCCCGTTGGGATAGCGTTCCACAACGTATTTTTTCCCCGGCAGATCATCGATATTTTTTTCAAGCAGCCACCATGCCATCTCTATCCGGTCATTATAATCCTCAAAACTTCCCGGATCAAATTTCTGCTCACAGAACTGAGTGCATTTCTTTTTTTGAAGGAGTGGAGGTTCAAGCACACCATAGACAATAGTTCCGTCCGGTGTAATTTCATCAAATGGTCGGGCAGTATTTTCTGCGATTCGCTTCAACCGCTCCCGCAGCTGCACCGAATCCTTGAACGCAGATGAGCACCAGTGAACCTTGTCGTGCCTGCACAATTCCTCAGCCCAGCCTTTTGCTCCCTCAATTGCATTATGCAGTTCATCGGCAAGTTCATACCCCCGCTCCCGCATCTCGTACGCATTAGTCTCTCCCCATTCGAGTTCATTGATATTGAGGAAGTCAAGGCAGGGAAGTGCAGGGATGAGCATTTCGAGACCCGGAAGTGCAGGTACTTCGATGCCGATATCAAATCCCATTTCCCGTGCCAATTTTGCTGATCGGATGTAATCAGTATCGAGTATGTCATTCCAGCATTCATGAGGGGGATGAAGCCGGATTTCGTCAACGAACCCTTTCATTTTTCTCAGTTCGTCGTCGCCGGGGGCTTTTGCGGTATACAGGTGTATGTGGTGATCAGTTCCAAAATGATCCTTGAGCAGCCGGCAATATCCAATAACCCTGTCGAGGCACAGGAGTGGTTCTCCTCCTGTGATTCCCGTACCAAGAGCGCTCATATTCTCCGCTTCCTCAATCATCTGTGACGGTATATCCACCGGGTGCTCATTTGCATAAACGGTGTCGGAACCTTTTCGTTCACGGGAAAGGGGGCAGTACCAGCAGGAGCGATGGCATCGCCCCGTAACAAAGAGTACCATCTTTGCGCCCTGATGGCAGAGAACACAGCCTTTTGAAAGTGACACCCACAACCCCTTCCTGAGATACCAGGCAATTCCTGAAATTATGTTCTTTTTTATTTGTAAGCAAAGCACAAAACTCTTCTGTACCTCAAAGGAGACCATGCGTTGTAGCCCCGGGATACTGCCTTCCCTTGCTTTTTTGATGGGTGAATTAAAAAAAATGATTTTAATGGTCTTTAGCGGGAAATGCAAGGATTTCTGACGAACAACATATATATGAGACGTTGCCATACGAATCAATGAGAAATGACTGACTATTCCCAGGTATACCCCCATCGAGAATCGGGACTATCCGAAGTGATCGGTTTTGTCCTGATCATTGGCTTGATCGTTGTTGTGGCGTCTCTTTACCTGACTTATGGCGTTCCTGCACAGGGCAGGGAGAATGAAATTGGTCATATGAATGAGGTAAAAGATCAGTTTGTCGGCTATAAACTCAGCCTTGACTCACTTTTCAATAACAATAAAGTTGGCACAACGGTCAGTAATTCGTTTACCCTTGGCACGGCAGGAGGTTATTCCCAGGGAACAATCAGTTTTATCCCGATAATGAGCCCATTGAGCTCATCCGGTGTAATTGCAATAAATGACAGGACAAAAGAGCCGGAGTTATTATCGTTAACATCACGCTCTCTTATCCTTAATAACACGGTGAATGATGCGGTAGATCTTCCTGCCGGAATTGATAATGTTCCAGAACATATCTATGTCACTATTTCCGGAATAACCCCCAATGACCTTTCAAAAGACACCTACTACGGAGTCGAGATAAACGGATCAGGCTGGCTTGCAACGGTGAATCTCACCCCCCGCTTTGCCTATTATGATGCATATAGTATCGTGCAGCAACCTTCCTGTCCGCCGGGCCAGGTTGTTGGCATGAATCCGGGTGGTGGCGTAAACTGCCTTGTTTCAACTCCGGCATCCAATTATACCGGTTCTGATATCAGTGTAACCGTTATAAAAGGTAATATTCCAACAGTGCAGGATCTTACCGTCTACAAAACAATTTCTCCGGGAACGTATACAGTTGATCTGATGGATGACGCGTATGGAATGAAATCATCGCTGCAAATTCCCGACAATCTTTTCCTCTCACCTACCCTGGACAAGTTCGACACTCTTCACTATACCTCCCATATAAAGGGAAACGGGAATGTTACCTATGGCTTTACAGAAATGAACTATACTGTAGCCCCTATTACCCTGGGATCTTTAGAATACCGCGGACAGAATAATTACTGGATCCCCCAGACGTATTATTATCAGCTCGGGGGTGTGTTCCTCTCCCAGGCAGATGGCAACACGGTATACAAACTCCCCCCCGAGATTTCCTTCAACTATAATAACGACCCCGTTGTCACGAAAAAAATTGTCACCGTAAATATCAATGCCCTCACCTTTGATCCAAATAATCGTGGGATCGTTGGCGGGAGCAGTTCAATCCAGGTAAAGACACATCTTGATAGTGTCACTACACTTCCCTATGCTCCCGGCAGTGCCAACACCAAGTGGATAACGATTGCAGTCAATACCACCAACAATCAGTCGAGGAATATGTGGAAAAATTATTTTGATTACACCGCTACTGTAGCAGGGGTGCCACATTTCACCACGGGTATTGCGGGCAACGAGAGTTATATCACCATAAATGGTTACGATGTGACTGACACCTGGAACGATATCAATGTGATTGCAGCACGGGGGACCTTCACAACTACAATACACGGAGCCGGTGGAGTCATTTCGTGAGGAATATGTACCATGACAGCGGTCTTTCTGATGCTCTTGGTGCCATTATTCTTGTTGCGGTAGTCGGTATGGGGGTGGCTCTATTAGGAGTCAGTATACTCTCAAAATCCCCTCCGCAAAAGATCCCTGCACTTGATGTGGATTTCATAACGATCGATCATTCTATCCTGCTCCGCCATGAAGGTGGTGATACACTCCTGAAAGAAGAGGTGTCTTTCCTGGTGAACGGGACCGATATGAGGAATTTTTTTAAAAATATGGATGGAACTCCCTGGTCCCGCTGGTCTGCCGGGGACACACTCAGATATGATGTCCCGGCAGGACAGATCTTGCCTGACAGTCTTCAGCTGGTCTACACCAGTGGAACTTCACCGCAGGTCATCCTCTCCTTAGGCAAACCTGTAATCAGCATCAGGGTGAATTGCGGAGACGGAGCATATACCGATACAAAGAATAATCTCTGGTCTGCAGACCAGCAATATATTCCCGGAGGCTGGGGATATGGTGGAAACCGGCAATCCTATTCGGTAGGAAATTCTATCGCGAATACCATGGATCCAACCCTCTACCAGACCGAAAGCTGGTTTTCGGGTGGGAACGGGCAGTACCGCTTTACTGTACCAGATGGTAACTATAAAGTGACCCTGAAATTTGCTGAGATCTACAATGGAATTAATCCCAATAATCCGAGGATATTCAGTGTTGCATTGGAAGGAAATCAGGTTATCACGGATCTCTATCTGTTATCAACGGCAGGCCTTTACTCTGCAACAGATGGAACCTACCATATTACGGTAAATGACGGTATCCTTGATATCGATTTCATCAAGGGTTATGAAAATCCAAAAGTTTCCGCGATTGAAATTATGAGTGAGTGATTGCATGATTTATTTCCGGATGGTTGAAGAACAGTCTCTTTCAGATAGGCTAATGAGATAAAACTCTCAACACTGGGTAATCGGGCAATGGAACTGAGGATGTTGTCAGCGATGAAAGAACGGAACAGGAACAAAGGTCATGACTCTGGTGTATCAGAGGTGATAGGATCAGTGATGCTTATATCGGTTGTTGTGATGGCTGTTGCACTTATCGGGGTTGTTCTTACGTCACAACCTCTCCCGCAGAAGATCCCTGCACTCGATGCTGTCATATCCTCAAACGGCAACGACACCCTCAGGATATTTCATAACGGCGGGGATGCCCTGTTACGTCAGGAAATGATTATTTTAGTGGATGGGGTGGATACAACCTCCAATTTTACTCTCAGAGGTTCGAACTGGACTGCCTGGTCACCCGGTGAATCTCTGGATTACTATACTGGTTCACTGCCGGGAAAAGTGCAGATAGTCTATACAAGCGGGTCATCGCAGACCGTCCTTGTCTCAACCGATTTTTCCGGTGGTATGCCCACCTTCGTTCCGACTGCAATCCCCACACCGGGAGAAGCCGCAACCGTAACGGGAATCACCCCAAATATCGGTATAACCGGTTCTTCAATTCCCACGATCATTTCAGGTGCCGGGTTTGTGAATGGTGCAACAGTACGACTTGTCCAGGGATCGTCTGTTATTCCTGCAACGAATGTTCTGGTGGTTTCACAGAGCCGGATCAACTGCATCGTTAATCTGAACGGTGCTCTTCCTGGTCAATGGAATGTGACGGTAACCAATCCCGGGAGTGCCCCGGGGACACTTGTCAATGGTTTCACGGTCCTCACACCCGGCCCCGCACCAACGGTACTTCGCATTACCCCAAATTCCGGAAATAGTGGAAGCATAGTGAGTATCGGAAATCTTACGGGTACGAACTTTATCACCGGATCTTCGGTAAAACTTTCGAAAACAGGAAATCCCGATCTCTTTGCTTCAGATGTACCTGGTACTGGACGCAACCAATCTTACCTGCACCTTTACGCTGCCCACCGGGACATCTCCCGGATTATGGGATGTAACGGTGATAAATACGGATGGCCAGTCAGGGATTCTTCCCACCAGTTTCATGGTCAACACCCCCGGACCGCTTGTTACCAATATCAGCCCGGACTCGGGAATCACCGGCAACACGATCACGATTTCCAGTATTGCCGGATCTGGTTTCCAGAATGGGGCCACGGTTATTCTCAATAGTTCATCGGCCCCTGATATCGTAGCATCTGGTGTTGTGGTTGTGAACCAGAACCAGATCAGCTGCACGGTAAACCTTGCCGGCGCCTCCCTGGGTGCCCGTAATGTCGTAGTTACCAATCCTGATGGCAGGGTGGCGGTATTACCGAACGGATTTTTGGTAAAAGGTGCGGGTGTGTTTGTCAGTGGAATAACCCCCTCCTCTGGCGTTGTGGGTTCAACGGTAGTACCTGTCTCTATCGGAGGTAACGGTTTTGTGAGTGGTGCAACGGTGAGGCTCAATAAAACCGGTGATCCGGATATCATTGCATCAGGAGTGAATGTGGGGTCTTCCAACCTTATCACCTGCTCAATTTCCCTTCCAGCCGGTGCCACTCCCGGATTGTGGAATGTGGTAGTTACCAATGCCGATGGGCAGGCTGGTATGTTGCCGGCCGGGTTCAGGGTCAGGACACCGACACCAACTGTGACTTCAATCACGCCCAACACGCAGGTTCGCGGCTGGAACGTAAACATCACCAATCTTGCCGGCACCAGCTTCAGGTCGGGTGCTTCAGTACGTCTCGTGAACAGCTCTGCCGGGCCGGATATTATTGCTGCAAATGTTGTGGTTGTTTCAGCTACCCGCATTACCTGCACCTTTGACCTGACCGGGGCGACAGCTGCCTCACGGAATGTTACTGTCGCTAATCCGGATTCCGATGCCGGAAGTCTGGTAAACGGGTTCATCGTAACCGGCAATGCACCAACCCTAACTGCAAGGAATGTTACTTCCAGTAACCGCGGATGGCCGGTGGTTGTCAGTCTTACCGGCACCGGGTTCCAGCCGGGAGCTGGCGTGCGCATGACGAGGACAGGGTATCCGGATATCGTTGCAACAGGAGTGTCGGTACTATCACCGACTCAAATCACCTGCACCTTTAACCTTCTTGGGGCGGCCCCGGGTACATGGAATATCCAGGTTATGAATCCGGATGGAAAAACATCCGGCACGCTGACCTTTACGGTCAACAGCCCCACTCCGACAATCTCAACAAGCACCCCGGCTACGGGAGTCCGTGGGACATCAGTGAGTATTACCAGCCTTACCGGCACCGGGTTCCAGCCGGGAGCACTGGTCGATTATTATTACGGTACCACAAGGATCAACATGACCGATGTAAATGTTATTTCAGGTACCCGTATGTCCGGGACACTGAATATTCCCTCCGGTGCCACGGCCGGTTCGTATGGTGTCAGGGTTATCAATACTGATGGGACTACGGCGTCCCGCACTGGCCGGTTTACGGTCACGAATCCACCCCCGACTGTAACTTCCATTAGTCCGGTACAGGGAAGGGATGGGATGACGGTCAGCCCGATACTAGTGACCGGGACAAATTTCCTGACGGGTGCTCGGGTCAGGTTATACCGGGGAACCACCCTGATTTATACCGCTCCTTCCGTGACCGTGAATTCACCCACCCAGATCACCACATCGTTCACTCTTCCCGAGACCGTCGTGGTCGGGTTGACTGATGTCCGGGTGACCAACACGGACGCCCTGTATGGCACGCTGCCAAATGGCTACACAATTCTGGAGTAATTTCTTTTTTTTGTATAGTCACATTCAAACAACTAACATTTCTTCACGTTTTATAAAAAAAATCATTGGTGATGCTCCTTTGGGCTTGAGCTTTTTCCTCCGCCCCCGCCGCTGTGGCGACCCCGATGCGATAACTCCCGAACTGGTACTACCTTCATCATCGCTCAGCGTAGGGGCAGTAAGGGGGGACAGGGCCTGTCCCCTTCTTCATTGTACCGGCATCGTGAATTTCATATCAAAGGAAAAGGAATTCTACAGAGCCATTTTTTTCATTTTCTCACGTCTTAAATCATTTTTTTTGTGGTTAATAGTGACCCTACCCTTTCTTTTTTTTATCCTGTTGAGGACTCATTTTTCATTTTCTTTCCTGTTGCCAATGCAAATGGCCTGAAATTATTCGTTGAAGCGAAACATTTTACCGTCATCGCAATAACAAATCACATATGCAAGTTCCCTTGAAGGATGGGGTGGCAGTTTCTGACAGGAACGTCAAGATAGCAATTGTCGGGATCCTTATCGTTGTATCTGTTT
This sequence comes from uncultured Methanoregulaceae archaeon, assembly GCA_963841015.1. Taxonomy (GTDB): domain Archaea; phylum Halobacteriota; class Methanomicrobia; order Methanomicrobiales; family Methanospirillaceae; genus Methanoregula. The sequence continues at coordinate 57,707 of CAWJAX010000004.1, read as the reverse complement.
TCTGTGAAATCGTAATGCATCTCTGGCAGAATATTGATATCGGCTACACCCATTTTTTTTATGTCCTGATTGTCATTGTGGGAATCTGGTTCCAGAAAAAAGCGATCTGGCTTGCCCTGATTCTTGCCGCGATACATCTTGCGACCTCCTATATGGTCAGCGGAGAACTGCTGTGGGGTCCGTTTGTTCGTGCCTCCATGTTTGTTCTCGTTGCTATCCTGGTAGCCATGCTTTCTGAAGAAAAAGAAGAATACAGCAAGGCCCTGTTAGCCTCCAAGCAGGAAATTGAAAAGAAAAATGCTACCCTCATCGGATTTATGGTCGAGTACACCCAGAGGATGAAAAACCCCATGCGGTTGAGTCTCTGGAATCTGATGGAAATCAAAGAGACCCTGGAAAAAAATTCCGGGTAGCTTCACCGGAAACCCTTGACTCCCTTCAGGTCCAGATCAAGAATATGGAGCAGATCCTTGAAACCCTGCAGTTTCTGAATGCAGCAGTCATAGAGGGATCCTCTGACATTCCGGATGCCTACCGGGAATTTTTAACACGGTGAGGGGGAGATTTTCATGACATTTTCCATCAACCTGTCCGGAGAACAAAAGCTCTACCTGGTGATGTCAGCTCCTGACCATCTGAAGCTCAATAATATCGAGATCATCCGGTTTTTGATACAGAACAAGAACAGTGTTATCATCGTAACAACAAACCAGCCATACTCCGCCCTTGTAGCCTCCTACGAGAAAAATATGCTTGATATTTCGAAGATCCAGTTTATTGATGCGATCACAAAATACGCTATTGGAAAAGTCCCGGCTGAGACAAAGAATTGCCGGTTTATCAACAATCCTTCAAACCTGACCGACCTCGGGATTGCGATTACTGAAGTCCTGAATGCATTTTCAAAGGAGAAACCCTGTATCCTGTTCGACTCGGTTAGTACCATGCTCATTTACATACCCTCAACCAATATCTCCAAGTTCATCCATTTCGTGACAAGCAAGCTCCGGCTCCTGGATTCTCCGGGCGTCTTTCTCGCCGTAGAAAAAGGGCTGGATCCCCTGCTCATGACGCAGCTCACAACCTATGTTGATGCTGTTATTGATATGGAATAAAAAACTACCGGCAAAAACCAAAAAACAATATTATTTTCTCACTCATTCCGGATTTTTGTTCAGGTACGCTCGGGAATCTTATTTAAAAGACGTTTGCTTCTGAATATACCTCAATCCTGTCTTCCAGGATATCGTAAGGTTTAATCTCCCGGGAGTGTTGTGACATTCTCATCTTGACAACTTCGAGAGCGAGGTGAACATTTGTCAGGTCGCTTGGACGGACGTAGCGGAGCAGAATCACGGTATCGGCCAGGTATTCTATGAGCCCATGACGGCTTGAAAACATATTATCCCGGTGCGTTTCTGAAGTCATCACGATGGTGCATTGTTTATCGCGAAGCCCTTCGGCAAACTGGTACATTTCCTGCCTGCGCTCTGCATCATTCGTGAAAAGATCTTCAAAAAGAGAGATAGGATCAATCACCACCCGTGTTGCCTTCACCTCTTCAATGAGCCGGGGAAGCTCGTTTTTTATCCGGTTACTTGCGATATTGAAATCGGTGGGATCAAGTTTGAGAATGTGGAGTGACCTGTCAAGGTAATCTTCAATATCCCAGCCTTTCTGCTTCATATAGGTCTGGATACGGTCTTTACTCTCTTCAAGACTGATATAAATGACATTTTCCTTTTTTTCCAGTCCTTCCCATATAAAATTCAGGGAGAATGTTGTTTTCCCCGTACCATAGGTTCCGATAATCACACCGATGCTTTTAGAGATGAGACCCCCACCCATCATTGCATCGAGCCCGTCAATTCCGATTTTTACTCTCTCAGTGCTCATATGACCACCCGGATATTGCTCACTTCAAATCCACTGGAAGTGGAGATACGGACTGCAAATTTCACCAGATCGCGCTCTTCGAGATGGGGCATCACTCCCCGGAATTTTTCGAAATACATCACACGTTGCCTCCTGGCACCGGAGCTCTCCTCCCATTTGAAGAGCAAAACGGCATCGGCGATATCTGCCATTTCCCTTTCTTTGGAAGAATCAAGAATACCCCGGCTGAGCAGCAGGTACAGGGTGATGTTTTTCTGCTTTGCCACACGTTGTAACCCCCGAAGGAATCCCGTCAGGTTGTTCCAGAGGGCCGGGGTATTGCACTGGGTTGCAATTTCTGTTACAGAATCCAGAACAACAAGGCTGTCCGGTTGTACAGCATTTATCACGTGTGAAATCTGGACAAAAATACTCTCATGAACCGATCGTTTCTGCAATCGGGTTTTCGTATCACCTTTGCAATACCATTCGTCAGGAACCATACTGCCGTCAAAATAGTGTTCCGAAAGATCATCAAACTGGATCCTGTCCACGAGTGAGGGGATATCATCGATTGAAAACGAACTGATGATCTCCTGCTTCACCTCTTCTTTTAACCGGGTAAAGGTGATGTACCGCACTTCATGGGGAGCGACAGCACCTTCTTGTTCACTCCCTTTCCTGGCGTTTATGGTATTTACCAGGGAACTGAACACGAATTCATAATTGCCTGCCCCAAGATCCCCGAGAAGAAGGATGACGGATCCTGCAGGTACTCCTCCACCAAGGATCGGGTCAAGAGATCTGATACCGGTTGGCATTTTTACATTCTTCAATTTCTGCATAAAAATATCCTCATAAACGATAGATTTGACTTCTTAAAAGAGACTCTCGTAGGTATTTGTGATAAAGATATCTGTCGTATTATTAAAAAACGGATGAGGAAAACGATATTAAAACTCTGAAGCGCCATGAAATTCCCTGAAATACTGCATAATTATATAAAATGATCTCCCGAATTATTATTCGAGAGAATAAAAATGATTCAGCGAAAAGGAAGGAGGATGAGCACTATCCAGATAGTCCACATTTTCATATCCTTCAAAACCTTAACAAGTAAGGGCGATCCTCAAGGCAACGGATGAATTATCCATGACTGATCCTGACTTTGGAAAAAATGTGGTTCCCCCCCAGGAACAAAAAAAGGAGCCAACAAAACCCGATTCCACCTATCGCCACTATTTTCATATCCTGAAGAAAAAAGTCAAAATACCTGTGGTGGAATATGATTTTGAACGGTTTGGAACGCTTGTTGAGGCTGAGATTTCTCCTGAGTATGAACAAATCGATCGCTACTGGGTTGAAAAGGGGCGTTCACTGGTAGTAATTGCTCTGAATAAGAAGACCAACCAGAAAGAGTATCTGCTGTCTGAACCGGCACTTTCTGAATTCGAATATGAGCTGCTCGAACGTCTCCATGAGGACCTGCGGGATGTTCTGATCCTTTCCTCTGATGAAATCAAAAAGGATCCCAAACGTATTCTGCTGGAAAAAGTAAATGAGCTTATCGATGATTATGGAATAACTCCTGATTCCTTGTCCCTTTTTAAAATCCAGTATTATTTAATCAGGAATTTCACGGGGTGGTCCCGTATTGAAGCCCTTATGAAAGATTCCCAGATAGAAGATATTTCCTGTGATGGCAACAACATCCCCTTGTTCCTCTATCACCGCATTTACGCTAACATAAAAACAAATATCGCATTTGAATCAGATGCCCTTAATTCGCTCGCAATTGCACTTGCCCAGCGTTCAGGAAAGCATATCTCGACCGGCTCACCCATGGTCGATGCAACCCTTCCCGAGGGGTCAAGACTGCAGCTCACGTTTGGTTCTGAGGTAACAACACGGGGGACCTCATTTACCATCAGGAAATTCCGGGAGGATCCATACTCTCCGGTTGAGCTGATGGAAAACGGCACCTTCAATGCGGAGTCACTTGCGTATCTCTGGCTCGCGATAGAAAACAACAAGAGCCTGCTCTTTGTTGGCGGAACTGCATCCGGAAAGACAACCTCCCTCAATGCAGTCTCCCTTCTCATCCCCCCGGTTGCAAAGGTCGTGAGCATTGAGGACACCCGGGAGATTACCCTCTTCCACGATAACTGGATTGCAAGTGTGACCCGCGATGGATCTGCTGAAGGGGGAAATGCAATCAGGATGTTCGACCTGTTAAAGTCGGCATTGCGACAGCGACCTGAGTTCATCCTTGTCGGTGAAGTGAGAGGACCTGAGGCGCAGACGCTCTTCCAGGCCATGAATACCGGGCATACAACGTTCTCGACCATGCATGCGGGAAATGTGGATGCAGTCTGTTCATCGTCTTGAAAGTGAACCCCTGAATGTCCCAAGAAACATGATCCAGGCATTGAATATTGTATGTGTCCAGGAGCTGCTCTATCGCGGGACAGAGCGGGTGCGTCGCGTTCAGGAAATTGTCGAAATCGCCGGAATCGATCCCGCAACCGGAAACCTGCGGGTGAATAACGTCTTTGTCTATGATCCCGTTCACGATGTATTCAGTTTTACCGGCCGATCCCAGGTTTATGCCGAGATCGCTGAAAAACGGGGCTGGACCCGGGATCAGCTGGAATCCGAGATCAGCACACGAAAGAACATTCTTGAGGCAATGAAAAAACAGGGAATCAGGGATTATATATCGGTTGCATCCCTCTTTCACGCTTATTATATTGATGCCCCGAAAGTTCTTAACAGTCTCGCCGACCTGTACAAGGTAATCCAATGAATGTGAGACACCATATCAGGAAATGGATACAACAAGACCCGTCCCGGTATTCAGACCTGCATGCAGAGATGATTTCTGCCAGGATGGGTCTGACCCTCGAACAGTTCTTATGGCGATCGGTTAAAATCGCATTCCTGACAGGTATCATCCTTGCGGTTCTTGGATATTTTATCACCACGTACCTTACCCTGGAGTTCCAGGTTGGAAAGATCGGCATCTACAATGTACTCAATATCCAGGTTCCCTCAATCCCTATTACCGATTCAGGCATCCTGTCCATCCAGATTTTTACCGTGCTTGTTATGTTCCTCCTGGGAATATATTTCGGATATTTATTCCTTTTAAAACTCCCCGGGTATGAAAAAAGAAACCGCGCAATAAAAATCAACCTGACCCTGCACAATGCGGTTGCTTATATGTACGCTATGCGGAGAGGAGGTGCCCAGCTGATGATGGTCTTTCGCTCCCTCTCCGACCGGGCAGATATTTATGGAGAGGTTGCCCTTGAATTTCGCCAGATTGTGAGAGATGCGGACTTTTTTGGGCACGATGTCATAACTGCTATTCACCATCTCGCCCAAACCACCCCCTCTGAGAAGCTCAAGGATTTTTTACAGGATCTGCTTTCGGTAATTGAGAGTGGTGGGGATATGGCAGAGTTTCTCTCCCAGAGAGTGAGGCTTTACCAGGAAGAAGCACGCTTTGAACAGAAACAATTCCTCAACATTCTTTCCCTTGTAGCTGAGTCCTATGTTACTCTCTTTGTCGCTGGACCCCTCTTTTTGATTATCATCATGGTTGTGATGGGGATGATGGGAGGATCTGCAGTATCCCAGCTGACCTTAGTTACCTATGTGATCATTCCTGTTGGATCAGTGGTATTTATTTTTCTTATCTATCACCTGTCAGACAAAACTGAAAAGACGGAACGATATATCCGGACAAAATTGCTTAAAACCTATGCCAACATCAGGATTTATAAAAAAAAGGATGAAGAATCCCTGCTGGAGCAACTGAAAAAATACGACCGGATCAGGAATTTTATTACCTTTATCCGGCATCCCCTTGACAGTTTTATCAATAATGTCAATCTCACCCTGTACATAACTGTTCCAATCGCCATCGTCTACAGCGTAATTACTTTTTTACAGGTTCCTGCCTACACAGATAGCGAACTCTATTTCAGTGTCATCGATGATCATATCGTAATAGCCCTGCTTGTTGTACTTATCCCCTACGCTGTCTTTTATGGAATCTGGGCAAAAAAAGTACTTGGTATTCAGGAGCTCATTCCTGATTTCCTTGAAAGAATGGCCGGGATCAACCAGTCCGGTCTCACCATTGCCCAGGGAATTGCCATTATGGTAAATACCAATCTCGGCCTTATCGGCTATGAAATCAGGAAAATCAAGAAGGATATGGACTGGGGTGCGAATTTTACCGAAGCACTGGTGAGGTTTGAAGAGCGGGTCAGCACACCTTCGATTGCACGTACCGTAACACTGATTACCAAGGCAAGTGAGATGAGCGGGCAGATAGGCGAAGTGCTTTCCATTGCTGCAGCTGATGCAAAAATGACCGAGATGCTCAAAAAAGAGCGCCATGCTGAGATGTTTATCTACACGGTTATTGTGTATCTCGCATTCTTTGTATTCCTCTTTGTTGTGGCGGTCCTGACAATGCAGTTTCTCCCCGTCCTCGAAAATATCTCTACGCAGGGAATTTCTGCAACCGGAATCCTTTCGGGGATTGGAGCAATATCGATCGCTACATTTGCAAGGATCCTCTATCATGCGTGCCTTATCCAGGCATTTTTCTCCGGTCTTATTCCCGGCCAGATGGGGGAGTCATCCCTTGCAGCGGGTGTTAAGCATGCGTGCGTTTTACTCCTGATAACCCTCGTGGTATTCAATTTCATTCTTGTTTAACATTTTCCGGATGTTCAGACTGCTTCTTTTTTATAAAAGTGACCTTCGTATTCCGGCTCACCAGCAGATTATACGCATTATGGGTCCTGTTATACCGCACCAGCACATTGCGCAGTTCGAGGATTGATCCATACGGGGCAGATGTGATCAGGTCATTTTCCGGTGTGATATGATAGGAAGGCAGCACCGCATACACCGGTGTTTTTGCCGTCCCGTCACATATCTTATACACATGGGATCGTGCATTGCCAAGCTCCCCGGACATTTTTCCACCGGCAACATTGATCCGTTTTCCCACATGCAGGTGCAGTTTGGATAACCGGAGGAATTTTGATCCGACGGGTAACCGGAAATGCTCCTTTCGCCTGCCATCTTTTCGCAGGATTGCATAACTATACTTGATGTCAGTGTTCACGTACCGGTAGGAATCCTCGCAGTGGGCAAGCGTCTCCATCAACCGGGAGAGTCTGATCGCAGGTGCGGTCTCAAAACTCCAGCATCGGGGGGCAGTGCAGGTTGAACCCCATATGAATGAGCACGGGCTGGAGACAGACAGCCCTTTTTTTTGCAGCGCAACGGTGAGTGATCGCATCCGGGTCGCGTTCTCCTCATCCGCAGGTTCAACCATCAGGATTGAACCATCAGGAGCGAGTCGCTCTGAGATCAGTGCCACAATGTCAGCCCTGACTTCCATGGTGGCATCCGGAAGTTCATTCAGGACGTTGGAAAAGATAACCAGATCGATTTTTTCCGGAAGTCTGGCGAGGTCGAGTGATCTGATATCTGTTTTAACCGGAGACTTAATGGATACTCTGCCCCCTCTGGGTACGAAAGCCTCGCGTAAATAGGTGAAGGCCTCGATATGCTCTTCTGACCTTTCGAGAGAATATATGGTCGCCTGCGGTCCATCCAGCCGTGAATAAAAATCAGCAATTGCGAGCGGAACTACCCCAGGCCCGGTTCCGACATCGAGGACGGTCATGCTTTTTTTCAGGAGACCTTCCCGTGCGAGCATAAGGAGCAGGTGTTCGGTCTGGAAAAAATATACCGGGAAATGGTAGGCGAGATAACTGAGAACACTATAACCTTTTATGTAGTGCAAGGACCTTTTGTGTGATGGTTTCCAGTAATCATCTTTCTGGGAGACGATCGCCCTGCGGATACGTTCGATAATGATCGGATCGTTCCAGTCCTTTCCGACTTTTTTTGTAATGTACCGTTCAATACTTTGGGCAAGGGAATCAGGCAGTTCTCTGGTCGTAAAAAAATGCTGCTGCTGTTTGACTTCCTCCTGATTCATAAGATATGGTTGTGCGGGCGGAATCCGGATAATCTCAAAATCCCCCTGAGTTTTTTTGGCCATAAGTCCCAGAGCAGAAAGTTCAGGAGATATAATGCGGAACAGCTGGTGCACGGGCATCGTCTCATCGAGGTAAGGGATAATCTCTGACAGGAAAAAAGCCGGTTTTATTGCAGAGATATACTTTATTGTCGATATAAGTTGTTTTTCTGTCATTGGTTGCCAGTTATTTGGCTATGGGCAATATTACATGTTTGTATCATGGGTGGAGAACAGACAGGGTATTTATAAAGTCCCTGCGGCAGGATGATATACCCGTTTAACGAACATCCGAAGCGATCAGGTATATGTGTGGCAGGTACTCGTTAGTCTTTATCGATGATCTTGGCAACCGGTTCAGGGTATTCAACCCGATGATCGGGTCACGTTCGCGGTTCAACATCGCTCCGGGAAATGAAATGCCGGTAATTATTCGTGAAGAAAAAAACGAAATTGTCATGATGAAGTGGGGGCTGGTGCCTCACCGGACACAGGATATTACCACGGCACAACGACCGATCAACGCACGTGCAGAAACCTTATCAGAAAAACCTACCTTTAAAGAGCTGCTGCAAAACCGCCGGTGTCTTGTTCCGGCATCCGGTTTTTTTGAATGGAAAAAGGAAGGTAAAAAGAAGATCCCGTTCTATGTTTACCTGCCGAAGATCCCGCTCTTTGCTTTTGCCGGCCTCTATGACCAATGGGCAGGAACTCACGGAAATCTTATCAGAACGTATGCTATCGTTACTACCGCGCCCAACGAACTTGTCGCAAAGGTTCACAATCGTATGCCGTCAATTCTCCTGCCCGAACATGAAGATCGCTGGCTTTCAAAAACTCCTTTGAATGCTGAGGCACTCAAAGAAATTCTTGCACCGTTTCCCGCAAAGAACATGTCGATGTATCCCATATCCTCCCTTGTGAATTCTCCGGCTGCTGATGATGAACGGATCATCCGTCCATTGAATTCTTTAACAGATGATCTGACCTACTGCTAAGGATATTCCCTATGCCTGACCACTGCCCTGGTGCCGCGAACCTGCGGACTCCCACCCTCGCGATCAAAAAGTGTCCACACTGCGGTGAGGAAGTGGAACTCTTCTCAAACGATATCTCCGTGAAATGCAGCGGGTGCGGTTTTGTGGTCTACAATGATATCGAATCCTGTGTCCAGTGGTGCCGGCATGCAAAGGAATGTATCGGTCAGGAAATGTACACGAAACTTATGGAACGAAAAAACATCCCCCCTTAAAAAGCAGGAGAAATAATCTCTTTTTTCAGACTGCCAACATTCGCTCGATTGCACAGCGGGCACGATGAGCAATCTCTTCTGGTACGGTGATGCGGGGCTGCAGGGAGATAAGAGCATTCCGGATTTTATTCAGATCTGTCTTTTTCATATTTCTGCAAATTGCTGCCGGTGATAAAGGATAACATTGTTTTGTCGGGCATTCCCTTATGAGCCTGTGGAGGATACCAACTTCAGTACCAATGATGAATTCTTTTTCAGAGGAATTGCACACCTGCCAGATGATACCTGAAGTGCTCGCGACATGATCTGCAAGATCGATTACCTCAGGACGGCACTCCGGGTGCACCAGGATGATCGCACCAGGATGGAGATCGTGTGCCTTTCGCACGTCATCCGGGGTAATCTGGTCATGTACACTACAGAATCCTTCCCAGGGCAGGATCTCCTTTTTGGTAAAACGCTGGGTATAGAGCCCGAGATTGCGGTCAGGAACAAAAAGTATCCGGTCTTCTTTTAAAGAGTTGACTACCTTTACCGCGTTTGAAGAGGTGCAGCAGATATCACTCTCGGCTTTTACCTCAGCGGTTGTGTTCACATAACAGACAACCGCAGCCCCCGGGTGCCGTATTTTCAGGTGTTTCAGCTCGTCTGCCGTGATCATATCTGCCATAGGGCAGCAGGCCTCCGGAGCCGGCAACAGGACCGTCTTTTCCGGGGAGATGATTGCGGCAGTCTCAGCCATGAAATCCACGCCGCAGAAAACAATAATGTCGCCATCCATGGAGGCGGCTGCCCGGGACAGTTCGAGGGAATCCCCGGTGAGATCAGCGATATCCTGTACTTCGACCGGCTGGTAATTGTGCGCGAGAATAATCGCATGCCGATCCTCTTTCAGCCGGAAAATTTCATCATGAATGAACGATGCATCTGGCACCCTGCACACTTCCGTACTTGTATGTGTTAATCCTGTGTATCAAATACGTGGATTACGTATCAGCCTTTAAGTTTTTTTGTTGAGGGCTTTTCAATGACAATTTTCCCCAGCGGGATGTTTAAGAAACCTGCTCGCAAAGCTACTTAGTGGCAAAATGAGACTTATCCTATCGGACAAGGACGTCCGGATTTTTGAGCATAGTCCGGCTCCTGTTGAACAGATCCTGCTCGAACAGGGTATAAATCCGCTTGAAGTGATCGTATCCCGGAACGGGAAGCTGCTTCCTGAGGATACGATTATTCAAGGGAGTGATGAGGTTCGAATTATCAGGATAGCACACGGGGGTTGATGCTTGGAAACAAAGGCCGTGCAACCGGATGTTCCGAAATGTTCTTTCTGCACGGAACCGGCCGTAGTATGCCAGCGATATTACAACCGTCACCTCTGTGGGACTCATTTTACTGCTGATGTGGAACTGCGAGTGGCAGATACTATAACAACCCGGCAGTTGATCGTCCCTCAGGATCGTGTGGCAGTTGCCCTGAGCGGTGGCAAAGACAGCACCGCACTCCTTCTCCTCCTGCACCGTCTCCTCCCGGCGTGGGAGGACGTCCGGCTCATTGCCATAACGATCGATGAGGGTATTGCCGGCTACCGTGAAGAAACGATCCAGTCAGCAGAACGGCTCACCGGTCGGCTTGGGATCGAACATCACTGTATTTCTTTTACCAGCCTGTTCGGAGACTCACTCGATGCTTTCCTCACCGGCAGGGAGACGCAGGCCTGCAGTATCTGTGGTATCATGAGGAAAAAAGCGTTGGTGGTGGGCGCATACCAGGCGGGGGCAACAAAGCTTGCCACCGGTCATAACCTTGACGATGAGGCGCAATCGGTATTAATGAATGTATTCAGGGGTGACCTGCCGCGTCTTGTCCGGAATTCCAGAGGTGAATCATCCGGGAAGTTTATCCCGAGGATCAAGCCGCTTTCACGGATTTCAGAAAAAGAGATTGCTACGTATCTTTTGCTCAATCATGCGTGGAACGAACTTCCGGAGTGCCCGTACACCCGGTATGCAATGCGGCGGGAGGTCCGGTCAATGCTGTCAGGTTTTGAATATAAGCATCCCGGCACTATGCTCAACCTTGTGGAGAGCAAAGAAAAGATCGAGCGCTGCGATAAAGGTTCGGGGATGTCTGAACCCATCCGTTCCTGCCGGGAGTGTGGTGATCCCTGCAGCGGGGATCTCTGCCAGGTATGCCTGCTCCGTCAGTCACTTGACCTATAAAAGTGCTGACGAAGATTCCAATCCAATAATTCGATGTGGTCGCGAATAAATATTCATTTTTCCTGCCCGCACAAAACCAATAATAGTCAGTCCCGTCTTTTCTGCAATCTCAACTGATAATGTCGTCGTAGCACTGCGCGATATGATCAGGGGAATATTTGCAATAAGGCATTTTCGCACCATTTCAGAAGAGATCCTGCCTGAAGAAACGATAAATGTCTGCGAAAAATCGACACCTGTACGGAGTCCATGCCCGATAACCCGGTCGACCGCATTGTGCCTGCCGATATCTTCAGAAACCGAGATAACTTTTTCGGTATCACGTAAGGCAACGACATGGATCCCGCCGGTTGTTTTGTGAAGATCTGAAGAGAGTGCATCCCTGACCGATTCGTTGATTTTCTCTATGCTTATCACAAGATCAGACTTTATGTTCGGGAGTTTTTCTGCGTCAATATAAGATACACTCCCGCCGCATCCTGATAAAATGGTCTTTTTTGGGCCGAGCACTTTGAACAGGTTCTTTGTAATGACGCTGATCCGGTTTTTCTCAATCCTGATTGATTCGATCTCATCGACACCCTTGATAATCTGTTCGGTGAAGAGGTAGCCGGTAACAAAATCCTCGAGCTGCACCGGGCTCATCATCCCAGTCATCGCGTGCCTGCCATTCACAAAAAGGGCAACAGGTACTTCTTCAACGACTTCGTGAAGTACATTTCCGAACGTGTCCCCGTCGACCTTAATACAGGGCAGTTTCCGGTACATCTTTTCGCTCATCTCTCTCCTTCTCCTTCACCAGGACAATCCTGAGGCAGTACTATAGATTACATCACAATACTTCATCCAGACTCCCGCTCCGGTATCCTTCGAGGTCAAGGGTGACATAAGAAAAACCGATTGATTTGAGTCTCTTCACGACTGCAGGTTGCATATCCAGTATTTTCTTCATCTCCTCTTTATGCACTTCTATCCTGGCAATAGTGCCATGTAAACGTACCCGGAGCTGTCCGAATCCCTCTTCTGCGAGGAATGCCTCAGCCTCTTCAACCATCCGGAGTTTTTCCCGGGTGATTTCTTCTCCGTAGGGTATGCGGGATGAAAGACAGGCTGCAGAGGGTTTCTGCCAGACTGACAGACCATACTCCCGAGCGATCTCCCGAATCTCCTGTTTGGTGATACTGGATTCAATAAACGGGTGGAGGATCCCCTCTTCTGTTGATGCGGCAAGTCCCGGGCGATGCTCGCTCTTGTCCGAGACATTTATCCCGTCAGCAATACTGGCAAAACCCCGCTCTCTTGCCCGTTGTCTGAGACAAGGTGCGGAGATCTTTTTGCAGTAATAACAACGGTTTGCCGGATTTTTCCGGAATTCTTCATGATCCATCAGGGGGACTGCAATGGTTTCCAGCTCGAGTCCGAGTTCCTTTGCGATTTGGTGTGCCTGTTGAACAGCAGCTCGCGGGACAACCGGGCTGTCAAGAAGGACACACGTTGTCTTATGACCAAGCACTTCTTTTGCGAGGACCGCAAGAAGCGTGCTGTCAACCCCTCCTGAGAAAGCGACCAGCATCGATCCTCTCCCTGCGATTGTTTTTTTGAGTGCTCGTGTTTTCTCTACGGTATTCATCGGGAGACCAGAACCATGGGTATCAAATGAATGTCAGGCAGATAAAAAAATTACGAGCCGCAGCGCTCGGGCACAAGGCCGGTACATCCGCCTTCCCCTTCACGGAGCTGCCCGGCAGATCCCGCAGATCCGCCCGACTACATCTATCTGTTTCTTGTCGATCAGATCCTGCGCCAGCCGGGCGATGGATTTTTTCACCTCATCGTCAAATTCGATCCGGTATCCTCGCTTACCTGAAAGGTACTGCGAGACCGCTGATGGTGCAATCTCCAGCATGCGTGCTGCCTGGACCTGGGAGACTCCGCACCTGACAAGCTCTACTGCGATTGCTGCCCGGATTGCCGGCAGAACGTCCCAGACTATTTTCTGACAGGGGGTCTCCATACTATCACATCGTTTAAATTATCACAATTGTCACATAATATATTGCATTCACAATTGTTATTTCCATCGGCAAAATTGGGCAAGCTTTGTGAAAAGCCGGCAACTGTCGCAAGATGTTCCGGGAACCTGACCGAATGGTTTCTTGTATAATCAGAGTGGAAAAGAATAATCCCCAGATCAACGCACATATTCAGGTACGAGGGAACGCATGGGAGCACAGCGCACAATCTACCTGGATCACGCTGCAACCACGTTTGTAAAACCAGAGGTATTGGAGGCCATGATCCCCTACTTCACGGAATATTTTGGCAACCCCTCCTCCATTTACAGCATTGCCCGGCATTCGAAAAAGGCAATTGAAACAGCCCGGGTACAGACTGCAAAGGCATTGGGTGCAGACCCGGACGAGATTTATTTTACTTCTGGCGGGAGTGAATCAGACAACTGGGCGATCAAGGGAGTGGCACTTGCGAACCGGAAGCGTGGTAACCACATCATCACGACACAGATCGAGCACCACGCAGTACTCCACACCTGCAAGTTTCTCGAAAAGGAAGGCTTTGAAGTCACCTATCTTCCGGTTGACCAGTACGGTCTTGTTAATCCTGAAGATCTGGAAAATGCTATCACGGAAAAGACGATCCTGATCTCGGTTATGTATGCCAACAATGAGATCGGAACAATAGAACCCGTTGGAGATCTCGGTGCAATCGCCCGGAATCACAAGATATACTTCCATACTGATGCGGTGCAGGCTATAGGGAATATTCCGATTGATGTGAAATCACAAAACATCGATCTGCTCTCCCTCTCTGCCCACAAATTCTATGGCCCGAAAGGAGCAGGGGCACTCTATATAAGAAAGGGTGTCCGGATCGAGAATCTTATTCATGGTGGAGGCCAGGAACGCAAAAGTCGTGCGGGAACAGAGAACATTGCCGGTATTGTCGGTCTGGGGAAAGCTATCGAACTTGCCACTGCGGATATCCCGGGACACAACGCAGCGATCACAGCGATGCGGGACCGTCTCCTCAAAGGCGTGCTGGAAAAAATTCCCAATGCACGGCTGAACGGGCACCCTGAGAAACGGCTGCCGGGTAACTTCAATGTGAGTTTTGAATTTATTGAAGGCGAGTCGATGCTGCTCTGGCTGGACGATGAAGGTATCTGCGCATCAACCGGAAGTGCCTGTACATCCGGTTCCCTTGAACCCTCACACGTATTACTTGCGACCGGGCTTCCGGTCGAAATATCGCATGGCTCGCTCCGCCTCACGCTGGGCGATGCAAATAAGGAAGGGGATGTGGATATTGTGCTCGACATTCTCCCCAAAGTCGTACAAAAACTACGGGACATGTCCCCGCTCTACCAAAAGAGCGGAAAAGAAGGGGGATGCAATGTATAGTGACACGGTGATGGATCATTTCAGGAATCCCCGAAATGTTGGGGAGATTGAAAACCCTGACGGGGTTGGCGAGGTCGGGAACCCGGTTTGCGGGGATATCATGAAGATCTTTTTGAAGATCGAAAACAACATCGTAGTTGATGCGAAGTTCAAAACGTTCGGCTGCGGAGCAGCAATTGCATCCAGCAGCATGGCAACTGAACTTGTCAGGGGAAAGACGCTGGAGGAGGCATGGGATCTCTCGAATAAAGCAGTCGCAGAGGCGCTTGATGGTCTGCCCCCTATCAAAATGCATTGCTCGGTTCTGGCCGAAGAAGGCATTCACAAGGCAATCAACGATTACCGTGTAAAGAAAGGGCTGGAACCATGGGAGGAGAAACATCCCCATTCCCATGATCATGCTGAAGATCTCACCTGCGATCATTAAGGCAGGACTGCAGGAACAAATCCAAAATTCCGGTGAACAATGTTTTCAGAACGTGAACGCGAACGATACAAGCGGCAGATGTTGCTCTTCGGGGATGAGGGACAGGAACGACTTAAAAAAGCGCATATCTTCATAGCAGGTGCGGGGGGCCTCGGATCACCGGTTTCCCTCTATCTTGCTGTCGCGGGTGTAGGAACAATCACCATTGTCGATACGGACGTGGTTGACCGGACGAACCTGAACCGACAAATCCTCCATTTCGACCGGGATATCGGCAGGAAGAAAACCGAGTCCGCTCAGGAAAAATTACAGGAAATAAACCCGGACATCACGATCCACGCCATCGATATAAAGATTGATGAAACCAATGCTGCTGACCTGGTGGGGGAAGCTGATGGGATTGTAGATGCCCTGGACAACTATCCTGCCCGTTACCTGCTCAACGAGGTCGCAATTGCAGAGGAGATCCCGCTCTTCCATGGAGGTATCCGGGGATTCTACGGGCAGGCAACCACCATCATTCCCGGAACAACCCCGTGCCTGAAATGCATCTTTCCCAAACCCCCGCCACAGGAAATATTCCCGGTGGTGGGTGCGACAGCAGGAATCATCGGCACGGTTCAGGCCAATGAAGTACTGAAGTACCTGCTCGGTATCGGTGAAATGCTCACGGGGCGTCTCATCATCTGGGATGGATTACTGGCGCACGCAGAGGAGATATGCGTGGAACGCAACCCAGCCTGCGTAGCGTGTGGTGGTATGGAAAAGAAGACACCAGCAAGGAGAAAAAATGAGCGTTAAGATCCGGTTTTTTGCACGGTTCCGTGAACTGCTCGGGAGCGATATCATGACTGATGTGGCAGCGGGAACAATGTTCACCCCGCTGATTACCACGGTCGCAAAGAAAAATCCCGAGGGATACGCTGCTATCTTTGATGAGAAAGGCGAGTTTCGGGAGTTTGTCATCCTTATGAAAAACGGTAAACGGATCGATATCGCTGATGCGGCAAAAACCCCGGTTACCGATGGTGATGAGATTGCAGTTTTCCCCCGGTTGCGGGAGGATAATTAAGGTGAAGCATGATTTCAATCCAGACAGATGATGTCGATATCGGGGGTCTCATTCAGGCAGCAAAGAAACAGGGGACGGGAGACTGTGGTGGTCTTCGATGGTATCGTCAGAGATGACGATATTACCGAGATGGAACTCGAAGCGTACGAAGATGTCGCAACACAGGAACTGGAAAAAATTGCCAAAGACGCGACTGAACAGTTCCGGCTCCTGCATGTCGATATCATCCACCGTATTGGGCGGCTTGCGGTGGGTGAGAATATACTGATCATCATTGTTGCTGCAGGACACCGAAAAGAGGCTTACGCCGGATCCCGGTTTATTATTGAGGCAATCAAAGCCGGTGTTCCCATCTGGAAAAAAGAGCTGACAAAGGATGGGGGACGGTGGGTACCGGGCGATCATAGGCATGGGAAACCGAAAACCCCATAAATGGCTTTGTAATAGCAAAGGAAAAAAAGGACAATGGGCAGGAATGATCTGCTCATCTTAAACGGAGATTATGTTTTTAGCAAGGCTTCATCATCTTGACAGTTCCTGTCTGCAATTTTTTTTCAACACTGCTGAGGGCCTGTTCTCTTCTTGTGCAGCAACTGTTGCTGCAAGTAAACGCATTTCATCAATAAACACGGATTCACGTGAAAGGAGCCGGTTGACTGCAGGTTCGAGATGAATTATTTCAGGATCACAGGGTAAAAAAACCATCCGGGAAAATCCTGTAACTGCCTCCATCATTTCTTGTATTTTATCAACCTCTGCCTGCTTGTGTACCCTGTTTACTACCAGGATTCTATCCTGGATTCCCAGCTGCTGTGCAAGCCCTGCAGATTCCTCTGCGACAGCGAGCGCATTATAGGACGGGTCAGCAACGACCAGCGCACAGGAAAAACCGTCTGCGACCGCTCTGCCGAAATGCTCCATTCCCGCCGGGGTGTCAAGAAGGACTACTTCATCAGGAAGAAGACGCATATGACGGAAGATAGCTGAAAGGAGCGTATACTCAGGACAGAGACAACCGCCACCAGCCTGGCTGACGCCACCCATCACTAGGAGCCGGAGGTTTTTGGCAACGCTGACCGAGAACCGGTCAATGACATCACTGACATCAGGATTGAGGGTAAGAAGTCCCCCCGGGGATATTCCCGGGCCGGCGCCGGTTTTTTCCCGAAGGTAATCAGTACTCTGCGAAACCGGTACTATCCGCTCTGCATCCTGCGGCAGAATACCCATGGTGACTGCAAGGTTCTGCTGAGGATCCCCGTCAACAGCGAGGACCCTGAACCCTTCCTGTGCAAACAGGTGGGCCAGAAGAGCGGTAATGGTGGTTTTACCGACCCCGCCCTTTCCGGTAATTACGATCCGGATTCCCGTTCCGCCAGGAGGGGAAAGATGGCTTTTTTCTGTTGATTGTGCACGGTTAATGGTTGGGGACACTTAAATCCCGAGCTCAGTCCGCTTGCGTTCGATGTGGTCCGATATAAGCACAGATGCCTTGACCGGATCCGGTTCAACGGAAAAGCTCGCATTAACGGCACCTTTCAGTCCTTCGGTGAGCAGCGATACTACCGGAGGACTTCCGGAGATATGAGGCATCACCCCGAGCACCGTGTAGACACCGGATGCAACAAAGTATGCTCCGATAGAGACAGCTTTCTGTGAATACCATTCCGGCGCCGCACCTGCGATAGGTAACTTATGGATCGGGACGTTGAGGGCATTGGCAAGTTCAGCAGCGAGCACGAGAATACGGGAGTTGTCAACGCAGGAGCCCATGTGGAGCACCGGGGGGATTTTGAGAGATTCACATATCGCCCGGAGGTCATTACCTGCGAGCGATGCAGCTTCTGGTCTCAGCAGCCCGGCTTTTCCTGATGCGATTGCAGCACAACCGGTCTCAACACAGAGAATGTTCTTCTTAATGAGTTCTTTTGTGAGAGCGATGTGGCCGGAATCATGCTTAATGTGCGGGTTGTTGCACCCGACAATGCCTACTGCTCCCCGGATCTTGCCAGCAGCGATAAGGTCGATCAGTGGTTTAAATGAACCTCCAAGTGCGTTCTTGATCGCCTCATTGGAGAATCCTGACATAACCGGTACGGGTTCTCCCGGGATAAGGACACGCTGCGGGTTCCGGTTCTTGAAATTCTCCACTGCCATCCGCACGATTGCTTTTGCTGTCAGATATGCATCCTCAGCGTGGAAGTCGAAGAAGTACGAACCAGGTATCGTCAGCTTTCGAACTTGTTGATATGATCAGGGTATGGAAACAGCTTGCGGTCCGGGGAAGCGATGGGAAAATACACTGGTAGTCCACCACCATCGCTTCAAGGGCGCCGGTTGCAATGATCAGTTCCTGGTTGAGATGGTTACCGGTCATCGGGACGCCTTTTCTCATCAGCAGTTCGCTGCCCGTGCAGCACATCCCGACAAGATTGATTCCTTTTGCACCGTATTTTTGCGCGAGTGCTTTCATCTCTGGATCAGCTACCGCCTTCACGATTACTTCAGAGAGCACCGGGTTATGACCATGCACCGAGATGTTCACATGATCTGCTTTCATGACTGCAAGATTCATCGTTGAGCTTTGTATTGTCGGTGTGCCAAACAGGATATCCGACACCTCGGTGCCGATCATCGAGCCGCCCCATCCATCAGAAAGACTGGTACGCAGCCCCTGGAGCAGGATATTGACATAGTCAGCACCAACACCCATCTGGACGCGGTGCATCGAATCTACCACTTCACGGTCAATCCCCCGGGGGGTGATGCCCAGTTTTGTCCATATCTCCCGTGTCGCTTTCGGGGCACGGTTGAGAAACTGGAGGGTATTCTTTCGCATACCATACTCATCCAGCATGGCCCCGCCAAGCTCGGCAGCGAGCTGCTCTGGTTTTTTCCCGTCAGTTTTTATCCCAAACTCTTCTGATATTCGTTTAAGTTTTACCGGATCAGAAATGGTGTAATCCTTGGTTTTCCCCGTACCTACGAGATAGAGCGTTTCAGCAATGTCCCTGCCGTGGTCTGAATGGGCTGCGGAACCGGTTGCTATCAGGTCCAGGAGGTTCCTGGAAACGATAAGGTCGGCATCTGCACCGCATACACCACGGATACGGTTAGGCGGGATGATACGGCAGGGTCCCATGGTACAGCGCGAACAGGATGTTCCGGCAAGACAGTATTTACACGAAGGCTGTTGCATCTCGAACCGGTCCCAGACCGTCTCGATGCCTTCCCGCAACATCAGTTCAAGGACTGGTTTAGCATTCTCGTCGATTGTACGATCATTCTTCTTCTGCTCAATTAATGCAGGATTCAGGATTGCCATTCGGGCTTTATCGAGCTCGCAGACATCGAGCTTCTCCCGTATCAGCTGGGGTTTTGGTTCTTCGGTCATAACGCATCCTTCCACTGGCAGTTGATAACTGGTTATCCGTTAACGGGGTATATATTCCCTCCCCTGATTTTCAAAAATCGCTAGTGAGAAAATATTTTATCATGCAGATAATTTCAGGTAGATTTTCAGGGATTATCTTTCATAAAGCATGAGAACAAAAATCTGTAGTACTATATAAGGAGAATTTAAAATGGAAAAAAACCAGCACTCCTGTTGTTGTGGCCCGAAAAAGCCCGATATAAAACCAGTATGCCTGGTGTGCGGGAATCCCGGTACTCCGGTAACAAGGATCTCCGTGGAATCACTCGTAAGAGAAAAACGCCGGTCCCTGCTGGCATCTCCGGATGGCTTTTCATTCTGCCACACACCGGACTGTGCGGTGGTTTACTTCAACAACGACACTGACGAGTATATTGAAAAAGGAGACGTGAATGTACGGGTCGGTATCAAGGAGACCGAAGATCCTGTCCCTCTATGCTACTGTTATGGATGGACACAGAAAAAGATCGATGATGAGATTACCCGGACCGGAAAGAGTCTGGCGGTTGAGGATATCATGAGCAGGATGAAAACAGCTGGGTGCAACTGTGAGCGGAACAACCCCTCCGGCGGGTGCTGTTTGAAGGATGTGACAAAATACCTCATAACTACACAAAAGCGGATTGGGCAGAAATAATTTGGATGCTAAGTGCCATGAGAGAAAATACGCCCAAAATGGACTCCTTTTCCCGTCCAGATATATTTTACCAATACCGGAAAAACCCGTAAAACGCTTCTTTTCGTTTCGTATGGAGAATATGCCCAATATTCGCTTTGTTTGCCAAATTAAGGCAGATTTTCACCTCGCCTATTGGCCATCAAAGGACTTTAAATCGAGATTGTTTTTACCACATATTTACCCCCTCCGGACCTCAGAAACCCTGCCAGAACGCCAATATGAGGCTCATTTTTTCTTCTTTCTTCCACACACAATAATTTCATTATCGTCAATCATCGGGATCTTCATATGCTCGATCGCCCAATCGCAGAGAGCATTGAGGAGCGGGATAACCGTCATCCCAAGAGGTGTAAGTGAATATTCGACCTTGGGAGGGACCTGGGTATACACTTTTCGTCTGATAATACCATCCTGTTCCAATTCCCGTAACTGTTTTGTCAGCATCACATCGGTGATGCCGGGAATCGACCGCCTGAGATCACTGAACCGCAGGACACGTTTTCTCAGGAACCAGATGATCAGCGGTTTCCATTTGCCGCCGATCACATCGAGTGTGCCTTCCACCGGGCAAAAATAACAGGAAGGATCTTTCATCATGCAATATCACTATGTTTTTTGTTAGTATATTAAATCTAAATTAGTATCCCCTATAAATTTAGTAATGTCACACATTTGAATAATGAAAGGACAGCTCATCAGACAGAATTGTTCCGGTGATGCACCCGGGATCCGCTGCCCGGTATCAGAGTCATCGGTGGGACAAAAACAAGGGCTACGCGGATTCATCAGTTTTTTGATCTCCTGCTGTCCCTACACAATGCTTGGCAAAAAGGTCCTCCAGTTCCTGCGGGGGGAAACGGGAACACCCCTTGAATGGAACACCAACCGGGAAATCCACCTGAAAAGCAATATAAAAATCGGGTATGGTATAATGCTCATCGGGATATTCTGCCCGATCTTCTGGATCTCATTTCTGTCCGGCGCCCGGGGAAACGAACTCATGTTCAATGCCGTGCACTCGTCCCTTGTATTCCTATTCGGTCTCGGGTTCGTGATAATGTACCGGATTCAGCTGAGAAACGAACAGGCACGTGAATTTAATGAAAATCCATGAATCGGTATCTGATAATGATTGATTTGCTGAACACCTCAGGGTAATGAAAATGCCTCCCAGCGAACAACAGATAAAAAGCCAGGTAAAAGTAGGTGCAGGACTTGCCCTCTTTGGTCTGGTATGCCCGTTCTTCTGGATGAGTTTATTTTCCGGAAATTCCGGTTTTGAGACCTGGGTCTATGGAGTTCATTCCTGCTTTTTTATCGTGATTGGACTCGTCGTGCTGGGGAAGGGATGGTATGACCTGAAACGCATACGGATTACTCCACAAATAAAAACATCGGAACAGCAATGCTGATGGATTATGTACCGGGATATCATTTTATGATGGATTATCCATGTTTGATTGCAGCAGCATTCTTTCATGAGCTGTTTCAGATCACCAGGAAGTTTCAGAATTATAGCGGTATTCAATAAAAAGCACCATCGAAGAAAGGTTCATCCAATCCACATACAAAAAAGGGGACAGGACATGCAGGCTGACAACGGAGCGTCTATCCAACTGAATATTCCCTTTTACCGGCAGCATTATGACTTCACCTGCGGCCCGGCTTCATTGATGATGGCAATGAAGTACCTGGATAAGGAAGTGCGCCTCGGAAAAGAGTTGGAATTGGACCTCTGGAGGGAAGGAACCCTTGTCAGCTGTCTATGGAACAAGCAGGTATGGTCTGGCTTTTTCTGCAGCAGTTCGTGGATTTTCCGCAAGAGTTACCAGCAATAGTGGTGGAATTGATTTTGCTGAACAGTTCGTTCCACCACTGAACGCCCCGGATATGGAGATGCTCAAGGACCAGTTTTACGAACGAAGAACCAGATGCAGAAAACTGGGGGTCAGGGAAAAACGAGAAACCATCACCGGAAAAACCATTTTCAAATCTCTGTTTTCGAACCATGTTCCCCTGGTGGTGACGAATTCCTTGTTTTTCAGCAAAGAAGACCTCCCTCATTGGGTTGTAGTGACCGGAATCAATGACAAATTCATGTACTTCAACAATCCCCTTGATACCAATCCCAAAAAAAGAAAAATCGAGCTTCCCGCTCTCCAGAAGTTCCTTGGATACCACGGTGATCAATCGATGGTGGAGGTCTGGAGACCATAATTCCCTGCTGTTTTATCCTCACATTCCCTTCATCAGATTCCGTTTCTGAATGAACCGTGCAGCAAGGAGAAAACCGGCGAAGATACCAATGAGCACCCCACAATCAACAGCCGGTGAAAATACTGATATTCCGTTCATGGCAGCGTTGAACAAGTCGACAAGGTACGTCAGAGGTGAAAAATACGCGAGCGTAAGGGCCAATCCTTGCATATCCGCGAGGGGAACAAAGATGCCGGAGATGAAGATAAGTGGGAACCGGATCAGGTTTGAGAAGATCATCACGTTGGGCGGGTTGTCGGATCCCGGCGATACGATTAGGACCCCCATCGCGGAACAGGAAAGCGTGCCGAGGACAAACGCAAGGACAAATAACCCCAGGCTCGTGACTGCAATTGGAATAAACTGGGAACTCAAAATCCATATAAGCAGGGAGATCCCAATCCCGAAGATCGCACCCGCTGCAACGTCGCCGAGGATGATGATGTCCTGCGTTACCGGGTACGAGAGGAGCCGTTCATACGTCTTATCCCGTTTCTCCCATGGTGTGATCAGCGGGCCTACCGATGACGCAGTGAAAAACAGCATCATCGCCAGGAACGCCGGAAAATAGGTGGTCAGCTCGAGTTTACGCCCGACGAAGAACGCAAAGAACATGAAGAGCGGGAAGAGGAGCCCGAACATAAGGACTGGCGGTTTGGTGTAATACAGCCTCATGTTTTTTTCGGTAATGACGAGGATACCGCGAAGGAATATCGGTATCTCCATCATGCACACTCCGTTAGCGTGACAAATGCCTCTTCAAGGCTCGGACCGGAGGTCGTGAGGGATGTGATGCCAATGGACTCGCGTTCGGCACGCCCGACAAGGTATTTCAGGATCATGTCCGGATTGTCCGTATACAACCTCCACTTGTCACCGCATTGCTCCGCCCGCAAAATCCCTTCCGCTGCGAACAAGTCCCGGGTTACAGCCCGGTCAAAGGAAACCTCTACGGACTGCGTAGTATCGAACATCTTTTTAAGCCGTTCGGGACTGTCCTGTGCAACGATCTTCCCTTTATTAATGATGCAGACTGTCTGGCAGAGCGTGTTTGCCTCTTCGATGTTATGCGTGGTGAGGAAGATTGTACTTCCCTGCTCGTTCATTTGACGAATCGTCTCGATCACGAGTCTGCGACTCTGCACGTCAAGGCCGCTTGTGGGCTCATCGAGAAACAGGACTTTAGGCCGGTGGATGATGGCGCATGCGATACTTACACGCTGCTTCATCCCTTTCGAGAATGTACGGACCGGGAGGCGTCGTTTCTCAGAAAGGCCCATCCTTGAGAGTATCTCATCGATCCTCTCTTCCCGGAGTGCCCGGGACATGCCGTACATCTGCCCACTCAGATGCAGGTTCTGCTCCGCGGACATGTCTGCGTAGACCGAGCTGTTCTCCGGGATGACACCCATCTGCATCTTGGCATCCAGCGGATGACGGTGGATATCAATGCCGTTGATGAGGACTGTTCCTGCGTCCGGAGTAAGAACGCTGGTGAGCAGGCGCATCGTCGTCGTCTTTCCGGCCCCGTTGGGGCCGAGGAACCCGAAGATTTCTCCCTCACGCACCGTAAGGCTGACATCGTTCACTGCGGTTACCGTACCAAATCTTTTGATGAGATGCCCGGCTTCTATAGCGTTCATGATTCCGTCACTGATTTCAAACAGGCGAGTTTCTTATCGATCATTCAAATCCGGGCATGAAAGATTTTTTTGTGGTCTTCCAGTCCCCCGCAAAAATTTTAACTGAGTACAGGAAATTCAGTATTTCTTCACCATTTCCATAATTCATCTATTCATTTTTTACATACACGATCTGGATTATCGCCGAACTTCCCTGCGAACCGCCGCGATGAGCGTTTCAATCTCTTCGAACTTCGGGTCACCCATTCCGTTCTTTTCGATTCCCTCTTCAGTCGCGATGATATGGATATGGGGGGTAATGAAAAAACTTTTGAGTTTCTTTGCTGCACACCGATCTCCGCATCCGTCAATCACCACCACCTTACCACCATTGATTACCGCTTCCATATCGCGGGTGGACTGCTTTACATGCACGTGCCCCTCAAAGAGATCCGGTTCTTTCTGCGCAAGGATTCCCGCGACCTGTGCCGTCAGTTTCCCGGTATTGGAAACACCCGAGCAGGTGATAAGGATCAATGGACTTTCGTCAGTAATTTCTCTCACCTTGATTCAAAGGATTGGATTATAATCTAACAGTCATCTTCTTTTTATCGCCTTTACCTTCACACTCTTCACCGATTCCGTGATTTGTGTGTATTCATCTTTCGAAAGGGACAGGGACTCAAAACCTGCTTTTATAAGGGGGTCTGCCACTGCCAGCCCGAAAGGTACGGCGGTTTCCTCAAGTACCGCTACATCGGAAAAATGTGCCTTTCGGATCAGGTCAAGATAGGCATCTTTCAGGCTCGCACCCGCGATGCAGCTGGCATAGGCTTCCATCGAAGTACGCACTGATTCCGGAAGTTCACGGGTCAGGACAATATCTGAAACCATGAGCAATCCCCCCGGCTTCAGCACCCGGAATGCCTCGCGGAAGACTCTCGCCTTGTCAGGAGAGAGATTGATAACACAATTTGAGATGATAAGATCAACGGAGTTATCAGCAACCGGCAGGGCTTCGATTTCCCCGAGCCGGAACTCTACATTGGTTGCACCCGACTTTTTCGCATTTTCCCGTGCTTTCAGCAGCATCTCGTGCGTCATGTCAACCCCGATAACCCGTCCTGTCTTTCCGACTTTCCGGGCAGCAAGGAAACAATCGAACCCGGCACCGGATCCCAGATCTAGGACTGTGTCCCCTTCATGAATCGCTGCATGGGCAAGCGGGTTCCCGCACCCGAGGCCGAGATTTGCCCCCTCCGGGACAGCCCCCATCTCCTCGGCTGAGTAGCCGACCTTCGCGCTTATCTGTTCTGCCGTTGTCGCTCCGCCACAGCAAGAGGAATTTGGGCCGCAGCTGCATCCGCTACTCCCTTCAACAACCTTTGCGTAGCTTTTCCGTACTTGTTTCCGTATTTCGTGTTCGTCAGTCATGGTTTTACCTTCTTGTAAAATATTCATCGATCCATTGGATAATCTCATCTCTCACGCGGTGGAACCCGGCCCGGATCTCCTCATCAGACCCATTAAATGCCGAAGGATCCGGAAAACTCCGGTGAATTTCTTCCTTTGCACCCGGGAAAAACGGACAGGCTTTCTGTGCAGAATCGCAGACCGTCACTACGGTACCTATTCCTTTACCGAAGAACTCATCGATTAGTTTCGAACGGTGACTGGTGATGTCGATTCCAATCTCCTTCATGACCTCAATTGCCATCGGGTGGACCCGGGTTACTTCAGTTCCGGCACTGGATACTTCGTAGCGGTCACCATACTTTGCCTTCATATACCCTTCTGCCATCTGTGAGCGGGCCGAGTTATGGGTGCAGATAAACAAGACTTTCTTTTTCATCAGACCACCTGTTTTTTCACCGTAACGAAGGGCTGCACGTATCATCACTCTTCCCGCCATACCATCTCTTCTTAAGCCAGAACGAGACATTCACGAGTGAAATCAGAACGGGCACTTCGACAAGCGGCCCGATCACCGTGGCGAATGCCGCTGGTGATGCAATGCCAAAGACAGCAATGGCAACTGCAATTGCAAGCTCGAAGTTATTGGATGCCGCCGTGAATGAGAGCGATGCCGACTTAGGGTAATCAACACCGAGACGCCAGGACATCCAGAAGCTCGCAAAGAACATGATGACGAAGTAGAAGAGCAGCGGGATTGCAACCTGGACGACAGCAAGGGGGACGTTGACAATATACTCCCCTTTCAGGGAGAACATCACGATGATCGTAAAGAGCAGGGCAATCAGCGTAATCGGGGAGATCTTCGGGATGAATACCTGTTCGTACCACGCCTTTGATTTCACGCGGATCAGGATATAACGCGTGACAATGCCGGCAATGAACGGGATGCCGAGATAGATGAAGACACTCTCGGCAATCTGGAGCATCGTGATCGAGACCTCAGAACCCGTCCCAATGCCAAGCAGCGGGGGCAGGTAGGTGATGAAGAACCATGCATAGACCGAGTAGAAAAAGACCTGGAAAACCGAGTTCAGGCCCACAATAGCAGCACAGTACTCACAGTCGCCTTCAGCGAGATCATTCCAGACAATAACCATCGCGATACAGCGGGCAATGCCGACGAGGATCAGGCCATACATGAACATTGGCTGGTCGCGGAGGAAGATGACGGCAAGGACAAACATCAGTACCGGTCCGACAATCCAGTTCTGGACGAGCGATAAGCCCAGCACCTTCCGATCCTGGAACACTTTCCCAAGCTCCTCGTACTTCACCTTAGCGAGCGGCGGGTACATCATCAGGATGAGCCCGATGGCAATCGGAATCGACGTTGTCCCGACCGAAAGGCCCGTAATCACGAGCGGTACCGCAGGTAAAAAGTACCCAATACCGATACCGACAGCCATCGCAAGGAAAATCCAGAGGGTCAGGTAGCGGTCAAGGAAGGAGAGTTGTTTTGTCGTTGTCATACGTAATCCTGGATGCCTTTTTTCTTCAATAGTTAGTTCACTTTTTAGAAGGGGTGCTCATGCTCAATGCGAGGTACACTGCTTTCTTGATCATTTCTGCCGGTATATCCTCGAATCGTTCATTGTCAATCTCTATCGCCCGGCAGCAGGTACTCTCCCCCGCAAGTGTACCACAGGAAGGACAGTCGGTCGAAACAACCCCGGCAGCGAGCAGGTCTTCGATCAACATCCCGTTCATCCGGATCTCGTTTGACTCCGCTATGCGTGTTTTGTCAAGGAGCGTCTCGGTCAGGTTGATCTTCACTCCTGCAGGAGCAAACTCACGCTTTAGTTCTTCGACAGTCTCTTTGAGCGCTTCACCGGTATTCCCGCATCGCTCACAGGTTGCATCGCCAACCGCGAAATGTTTCCATTCAATCTCCAGACGCTTGTATCGTGGTGGTATCATACGGATTGACCTCAGGTCACTTCTTCTCCCGTTTCATCTGCTCGGCGTCATTCTTCCGATAGTAGAGCTGGCAGTGGCAGTGCTCGTCCTGTGCGATCTCGTCTTTATGGTAGATGCATGGGCAGATGATCGTCCGGTCCTTCTCCTTGTCCCCGGACCGAGCCGGCACGGGCAGTACTGCTCTCCGAATTTCTTCTTATTGCGGACCAGCCCCCGGATGACGGTATCCAGTATCTTCTTATCCGGGTTCAGCACCCAGCCATTCTTTTTTGCGTACTCTTCAGCCCAGGTACGCATCTCGTCTTCTTCGGTCGTTTCCATCCGCCCCGGTGCTCACTATCCGCAATCAGCAGGTCCCGCCACACCCGCAGCCGCACCCGCTGTCGTTTCCACCGCTCTTTTTTCCCGGTTTTGCTGCATCCTTCTTCCGGCCTTCTCCCTTCCAGCACGCAGCAACGATCTTCTCGACGTCAGCTTCGGTATAGGATTTCGACGGCCCTTTGGTGATACCGAGTTCAGTCATGACAAGGTGTTGTCCCACCGGCACACCCTGCGCCTCTGCAATCTTCTTGCCGCACATCATAGGGCAGCCGTCGAGGACGAGAACTTCATCGACATCCTTTGCATTCTTAACCAGACCTTCAGAACCGATTGCTAGCAGCGAAGCACAGGCAATACTCCCGTAGCCTTCTTCCGTCAGCTGAATAGCTGCAAGGTTCGTAAGCTGCCCGGTGTTAGCCTGCCCGGCACAGGGAAAGATTATCCGTTTCGGTTCGTTTTGTCCACATGAACATGTTGGTGTTTCTGCCACTCTTTTCACTCCTTAAGCATTGCTATGATTTCTTCCACACAGGGAACCCGGCCTTCAGCCCGCAGTTCGCCATTGATGAAGAGTGCAGGTGTCAGCATGACACCCGCCTCGACAATCGCATCCAGGTCCTCAACCTTGACCACGTCTGCCGTAATCTTCAGGTCCTTTACTGCCTGCTCGGCATTGGCAAAGAGCCGTTTGCACTTGGCGCACCCGGTTCCGAGAATTTCGATTTTTGTCATGGTATCTCCAGAAGTTATTCAAATTTTTTTGTATTAGTTTTTTGCGAGGGCTTTTTTATATTCTTCCATCAGGATCCTTGCATATTCATCTTCAACGCTTTTGGGAACGTAATTGTAGATCCGGATCTTCTTCAGGAGAGCGACACGGATCTCCGGTTCGCTCCCATAGTTCTGCGTTCGTATTTCTGCAATGCTCTCATCGAGCAGTGTGATACCCGTCAGGATCCCGTTAATCTTCACCTGCCGTATGCGCCGGAGCGCGTCAGCGGCACAGCAGGGTTTATCATCGCTCATATGTTCTTCACCTCAGAAAAAATTCCCGAATATGAAACCGGCCATTGTCGAAAACCCAACAACCAGGCCGGCATATGCAAGGGTCTTCTTTCCGCCAATAATCCGGTACAGCACCAGAAGGCTCGGCAGGCTGATACTCGGGCCGGTGAGGAGCAGGGAGAGAGCCGGGCCTTTTGCCATGTCACCAGAGAGATAGCCTAGTGTTGTGCCGATGACCGGCACTTCAAGCAAGGTGGGCATATAGAGAATTGCTCCGACTAAGGCTGCGAGGAAGTTGGCCAGCAGCGAGTTGGTACCGAAGAACGGCTTGAACGTCTCCGGGGGGATGAAGAATGCAAGGACCCCAAGGGCGAATGTACCGATGACCAGGATGGGGAAAATCTTCTTGGTCAGGTCCCAGATCTCATATCCCCAGTCAGTGACTTCTTCACGGGTGAAATAGTAGATCAACAGGAAGGCAACAGCCATGGAGAGGAAGTACACGATCAGGAGCCTGAGGAAAACATCCAGCGCTGACGTACCGATCAAAAGGATCGCGATCAGGAAGATAAAGAATGCCGGAATGACCCAATTGGGCCGGGTGTCCGCACATGCGATAGCCGCTTTCCGGGCGGCGCCAAACGTTTTTGTGGTATCCACGTCATGCTGTGGAAACAGTTTCATCATGATCAGACCGATTACAATCGAGAGTACGATTGCTGATACTGCCCGGGCGATACCGAGATCGAACCCGAGCACTTTTGCGGTATAGACTATGGCAAGGATATTGATCGCAGGTCCCGCGTACAGGAATGTGATTGCCGGGCCAAGCCCGCTTCCTTTCTTGAGAATTCCGGCAAACATCGGGAGAATCGTACAGCTGCAAACAGCAAGCACGGTACCTGACACCGAAGCAATCCCGTAGGAAGTGGTCTTCTTCGTTTCCGGGCTGAAGTATTTCAGGATCGCTTCTTTTTTGATAAAAGATGCGATAGCACCGGCAATAAAGAACGCCGGGATCAGGCAGGTGACGACATGCTGCGAGAGGTACTCAAGCAGCGTTGTCCACCCCAGCAGGAGTGAGCCGGTTATGGGATCTGTCATGTGATTATTCACCTCTCATTGGGGTATGCAATCTGTTGAATCGTGTTCCCGCTGCATGTGCAGCAAAGATTTCAAATTTTCTTGAAACATCATTGTTATGGAAAACATATATAGTTTGTTATTTCATATAAATTTGAATCTGCCATGGCACGGAAACGGACGCCTTCCATGAAGGAAAAATGCTGCGAATTTTCCAAAGATCTCCCGGAGACTATACAAAAAGAACTCGAAAAAAAAGGAGGGATGGAAGGACTTCTTGCCCGGATACCAGATGCATCTGCACTTCATGCAAGCAGCCGGCTCCACCAGGCACTTGCGGACCCTATCCGGCTCACCGTTATGTACTCCCTTCTTTCCCAGCCGCTTTGTGTCTGTGTCATTAAAGAGGTCGTTAAAATTGCAGACTCAAAACTATCCTATCACCTCAGCATCCTTAAAGAACAGGACTTCATTGTCGGTGAACAACAGGGAAACTGGATCATCTATTCCATCACTGATAATGGGCGCCAGGCGCTGAAGTGCACAGAACGTCTGGAGAAGTAACGTCAGGATATGCTCAATAATCCTGATTAATAACTGTTTTAGACGTGTAATTTGACGAAAATCAACGTAAAAAGTGATTGAGTTTTTCATCAGGTTTTTTATACTAAAAATATATGGAATAATACATCAGTCTACAAGTATCTGGCCAGATGATTCCCTGCCCATGTTTTTGATACGTCATTTTTACTTCAAGGGTATGGCAGTTACACCCGCTTTTGTCACCGCTGCTTCAATATCCTGGATAGAAACTATCGAGGGATCGTAACTGACCTTCATTTTGTTGGTGATGGGGTTCAGACCGAAAGCTGACAATCCCACGAAGAGATTTTACCTGCTTCTCAACGATCTGGCCTTCACAGGAACAACCAAGCCCTTCGATCCGGAACTTTGCAATCTCCAATGCCCCCGGTTCATTCGCATTGTTGGTCTTAGGAACAGGAGCGGATGCTCCGGTCGGTTGTGCCTCACTGGAACAGCAACAGGAACTTTTTGCAACCTCTGCAACCGGGGCCGGTGCTTCAGCGAGTGAGGCTGTGCAGGAACAACAGGATTCTACCGCACTAGTGGTTTCTGGGATTGACTTTGACACAACCGGGGTTGTCTCCGTGCAGGAACAGCAGGTTCCCCCATTCGCGGGTGACGCCAGCGTTTCCATCGGAACCGTTTCGGTTTGCCTTGAGCGGTGACAGTTACTCCCGTAACCACCGGTTTCCCGGTATCTGCCGGGCTCTTCCATTTCAGCAACCGCAGGGCGTTCAGGATCACAAAGACAGCGCTCGCCTCGTTGAGGAGCAAGCCCGTGACCAGACCGAGGTAACCAAGGAGGGCTGCGATAACCATGAACGCGACGTTGATCAATGAGACAGCGATGTTCTGCCGGATCGTGGAAACGGTCCGGTGGGAGAGCTCCCGGACGTACGCGATCTTTCCGAGGTCGTCGGACATCAGGACAATGTCCCCGGCTTCGATCGCGATATCCGTGCCTGCCGCACCCATGGCGATACCGACATCCGCAACGGCCATGGCCGGTGCGTCATTGATCCCATCGCCAACCATGGCGACCGGTCCGGTACTGTTTCCTGAGCTGCCGCACAACGTCGACCTTGTCAGTTGGCAGGAGATGGGCCCGGTACTCGTCAACGCCGATACGGTGTGCGATAGCCTGCGCACTCCGCTCATTGTCACCGGTCAGCATGATGGTCCGGACACCGGCACGGGAGAGGCGTTGCAGGGCCTCGACTGCACCGGCCCGCACTTCATCGGCAATCGCGATAAGTCCGGCGAGCGAACCGTCGCGACTGACCAGGACAACGGTCCGGCCTTCGTTCTCAAGCCGGACAATGTCTTCTTCAGCCCGGCGGGTATCAACACCCTGTTCGAGCAGGGCACTGGGGCTGCCGATCCGGAAGGCCTGTCCATCGATAGTGGCCGAGACCCCACGTCCTGCAATCTCATCGAAGTTCTCAGGCAGGTCTGGCTGAGAACTTACCGCTTTCTTTAGCCTTCCGGACGATTGCGGCTGCCAACGGGTGGCCGGATCTGGACTCGATGCATCCGGCAAGGTCGAGCAGTTCATCCTCCCGGAGATCACCGAAAGTTACAACATCCGTAACCGCAGGACGGCCGATGGTAAGGGTCCCGGTCTTGTCAAAAGCGATCACCTTCACCTTATCGACCGTCTCGAGATAGACCCCGCCTTTGAAGACCGTTCCCTGCTTTGCTGCGTTTGCCATCGCTCCCACCACTGCGACGGGGACCGAGAGGGCGAGACCGCATGAACACGAGACCACGAAGACAACGAGCCCACGGTAGATGAACGGGTACCATTCGGCGCCGAAGAAGAGCGGCGGTACGGTGGCGACGAGTATGCCGAGGACGAACATTGCCGGCGTATACCATTTTCCGAAGGAGTCCGAGAACCGCTGGTACGAGGTCCGCTGTGCTTGTGCCTCCTCAACCGAGAGGATGATCCGCGAGAGCATCGTCTCGGACGCCGGCTTGGTGACCCGGACCTCGAGAGACCCGTTCTGGTTGATCGTCCCGGCGAAAACATCAGAGCCGGGTTCGCACCGTACCGGCACGGGCTCTCCGGTAACTGCAGCCTGATTTACGTAAGACGACCCTGCGACAACGGTGCCATCGACTGGGATCCGCTCGCCCGGACGAACGATGACAACCTCGCCGACACCGATCGACTCAACCGCACAGACAGACTCGCAACCGTTTCTTCTGACCAGCGCCTCTTTCGGCATCAGCTCCATGAGCGACCGGATCGCACCGCGGGCCTTGTCCACGGCATAGGACTCGAGGACGTCGCCGAGCGAGTAGACGAAGATCAGGACAGCAGCTTCGCCCCAGAGTCCGAGTGCCATCGCGCCGACCGAGCCGATCAGCATGAGCAGGTGGATCGTTGGCGTCATGGCGCGAAGTGCGATCAGCGCCTTCCGTGCCGGGTAGTAGACCCCGACAATGACGGCGAGCAGGTAGAGCCCATTGGTGACAAGGATCGGAGCACCGGAGTAGCCCGAGATGAACGCGATGAGGGCGATAATCCCGCAACCATAGAGTGCCAGCTGCTGTGGCTCCCGCCACCAGGTGCTCGTCCGTCCCTCGCTGCGGATCTGTGAGGCTGTCATCCCCGCCTCCGCGACGGTCCTTATGATTTCCTGGACGCTGATAACCTCGGGATCGTAGCTGACCCGGGCCTGGCCGGTAACCGGCGTAATCTCGTGGCTACGGATGCCGGTGAGAGCATCCAGTTTTCTGGCTAGCAGATCGGCGTTGCAGGTACAGTCCATTCCACCAATCTGGAGCGTGACTGTCTCAATCGCCGGTTTAAGATCGTTTTTATCCATGGATATTTTCCTCTTTGTTAATCCGATATCATCGTGATTTTGAAAGATAGATTTCCAATTCTGTATCTTAAGCGAAATATTTCCAAAATTATTGCCGTTTCAAAAAAAGAGCCGGGGGATCCTCGCCCCACCCAACGCATCCTTCACAGAGAGCCACTATTCGTCATCCTCATTCAGGAAATTTCAAATTTAATTGAATCCAAAATTGTCGGGCAAGATATTTATAGCTACGCATTTCATGTTTGTTTGAAATAGCCGGGGGATTTTTTGATGATAAAAAGACCAGCGGTAAAATCCAAAAAGGAGGCCGTGCACAGGATAGATATACCCGCTTCAGTACCCTGTAATCTCGATGCAGTCGGAGGGGTGAATGGGCTGTGCAGACACCTGCCGAAACCAAAAAATATCATGGAGATGAGCGCGATACATAACGCACTTTCCGATCCTGTCCGGTTGACTATCCTCTACCTGCTTGCCATCCAGCCGCTCTGTGTCTGCATTATCAAGGACTGTATTGGAATTGCAGATTCGAAACTCTCGTACCATCTCACGGGGCTTAAAAGAGTTGATCTTATAGAAGGAGAACAGCATGGTAACTGGATCATCTACCGGCTTACAGAGAAGGGACAGAAGTTCGCTTATGAGAGTGCGTGACCCAAATGAACCCAAACCGCTCAGACAGATCTTGTACATCTGATAGCAATCTGGCGTGCCAGGTCGAAGCAGTACTTTCAATGGATAACCGGGGGCAGATTGTGCTTCCCAAAGAGATCCGGAAAAAAGCGAACATCAGAGACGGTGACAAGCTTGCTCTTATCAGCTGGATGAAGGAGGATACTATCTGCTGCCTCTCGCTGATACAAACTGACGACCTGTCTTCAGAAGTTTCCGGTGTGATGCGTTCGCTGCTTGCGGATAACGAGTGATTATGACAGACCTTCAACGAATTTACCTGGTAGTATTGTTTATCGCCCTGATTGTTGCTAGCGGTTTAGCAGCCGGGTGCACTTCGCCTGCGAAATTACCTGCCGTCAATCAGCAGTACACATCACCACCCGGAGCAACGGGTATCAACAGCTCCGTTGAACGGGTGGAGATCTACCACTTTCATGGCAACAACCAGTGTTCATCCTGCATCGCAGTCGGGGACCTCGCGGAAAAAACAGTGAATGCCAATTTCAAAGACGAACTTGTTTCAGGCCGACTTGTCTTTGCGCATGTCAACTATGATCTGCCGGAGAACGCTGTCCTTTCAGCAAAATATGGTGTGACCGGGTCCTCACTCTGGTTTGGAATTTACGATACCAACGGTTTTCACCGGCAACAGAATATGGACGTCTGGTACTTGACCGGGGATAAAGAGAAATACAAGGCATATCTCACAAATGTTATCTCACGGCGCCTGAACGGGGATCTCACCTGAAATGGATCTCCTGCAATTTCTCGGGACGATGGGGGAAAGCCCCGTCCCTGTTATTGCCGCTTTTTTCCTCGGGCTGATGACCGCTATCAGCCCCTGCCCCCTTGCGACCAATATCACCGCCATTGCCTATATCTCGAAGAGGATTGACAACAGCCGTCATACCCTGCTCACCGGGTTCGTGTACACCCTCGGCAGGATGGCGGCGTATATCGCAGTCGCATCAGCTATTGTATTCTTTGGGATGAATCTCCAGACCCTGGCGTTGGGACTCCAGCATTACGGGGAACTTCTGCTCGGACCGTTCCTGGTCTTGTGCGGCATTTATCTTCTCGATATCTTCCATTTCGATCGGCTTCCCGGAGGAGACTGGTTCTCCGGGTTCACGTCCGGGATACCGGCACGGCTTGCAGACAAGGGATACCTGGGGGCATTCCTGCTGGGGGTTATCTTTGCGCTGAGTTTCTGTCCGTTTTCCGCCGTACTCTTCTTTGCCATGCTCATCCCGCTCGCGATTGGTGCGGGGGATCCGCTGGTCATCCCGGCGGTGTTCGCACTTGCGACAGGATTGCCGGTCATTCTAATTTCATATCTTCTTGTAAAAGGCGCAGGAAAGTGCAAAGGAACTGTGCAGAGAATAGGAATAGCGGAGGTCTGGATCCGGAGGGCGGTTGCTTTGGTTTTCATCGTAGTCGGGATATACTATATCATTACGATTTACGGTTAGCTGTTAATTCTGAATTGTTGAGACAGGAAAAGATGCTATGAGGGATAATGGTATCAATGGGGAAATAAGCCCAAATTGGGCTCCGTTTTTCCGTCTTTTATACCGGACAAATTCTGAAATCTCTGGATTATGCTCCTTTTCGGTTCCTGTGGAAAATACGCCATATATTCGCTCTGTTTGCCAAAATACGGCAGATTTGCACCTCACTGAAAGGTCGCCAAAGGCCATTAAATTGAGGAGAACTTTGCCACCTAACTTATCCCATCCTGGCCTCAGAAACCCAGCCAGAACGAGAATATGAGGCTCGTTTTTTCCGATGGTTGATAAAAAAAGGATTATTATAAAAATTTCTTCAGGACTCGTTTCAGAAGGATACCCTTTCATGGGGATAATACCCTTCTGGCTACTATTCATTCAGTGACCGGCACGAGTTTCCCTTTCAGCTGTGATTCGTTACCGAGCCTCATGAGTTCGATCACATTGTTCACAACGCCCTTTGTCTGGCGTACAATCAGCTCATCGTTCCGGAAGAATTCCCGGTCCGTGCTGCTGTTGAACTGCGACCCGTGCGTCCTGAATGCAATACCGAATGGCGCAAGTACATATCCCATCTGCTGGAAATTCAGCCAGATATCCATGGAGGTCTTTATCGCTCCGTCTTCGTGGCCGCAGACAAGGATACCCGCCACCTTCCCCTCGGTCAGGCCGGGTTTGTTGAGGTGGTAGAGATTTTCAAGACAGGTCGTCCGGTCAAGGAAGATCTTGAGGCGTGCCGACATACCGTTCCAGTTGATCGGTGAGGCAACAATGACGGCTTTCGATGCGACAAGCATCTCGTGGAAGGCGGGCGTATCGTCATACTTGTTCCGGCACGGGTAGGTGCAGGACTGAGCCCGCACGGCATAACAACACCAGCAGGGATCGATGCGGTACTCGCTCAGGTTATACCTGCGATAACTCACCCCCCGTTCACGGAGATACTCTTCAGCAATATCGGCCATGTAACCGGTGTTTCCGGCGCGGTGCGTGCTGCCGTTGATCAGCAGGACATCAAATGGCTTACCCTCATAGGTGAGGTGTACCCGGTCCGTTTCCTGAATAAATTCATGGGACGGGCTGTGGCATACGGGGCAGCCCTTAGGCGGCTTTTCACCTGCAAGGACAAAACCACATACGGTGCATCTCCAGGATTTTTTCGGGTCTGTGTGACTCTCTGTTTTCTCCCCTGATGTCATAGCAGACATTTTCTCTTTTCTCCCAGATATATCTCTCATCCTTGTGGTCCATTGTCTGCTCGCTCAACAAGGTAACCGGAGAAGGTAAATGAAAGAAGACACTTGGTGGAAACTGATTATTGCATCAGGGCTCATCCTCCTGTCTCTTGTATTGTTTACTGCCCATTACCTGATCTTTCATGATGAGCACCATCTGTCCATCTTCTTTGTCGGGGACCTGGCTTTCATACCGATAGAAGTGCTGATTGTCACGCTTATCATTGACCCGTTGCTGGAATCCCGGGAAAAACAGCAGAAGTGGAGAAGCTGAACATGGTCATCGGCACCTTCTTTTCCACGTTCGGGACGCCGCTTCTTGCCCGGTTGACCGGTGGCGATGAACGTATTGGTCCGGTGAAAAAACGCCTGGTAGTCACTGCCACCTGGGATATGGCAAGGTTTAAGGATATGCAAAAATGCCTTGATGATTATTCGTGCAGTGCCTCACTTACCCGGATTGACCTGGAAGATTTCCGGAGGTTTCTGATCGATCACGAGGAGTTCCTTTTGCGCCTGGTGGAAAACCCCATGGTCTTTGAGCACGAATCATTCACGGACCTTATTCTTGCGCTCAGCCACCTGACCGAAGAGCTGAAAGCACGGGGCGACTTGTCCGCATTGCCTCCATCCGACAAAAGCCATCTCACCCCCGATATCCAGCGTGCGTATACCCGGTTGATCCACGAGTGGATCATCTATATGGAATATCTTAAAACCATTACCCTTATCTCTTCAACCTTGCATTGCGGAAGAACCCGTTTGACGAGTCGGCCTCGGTTATCGTCCGGCAGGCTCCCTGATTTCTCATTTTTTTTAAGTAAGCCCACTACTTTTTCTAATCTGCGAATAATTTTTTGTATTTCCCGACAAAGGTAATCTAACGTATTCCTATGGTTTTTGAACTCTTAACGGACATCCTGATTGTTTTTGCCATAGCGCTTATAGTCGGGATGATCTTCAACAGGATTAAGGTACCTCCCCTTGTGGCATATATCCTTACGGGTGTCATCGTCGGACCGTATGGATTGAGCATTATCCAGGGGCAGGAGCAGGTAAAAAATCTTGCCGAGATTGGGATAATCCTCCTGCTCTTTACGATAGGACTTGAATTCTCTTTCAAGGACCTCTGGAAGATCCGGCTCATCGCAATTGCCGGCGGCGCACTGCAGGTCGGCCTCTCCTTTGCCTTCTTCTGCGGACTTGCCCTGTTGCTGGGGCTTCCTGCCGGTGAAGCGATCCTGATGGGTTTTCTCTTCTCGTTGTCCAGTACAGCCATCGTTCTGAAAATCCTGCACGACAAAGGGGATATGGATTCCCCGCATGGCAGCATTGCGCTCGGCATCCTGATCTTCCAGGACCTCATGGCAGTTCCCATGATCATGGCCATCCCCTTCCTCGCGAGCCTGTCCCTGTTCGATCCTACACCCCTGCTTTCAGCGGATTCCCTGGTGACCCTGGTAATCCAGGATCTCCTCATTGTGCTGGTCCTTGTTGTATCTGCAAGATGGGTAATACCCCGGCTCATGCACGAGATTGCACGAACCCGCAACCAGGAATTCTTCTTACTCTTTGTCATCCTGGTCTGTTTTGGCGTGGCATGGTTGGTCTCCCTGTCCGGGATCTCTATTGCTATCGGAGCCCTTTTTGCCGGATTACTTATCTCAGGATCGGAATACAGCCGCCAGGCCTCCAGTATCGTCCTCCCGTTCCGGGACATTTTCACGAGCTTCTTCTTTATCTCCGTCGGCATGCTGGTGGATTTCCGGTTCCTGCTTGAAAATTTCTGGATCATTGCATTCCTGATCGTTCTTGCGATTGTGGTCAAGGCCCTGCTCGCCACTGCTGCTCCTCTCGCACTCGGATACCCCCTGAGGACCTCATTGATGACAGGACTTGCCCTTGCACAGGTCGGAGAATTCTCGTTGATTATTGCCCAGAGTGGATTTATTACGGGTATTCTTCCCTTTGAAACCTACCAGACCTTCCTCATTGTTGCTCTCATCACCATGGCAGTTACGCCGTTTGTGATCGGTATTGGCCCACCGGTCGCCGGATGGCTCTGTCAACAACCTGCCCTCTCCCTTATCACGCGGGGAACGTGCAGTATTGATGATCCCGCATCACGCAAGACGAAGAAAGATCATCTGGTTATCATCGGGTATGGTGTCACCGGCAGGAACCTCGCCCGCACTGCCCGCAGGGCTGGTATCGATTATACGATTATCGAGCTCAATCCTGACCTTGTCATGGAATCCCGGAAGCAGGGTGAGCCCATCATATTTGGGGATGCAACCAGCGAAGGTGTGCTCTCTCATGCGGGAATCCCGACTGCACGGATCGCCGTCGTGGCCATCAATGATCCCGTTGCGGTCCGAAAGATTGTCAGCACCTGCCGCGGCCTCAGTTCTGAACTGACTATTATCGTCAGGACACGCTATGTCAGTGAAGTTGAGGCACTCCATGAGATTGGGGCCGATGAGGTCATTGCCGAGGAGTTTGAAACGTCTGTGGAGATCTTTACTGTCGTTCTGAACAAGTATTTCGTGCCGCGGGACCGGATCGAGTCGTTTATTACCGATGTTCGTGCTGACGGGTACCAGATGTTGCGTACAACGAGCACGGTGCCGGGAACGCTGCCGGATCTCGTGCGGTATATCCCCGAGGTCAGTATAACTACCCTTACGGTTGAACCCGGGTCCCTGCTTGCCGGCACAACGCTCGGAGAAATCAATCTGAGAAAACGACACAACCTTCTCGTCCTGGCCATCCGGCGGGGAGAAGAGGTAATCACGGGTATCGGTGGCGAGACCCGGATTGAGGCAGGGGATAATGCGATTATTTATGCAAAGCCGGAAGATGTTGCGAAGGGTACATACCTGTTTACCCAAAAGAAAGACAGGAAATAACCTTCTCATGTACGTTTTTGTTATTTTAATAAACGGGGTTTTAGCGTTCAATAAGTTCTCAGCATTATTTCTTATCGTGAGATGAGCCGGGGTCCTTGCCAATATTTCTGATACGATCCAGTCGATCCCGTTCTTTTTTTCTTACTTTTTCCAGCAGCTCCCGCTCCTTCTTGAGCGCTTCATTATAGATATACCAGATAATACTCGTCATCTTCTTCTATCCATTTAATCATAGATATGAATTCATCAATTTAAGACCTGTGCCGGTTCAGGATATGAAATATCAGGTAGATCATGGCAATGGGAGGAATACTTACAAAGATAATCTGGCATATTTTTGTACGGCTGATATGCTCACTCTGGTTTTATCTCCGGGTGGAATACCTGAGATAAGCGTAATATATCAGCTGCGGTGCACCGATCACGATCACCTCATCAGCTGGTTCAAGGGTAACTTCCCCGGAAGGGTTTGCAATAACCTCTCCTTTTCTCCGGATAGCGAGAATTGAAACAGCGTACTCTTTCCTGACATTGATCCGGGAAACCCCGTAATAACGTCCGTTTCGGTGTGTATTGAAACAGAGGTTTACGCCTGTTTGCCAAAATACGGCTGATTTGTACCTCACTGAAAAGCCACCAAAGGCCATTAAATCGAGGTGATTTTTGCCACCTAATTTACCCCACCGGATCCCGGAAAGGCTTCCGGAATCCGAATATAAGGATCGTTTTTTCTGACGGTGGTCTAAAAAATGGGGTTTTACAAAAATTTCTTCCCGATTGGCTATTTCTCCACTGGAAATAAAGGGGCATTCCAATGAACAGTCGCGAAGCAGGAATCAATCATCATGCAGGTGTTCGGAAATATTGTGTTATGAAAAAACAATATCAGAGGAGGGCTGTAGTGATCATCAGCCACGGACTAATTATTTCATAGGAGAATTACTCATGCCTGAGAATCCGCCAGTTCCGGTATTCCGGTGAAGCTTCCTGCATATCCTGCCAGATCCAGACCATCCGGTCAGCAAACCATAACTTGCCCATATACGCCATCAAGGTCCCAAATAGGGTAGGCCAAAGATCGAACCTGAAAACACCCCAAATGATAAAGACCAAACCGATAGCGGCAACTGCTGAAAGAACATTTGGTACCTTACGGTGATACTCTGGCACAGGAACCGCATCCCGGTTCAGCCAGACCCGCTCTCCCAGTACAGCCTTTGACATCCAGTGATCGAGCGATTGCGGTGCCGGGAAGATTCTGGGGTTGTACCAGGTCCAGAGGAGTGCAATAACAACCGGGATGACTGCCCACCACCCAAGCCAGAGCCGGCTCCAGAATGCGATAATGAGGAGAGGGAGCGCCGTATTGCGCAGGATCCCGCTCCATGGATTGGCATGCCGCAGCCAGGTTGCATCGTCCATCCTGAACAGCTGCGCAATCGTTCTCTCAAGGGTCATATGGTGTATTGTGGAGTTTTAATTTAAAGAATCGTCCTTAAGTCACTGATATGCAGCCGGTCAATAGCAAGACCCCTAACCTCTCGCAATTAATATTTTAGTTCCTCATCTTATTCTTGTTCAGGTTACTTGCACCGCGGACTGTATGTTCTTTAGTAAATTCTCATAAAATGGTTCAATATATGGCGAGTACTACCGGCTTCTTATTGGATTTCATTCCTCATACCATGTTTCGGCAATTATAAGATGTTAAAAATACGCTTATGTCATTCTTTCGATTGACAACTTCGTGTGCAAAGATTTTTTTTTTAGTTTGTGAATATTCAATAATTTTCTTCATGATTGTGGGGCATCTTCCCCGTGCCATGGCATTCATCATGAACAATTTTATGAGTTGAATAAGGGGGGTAATATTTGCCAGAGCCTTTGCAGCGCTTACAGGTGATATCCTCCAGACAAACCGGACAAAAATGCTTTGGCATATTTCACCCATTCACTTTTTTGAAAATATCAATAAATCGATTTTAATTTTACAGGCTTGAAGATATCTAAAAAACTAATAATGAAACGGGATTTCATGTCCTAACCATAAATAATCATAGTAATACTATTTTTTAAAAAAATATCGGAATAATTTCGAACTTGTTAAATGTTAACAGATCGCACACCTCTGGGATAGAATGTTCGGACTACCGTTCCTCACTACTGCTTGCGTCGGGGTAGTAATCCTCGTCATCGTGATTGCGCTTACCTACTGGGCTCTTACGTTTAAGGAGACATCAGCATGATCGATCCTGTTGCGGCGGGTCTTATCATTATCTACTGTATTGGCTTGCTCGCTATTGGCATCTGGGCAAGCAAAAAGATCCATAACATGACCGATTACGTTGTCGCCGGCCGATCGCTGGACTTCTGGGTCTTCACCATGCTGATGATCGGATCGGTCTGCTCGGGGATGTCACTTCTCGGTGTGTCCGGCCTTGGTTACAAATTCGCCTGGCCCACGATCTGGGAGCAGATCGCTGTACCGCTCTCGATCGCGTTCTGTATCATCTTCTTTGGCGTCAAGATGTGGAAAGTGGCAAAGAAGTCAGGATACCTGACCGTACAGGACTACCTTGCGCACCGGTATGAAAGCCAGGTACAGCTCAGGGGTTTGTCGGCAATTGCTGGCATCGTTGTCTCTATGATATACCTTGCCGGGCAGTACACGGCCATCAGCATCGTGCTGATGTGGCTTTTTGGTCTTCCCCACTGGATCGCCCTTTTAATTGGCGCTGCAATCGTGACAGTCTATACTGTTATCGGAGGGTTGTACGCGGTTGCCTGGACAACGCTCGTGCAGGGCGCGATATTGATCATTGGTGTTGTTATCATGGCCCCGATCGTGATCATGGCTGCGGGAGGAATGACTCATATCAACGAGGTAATGGCTGCAGCGAACCCGGTTAGTGTCGACCCGTGGGCTTCCGGGGCGGGTGCCGTATTCACACCCCCCTATATCGTATCGTTCTTCCTGCTCCTGACGATAGGTCTTGCCTGTGCCCCGCACGTGATCAATAACATCCTTGCGGTCAGGGATGTGAAAGTTTTCAAGTGGTCTCCGCTGGTTGCCTTTGGTATCTACGGGTTCGTAATGTTCCTGTTAAAATTTTCCGGGTTTGCCGGGTTTGTTATGGTCCAGGAAGGGCTCATGACGCTGCCTGCGGTTAAGAATGCTTCCGACTTCGTCTTTGTCTATGGAGTCCAGGCCTCCCTTCCCAGCGTTGCACTCTGGGGGATCTTTGCGGTGATCATCCTTGCCGCTGTTATGTCCACGACCGACCGTCTGATGCTGACCATCGGGACATACTTCGCATGGGATATCTATAAGAAAATCCTCCACCCCGACGCTCCGGAAAAGAAGGTAGTTCTCATCAGCCAGATCTCGGTACTGACTGCTGCTATTGTCACCCTGCTGCTCGCCCTGAACCCGCCCGACATGCTGGTCTGGCTGATCTGGGCAGGGATCGGGATCATGTTCGCCACCTTTTCCGTTCCCCTCCTGGCAGGACTTTACTGGAGGAGGGCGACCCGTCAGGGAGCACTTGCAGCCATGGGGCTTGGTCTTGCTACGTCGCTCTTCTTTGGCGGCCTGAGTTATTTCAAGATCAACCTTATCCCCATGCCAGTGCACTTTTCCTTCTATGCATTTATCATCTCGGTCGTTGCAATGAT
Source organism: uncultured Methanoregulaceae archaeon (assembly GCA_963841015.1). Classification (GTDB taxonomy): domain Archaea; phylum Halobacteriota; class Methanomicrobia; order Methanomicrobiales; family Methanospirillaceae; genus Methanoregula. Next base: position 14,154 of record CAWJAX010000004.1, on the reverse strand, counting down.
CGCGATCAGTCTTGCAACACCCCCGCACAGCGAGAAATTACTTGACGAAACACTGACTGGTTGGTATATCCAGAAATCGTGAGAAGGCAACTTTACACTTTTTTCAAATTTTTCAGGACCAATTAACCGATAAGCGATCTGCATCTAATTCAGAATTCCTCTTCGTTTCCTCCAATCATTTTATTAAAACACAGTATGTATTCTAGGATACTGGAATCCCCTACGGAGGCATTATGTTTGAGAAAGTGCTTGTTGCTCTTGATTTTTCACCGTATTCGCAAAAAATCCTTGACCGCGTTTCCGAGATTCCTGGTATTCAGGAAGTGGTGCTCCTCCATGTTGTGGATGCAACGCGCCCTTCAAGACTCGGATGGACACACGGGCCGCATATCGAAAACACCAAGCTTCTCATGGCAGAGAAAAAAGAGGTTCTTGAAAATCTCGGGCTGAAGGTACGCATCAATGTTGACGTGATTGTCAACGCAATTACCCAGGGCACTATTGCGCAGGCAATCCTGGGTGTTGCGAAAACTGAAGATGTGTCCCTCATCATCGTCGGAGCCCGTGGAATCAATCCTATCCAGGAACTGCTTTTGGGGAGTGTATCCTCCACCGTGCTGCGGAATGCAAAGATGAATGTTCTCGTCATGCGCCCCGATCAGATTTCGGGTGCCGGGCCGGCAGCTCCCCGCCCATTGTTTTCAAATGTTCTCGTTCCCACGGATTTCTCCAGACCCGCCGATGATGTAATATCAGTTTTAAAAACACTTGAGGGAATGGAAAATGTCGAACTCCTGCATGTTGTCAGCCGGGCGGAGACCAAAGAAGAGATTGATGAATGCATCACAAATGCTCAGGCCCGACTTGCAGCACTAAAAAAGGACCTTGCCGGTGCCGGTATTGCGGCAAATCCTCGTGTCCGCGTCGGCGATCCAACGGAGATGATCCTGTCCGTTGCGGAAGAGGAGGGTGTATCCCTGATCGCGATGAATGCCCACGGCACGGACTGGCTGCGCAATCTGGTCCTCGGAAGCACTACGTTCACCGTAGTGAGAAGGACCAGGAAACCAGTTCTTATCATCAGGAATGGGAAGCAAACCTGAAAGCAACCCCGGGATCCCCGGATTTCGCCAGATGTTACCAATACCGACAGCTGCGCCAACCGCGGCAAGAATAAACCCAATATGAGATGACCAGCGCTCCATGGTTTCTATGCTCATTCAGATAGGGACCTTCGGATGACTGCCCCGGTACTCCAGCCATTTGATCGCTTCAACGACAAAGAACGCAGTCAGTGAAAGTGCGATTACATATACCCAGTGTTCGAGGGCGAGAGGAACAACACCGAATACTCCCGGAATAATATAGATGGCAATCAGCTGGAGCACGATGCCCACGCCGATACCATAGAAGATATACGGGTTGATGGTGAGGCTTTTTTTGATGTCCAGCAGGAACGGCTCGTGTTCCAGCTGGGCCTGGAGGCCGTTGAACCACTGCAAGCAGACAACAGACGTGAATATGATCGATACGGTAAGTTCGTACGGGTATCTTCCGAGAAGGTACCAGAACATGACCGCTGCAAGGGCTCCCATGACCAGACCGAAGGTCATGATACGGCGCGTCTGCCTGCCATCAAAGAACTGTTTTGCGGGGTCTTTCGGGGGCCGGGCCATCACGTTCCCCTCTTCTTTAATGAAGGGGAACGTCTTGTCCTGCACGCCGTCTGTGACAAGGTTGACCCAGAGAATCTGGATGGGAAGGAGCGGGAGCGGGAGACCGGCAAAGACGGTTGTGCTGATGAGTACGATCTCGGTGATCGAGGTCGATATCAGGTAATAGATCACCTTGCGGATGTTGTCTACGATCACCCGGGCGTTCCGGATTGCATCAACGATGACCGAGAGATTGTTGTCCACAATCACCATCTTGGCCGCACTCTTGGCCGCTTCCGAGCCGGAGCCCATGGCAATGCCGAGATCGGCGGCCCGGAGCGCCGGCACATCGTTCACACCGTCGCCGGTCACCGTCACGATCTCCCCGTGCTCCTGCAGCACCTTCACCACCCGGTATTTGTGCTCCGGGAGGATGCGGGCAAGAACCGTGGTCTTCTTCAGAGCTGTGGCAAGCTCGTCATCGCTCATGACCACGATCTCCGGTCCGGTAAGGAGCCCGTCGCCCTCTTTCCAGATATGAACCGAACGGGCAATCTCCCGGGCGGTCAGTGGGTGATCACCAGTGATCATCATGACGCGGATCCCGGCTTTCTGGGCAACCCGGACCGCTTCGGCGGCACTCTCTTTTGGAGGATCAATAAATCCTACGATCCCGACAATGGAGAATTTCCATGCGGCAGGGTCCTCCCCGAGCCAACGGCCTGCTCCGAACGCGAGCACCCTGAGCCCGCGGCCGGCCATCGCATCGATCTGGAGCTCAAGATCTCCAAGTGCATGAGCATTGTCCGCGTGTTTCTTCAGTTCCTCGTATGCACCCTTGACATAGAACCGCTCTTCACTGCCCACAACATTTGCCGTGGCCATGAGCCGCTTTGCGGTATCGAAAGGGTACACCCAGCGGCGGGGATTGCGCGTCCGGATATCTTCATACCCGGTCACCCACCGCGAGAGCGCAACATCAATGGGATCGCCTGCGTTGCCCCGGGCCTCGTTGCAGAGGGCTGCTGCCAGTTCGAGCGCCTCGCGGTCAAGTGCAAAGACATCGTGGACGGTGAGGATACCCTCCGTGATTGTCCCGGTCTTATCGGATGCGATGACGGTGGCGCTGCCCATGGTCTCCACTGCCGGGAGGTACCGGACAAGGGTCTTTTTCTTCGAGAGTGCCATCGCTCCGACAACCATAATGATCGTCACGACAATTGGAAGCCCTTCCGGTACCGCTGAGACCATCTGGGCAACGAGCAGATAGGCTATCTCCGCGGGCGGCCGGCCCTGCAGGTACGCGATGGTTCCCACCAATGCAAATATACCGATGAGGAGGAGGATATACCGTTTTGAAAAATGGGCGATCGCTTTTGTGAACGGGCTGTCGGGAGAACGCTCCTGCGCAAGCGCTGCAATGCCGGCAAAATAGGTCTTTTTCCCGGTCGCTATAACGTAACCCTTGCCGGATCCCCGCACGATTGTTGTTCCGGAAAGCAGGCTGTTCTTCAGGTCATAGGGAGGGGCATCTTCCGCAACCTTTGCTGCGTGGTCTTTTATGACCGGCAGCGACTCACCGGTGAGCGAGGATTCGTCAACGGTGAGTGCGGAAGTTTCAAAGAGCCGGATATCCGCAGTCACAAGATCCCCCTCGGCAAGGACAACGCAGTCACCGGGCACCAGATCTTCTGAAAGGATGATGCGCTCAGTCCCGTCCCGGATGACCGTAACTTTGCTCTCGGTCAGCTTCTTGAGCGCTGCAAGGGATGCCTCAGCCTTCACCTCCTGCCAGAAACCGATTACGCTGTTGATGGCGATGATGAGAATGATGATTAAAAAATCTTTGATATCAGCGACGATGAGGGAAATAATGGCGGCGATGATAAGGATGTAGACGAGGATACTTTTGAACTGCCGCAGGAAGATAACGAGACGGCTGGTCTTCTCTTCCCTCAGGATATTTTTCCCGTAGAGTCTCAGCCGTGCCTGTGCTTCAGATTCCGAGATGCCTTCCGGTGACGTGGAAAGCAGATCCTGGACCCTCTGAGGGGGGAGTGCATGCCAGGAAATACCCTCATTGGGTTTAATTTCATTCTTCATACATCACTTTTTTATATCTTTTTCCCGCCTTGGGCATCTTAGGGATTTTTACCGGTGTCGTCATGTCATCATTCATCCTGATTAATAAGTTTACCAAAGATGTCTGAATCCTGATTGAATACCTCATTTTGTTCTTTTCACATTCTCAGATTTGCAGACTGGACAGATTGATTTCTGACCGGTACTTTTGTAAACATGGCCGCAATGCGAACATCGGTAGTGATACCAGACCAGATCATCGAGCGTATAGTTGAGGCACCCGCAGGTATTACACATTATGCATCCTTTCAATTCACCGATTATATAAGTTCAGATCCGGAACACTTCCGACCTGTAATTTAAAATATTCATTATAACGAATTCGAGCTAACATTTTCACAAATACCCCGATGCATACCTTCCTATATTTCCAGGAAATTATTTATTTGAGGTGTTTTTCCTATGGTGAATGTCTCAAAAGAAGGACAGGTTTTTGAATGTGAGATCTGTGGTAATGTTGTTGAAGTAAAAGTGGTAGGCGGCGGGGAACTGGTCTGCTGTGGACAGAAGATGAAACTAACGAAAGGGTGATTTTAGGGAAAAATGCCCCTGAATTCATTCTTAATTTCCCTTTTTGAATTTGGAAGAAGTAGTGGTTATTGTCTCTCATCCAGCAGAATTTTACGCCCATAATTTTTGGATAAACGCGATTACTTCCTGGATGTCCGGTATCGAATGGATTGGATAGACCTTGACAAACACGACATTCTGATTTTTATCGACGATCACGTTAGCCCGTTCGGAAAAACCATTTTCTTCGCGGAAGAGCCCGTATTTCTGTGCAACAACCCCCTGGGGCCAGAAATCACACAGCAACGGCGTATGCTTGATCGAAAGGCTTTCTGCCCATGCCCTTTTGCACGGCCTCGAATCGACACTGATCCCAACCGGAATACATCCAAGAGAGGCCAGTACTTCCCGGTTGTCTTCCAATGACGTCATCTGGGCAGCACAGAAATCTGTCCATGCCAGGGGATGAAAAGAGAGGAGCACATGTTTTCCTGACTGCTCATACAGGCCAAATGTCTTGTCATTCTGGTCTTTTAATGAGAAATTCTTCGCTGGATCGCCGGGCTTAACCATCGGTGCCTGTGTCATGTATCCACCAGAACAACAATGTCTAGGTATGCAATATCTTTCAAACTTTGTATGCAGGTATAATTGACGAAACTGCCCGCTTTCATGCATTCCAGTCATTCGTTTCGTAACCAGCAATGATCAGGCAGCTGAATCCCGCCAATTCCTTCTGTGGATGATCGAGAATCAGTATTCCGCTCATTTTACCTTGCTGATCGGGATGTCCGGGACCAGCGGAGAGGGATTGAACGCGACCTGCTCCCCACAATGGAAGTAGTTATCCGGGTTCCTGTTCAGGAATATTCAAATCACCACAGTGGATAAAAGTCATACAACGATAGGAGATGACGTTATGACGCACGACAGCCGAAGCATGTCCGTCCGGGACTGGTGGCCGAAGCAGTTGAACCTGAAGGTTCTTCACCAGCACTCGCCCTTGTCCAACCCCATGGGTAAGGAGTTCAACTACGCCCGGGAATTCCAAAAACTCGACCTGGCGGCCGTGAAGAAGGATCTGCGGGTGCTGATGACCGAATCACAGGACTGGTGGCCGGCGGACTTCGGCCACTACGGGCCCTTGTTTATTCGCATGGCATGGCACAGCGCCGGCACATACCGCATTGGTGACGGCCGCGGCGGCGCCGGCTCCGCCCAGCAGCGCTTTCCGCCCCTCAACAGTTGGCCTGACAACGCAAACCTCGACAAGGCGCGCCGGTTGCTCTGGCCGATCAAGCAGAAGTATGGCAGAAAAATCTCATGGGCCGACCTCCTGGTTCTTGCGGGCAACGTCGCCCTGGAATCGATGGGATTCAAGACATTCGGTTTCGCAGGCGGTCGTGAGGATGCCTGGGAACCGGAAGAGGATGTCTATTGGGGCTCCGAGAAGGAATGGCTGGGTGACAAACGCTACTCCGGTGACCGGAACCTCGAAAATCCGCTCGCTGCCGTGCAGATGGGGCTGATCTACGTCAACCCGGAGGGCCCGAACGGCAAGCCGGATCCGGTCGCGGCAGCCAGGGATATCCGAGAGGTCTTCGCCCGCATGGCGATGAACGATGAAGAGACGGTTGCCCTCATCGCTGGTGGGCACGCGTTTGGCAAGACCCACGGTGCCGGCCCCGCGTCACACGTAGGGCCGGAGCCCGAAGCGGCACCCATCGATGAGCAGGGCCTCGGCTGGAAGAGCAGTTTTGGCACCGGCAAAGGGAATGACACAATCACTGGTGGCCCGGAAGTTATCTGGACCCAGACGCCGATAAAGTGGAGCAACAACTTCCTCCGGAACCTGTTTACCTTTGAATGGGAACTGGAAAAGAGCCCTGCCGGTGCGTACCAGTGGAAGCCGAAGGGTGGCGCAGGAGCCGGGACTGTGCCGGATCCCCATGATCCGTCGAAGCGTCGTGCACCAGGCATGCTGACCACCGACCTTGCCCTGCGGTTCGATCCTGTCTACGAAAAGATTTCACGGCGCTTCTACGAGAATCCTGACCAGCTGGCGGACACATTCGCCCGGGCATGGTTCAAGCTGACGCACCGCGACATGGGCCCGCGGACACGATATCTCGGCCCGGAGGTTCCTGCGGAAGAGCTCACCTGGCAAGATCCCATTCCTGCGGTCGATCACACACTGATTGATGAAAAGGACATCGCCTCCCTCAAGGGCACGATCCTGGCTTCGGGGCTGTCCGTATCCCAACTGGTGTCGACCGCCTGGGCGTCAGCTTCCACCTTCCGTGGCTCCGACAAGCGCGGCGGTGCGAACGGTGCACGAATTCGCCTCGCACCCCAGAAGGATTGGGAAGTCAACCAGCCGGTCCTGAACTGGCGAAAGTGCTGAACACCCTGGAGGTATCCAGGGAGGGTTCAACAGCGCGGCCTCCAGGAGGCAAGAAGGTATCACTGGCGGACCTGATTGTTCTGGCCGGTTGTGCAGGCGTCGAGCAGGCTGCGAAGAATGCTGGTCATAAGGTAACGGTTCCCTTCACGCCAGGACGCATGGACGCCTCGCAGGAGCAGACCGATGTGGACTCCTTCGCAGTGCTCGAGCCGAAGGCGGACGGTTTCCGCAACTACCAAAAGACCCGCTATGCCGTATCGGCCGAGGAGTTACTGGTAGACAAGGCGCAATTGCTGACCCTGACAGCGCCCGAGATGACGGTGCTCCTGGGCGGCATGCGTGTACTGGACACCAACTTCGGACAGACCCGGCACGGTGTCTTCACCAGGCGCCCGGAGGCGCTCACCAACGACTTCTTCGTGAACCTGCTCGACATGGGCACCGAGTGGAAGGCGGTCTCGAAAGATGCTGACGTGTTTGAAGGGCGCGATCGCAAGACGGGGAAAGTCAAGTGGACCGGTACTCGTGTCGATCTGATCTTCGGTTCGAACTCCCAGCTCCGTGCTCTGGCCGAGGTCTACGCCGGCGCGGATGCACAGGACAAGTTTATCCAGGACTTCGTGGCAGCCTGGGCCAAAGTGATGAACCTTGACCGCTTCGATCTCGCCAGATCGTAGTTTACACACCTTCAATGGTGGAGAACCTCACGAATGAGGATAAGGAGCCCGGGCCGTGTATGGTAAAAGGGTTGACGTTGTGAAGGGAATATCCAGTGGGCCGCCGCGTCTCGTCTCGTGGAATATCACACTCCGCTGTCCCCTGAAGTGCTCCCACTGCTATGTGAAAGCAGGTGAGAACGAAACAGCAGGAGTGCTCTCCACGGTAGAGGCACTGGCGGTCATCGACCATATCAGGGATGTCGGGACGCCTGTTGTCGTGCTCTCAGGGGGCGAGCCACTCATGCGGACCGATCTCTGCGAAATAGCACGGTAACGGTACGGAGCAGGGTCTTCGGATGGTGATGGGCACCAGCGGGTACTTCCTCGACGATTCGATGGCAGAACGGCTGCGGGATGCAGGAATCCGTTCTGTGGCGGTCAGCATTGACTCCGCGGACCCTGCCGTCCATGATTCGTTCCGTGGCGTCAGCGGTGCCTGGGAGAAGGCCGTGCAGGCAATACGGAACTGCCGCGATGAGGGTATCGGGGTTCAGATCAACATGACCGTGATGCGGCCCTCTGCAGGGGATGTGCAATCCGTTGTGGAGTTTGGAAAAGGTCTGGGGGTGATGGATTACCAGGTCTTTTTCCCCGTTCCTACGGGACGTGCACAGGATTTTGGCCCTTTGGATCCCCGGGAATATGAAGAGGTTATCCGACAGGTGCTCCTGAAGTACCCGAGACACAAGCGTGAACCTCCGCCCGACCTGTGCCCCGCAGTTCCGGCGGATTGCCGCAGAACTCGGGATCGGCAACCCAGCCTGGGGACGGGGCTGCATAGCCGGGATTGGCTACTGCAGGATCTACGCAGATGGGGATGTCACCCCTTGTCCCTATCTTCCGGTGAGTGCCGGGAATGTCCGAAAGACGCCGTTTCGCGAGATATGGTATCACTCACCCATCTTCTCCGCACTCCGCGACCCGGAATTGTTGACCGGGAAATGCGGGGAGTGTGAATACAAAATCATTTGCGGCGGCTGTCGTGCCCGGGCGTACCGGGGCTCGGAAGCGGTTTCCCCCTGCTGGTGTGACGGGCTTATGCTCCCTGGGGAAATTGCAGGGGAGCTCCGCTCTGAGGACCCATGGTGCCCGTACGAACCGGGAGGAACGCAATGACCACGGGAACACCGGCTGATGAACTCGATCTTCGCATTCTCGATTCATTACAGCAGGACATTCCACTCGTACCCCGCCCGTGGGAGGCGGTTGCAATCCTGCTCGATATCCCGGAAGATGTGCTTCTTGAACGGCTGGAACGTCTGTTCCGGGAAGGGATTGTCCGGGGAATCTCACCCATCATCGAATCCCGGCCACTGGGCATTACTGCCGCAACGCTTGTTGCGCTTCCTGTGCCGCAAGAACACATCCGCGAAGTTGCTGACATCATCAGCCAATACACGGATGTCTCGCATAATTTCCAGCGTGATCATCAGTATTCACTCTGGTTCACGCTCTCGGCAAAGGATGAGAATACGCTGCATGAAGTTCTTCAGGAGATCCTTGAAAGAACAGGCTTTACCCGGGACGATATTCTGGACCTGCCGACCGTGAACAAGATAAAAATCGATGTCCGGTTCCCCCTCGCAGGGATCCGGAAGGGAGGTGCGAATGGATCAGGGTGACCGGGAGATCCTTGCAGTGCTTGAAGACGGGCTCCCGTTTGTTCCCGAGCCGTTCGCGGAGATCGGGAAAAAGCCGGTCTTGAGGGTGAGGACGTCCTGGTACGGGTCCGGGGGTTAATGGAGGCCGGTATCATCCGTCGGTTTCGGGCACGGATCAACCAGCGGCAGCTGGGAATCACCGCCAATGCCCTCGTCGCATGGGACTGCAACGGAATGCCGCCCGGAGAAATGGGATCCCGGCTGGCATCGTATCCCTGTGTCACCCACTGTTACGAACGGAGACCTGTAGCGGGCCGTTGGGACTATTCCCTGTATACGGTCCATCACGGGTTCTCGAGGAAGGAGGTTGAAGAGGAGGTCCGCCAGCTTGCAGAACAGACCGGCCTGTCCCGCTACCTCATCCTCTTCAGCACAGAGGAATTCAAGCGTGTCCCGAATGTTCGCATCCGGGAGAATGGGAGGGGGAGATGAACCGGATCACGCAGTGCCTCCATGGTAAAGGCACAGTAAGTGCCGTCATGAAACACCGGCACGGGAAAGAGGCCGTTCCAAGTAAATATCTTGCCTTCGCCGGCCAGCGCAGGCCTGTCATCTTCTGGAATCTGACCGACCGGTGCAACCTCTCCTGCACCCATTGTTACAGTTCATCCGGGCCGGAATGCGGGTCCGGGGATGACCTGACAACAGCCGAGGCCCGTACTTTCATTGACGACCTCGCGGCATCGAACGTCCCGCTGGTCATTTTCACCGGCGGCGAACCGCTGGTCCGTCCCGATATCTGGGAGCTTGCGGAGTATCCAGGGAGAACGGGATCGAGACTGCGCCTCAGCACCAACGGAACCCTCATCACTGATGAAGTTGCGAAAAAGATCAAACGCAGTGGGATTGAGTATGCTGGTATCTCGCTGGACGGGGCCACGGCAGCAACTCACGACCGGTTCCGGAACACCCCCGGAGCGTTTGACCGGGCTGTTGCGGCCTTCGCCTGCTGCCGGAAGGCAGGGGTGCGGTGCGGGGTCCGGGTGACCCTGACCAAGGAGAACCAGGACGAGCTCGGAGCCCTTGTGGACCTTGCCCGGGACCTCGGGGCCTCCCGGTTCTGCCTGTACTGGCTTGTCCCGTGCGGCCGGGGAAGCGATGCCTACGAACGGCTCCAGGTGAACGCCCCGGATGTCACCCGGGCGCTCACGCTTCTGTACGGAAAGGCAAAGGAAATTCCTGCGGAGGAAATGGAATTTCTCACCGTCGATGCACCGCAGGACTGCCTCCACCTGCTGCAGTCCATGGAACGCGACGGATCGCCCGACCTTCAGGATGCCCGCGAGCTCCTTGCTTTGCTCAACGGGGGGTGCAGTGCCGGGGAACGGGTGGCCAATGTCGACCCCCGCGGAAACGTGTATCCCTGCCAGTTCGCCCGCTCGCCGGCCTTCCTTGTCGGTAACATCCGTGACCGGCCCTTCTCTGCGCTCTGGAACGATAACACCAGTCACGTCCTCGCCCGGTTCCGCAAAAAACCTCCGGAGATTGGGGGAAAGTGCCGGTCGTGTGCCTATCTCCCGCTCTGTGGTGGTGGGTGCAGGGTGCGGGCGTATGCCCAGAGCGGGGATTTTGCAGGGGAGGATCCGTTCTGTTCCGTGGGCAACTCTCATGATGATCTGACTGTATAAAAGCCGGTTTTTCCGATAGCAGGAAAATAAGGAGAATGGTCGGTAAAACCGGCGTATCTCAATCAGCTCAATCAGATGATACTCCGCATATTCCCCTCTGTTGGATAAAAAAATGATGGATTGTTTGACGGCGGTTCCGCGGTGTGGTTACAAATGCGCCAGAGGTTCATCATGGGTGGGCAGTCCGTGAGAATTCCTGCAGTCAAATTTTATACTTTGTAGCACTCATTTGCGCGAATGCAAATCGGAGCGATTCAAACGCTCCTTCTGGACACCGGGCTGAGGCATGAAATTAATCCTTTTTCCAATTGCCACGATCGATAGCGTGAAGAACATTTTTTACTGATTTTCAAAACTCGATCAGAGACCTCCTGCCATTCCAACTATCTACTACATCAAGACAACAGGGAGATCCAGGAAAAGGTTATAACCGGTCATTCAGGGGGATACCATCCGGACTCTATCGCGCTCCGGGCAGACCGAACGTGGGCTTGTAGTGGGATCGGAAAGATACTCCATCACCCGTTGCATAATTTGAGGGTTCCTTGGCAGGTTAAAATGGCAGTAGAGAGAGGGATCATGCACGAATCCGTCACCAGGGGCAGGAAGAATATCGAGCCCGACCCCGTCGATGAATGAATCGGTGTGGGGAACGATCCCGTCTCCCTGGTATGTTCTTTTCCACCCGTTTTCCCGTGAATACTGCCAGGTCATTCCGTCAAACGCCGGGAAGAATCCGGGATCTTTTGGGTGATTTTCTGTCAGGATGATACGGTACGCGATATCGGGACGAAGACCGGCCGATGCCAGTTGTCTCATCGTCGTGCTCCCGGGCCGGAATTCCTGGACAATCCTGTCGGCGACAGGATTGTATCCCTGCGGGAAAAATGATCCGGAAAGTTCCCTGATCTTACCGGGCCCATGGACTGGATCACAGAGCAGTGCAGCGATAGAGGATCCATTATTGGGCGGCCCAAGCCCGACCAGCTGCCTCACTTCGAGGTTGTGTGCCTCCCTGTCAAGGACCTCCAGCATGTATCTCGAAACACAGGTCCCCATGCAGTGCCCTACAATATCGATTGCTCCGTCATATCCCGTCTCATCCTTCCTTTCGCGGATGAACTGTTCCAGGGCGGCAGCCAGATCTGCAAGGGAAGGCTCATTCAACCTGTCGTATCCGAAACTCCATACCGGCAGCGAAGCATCGTTCAGCAGCGGAATAAATCGTTTCCAGATCCCGGGATGGCTCTTCCAGCCGTGAACCAGTACGACAGGGTACTCCCGGATTCCCATTCGTATATGGTTATTTTCAAAGAGCATAGTTTTTCGGGATTGTTCTATGCAGGTTGGGACGAGAACCTTGTCTTTTTGGCCTTTCGCGGTAACGTACAAGGCAGGCATGGACCCTGTAACAAATCTCCCTCCTCCCTTCCCTGCACTTCTCGCTTCACGGCGTGGGGAGAAGACGGCATTGGATGCATATCCTTCCAGTAAACTTGCTGAAATCATCTCCGATGTCGGGTTTCATTGTGACTGTTGTGCCCGTTGTTGTACAAGAAAATTCAACGGACATGTCCTTCTCCTCGAAGAAGATGCCATGCGGATCCGAGCATTTGAGCCTGAAGCGCTGGAACCGGTTCCTGCCTTTGATTTCTGTGACCAGCATGGTACATTCTATGCTTCCGGGTATACGATCCAAACGCGGGGAGATCCTGAAGGATCCTGTCATTTTCTCAAGGATCGCAAGTGCGGGATCTATGAAAAGAGACCGGCAGTATGCAGGGTGTATCCTTACATGCTCCACCAGGAGCCTGATGAAGAGGGGAATGTTGACTGGCGCCAGATCAGCGGACTTGACCAACACGGAGAGTACCATACATCTATTACCGGAGAAGATGCATTGCGCATCGCCAGAGAGACCAAGATTTTTGAAGAGGCAGCCCTTGCCAGTGAAATTGCATACCTTGAATATACCGGAAAATATTTTCTTTGCAATGGCCTCCGGCATGTCAGGAAAAAGTACGATGACGGTTTACGGCGGGCCAGTGAGGGAGATGCGATCGAAGTGATGGTGTATTTCCAGGGAACCTTTGAGCCTTGGATCATAAAAGCAGGTACCGCAGAACAGAAGACAACCTGACGTTGAGCAAAAGCGAAAAAATGAGGTTTAAGAGAAAATTGAAAAATCGTTCTTCAGGGCGATCGCATCAATGACAGGCTTTAGTGCCGTTTCAGAGATGCCGAATTTTTCCATGTACTGCTGGAGAATCTTCTGTTCGTTCCCGGCCAGGATGCCGTCTGCCATGGCAAGGTCGAGCAGGATTGCCATAGCGGCCATCCTCTGTTTCTCATTGAGACAGTGTGCGACCAGATCCATGGTTTCCGGGATCGATGTGCCCTGCAGCACCTGCACCGCATCGTTCACTGCATTCTTATCTCCCCTGGCAATCTTGGAGAGATCGCCAAGCTCTGCCTCATCAAATACGCCATCAGATGCGATTACCGTGATTGCAGCGGTGATAAGTGCTGATTTCGGTGTCAGCTGAATACTTTTCGTTCCTCGTAACTTGTCGAATATACCCATATTTTCACCTTTTTGAAGGGGATTAGTATTGATACTGGAGCTTATTCTCTTTTTCGGGTCACAGTCGATAGTACTATCCGACGACCCCTGAAGCGAACATAATTGGGAGATCAACGATAATAGTCCTATAAGGTTTGGTACTTCTGCTTCCCCTGGTCGAAATGGTACTGCTCGGCTTTGTTATCGGACTTACCGGTGCTCTTGTGCCCGGGCCGACGCTTGTTGCAACCATCAATGCATCACTAAGAGACGGTTGGAGCGCGGGTCCAAGGGTAACCCTCGGACATATTGCAGTCGAGACCTTCTTGATGCTCCTCATTGTGGCAGGTATAAGCGTTGTTAATGGGGAGTATTCTCGTTTGATTGCCGGCATCGGTGGCATAGCCCTTGTCGTGTTTGGGGTTATGACCCTGAATGAAGCTCGGAATGCCCGGATCGATCTTGCAGGGGATCAGGCAGCGATTTCACGGCCTTTTCTTGCCGGGATTATCACCAGCATATCGAACCCGTATTTCTGGATCTGGTGGTTCACGGTAGGGAGTGCGCTGCTGATAGGGGCATACTCGGGAGGAATCGTACTTGCGCTCGCATTCATTCTCGGTCACTGGGCTGCAGATCTCGGGTGGTTCACCCTGGTATCCGCGAGCGTTCATCGGGGTCGTTTTATCATGGGTGAGAGGACCTACCGCATGATCCTCGGGATGTGCGGGATATTTCTGATCCTGTTCGGGGCATATTATCTCACCAAAGTCCTGGCAGGTCCCAATCCGGTTATGGGGGAGTGAATCTAGCCGCCATTCCGGATCTCTCTCTAAAGGACATTCGTTGAAGGGCGAAAATGAGAGTTCTTA